>CAYWVB010000013.1:0-105830 GCA_964461595.1 uncultured Terrimonas sp. | reverse complement strand
AAGAACAAAATTATACTCAATTGGAAATCAATCTAATTTAACCGGACACTAATGAAGTAAATTTAATATTCAAAATCAGCCAAATCAAACATTTAATAGATTTCCGATATATTTTAAGTGGCACAGTCATAAATATTAGCTTGATAGAGTTTTAATAACAATATGTATAATCCCAAAAAACCAAAACATCACGTAAAAAAGATTTGCAATTTTTTTTAAAACTTTTTTTTACCATATTCTATTTCTGTATATGGCATGAGCAAATAAAACGAAGTCATTTTTTTTTAAATTAGATTTATATCATCATATTTACAATGTAGCAGGTAAAATCGGATTATATTTTTAATCACTAATAATACAACTGATGTTATCAAAAAAAATTGAGCATTCAAAATACTTAGGAGTTTTATTGTTATAGGCAATAAAGATTTAAAATATTATTTTGGCGAATAATTTTGAGGTGTAAATGTAGAATTAAGTAGAGTAAATTCCGCCACTGGCGCAGGTTTGGTAGCATTGCCTTGTGCCAAGCCAGACCTGCTGTCTTGATTTTACTTATTTTAATTTCCTAAACAAGAAATGTATAAAGTACATAAACTTACACCTGATTATTATAGCAAAACAAGTAACACTTAGGCAGCAGGTCAGCTATCACACAACACCATCGCTACAGAATCACTTAATATTCCTTCAGCTTTAATTTATCGTTCATAAATTGCTTAATGAACAATTTAGATAAAAATGGCAGGAACGTCAGGTTCATGAACGTATTGCGCATCCATATGCCAAACCAGCTTTTAGGCACCAGCGATTTTGAAAAGCGCTGTGCTATTTTTTGCTTGACGTCAATAAACGGTTTGAAAATGTCCTGATACTGTGCGTAAGCTGTTTTATAATTCCCATTGGCTTCCTTCAGTTCGCCTGCAAGAATATATGCGCCAACCATTGCCAGCGTTGAACCCTGTCCCGACAATAAGGATGGGCAATCACAGGCATCGCCTACCAGGGTTACGCGCTCTTTTGACCAGCTGCTCATCCGGATCTGGCTCACAGTATCAAAATAAAAATCGAATGATGTATCTATTTTGGCGAGAAGGTCAGCGCATTTCCAGCCGGCATGCTCAAACTCATTTCGAAGAATTTGTTTCTGCGCCTCAATGTCACGGTGATGGTAGGATAATTTTTGCGGTGAAGAAAAAATGAAAAATGCCGATTTATTTTTACCGGCTGAATAAACCGCTGCCTGCTTATACGGAACATTGTATGTCAAAAATGCCTTGCCTGTGTCCCGGCTGTTTTCAAAGGTAAAAGAAGCGGTGTAATACCCATAGTATTTTTCAAACTGAGCTTCGCTTCCAAAAACCAGATCTCTTACATTTGAGTGCAATCCGTCTGCGCCGACAACCAGGTCAAAATTGCGGGTAGAACCGCTCTTAAATGTTACCGCCACTTCATTTTCATGCTGCTCTATTTGAGTGATGGTATCGCCAAAAATGATCTCGATGCCTTTATCAAGATGATAATAAATAATTTTTGCCAGATCACTGCGAAGCAAAGTTATCGCACGACCTTTCATCAGCTTTTTGATTTGCCGGTAATTCAGTACGCCCTTCCGTTTGTTGTTTTCATCAACGAACAAAAGTTCAGAGATCCCGATGTCAGCTTTTTCAAGGTCCGGTACAATATTCATTTTTTCCGCCACTTCAAATCCCGCTCCCCAAAAATCAATACCATAGCCTCCTTCCCGCAACTTTGGCGAAGCTTCTATAATAGTTGGATTGAAGCCGAATTTTTTCAGCCAGTAAGCCAGGGTAGTACCTGCTATCCCTGCTCCTGAAATTAGAATGTTTTTATTGTCCATACTGCTTTAGAATTTTTTTCCTGACCTTGTTAAGCGGATAATGTTCACTGTCTATGAGATAATTCATGCAGATGCCGTCTAACATAGAAAATAACAGCCTGGTTTCTGTCTCCGGATCAGATATCCCTTTCCGCCTGAAATAGCCGCTCATTTTTACTATTAAGGGCGCGATGGCTTTCATTATATGTTCCTGGTATTTTGCAAAAATATCCGGCTGACCCATCACGATAAAATACAGCTTCCAGAATTTTATATTGCTCTCCATTTCTGTAAATACATGGTCTATGAAAGCCCGGAAGTCTTTTTCATTAATGGTTTTCAATTGTCCAACAGGATCAAATATCCTGTTCATTCCCTTCAGGTAAATAGAGGTAAGCAGATCATCCTTGCTGGGAAAATAGTTATAGGTCAGCCCTGTTGATATGCCTGCCTTTTTTGCAATAAAATTGATGGAAGTGCCATGAAATCCTTTCGAGGCAAAACACTCCATAGCCGTACGCTCTATCAGCGCTATTTTCTTGCTTCTGAGCTCCTCAAATTGTCTTTTAGTCCGTGGCATTTTATCTTATGATTGAATAGTCATTCAAATATAAGCAAAATCACAACATATGTCAACCGCTTTTTGGCTGATTGAATCGCGCCTTTCTACAAAAATCCCTGATAGCTTCTGATTGAAATAATGATTGTACTAAAAAAGCTCAAAATTGTTTTATAATGAAAGGGTTCATTATGATTTTCGGCAACACTAACAGCTACTTAAGGATATTCCCCAGTATTTCCAATATTTCTCGCGCATAAAAAGATTGTATATGTTCCGGGAGGTGATCAGTTGGTATGATTTTCCCTTCTGCCACTATCTCATCTTCATTTGCAATAGCATAAAAAGCAAAGCATTCGCCTCCTGATTCAGGAACAGCAGAAGCATAACCGGTGACGGCAATACTCCACCTGCTTGCAAACAGGCAGCAACAGTATTTTGCCATTTCTGCAGCTACCCGTGCCGATACACAGTTCACGGAGATAGCATATAACGGTTCCACATGCAGGTGCTTATATTTTTGCCCAACATTATAGGTGGTGATGCCACCCTGAAAAAATTTTGATGCATCAGGAATAGAAGACAAATACCATTGCAGCAATCCGGATGTTACGCTTTCTGCTACTGCAATCGTTTCAGACTTCGCGATCATATAGGCCCTTATAGATGCTGCAAGCTCTTTATTTAAAGTCTCCATGATATGTAAATACTGTAAGTTATGTACCTACTCTCCAATTTTATTGCCAATCATTACGGCAGGTTTTCTGATCGTTCAGTGTGTGAGAGGAGCTCCTGGCAAAATACGGCATGGTATTGCATGCAGATAACCAAAGCAACTGTATGAAAAAGAAAGCGAAATCACCCAATGAATCAATGACAAAAAAAAGAAAATGGTCGAAGCAGGTAACTGAGCACAGCAATGCTCTTGACCTGGAACAAGGCGTATTTGCAGGCAATGATCCGGCAAAGATAGCAAAGTCACTGAAGCATTCTGCCGTGCACAGCCATCGTAAAAAAGGAACGCCTTACCAGTCTGCGATGTCTATGCTGAATTTTTACATCAACCGGGCAGGAAAGAATCTCCCCGAGTCCAAAAAGCATACACTCGAAGAAGCTAAGGTTGAACTCCGGAAAGTATTTCATAAAGATGAAGATGAGTAAACGTCCGGATCCCATCTAACTGTTACGCCCGTTGCGCAGGCTGACCACTAGTGTCTTCAACCGGTCATAATATAGTTTCCCTGTTAGAATACCGCCCTTCCCTCCTCTATTTTGAAACACTGTCATCTTCATCTTCACCGTCCAGGCTGTAAGCATTATTCTCCTCGTCCTCCCCTCCTGTTTTTTTATCATCGTCGTCATCTTCACTACCGGGAACATCCAGCTCACTACCGCTGAGATCTGTTTTTTCATTTAACGGCGCTCCGTCATCATCCCTCTGATCCAGCCTGGCAGCCTGCAGGTTCTCCTCGTCCCCTGCGCCGGGTGTCTTTTCTGCTGCATCTTCCAAAGCCCTTTTTTCTTCAGGGGTTACATCGCCTTCGGTGAGTTCATCTCCGTCATTATCAAATACCCTTTTCCCTTCCTCGTCATCGGAAGAAATAGTGGTATCAGCCAGCTCGCCAGGTAGGAGAACATGAATATGCTCCTGTCCTGGTATATCTTTCACCTCAGGGAGGTCAGGTATCACTTCGCCGGCAGTTAAAGGCATTTTATCTTTGCCGGGGCCGGCAGGAACTGCTTTTTTTGTTTTATGCTTTGCTTTCATACACTATGTTTTACTGTTGTAAGAATAGAAAAACCATGCCCGATATGCCGGAAGTTTTTCATTGATCTTTTCCTTTTTAGATGACCGAAAAGCGAACGATAGTCCGGCTATTTTAAAGCAAACCCTTAGAATATTTTAATCACCAGGCATTTTACTGGCAGCTATTCTCCATATAACATTGCTGACATCATCCGTCAGCAGCATGGAGCCGTCCTGCAGCATTGCTAAGCCTACCGGTCTGCCCCTCACTTTGTCCTTCGCCGGGTCAACAATAAAACCTGTAAGAAACGCTTGCGGCTCTCCGGACGGCAACCCGTTTTTGAAAGGCACAAATACTACGCAATAACCTGCCAGGGCAGACCTGTTCCACGAGCCATGCTGTGCTATAAATGCACCGCCGCGGTATTTTGCGGGAAACTTTTCCTGCCTGTAAAAGAGCAGACCTAATGAAGCGGTATGAGCGCCTAATGAAACATCAGGAACGATGGCCTTTTTAACCAGTGCGCTATCCTGTTCTTCTTTTTTTATCCTCGGTTCAATATGCTGCCCGTAGTAGCTGAACGGCCATCCGTAAAATCCGCCCTCCTTTACGGAAGTCAGATAATCCGGCACAAGATTATCGCCAAGCTCATCCCGTTCATTAACTGCCACCCACAGAGATTGGGTGACAGGCTCCCAATCCATCCCTACAGGGTTTCTCAGCCCGGAGGCGTACACTTTTAAATCACTTCCGTCAGGGTTAATTTCCCATATGCCTGCCCTGTCTTTTTCTTCCGCCAGCCCGTTTTCCGCAACATTACTACCTGAGCCTACAGCTATATATATTTTTGTTCCCTCCCTGTTGGCTATAATATTCCTGGTCCAATGCCTGTTATGTTTACCGGCGGGCAGGTCTACAATTTTTTTGCCTTCCGAAGTAATGCTGGTCTGGCCTTCCTTATAAGGATATATCCAAAGCCCGTCTGTATTGGCAACATACAATCTATCTTTTAGCAAGAGCATTCCAAAAGGCAGGTTCAGCTCTTTTAAAAATGTCGTACGCATGTCCGGCTTACCATCCTTATCGGTATCACGCAATAATGTTATCCTGTTTGCGCTCTTGCGCATGTCATTGGATTTATTGGCCCCTATAATTGCCGCTCCCACTTTTTCAAAAAAGCTATGCGGGGTATTGGATTCGGCCACTAATACATCTCCATCCGGGAGCACATACATCCAACGCGGATTCTGAAAGCTGTCGGCATATTTAGTCACCTTGAATCCTTCCGGCGCAACAGGAGTTTCGCCTTCTTTCCAGCCGATCACATTGCTGAAATTCGTAGCCGAAGAAGTTGCATAAGGCGGCGGAAGCGTATCTCTGAAATATGTGCCGGCAATTTTCTTTTGAGCAAAGGAAAGCTGGGTTATCAGCACAGTTATCCATATAGCATATATCTCTTTATGTATCATCATACACTGGCCCCATCAGATTTTAAAGCTGGCAGGTGAAAGAAGAATACAAAATTTTATGCCTGTATATATGGCCGTATATTAAAGAGAGTTATTTGCATTATCGAGAGCGTCAAAGCGTAATTTTTTCCCCATAGAGGTATTAAAACAACATTCTTTTTCTACAAATCTGTTATAGCAGAAGTTGAAACAGGTATCTATCTTATATTTTGCAGGTTTGCCTTATCAGTTGATCTGCCGGTGGCCACCTGCTGAAAATGTATGAGCCGGGGAGCATGACCTTCAGCGGCTATCCCGGTTCAGCCTTTATTTGCCAGCACAGGTAGCCGTACCCTGAAAGTGGAACCTTCTCCACACTCACTCTCGGCCCAAATAGAGCCTTTATGGAGTAACACCAGGTTGCGGCAGAGATGAAGACCGATCCCCAAACCGGGTATTTGCTTTTTGTAAGCAGAAACTCTGTAAAACCGGGTCCATATATTTTCAAGATCATTGGGGGGAATTCCCAATCCGAAATCCTTGACGCTGATCTCTGCATACGTGTCAATCACCCGCGTGTTCACCATCACCTTATCTTTCCCGGGCGAATATTTGATAGCATTTGTAAGCAGATTTATTATTACTTCTTCCATGCGCTCTGTGTCGGCATTAACCATTGCACCGGTTCCATTCCCGCTGCAAACGATGTCATGGGTGGGAAATGCCATCCTGACTGTTTCTACTGCATTGTTCAGAAAATCACCCACAGTGCATTTCCGGGGAAATATCTCCATCCTTCCTGACTGAATTTTTGCGACATCAAGCAACTCATTCAGCATTTTAATAAGTTTTTCTGTATGAAACGCGGCCTTGTCTATCAATTCCTCTTTTTTGTCAGGTATTTCTTTAGATAGTTGCAGCGATGCTTTTAAACTTGTTAAAGGCGTTTTTAATTCATGACCTACCAATCCAATAAATTCCTCTTTGAACATATTGCTGCGCTGCAGCTCAATATTGGCATCCCAGAGCTTTCGTTCCATCATAACCTGTTCGGATATATCCCTCACAATTTTGGATGCACCGATTATTTCACCCTGCCTTCCAAACATCGGCGACACAGTGAGCGATACATCAATTTCTTTACCCGACTTTGCTTTCCTGACTGTCCGGAAGTTCCTGATCTTCTCGCCTCTTAATATGGATGCGATGATCATATCTTCTTCATCTTTACGTTCTTCAGGGATCAGCAGCAAAATACTCTTATTCAATACCTCTCGTTCACTATAACCAAAAAGACGTTCGGCAGAACTATTCCAACTGGTGATGAGTCCCTGGATCGTTTTACTGATGATAGCATCCTCGGATGATTCAACAATCGCTGCAAACATTGCCTGGCGACTCTCGTGATTAAGAAAAGGAGTAACTTTTGATGAAAGCATAAACCTCCGGGATTTAAGTAGGATAAAGCTGAGCTGAGTATTAAGCAGCATAAAGATAAATTAAGTTTGCATTGCATAACCTGTGTATTTTTTTCTACATAATTCCGGCAGGATATTTAATTCTCCATAATAAGAAAGCTTCGTTCAATAGAGATACGGCTGCTGAACTGTTTTAACACTGAAGCCGGAAAACAGGGCATGATTATTTAATCAATAATAAATCATGAACAAAACAAAATTAGACTTAAGGCAGTCCTGGGAGTCTGTAAAAGAGCAGCTGAAAGAAAATGATCCTTCACTCACTGATGAAGATCTTTTATATGAGCCCGGCCATGCAGAACGGCTGTTAGAACACCTGTCAAAAAAATTAAACAGAACTAAAGAGGAAGTAAGAATTTTGATAGAAAGCATCTCTGCTAATACGGGCAAAGCATCGTGAGCCGGCTATGCTGCAGGAAAGGTATGTCAATCTTTTTTATTCAGGCGCTTCTTCAGCAGGCATAACACTCCCAGCTCTTCCACTGAAAGGTTTTCATTTGTTTTGAGGAGCTGATTTACCTCTCTCCTGAAATTGCCGAGTGTTCTGCCCTGGATATAATTATCAATTACACGTGGGTCTATATATGAACTACGGGCAATTGCGGGAGTATTACCTAACTTTTCGCTGACAGCTATCACGGCATTACGGATATTTTTCTTTAGTTTATTTTGATCTTTTTCCCGTACTGCGCCTATTTCATCAAGCGTCATAGCAGCTATTACAGTTCCTGCCCATGTACGGAAGTCTTTAGCCGAAAACGGTTCACCCATGACCGAACGTATATATTCGTTCAAGTCACCGCTCTTCACATCATGGATATTTCCGTTTTCATCAATAAATTTAAAGATTTCATAGCCTGGCAACTCATCTATTTCTTTTACAATGGTGGTAAGCCGCGCATCTATTATATGCTTCTCCTGCTCCTGTCCTGATTTTCCCTTATAAAAAAATATCATTTCATTACCGTTAATTTCCAAATGCCTGCTGCGTAATGTAGTAAGCCCATAGCTTTCATTTTCTTTGCTGTAGCAATCGTTGCCGGGACGGAAGAAAGCGGTTTCAAGCAGGCGCACCATGACGGCCAAAACTTTCTCACGGCTTAGTTTGCGCTTACGCAGATGCTGGCCGGTCACCCGGCGCATATGCTCCAGCCTGTTGGCAAAGCGTATGATACGGTTAAATTTTTGATCATCCCGGCTTTTACGGAACCTGGTATTGTAGATATATTGTTTCCGTTCCTTTGCATCGTAACCGGTAGCCCATATTTTAGCACGGGATGATGTATTGATCTCTACTCTTTTCCAGGCAGGCGGAATAACCAAAGCCTTAAACCATGCTTTAAGACTGGCATCGGTTATTATTTTATTGTGCCCGTCAAAGTAGCGAAATCCTTTTCCGATTTTTTTCCTGTAGCAGATCATAAAATATATTGGCAGTATCTATAGCAAAGTTTCCACCATCTTATATTGAATTTTAAAAAGTAAAGAAGCGTTTTAAAGCTGGCATCCGCTTTTGTTATATTGTTGCCGCCTGCTGAGATGCAGCGGATCTTTGGGTAGTAGTTTCTTTACCGCGCATATAAGGGCGGATGATAAGCCGGTTACCTTTATCAAAGGTAAAGTAGTTCCATATCCAGCTTGCAAAAACCATTAGCTTGTTACGGAAGCTGATCAGGTAGTTGATATGAACAAATAGCCATATCCACCATGCTACTCTTCCGCCCAGGTATTTCCTGCCCGGAAGATCCAGGACGGTCTTTCCTCTTCCTATAGTGGCTAATGTTCCCTTATCAAAGTATTTAAAAGATTTGCTATGCTCTCCCCTATGTATATGCCATAAGTTTTTACCAATAAAACGGCCCATCTGAATAGCTACCTGTGCAACACCCGGATGTCCTTTGGGATAATCATCGGTTTTCATTAAAGCTATATCACCGGCTGCAAAAATATTTGAAGTGCCCCTGACCCTGCAAAAAGCATCCGTAACAAGCCGCCCCTTTTCAAGCCATGCTTCATGAATACCGCTGATCTTTACACTGGTAACCCCGGCAGACCATATAACGGTGTCGGCAGCTATTGGCTCTTTGTTTTTAAAACGCAGGATATGCCCGTCATAAGATTCTACCATAGCATTAACAATGACGGACACTCCCATTCTTTCCAGGTTTCGTTGCGCACTTGCCCCGGCCTTTTCCGACATCGGCGGCAGCAGCCGGCTCATCCCTTCCACAAGATAAATTTTCATTTCGCTGAAGTCAATACCCGGATAATCCTTAGGCAGCACTTTTTTCCGGAGCTCTGCCATAGCGCCTGAGGTTTCCACACCCGTTGGGCCGCCGCCAACAATTACAAAGCTGAGCAAAGACGCACGTCTTTGAGGGTCTTTCGTCATCTCCGCCAGCTCCAGCACCTGCATCAGTTGGCTTCTTAAGTTCAATGCATCAGGAATAGACTTTAACGGGAGCACCTGTTGGGACAGTTCAGTATTTCCATAATAATTGGTAACAGAACCTGCTGCTATTACGAGGTAATCGTAATGCAGTCTGCCGGCCGGCGTATAAACAATTTGTTGTTCAGCATCAACAGCAGTGATTTTGAAGAGCCTGAAATAAAAATCATCCCGCTTCTTAAACTGGCTCCTGAGCGGACCTGCAATGGCATCAGGCTGAAGACCGGCAGTGGCAACCTGATAAAGCAAAGGTTGAAAAGTATGATAATTATGTTTGTCAAAAAGTACAATCTGAAATTTTCCTTTCGGCAAATGCCTGCATACATTCAGTCCGCCAAAGCCCCCGCCAATAATTACAACTCTTGGTTTGGAAGTATTTGGTATATTCAGTTGTAATGATAAATCATACATAGCACATTTTTTAAAATTATACTTTTTAACTCCACCGCCTGGGCGCATTAATCAGCTGCTTCATCATTAGTAACTTATCTGTTACCAGTATAATTCAGCTGCCGCGGCTTCCATATCGTTGTGGGAAAAATGTTTCCCAATCCCAAAATTTTCATTTACAAATCGCTTTCCCTTCTCTTTAATCAGGTATAAAATATCCTGCCAAAGTGTTATCAGGATAAGATGTAGCTGCTATTCCCCAATTTTCAGCGGTTAATATCGCATTCACCCCGTATCTTTTTTTGGTATGATGTTTTAATACCAATGGATTAGGGATCAGCGCAGGGCCAGACATCGCATACTTTGTTACGCCTAATATCGGATGGGAAAGGATTGAAAAAGCAGAGCGCGAATTGAATACAAATATGAATACCGGTAAATGATTAATGTATGCAGCATATCATAAAACTATTATTATGGAAATAACGTCAAAAAAGCAAAGCCCGCAGTCATTCACTGTCAACATTGATAATATAGGTTATGATGTTATCGTCACACCTATGATGATAAATGATGAAAAAAGATTTGTCATCAGGATTAATAATTCGGCAGATCACATATATGCCTGGGACGAACAAATTCAATCCTTAAGAGCGCTGGACGACGAAGCATCAGCTTTTCCTGCAGCATTGGAAAAAGCAATAAGTGACAAATTAATGCCTATTATGGTTTTGCACTGAAGAAGGACATAATCTTATTAATCAGGGCAGGATGAAAACAACCAGTAAAAAAAAACCGGCAGGCAAGTTTGATGATTATAAATATCACAACGGGAAATTTTATACCGGCATGCAGGTGGGACGAACACATACATGGAATTATGATAAAGGAAGATGGCAGGAAACAAAAATAAGTCCTGAAGTATGGCGTATTTATTATTCAGTAAAGAAAAGAAGAGTAGGCAAAGCGCCTGCAGGATCAGGAGCAAAGATTGGCACAGGCTATCATTGGTTTATCCTTGCTCATCAAAATGTACAAAAATTGAATGCAGATGACTACAGCACTATGTTGTCAGGCATCAAACTTAAAATAGCCCATAAAACAGCAGGCAAAAAAAGCTGGAGCGCCGGCACAAGCCAGCAGCGTAAAGAGCTGATCAGCTTCTTAAAAGATTTTATCAGACAATTGCAAAAGCAGGTCATAAGCTTGTCATTTAAACATGAGGATAAAGCTTACGATGGAGAGGCGATTCCCATAGAAGAAAGCTTTGACGGAGAAAACTATACCCAGTTCTACATTACCCTTAATGGCGATTACATAGGTATCATACGTGCATTGAAAAGCGGGTGGAAAATGGATGGTGATACAAATCCTTCACTGGTTAAAGCAATTGCCGGAAATTTAAAAGAACATGAGCAAAGCTGAAAAGACGGAGTGAGCCGCTCTGTTTTTGGAGCGGACAGCATTCCATGGTATTGGAATTGCCTGGTATATAACAAGAACAAGCGGGCAATTTACGAAAGCAATTATTCTTCATCTTTTGATGCATTCGGTGGAAATAGAAATGGACTTATCTCCCGGATGCCAGGCAGCCGGATATCATCCGGCTTCCCTAAAAAACAAGAATTATGAACAAAGGAATTAAAGGGAACAGCTTATACATAACAATAGTTATATTATTTACCATTTATTTTATGGCATTTCCATTTCCATCGCCGCCGCTATGGATACACGTTGCCGGTATAGCAGGTGTTACGCTTTTTATATTCAGAATCATAAGAGGAGATGACTGAACCGATGACAATAATACTTTTGGCATTGCATGGCATCGGGATTGCTTCAACTCTTTCAAACAAAATATATCGTTATGAAAAAGAGTTTTTTATTATGCTTTGAAGTATTTCTATGAAAAAAAAGATCTCCCGGCAATTACAGGGAGAGCGGAAAGATATCAGGCAAACAAGGCAGGCTGCAAACAAGATGGAAGCAGCAGGTATGTTTACATCAGCAGTATCAAGACTAATGGATATAAACAAATGGTCAAAATACGCCGGTATACTTTCTGCTGAATTTCAACTGGCCGATGATAATGGAAGACCAGTGCAGGGCAACGCAAAGGAAGGATTATTCATCAGGATAGATATTATCGGACCCGGCACAAAGGCAGGAGAAGGATATGACTGGGTGCGCATAGAAGAAATAGTCTATAAAGAGGACATCTATATGGATTCAGCATATCAACTGATCAGGGTACGGCCGTCTGCAGACCCCGGTAATCCAAAAGGAGTTGCTCATTTTTTTGGCAGCAGCGCTACCAGTACGTTCATCGTGAGCAGAGAAAAGCTTTGGTTGAGTGTGGAGATCCATGGAAGAAATGAAAAGACATCCCGGGACGGAACATTGACTGATAAACTGAGAAATGAAATAGTAAGCCTTGCTTCTGTTGCCGGCTTATCAGACATGCAATGGAAAAGCCTGGCCAAAGGAATATTGGGTTTATAAGAAAGTAATACAAAAATCTTTGTGACAGCATTTGCTGTTAAGAGTTCCTGGTCTATAAAAAATTTGGGCATGCTTATTCAGCAGGGAAAGATGATATTTTTTATGCCCTGGTAAAGCATCCTGTTGATCACTGGGAATTTTCTTTCCCGAAACGCGTAAATTTTTAATGGATTCCCTGTTCCGTATGGGATATTGTCAGTCTTAATTCAGTATCAGCTGATCTTATAAGAACGGCCGATTATTTGCACAGATATTATTATCATCAACATTCAAACTTAAATTTTGTGGGCAATTTACTTCATCGCTGTCATCAGCACATTTAAATTTTAAAAGCATGAAAACATACATTATCGCCGGTAGTATAATGACACTTTTTGCATGTAACAGCAATACATCCGGCCCGGTTGAAAAAGCCGATTCGACCAACGAAGCCAAACAGGAAATTGTTTCCGACGTTTCAAAAGCAAAAGAAAATACGAGCAGCTTTCTTGTACAGGCTGCTGACGGGGGTATGGCTGAAGTAGCTGCAGGAAAAATAGGAGAAGAAAAAGCTGTAAGCAAAACAGTTAAGGACTTTGCAAGCCAGATGGTAAAGGACCATGAAGCCGTTAATAGCAAAGTAAAATCACTCGCATCAAAGCTCAACATTACATTGCCCGAAACCCCCGGCGAAGATCATCAGAAGAAAATAGCCGATCTCTCGGTTCAGAAACCAAAAGATTTTGATAAGGACTTTATTGACATGATGATCGCTGATCATAAAAAAACAATTGATCTGTTCAGGGATGCAGGCGATAAGTCGGTAGATCCTGACGTAAGAGAGTTTATTACAACCACTATTCCTACACTTGAAGCACATCTTGCCAAAGCAGATGCGCTAAAAAAGATTTTAAAATAAAGCAACTTAATAGCAATATGCCTTGTGGATTTTCCGGATAAGGATTTACCGCCTGCCGTGAGAGATTTTATGCCTGATCGTAACGGGGACAGCTATCTATGTATTTTGGGGAGTGAGCCCGACATAAACAACCGGACAAATGATTCAGACCGCTCTCGTCTTCTCCATATGCTTCTCACGCCAGTTGCCGTATATGTTCACCATGTCCCGGATCGTGCATGCTGGGAGCTCTTGCATCGCCTATATGTGTGTTGTGCTCCATAAATTGAGATTTAAACCGTATTTCTTTTAGCATCGCCAGCACTTCATCCCGTCAGTCAGGATCGTATAACGCAGCACGCGCATAGCTTTGTTCATCCTCATTATACGGTTCAAAACATTATAGCTCCTTTACATATTGTGCCGGATCCGGGTTTTTCTTTTCCAGGTCAGGAATCTAAAAAAGCTTCGGTGTTACCCGAAGCTCTTGTTGTTCCCTTCTTTCCTACGCTGGAATTACCCAGATCAGGTGTGAGAGTGTGATCTCAGATTTGTTTTACCAAAACACCCCTTTCAAGAACCACTGCTACTATAACAGAAAATAATATGCCAATTTATTTTACCAGGATGCTTCTGTTTTAAAATGAACCGGACCTTGCACTGCCTGAAGCCATCCTCAACAATATGGGAAATTGCTTTCTTAAAGCAGGGTAATATATTTCCCGCCAATAATCGGGATAGGGCGATAAAGAATTCCTTCCCGGGGAACAATACATTTCCGTATTGCACGTGGCAGGAAATTTGTTTCGCTATATCTAAAAAAATCGTATGAAAATAACAAGCGGCACGGATCCCAAGGTGCATACAACCTACATAAAAGATGAGCTTAAAAAGCTTTCTAATCATCTCAGAAACGATATTAATGTGCTGACTGATCCGCAAACAAAGGCCCTGTTTGAAGTTACTGCAGAAGTACTTAACGGTCTACGCAAAGCATTCGCGGACTTTGAAAAAAAGGAAGAGCCGGCATGGAAATAGAAATTTTAATTATTCCATACTGTCCAATGGCTATAAGTGCTTTTTTTATTGATAACGGTATCAATAAATCCCCGTCCCTGGTGTATCCGTTGTGATCCTGTTGCCATGTATGCGAAGTAAGCAAAGGTGCTCACTCCGCACCACCAAAAGGTTCCTGCGTGCAGTTCAGCCTTCGTGTAATGCTTCTCTTTCAAAGTAAGTTTTGAATTGCTCAATATCTTTTCTGACCATATTTTTAAAAGCAGGATTCAGCAGCCGGGCTACCTGTTCACCTGCTACGCCAAGCGGTGCCCGGTAGGAAATGACAATATCCAGCCGGGTGGCGTTTTCTCCGGCTACGTTAAACGTGATCTTTCCCGCTGCTTCTATAGCAGAACCTTCCACTGAGCTCCACCCAAGCAGGGTCTCCGGCTCTTCTTTGACTATAGTTGCATCCCAACCTATACTGCCAAGGCCGCCCGGCATCCGTATTTTCCAGTGCCAGCGATTATTACCCCTGTCCTCAACCTGTTCAACATGCTGCATAAAAAGGGGAAGGTTGGAAAAATTTCTCCAGAAAGTATATACCTCATGCCTTGGTCTGTTTACGGTTATGCCGGTCCTTATGTTGATATTTTGGGGCGAGGGTATCTTTATACCGGATGCCCATTTATTGAGTGGGCAATGCCCTGATACTCCTCTATATAAAAGAAATCCTCCCGCTGCTGCCTTGGAGAAGCTGAATGTTTTACGTTCAAATGCATCCACTATTAAGAGGGAACCTGCGAGTAAAGAAACCAGGCGTTCAGAAAACTGAATATTGATATAATTGCTGTGTTCAATGGACTTATTCATAATAACAGATTTTTTATTGACAAAATAATAAGCTGGGAAGAGCCGGCTCATTTGCCTTTTTTAGGCCTAAAAAGTGACTTCAATTATAGTGCCTGTTTACCCGAAAGAATATAGCAGGGATCAGAATGACCCGGTGCTCAGCTTAAACAGGAATATTTATGCGTTTACCGTTTACTTCAACAATTTCCTTTGTAGCGATTACCCGGATTGCGACAAAGCATGCATAATAATGTTGCCCTGCCCTCCATCCTTTATGCTGAGATCTGATAACAATTGCCTATCCTCACAGCGTGAACATTAGTTCTTCATCATTTAGTCCTGAGCTTTCATGTGCAGGAAGAAGATCTTAAGCAACTTTTTTGGATCATTCGGAGAAGTAACCTCTGCCAAAGTAATCAAAGACAGGGACACCGGGCGAAGCCGTGGCTTTGGATTTGTAGAATTGAGTTCCAGCTAATAAGGCAATGGAGTCTTTACACAACAAGGAACCGGAAGTCCGGTCTATGTCGGTGAGCGTAGCTAAGGAAAGAGAAAGCCGTCCCCGGAACAACCGTTGGTAACTTACTAAATGGCATTTTAGTAAGCCTTATTTGAATACTGCTTCAATGCTTTCCGCAATGGCTTTAACCATTTTCAGCGCAGGCGGCTTCTGTCCCTCTGCAAGCAGGGCGCGGTAATGCCGCTCTTCATCCGGCTCAAAAATAATGACCTGCTCTTCCAGGGTCACCAGGATCCTGTGGCTGTATCCCCAGGTGGTAAGCGCTGCTGGCAATACTATCGTTGTATCCCCGAACTGCACCGGTAACTCAAATGATTCATGCATAGAAAACAATTGACCCAGCCGCTATTTTACATTCGCGCTGACGATCTTTGCCAGGTCGAATATGGGCACCTCGGATTTGCCGCCGAAAAGCGCTTTCAGCTTGTCGTCTGCATTGATCATGCGCCTGTTATTACTGTCCTGTAGTCCCTTCTTTTTGTAATGGGTGAATAAAATATGTACCTAAAGGTATCGCAATTACATTGGGTGCATCATACATTCTGGATCCTCTTTTTCTTTGGCATAATAATGCACAGGTCTTTAAGATCTGGAACAACTCCCGAAGCTAACCGCACTGCCTCACAGCATCGTACATAACTATGGGTTCACTATGCGGATGGTGCTCATATCCTTTTTGCCGCCAAAATATTTATCCAGAACTTTTTGAAATACCGGGTGGGCGTCTTCCAATAATGAAAACAATGTCATGGAAGATTTTAGTTTCATACTGTCAATGTTGCCAAAAACAACAGCAGGATCACCGGTCTCAAGGTTTAATAATTCGGAAGCGATCTCAATCAATCTCTGTCCTAAAACGGGATGATCCAAATATTGCTTTGCCTCACCCATGTCTTTGATGGCGTAAAACCTGCTTGTTTCACTATTTCCCAAACCGCTGATTTGAGGTAAAATATACCACATCCAGTGCCCGGTTTTCCTTCCGTTCTTAATTTCCTGCAATGCCGTGGCAAACACATGTTCCTGGGCTTCAAGAAATCTTGTTAGGTTATTAAGGTCTGTCATTTTAAAATGAAAGTTAGCGGTGGTCAAGCATTTTTGACGAAGCAGGAAATAAAAAAACCGTCAATATTTTGTTGACGGGTTCTTACAATGAAAATTATTATTATTACTGCGGTGAGGGCGGGATTCGAACCCGCGGTACAGAGTTACCCGTACGGCAGTTTAGCAAACTACTGATTTCAGCCACTCATCCACCTCACCGTCCTGTTTGAAAGGACGGCAAAAATAGGGTGAATCATCAGAAAAGCCAAATATTACAATCGCTTTACTGTAAAATTTTTAAAGCCTTTCACCGTACTGTCAGCCGCCAGTAGTTCTTTTACTTCTGCATGCGGCGGTCCCTGGCGGCACCATTCCAGTAATGCATTTACCTGCTCCTCCTCCCCTTCGGCAACCAGCTCTACCCCGCCGTCTGCCCTGTTCCACACTTCTCCGTTCACGCCCAGCGCAATGGCTTTTTCTTTGGCGCTGGCCCTGTAAAATACGCCCTGCACTTTGCCGGTAATGACAGCTCTTTTACTTACAATCATTATATTTTCTTTAAACCACATAAAAAAAGCCCCTTTCCAGGAGCTTCTTCATTACAATATTTTTTTATCACATAGCAGCAAGCTGTACTTTCTGTTGCAGGTCCACCACACTTTCCCTGAACATACCATCTGTATCCATAAGGTCTTTTACCGTCTGACAGGAATGTATAACTGTAGTATGATCTCTCCCGCCGAAATGTTCGCCGATGGTTTTGAGAGAGTTTTTGGTAAACTGCTTGGCCAGGTACATCGTAATTTGCCTTGCCTGTACTATTTCCCTCTTACGGGTCTTTTGCAGGAGCCGCTCATAAGGAAGATTAAAATAATCGCAAACCATTTTCTGAATGGTCTCAATAGTTATCTCCTTCGATGATGTTTTAACAAAATTACGGAGCACTTTTTTAGCCAATTCAAGATCAATTTCCCTTTTATTGAGCGAAGACTGTGCCAAAAGCGAAATGAGCGCCCCTTCCAGTTCCCTTACATTGCTCTGTATGTTATATGCAATATACTTTACCACGTCTTTCGGCATATCCAATCCGTCGTTCTTCATCTTCCGTTCCAGTATATCCATCCTTGTCTCATAATCAGGAAGCTGCATGTCTGCGCTCAGCCCCCAGCGGAACCTGCTCAACAGGCGTTCCTGCACCCCTTCAAGATCTTTGGGAGATTTGTCAGACGTCAGCACAAGCTGCTTACCACTCTGATGCAGGTGATTGAAAATAGCGAAAAGCGCATCCTGCGATTTTTCCGCCCTGTTGAAGAACTGGACATCATCCACGATCAGCACATCAATCATCTGGTAAAAATGGATGAAGTCGTTAATGGCATTATTCCTGCTATGATCCTGGAACTGGTTGATAAATTTTTCAGAGCTTACATATAATACTACCTTATTGGGATGCAGTCTTTTTACTTCATTGCCTATTGCCTGCACTAAGTGTGTTTTTCCAAGCCCGACACCCCCGTATACCACAAGCGGATTAAATGATGTAGTGCCCGGCTTTTCCGCAACCGTTTTCCCCGCCCTCCTGGCCACCCTGTTGCAATCACCTTCAATAAAGGCATCGAAAGAATATGAAGGATTGAGCTGCGGGTCAATCTGCATTTTCTTTAATCCCGGGATCACAAAGGGATTTTTTACAGGATTATTTATAACAAGAGGGAAATCCATTTCGTTGTTTGAATATGTTTTATAACCGTGTCCCGAAACATCCATGGTCAGCGGCTTATTTTTTTCGTTACCGCTGTCTACCATAATCCGGTATTCAAGACGGGCCTCTTTACCTAATTCTCTCTTCAAAGTCTTTGCCAATAAATTTACATAATGCTCTTCTAAATATTCATAAAAAAATTGACTGGGCACCTGGATGGTTAAAATCTTTTCCGTTAATGCAACAGGTTTAATGGGCTCAAACCATGTTTTAAAATGTTGCCACTCTACAATATCCTTTATAATCGCCAGACAGCTATTCCATACTTTATCGTGAGTTTTATCCATTATTGGTAAAGCAATTTTATATGTTGGGTTATGTATATTATTTTGAAAATTTAGTCCTTTTTCTTAAGCCGTTTGACCCGAAAAAAAAAGTCGAGCAGGGCGGCGAATATCAACATTTCCTGTTGAAAAAAAAATTTTTTATTCACTTGAATTTTCCGCATTAACAACAGTACCGCACTTCACAGAGTTTTCCGCATTTTGTATGGGAAAAATCTCCGGGTATCTTCATTATGCTTTGAACGACAAGGGTTGGCAACATTCTATCACATACAATTAATTTTGAGATAAATCTCTTAGAATAAAGTTTGCCAGGCTTAAATTGAGGTTGATAAGATATCAGGAAGGAAGCTGCTAAAATGAATAACATCATCAGGAGAAGATTGCATTTTTTCATTTGTACAGCTTTAATTTTTTACCGTGAAGGAAGGTAGAAAAATTTTAAGCAACATAAAAATAAAATTTAGAAAAAATCAAAGAATATTGCTGCTACATTTGCCCTCTAATTATGTTACAATGAGTTATGAACTGACCGGCAAGCTGATTGCCAAATTTGACACTGTACAGCGCACCGCCACCTTTAAAACCCGGGAATTCGTGATCGAAAAATCAGAAGACATCGGCGGCAGGATGATTACCAACTACGCTAAATTTCAGTGCGTACAGGACAAAACAAATATGCCTGACCGCTTTGCCATAGGGGATACAGTAAAAGTATCCTTTAATATCAAAGGCACGAAATGGGAAAAGAACGGCCAGGTAAATTATATTACCAATCTGGATGCGTGGAGGATGGAAACAGTAAATATGCAATCACAGCAGACTGCAGATGTACCGCCTCCTGACTATATGCCAATAGATGCTCCTCTGGCCCCTGATGATCTGCCTTTCTGACCGCCCGTGTAAATTGGTTTTAGGATAACCACCTGACCCTTGTTATGCAAAAAAAGATCTCGCTCAGGCTTATACCATCCGAAATACAGGATGATGCTGCCATTGTAAATTATATTGCGGCGGCAGCCGGTGTAAATATACAGCAGGTCTCCGGTTTTTACCCGCTGAAACGTTCCATTGATGCACGCGGGAAGCAGGTATGGTATAATCTTACCGTTCAGGCATATATCAATGAACCTTTTACAGAGCGGCCGGCGCCGGCTTTCCGGTTTGAAAAATTAAAGACAGCCGCACCGCGTGTAATTATAATCGGCGGGGGACCAGCCGGTCTGTTCGCTGCTTTATACCTGCTCGAAAACGGTATAAGACCAATCATTCTTGAACGGGGAAAAGATGTAAGAGCCAGGAGAAGAGATCTTGCTTTGCTCAACAAAGAAGGTATTGTAAACCCCGAAAGCAATTACTGCTTTGGGGAAGGAGGAGCAGGCACCTACAGCGATGGGAAATTATATACCCGCAGCAACAAGCGCGGGGATGTCAGCCGCATTCTTCAATTGTTCGTGCATTTCGGCGCCACAGAAAACATTCTATTTGATGCACATCCTCATATAGGCACCAATAAGCTGCCTGGTATTATCACTGCCATGCGTAAAACTATTGAGGAACATGGCGGCGAATTTCATTTTCAACAAAAAGTAACTGATTTTACCATTGACGGCAATACTATCGTAGCTGTAAAAACTGCCGATGGTATCTCTTTTGACGGCGATGCATTCATACTCGCCACAGGTCACTCAGCGAGAGATATTTTTGAGCTGTTGTTCCATAAAAAAATCCAGATAGAGGCCAAGCCCTTTGCATTGGGAGTGCGCATCGAGCATCCGCAATCACTGATCAATACCATACAATATCACCGGCAGGATATCTCAGCATGCGGCCTGCCTCCTGCCGCTTACAGCCTGGTAGAGCAGGTGCATCAAAGAGGAGTGTTTTCTTTCTGCATGTGCCCCGGGGGCATAATTGCTCCTGCTGCTACTGCTGCCGGAGAGCTGGTGGTAAACGGGTGGAGCCCTTCCAAAAGAAATAATCCTTATGCCAACAGCGGCATGGTAGTAGCTGTGGAAGAGAAAGATTTTTTACAATACAAAAAATACGGGCCGCTTGCCGCTATGTATTTTCAGCAGAGTGTTGAAAAAAAAGCCTTTGATGCGGGAGGTGGAAAGTTTGTAGCGCCTGCACAGAGAATGACAGATTTCACACAAAAGAAGCATTCCGCTTCCCTGCCGGATTGCTCTTATATCCCCGGTATACGCTCATGCAGCATAGATGAAGTTTTACCAGCCTTTATTTACAATACCCTTAAAGAAGGCTTTAAAGCTTTTGGCAAAAAAATGCACGGCTATTACACCAATGAAGCCATTGTAGTAGCTACGGAAAGCAGGACTTCATCGCCGGTGCGCATACCCAGGGACAGGATCACCCTTAATCATCCCCGGTTACACAATCTCTACCCTTGCGGTGAAGGCGCCGGATATGCAGGCGGGATTGTAAGCGCAGCCATGGACGGAGAACGCACCGCATCCGCTATCGGGCAAAAATTACTGCGCACTTAAATCTGCTAAAAACATTACATTCACAAAAATTTTCAGGTTAGTGCTATGTTAATCGTGAAACGTCAAGGGTCAAACGTGAAAATCTCACATTTCACCTTTCACGCCTCACAATTTGCAACACAATAATCTTAACTTAATACTACTAAATCAGTAATCTTGTGCACGTAACTATTTTTGTGCACCAGCAACCGATCATAATATGCAGAACATTTTAGAGGTCAGTCATCTGAAAAAATATTTTGCCACACAAAAAGCAGTAGATGATGTGAGTTTCAATATTACCGAAGGATCAATATTCGGCATGCTTGGGCCCAATGGCGCAGGTAAAACTACATTGCTCAGAATGATCACCGGCATTTTCTTCCCCGACGCCGGCACCATAACTTTTGAGGGCAAACCATTTGACCCCATAAAAGATATTACACGCATTGGCTACATGCCCGAAGAAAGAGGGTTATATAAAAAGATGAATATCGGGGAGCAGGCATTATACCTTGCAAGGCTCAAAGGATTGAGCAGGAAAGACGCCATGGAAAAGATCAGGTACTGGTTTCAGCGGCTTGAAATGGAAAGCTGGTGGAATAAAAAGGTACAGGATCTGAGCAAAGGTATGAGCCAGAAGCTGCAATTCGTTACTACTGTGCTTCACGAGCCACAGCTTATTATACTGGATGAGCCTTTCAGCGGGTTGGATCCGCTGAATGCCAACCTTATCAAAGATGAAATATTCGGGCTTGCCAAAAAAGGAAAGACCATCATCTTCAGCACTCACCGCATGGAGCAGGTAGAAGAGATCTGCGATCACATTATACTTATCAACAAGGGAAGTAAAATACTGGATGGTTCTGTAAAGCAGGTAAAGCAGGACTTTAAAGAAAATCTCTTCAGGGTAGGCTTTGAAAAAGATCCGGGAGAGATTATGACCAATGACGTTTTTGAGATAGTGCAGCATCATGATGACGCCATTATTTTAGAAATACATGAAGGGTATCGTCCGCACGATGTGCTGCAATACCTGCTCGCCGGGAAGCATGAGATCATTGCCTTCCATGAAATACTGCCGTCGCTTAACGATATCTTTATCAGGCTGGTGGAAGGAACCCCGCTGGCAAGACAATTCCACCATATTGACGCATAAATTTTTAATAAATAAATACCAGACAGGCAATACTGATAGTTATGAATAAAATAGGGCTGATCATTGAAAGAGAATATATGACCCGGGTAAAAAGAAAATCTTTTTTACTCACCACTATACTGGTGCCTATTGTTATAATAGGATTTTATGCGATCATCATAGCTGTATCTATAAGCGGGGAAAGCAACGCACAACATATAGCCATTCTTGATGAGGCAGATCTTTTTAGCGGATCAATTGCTACAGATAAAAACGACAAAACCACCTATACTTTTATTCACGATGAAACGGAGCAGGATTTCAAAAACAAATACAAAAAAGAAGGTTACTCTTTGTTTCTCTACATTCCTCCGTTTGAAGAAAATGTACTCAAACAGATAAAAGTGCACAGCCAGGCCGCTGTAAATATTTTCGTTAAATCAGCTCTTGAACAAAAGATAAATGCGGCAATAGAAAGGAGACGCCTCCAAAAAGCAAATATTGACCCGCAGATATACAAAAACATCAAGGCGGACATTGACATAGAGAATATCATTGATTCGGGAAAAGGAGAAAAAACAGGTGTGGCAGGCGTGGCTTATGCCGTTTCGTTTATCGCCGGCATATTGATCTATATGATATTGCTTGTTTACGGCACCATGGTAATGCGTGGAGTGATGGAAGAAAAAACCAACCGTATTGCTGAAGTAATTGTCAGCTCTGCAAAACCCTTTCAATTAATGATGGGAAAGATCATAGGAATAGGCGCCGTCGGGCTAACACAATTTGCCATCTGGATAGTACTGATGGGGCTGCTGCAGTTGATTATCCCGCTCATTTTCCCCGGTCTTTTTCACCAGATTTCCGACCCGGTACTTGCCAAAGCTGCTGCAGAACAGGCAGGGTCAGGAAAAATGTTCACCATTATACAGGGGTTACATTCTCTTCCCATTGCGAAAATTGTGCTTTGCTTTGTTTTTTATTTCCTGGGAGGATATCTGTTATACGCAGCCCTGTTTGCTGCTGTGGGTAGTGTGGTAAGTGAAGACCAGCAGGAAGCCCAACAGCTGGTTTTCCCTGTAATGATGCCGCTGATTCTTGGATTTGTGATCATGACGAAAGCTATTAATTCTCCCGATAGCGGGCTCGCCATATTCGGTAGCTTATTCCCGTTAACTTCTCCTGTTGTAATGATGGGACGGATAGCGTATGATGTTCCCTGGTGGCAGCTTGCTTTATCTATGGTATTATTAGTGCTGGGGTTCTTATTCTTCACATGGCTCACTGCCAAAATTTACAGAACAGGCATTTTGTTATACGGAAAGAAAATCACCTGGAAGGAAATGTGGAAATGGCTGGTAAGAAAGACCTGAGCATAGCAGATAATGGTAAGAAATTCACTTCTATCTTCTATTGTTTCACGATCATCATTTGACTGACTTAAAAGAAAAAGCCGGACATTCCGCCGGCCTTTTCCTAATCAAAACCATAACTAATACCAACTGATTTTTGCCTTACTGCTTATTTTGTAGCAACTGTTTCTGTTAATTTAATTTGCGGCAGGTATTTCTGCATCATGTCAGCATCTGCATTGTCAGCAGCCACTTTAGAAGGTAAGCTGATCACTGCAAGGTATGCGCTGTTGAACGCTCCTATTAGTTCTGCATCTGCTTTTGCGATCAATGCTTCCGAAGAAAACATGTCTTTCATTGAAAGCTGCGCAGTTACAAAATTATCAGCTATTTCAATATCTGATGCAGTTATGCCGGCAGCGCTGAAATTCAAATTCTTCAGCACTATATCATCTGTGAATGTTTCAATCATATTTACGTCCGCCTGCTGAGCCAGTTCTGCCGAAGGATATATCCTTCTCAACTCAAAGCTGAATTTAATTTCGTCATCAGCTTTTGCTTTTGCTGACACGATATCCATGCTCCACAGCCTTTTAATTTCAACTACCGCAATAAATGTTGCAATATTTTCTGCATCCGCTTTGGCAATGGTTCTACGGTCAGGTAAGCTTATAAAAGCATTCCTGGTATCATCGCCCGGCATTGCATTATCGGCAGATATCACAGCGCCTGCCTTTTCCTTCTTTACGCTGAGATTGGTATCAACACTGTTCACAGCGGTGTCATCCTGGGTAAAGGACATGGTGGCAAAACCTGCCATTGCTATCAGCAACATAGAGGCAGATTTGCTGATCACATTCCGGAGCAACTTAATGCTGTTTTCTGTTTTGAGGGTTCCTGCCTTCGAAGCCACTTCATTCTTCTGTTTCATTTTCCTGTATTTAATTGTTAGTTCGTTTATCATATCTACCATACAAAGATATGTTTTAAAACTGCTACTATGCAATACATAATACTATGTATGGTACTATATCATGATGAATGGTATATTTAAATTTTTTCATTCAATCAATCGTTAGAAATATTCAAAAAACTGTTAGTGAACTAAACCTGAGGAAGTTTTAAGTTTAACGCCCGGAGAAAACTTCTTAAAGACGGTGGGACTATTTTGGATCTATATAGCCTCGGACAAGCAAGGATTTTTTCAGGTTCAACTTAGTGCCGCAAATGTACGGACTTTTTATGAATCAACAATATGGCTGAAGATCATTTTTTAGAAAAGATCTAAAAGCATACTCTTTTATACCATATTTTAAGGTTCTTTAACACAAATCAATCGTATTTTATAAATTTTATTCAAAGATCTGTTCTTTTCGATTTTCCTGCCTTATAACGGCAGCATTGCTCTTTTGTTACCTTTTAGTATGGGATTTTGTGTTAAAAAATTATGAACAACCCCGGATTAGTGAAAAGCAGGGTGGAATTTTCGCAGCGTTTCCCGCAAATAATCCCGGTCCAGATGGGTGTAAATCTCTGTGGTAGTGATGCTTTCGTGCCCGAGCATCTCCTGAACCGCCCGCAGATCAGCCCCTCCTTCTACAAGATGAGTAGCGAACGAATGCCGGAAGGTATGGGGCGACACCTGTTTTTTTATACCCGCTTTTGCAGCCAGGCTCTTGATTATCAGGAAGATCATTACACGTGTCATCCGCTTTCCCCTCCTGTTAAGGAAAAGAATATCCTCTTCGCCTTTCTGTATATGCTGGTGGAGGCGTATTGCCGCTATATATATATTAATATGCTTTGCAGCCTCCTCTCCTACAGGCACCAGCCTTTCCTTATCACCTTTCCCTATCACACGCACAAAGCCATCGTTCAGGTACAGGCAGGAGATCTTTAATGTCACTACTTCTGAGACCCTGAGCCCGCAGCTATACATGGTTTCCAGGAGGGCTTTGTTTCTAACGCCCTCCGGTTTGCTCAGGTCAATCTGTCCGATCAGCTTTTCGATCTCTTCAAAGCTCAATGTATCGGGAAGAGCTCTTCTGAGGCGGGGCGCTTCTAACAGTACGGTGGGATCGCTGGTACTGATCTGTTCGAGAAGACAGAATTTGTAAAAAGCTTTTAACCCTGAAATGATCCTGGCCTGTGAAGAAGCGGTTATCTTCAGTTCAGCTATACTTTTTACAAACTGCTGAAGATCGGTAAGGCTTACATCAGAGGGCGCTTTCATGCGCTGTGCAGCCTCTAAAAATTGCGTAAGCTTCTCAACATCGCTGAGATAAGCATCAATTGAGTTTTTACTCAATGATTTTTCCAGTTGCAGGTAGGCTTTAAAGCCGTTTTTATACGCTTCCCACATTAGTAAAATGTTTATTTTCGGCGCTCAATATTAATATAATTTATGTTCCCTGTTAATCTCAGGTCTTTTAAGCAAAAAGTAAGGCATCAAAAAAAACGATTCAGGTCTTTTCTCACCAGGCTCGAAAATAATCCACCCCTCAACCTTGACAGGTTAGCCGAAAAAGCGGACATGGAAGTATGGAAGGAAACAGATTGCCTTAGCTGCGCCAATTGCTGCAAAACCATGAGCCCGACTTTTAATGCTAAAGATATCAGGCGTATATCGGCACATTTTAACATGTCGCCCGGGCAGTTCAAGGAAAAATGGCTGTTCTTCGATAAAAAAGATAAGGACTGGATGAACAGGAAGCAGCCTTGCCAGTTCCTTGACCTGACGACCAACATGTGCAGCATATATGCCATCCGCCCGGATGATTGCGCAGGATTCCCGCATCTCACCAAAAAGAAAATGACGGACTATATGCATGTACACAAGCAAAATATAGCGTACTGTCCTGCAACGTTTAAAATGGTGGAAAAAATGAAAATCCTGGTGGCTACAGATAAACGTCCTCGATAAAAAAATATTCCGCTGCTTTCTTACCGGTAAGTGTTATAGAGAGCACATCAAACTGTACCCTTTTCCATTCGGGATATGCTGTTAAAAATGCTTCTGCAGCATTAATAAGATGCTGCAGCTTTTTATCTGTAACACTTTCTTCCGGGAAGCCGAATTTTCCTGAGCGTCTCGTCTTTACCTCCACGAAATGGAGCACATCTTTATGGCTGGCAATAATATCTATTTCATAACGGGCATAACGCCAGTTGGTGTGCATTACAGTAAATGCCTTCTCAATGAGGTAATGAACGGCAAGCTGCTCGCCTTGTTTTCCGGTATCAATATGGTTAGTCAAATATGAGAGAATCTATCGTTTCGTGTTTGCCGTTTGTCGTCTCACGTTTATCGTATCCCGCATTCCTCCCCATCCAAATGCACTATGCTGTTTTGGGCTTTGCAGCATACATCCTGACGAGGTAGTATCCTCCAAAAAGGAGTGCGGAAAAAAACAATGTACCCCAGATGGAATTTTTATAAAACGGAATGCCATCTGCAAAGCACATCATCAGACCATCAAAAGTTTTAGGGCGCTGGTATCCCCCGGTACCGCTTAACCAGACCAGGAAATTGGAGAGCAGGAAATAAACGGTAGGCCCGGCGATGGAAGCAAGGAAAACATTAATAAAATTAATTTTCCTGATAAGAAAGCCTCCGGCTGTCAGCAGGGTAAATAATATATAGTTAGTGAACTGCCCGTCATAAAACCCCTGCAGGGTGGAAAGCCCGGATATAAACAACAACTCATAGATAACATCGGAAAGTATCATAGAAAACAAAGGCAGGGCAAACGCAAATTTCCTGTCCTTGATTACAGCCCCGGCAAAAAGAGCCATGGCTATCTGGGGAGCGAACCCAAACGGACGGCCGGGTATTACCCTGTATAAGGCTGCTACCACAATTAATACCAGAAATGTCAGCAGTATGGATTTCTTATTTTTCATAACGCTAAGTTATATAGTTCCTATGAAACATGAGCCGGAAGCTGAATTTTTCTCACAACCTATACCAATGCCTGGAAGGTGCTGCAACTGCCCTTCGCAGTATCAATATTGCCCGGTGCTTAGCAATACCAGTGTACAGGCGTTCATAGTTGCAATACCCCTGCTTTCGGCAAGTTGTTGCAGCTCATTATTTTCTGCACCGGGGTTGAAAATAATACGTTGCGGATGAAGCGCTAATATGTAGTCATAATACTGCCGCTGGTTGACCGGGTTAAGATACAGCGTTACGGTATGTATCTCTTTAAGCGGCTGCACGGCTGCATGTATAGCTATATCTCCCGCCATTACATCTTTCCTGCCTATTCCAATCACTTCATGTCCTGCTTTTTTTAATTTTTGCAAAGCAAGAAAGCTGTAGCGTGCAGGATTATCAGAAGCGCCAAGCACTACTGTTTTTTTTCGTGTTGCTATATCCATTATGGTATTTTGATGCGGTTGATATAAAGGTATATGTAATCTTGCTTGATAGATGAAATAGGGAAAACTTTTGCATCGCCGCATAGCACTAACGGCAATGATCGCCGCCCATAACAAAACAATAATAAATAACTGGTCCGGTATTTTTTAAAAAATACGTAAATTCGGAAAACCTCACCGTATATGTTATGGAGAAAATTTAACGGAGAACGCTTTCAACTCCCCATTAAGGAAGAAGTAAAGCTGGCTATTATCAGGGAAAAAGATAATGGTTATCGTCTTAAAGTTTGCATCGGGACCGATTCCCAGGTTAAAGGGTCTGAAACAGAATTTGCCACAGTAATTGTTTTCCTCCGCGAAGGACATGGAGGCTTCATGTTCATTCACAACGAAAAAACAAAAAAGCAGTATTCCATTAAAGAAAGGATGCTGGTAGAAGTGGCAAAAAGCATTGAAATCGCTTACGAGCTGTGCGACCTGTTTACCGAATATGATGTGGATATGGAAGTGCATGCCGATATCAACACCAACCCGCATTTCAAAAGCAATGAAGCGCTGCGGGAAGCGATGGGTTATATCCTGGGGATGGGTTTTGCCTTCAAAGCCAAGCCGGAAGCCTTTGCCAGCAGCAGTTGCGCCAATAAGATGGTAAACTGACAGCCGCTCCTCTTTCCTGTAAAAGCGGTACGGTCGTACCGCTAAGGGGTAATGTTACCTGAAAAATTAAGCGTGAAACGTGAGATATAAGACGGCAAACGTGAACTGTCTTGTCATGAAGCCCAAACCTCATCCCTCACTGCAGATCAATTACTTCTACGCCAGGGTATTTTGCTGCATCGAAAGTAAATACAGCATCATCGAGCTTTGAATTTGGTACTAAGCTGGTAATACTATAGGTATAGCGATTGCCGTTTTTCTCAAAAACTTTTGTGGATACGATATTTTTTGATTTTTTATCCACGTAAACCATGATCTTAAAAAAAGCTTTGCTTTTATCGGTAGGAGTTAGCTCAATCTCCTGTATGATCTTTGCCCCCTGTTTTTTCTCACCATTCAGCTTATATAAAAAATCTTTATCATAAAAATTTGTGAATATTTTTTGGGGGGTAAAACTATTCCCGGCGGGATCAACCTTAGTCACCTGTACCTCATTACTGCCTTTATCATAAGTCCACACTTTGTTGCCATCACAAAAAATAACCTGCTCATTCAGCTCAAGTTTATACTTATTGCCTTTCATATAGGCTGTTCCTTTTTTAGTGCCCTGCACTTTCCCCGCACTATTTTCTATCTGCAACTGGAAGGCAGCCTTTACTGTTTTGTAAGATTTGAACTTTGCAGTAACGGATTCCAGGAGCTTTTTGGCGTCAGGGTCATTAGTGCTCAAAGAATTACCTGAGATCTGTGCCGGCAATGATGATACGGAAAACAATAATAATGTCGCGCTAAGTAAATTTCTCATTTCATGTATTTATAATGGAATAATTGCCATAGTTGTTTAAACAGTGCACTCACTAAAGACGAATATTAAAGTAAATGGTTTAATATTTTTTGTTAAATCGTTTAACACTATAAAGCCTGCAAAAATTCTTCCAGTTCCATTTCTGTCTTAAACAATACATCTCTTGCCTTACTGCCCTGGTTTGCGCCTACAATGCCTGCTGCTTCAAGCTGATCCATCAGCCTTCCGGCACGATTGTATCCCAGCTTCATCCTGCGTTGTAAAAGCGACGTGGAGCCTACCTGGCTTTGCACAATCATCCTTGCTGCTTCCTCAAACAATGGATCACGGTTACCCGAGTCAAAGTCCCTGCTTTCCAGCTCTTTCTCATCCACGTATTCCGGCAGGTAAAAAGGCTGGGGGTAGCCCCGCTGATCACTGATGAACTCAACGATTTTTTCAACTTCGGGGGTATCTACAAAGGCGCATTGTACTCTTGTGATCTCCCCGTTGTAAGAAACCAGCATATCTCCTCTGCCTATCAGTTGCTCTGCGCCGCCAGTATCAAGAATAGTACGGGAGTCAATTTTAGACGATACCTTAAATGCCACACGTGCAGGGAAGTTGGCTTTGATGGTGCCTGTGATAATATTTACAGAAGGACGTTGCGTTGCGATGATGAGATGGATACCTACCGCCCTTGCCAACTGGGCCAGCCTGGCAATGGGCATTTCAATTTCTTTGCCGGCAGTCATGATCAGGTCTGCAAACTCATCTATCACCAGCACAATGAAAGGGAGGAACTGGTGACCTTTTTCGGGGTTTAATCTCCGGGCTACAAATTTCTCATTGTATTCCCGTATGTTGCGGCATCCTGCTTCTTTCAGCAGGTCGTACCGGTTGTCCATTTCAATGCACAGGGCGTTGAGGGTATGCACTACCTTTTTGGTATCTGTAATAATTGATTCTTCTTCCCCCGGCAGCTTGGCCAGGAAATGTTTTTCAATCACCCTGTACAGGCTCAGCTCTACTTTCTTGGGATCCACCATTACGAGCTTGAGCTGTGAGGGATGCTTTTTATACAGCAAAGAAACCAGGATAGCATTAATGCCTACCGATTTACCCTGGCCGGTAGCCCCTGCCATCAGAAGGTGAGGCATGGTGGCCAGGTCAACAATAAAGTGTTCGTTGTCAATTTTTTTGCCCAGCGCTATAGGCAGCGAAAATTTATTCTGCTGAAATTTATCTGTTGACAGCAGTCCTTTCATGCTTACAATAGCTTTCTTTACATTGGGCACTTCAATACCTATAGTACCTTTGCCGGGAATAGGTGCGATTATCCTGATACCCAGCGCTGCCAGGCTCAGGGCAATATCGTCTTCAAGGTTTTTTATACGTGATATACGTACTCCTGCCGCCGGGACAATTTCATATAAAGTGACTGTGGGACCAACGGTAGCATATATCTGCCGGATATCTATATCATAGTTCTTAAGTGTGTTAATGATCTGGTTTTTGTTGGCTTCCAGCTCTGCGGAATCAAGCACTATTTTTTCGCTGCCATGGGTTTCCAGCAATTCCAGCGAGGGATATTCATAATCTCTGAGGTCGAGCACAGGGTCATAAGGCGGCAGGTTTTCAACATGCGTAATTACAGAGGGCTCCTCTTCCGGTAACGGCTCTTCTTCAGCTTCCTCCGTGTCTTCGTAATGAGGTTGTATCTGGAGCTCAAGCTCTTCAGGCTTATTTTTTTTACCGGGCAGATTTGCTTTCCCTTTTTTTACCTGCCCCGGATCAGGTACCCCTGAAAGTGCAGTGGTATTTTCCGGCAATGCTGCCTTCTCGCTGTTTACTTCATTGGCAGGGGGAATCACTACAACACCGCCTCCATGCTTCACCTTGTTGGTTTTTTCTTCTAAAATGTCCGGATCAGCGAAAAGCCTGGCTTCTTCAGAGAATGAATTATCTACAGGAACAAACTTTTCCTTCTCTGAATCTTTTTTAGAGGACTTGTATGCAGGAATGGTGAACACCGGGTTGAACCTCCATATAAAATAGCTGAAGCCTCCCACCAGCAGGAGCGCTGCTGTACCAACATTCCCGATAAGACCACTGAGCCAGTCGCTGCTGATATTACCTATTTCCCCGCCCCATGGAAAACCGCTTCCCCTGGCTATAAAAGCAAATGCCGTGCTGAAGAAAATCAGTCCTACTACTATATACCTGAAATTGCGCCAGGGGGAAAATATCTTTCTGCCGAATAAGAGATTTACACCGAGTATAAAAAAGAAGCTGCAAAAAAGATAGGAAGATAATCCAAAGCCTTTATAAAAAAAGATATGAGAAATATAAGCGCCGATCTTTCCCAGCAGGTTTGCCGATTTAATACTATCACCAAACAGAAATGAAGAAAAACCCTGGAATACCTTATCCTGGTCCTGCCGCCAGGTAAACAGGTAAGAAGTAAAAGCTACGAAAAGAAAAAAAGCGCTGAGTAAAAGAATGCTTCCGATGATCTTATGCGTGCGCTCATCCTTCACCAGCTCTTTCACCTTTATCTTTTCCTCTTTGTCAGCGGTAAGTTTTTCCGGATCTGCTTTTTTGGATTTGTTACTTTTTAATTTATTAGCCATGAAACTTTGAACCAATGGTTAAAGATAAACAAAGATAAGAGGTATTGGGAAGTTTGCAGCTAATGCTCAAAATGTTATATTTGGCTTATAACAACTTTCATCAAACGATTTCGTGGTACGACGTCTTTTTTTATTATTGCTGATCTGCATAGGAATGGGCTCCGGGCACCCCGCATTTTCTCGGAATATGAATGATACCACGTCCGTTATTAATATTGCCTCTTTTCATGATATATTTAAGATGCAGGATAATCACTTCCTGGCAGCTTTTACGGCAGCCCCTGTTTCTGACCCCGATAAAATTCCTGCTTTGCCGTTTGCCAATGTCACCTTACCTGGAGGAATGATGGATGAAAATATTAATACAGGATATGTATATGTAAAGTTTGAATTGTTTAACCCTGCAGACAGCGCTGAAGCCCTCTGCTTTTATCCGGGCTATTATTTTAAGTCTGTACATATATTTACTGAGGAAGAAGGCCGAACCACTGCAATGCTCAAAATGCTGCCGGACAGCATTCCTCCAATACCTGCAGGGAAAGCCTACAGGATAATTTATCTTCCGCCCCGTGCTGTTGTAAAAATATATGCGGAGCTTCAGCCTGTGCGGATTAAAGCGAATAAGCTTTCTCCCGAATTGATCCGTACATCTTTCCTGCATGCACATCTTATCCTGATGCACGAGCACAACCTGTCGCTGGAAATTGTCACTTATATTCTTGTAGGTATCCTGTGCATGATGATGCTGTTTGCCATGACCAACTATATATTATCGCGAAAGGAAGAATACTTTTATTATTGCCTGTATGCAACACTCACCGGTTTTTTGTTATTTGCTAAAACCTATTTCTATCGTTCTGCCGGGGATTTCATCTACTTTTTTGAAGAGTATCTCGACTTTATTATCATACTTACATCCGCTATATGTTACGTGACATTTGTAAGATACTTTCTTAATACCGGTAACGTATATCCCGTGCTGGACAAAATACTTAAGCTGATTGAAGCAGCCTATGTCAGCTTTATTGTAATATATTCGGCTATCTACTTTTTTACTCCGGGGGTAAAATGGCTGGTCACATTTGAAAATGGCATTAAAATACTGATTTTGACCGGTGCATTGCTTTTCGTGATATTAGGATTCCGCGAAAAAAGTGTACTCGTAAATTACCTGGCTTTCGGTAACCTGGCGATGCTGATCCTTGGAATGATCTCTTTGCTGATCATTATTTTTTCCAGCACGTCGGGCAGCATCTGGGGAGCAGCATTGTTGTATTATGACCTGGCGGTGGTTTCGGAGCTCGCCTGCTTTCTTTTTGGGCTGACATATAAAGGAAGGATTGAGCTAATAGAACGGATAAAGATTGAAGATGCGAGAAATATGGAAGAGAATAAAAAGGACTTCGAGAAACAGCTTGCCGTTATCCAGGCGCAGCAGGAAGAACGCAATCGTATTTCCACGGATATGCATGATGAGCTTGGAGGAGGCATGACCGCTATTCGCCTTATGAGTGAGCTGGCTAAGCAAAGAATGCGGAATATACATATACCTGAAATTGAAAGAATATCTTCTTCTGCCAATGATCTTTTGAGTAAAATGAATGCCATTATCTGGAGCATGAGCCCCGGAAATGATTCTCTTGCAAACCTTATCGCCTATATAAGAAGCTACGCCCAGGATTTTTTTGAAAACACAACCGTACAATGTGAGATAAAGACTAAGGAGAACATACCGGTAATGGAAATGAGCGGAATAAAACGCCGGAATATTTTTCTGACCGTTAAGGAGGCTTTAAACAATATTGTGAAACACGCCAAAGCCACTAAAGTGGAAATACTGGTGGAACTGAACGGTCATTTACGCATTTCAATAAAGGATAATGGCATTGGATTCGACCATGAAAAAGTGAAGCCATTTTCCAATGGTCTTCATAATATGGAGAAAAGAATGAAATCTATTGACGGTGCTTTTAGCCTGGTAAACAGCCCGGAAGGTACCTTGATTGTACTGGATGCAGGATTATAGTGCTATGGCAAACCTGAGACGAACTTTCATATTTCACGTCTCACTTCTAAAGGAAATGAACAGGCACAATTTAATTGACTTTACAATTTATTCTTCCCGGGAGCTTCTCCTGTGGCTTCCGTGTGTATGGGGCTTCAGCGCCTGTATGAAAAGACATATCCACCCGCCAATAAAACACAGTCCTCCCAGGGGAGTTATGGCTCCTATGCTTTTCAACCCAACATTTTCAGTGGCTTCAAGCAGGGTAAGAATATATAATGAACCGCTGAATAGCACTATCCCTGAAATAAACAATATGCCGGCCCATTCCATAAGTTTTCCCGGCATTCTCCTGTATAAGATGCCTATAGCGAGCAGGGCAAAAGTATGGTAAAACTGGTAGCGAACACCTGTTTCAAAAGTGGTAATTTGATCGGCTCCCACTATTTTTTTGAGAGCGTGGGCTCCAAAAGCCCCCAAAATAACGCCTATAGCTCCAAGTATGGCAGCATATTGAATAAAACGTTTAGACATATTCCCGTATAATTTTGGTAAAAGTATCTGCTGTAACATCTGCTGTATCCAGTATTACAGTTGATAGCATATAAAACTTATTTCTCTTATTTATATTGTTCTCAATGAATTGCATAATTCCGGCATCATCAAGATCCTTTATAAGGGGCCGGTGCTCCTTTTCTTTTACTAATCTTTCTTTTAATATCGTGGTTTCAGTCTGCAAATAAATGGTGATCCCATTTTCATTCATCCAGTCCATATTATCAAAAAAGCAGGGGGTGCCCCCGCCCGTGGAAAGAATAAAATCATCTTTGGTGCCAAAGCTTCTGAGCAGTGCGCTTTCTCTTTCCCTGAAATAGCCCTCTCCACGGGTCTCAAACAGCTTTGCAATGGTCATCCCGCATTCTTGCTCAATGGTGGCATCCAGGTCAAAAAAATCAAGATGATGCTGCCGCGACCATAGTTGCCCCCAGTATGTTTTGCCCGTACCCATAAAACCCAAAAGGAATATCCGCATGCAGCCTTTATTTAAACGCATTTATACCTGTAATGTCCATCCCTGTTATAAGCAGGTGTATATCGTGGGTGCCTTCATAGGTAATTACGCTTTCGAGGTTCATCATGTGCCGCATTACAGAAAATTCGCCTGTGATACCCATACCGCCCAGTATTTGTCTTGCGTTCCGGCAAATGTTGGCAGCCACTTCGCAGCCGTTCCGCTTGGCCATACTTACCTGTTGCGGAGTGGCTCGTCCTTCATTCATCAGCACTCCAACTCTCCAGTTCAGCAACTGGGCTTTTGTGATCTCCGTTATCATTTCAGCAAGTTTTTTCTGCTGCAGTTGAAAACCGCCGATCGGCTTATCAAACTGTATCCGCTCTTTAGCATAGCGCAATGCCGTATCATAGCAATCCATAGCAGCGCCAATGGCGCCCCAGGCTATGCCAAAGCGGGCTTTGGTAAGGCAGCCTAACGGGCCTTTCAGCCCCCGGGCATCAGGCAGGATGTTTTCTTTGGGCACTTTCACATTGTCAAATACCAGCTCCCCGGTGGCGGAAGCACGTAAGCTCCATTTGCCATGCATGACAGGGGTGGTGAAGCCTTCCATGCCACGCTCAACAATCATGCCCCTGATATCACCCTGCTCATCTTTGGCCCACACTATGGCTATTTGCGCAAACGGCGCATTGCTGATCCACATCTTGGCGCCATTCAGCACTACATGATCTCCCGCATCTTTTATATTGGTAAGCATCCCCGCCGGATCAGAGCCATGGTCGGGTTCCGTAAGCCCAAAGCAGCCAAGCCATTCGCCGCTTGCCAATTTAGGGAGATATTTCCTGCGCTGGGCCTCACTGCCATATTCATATACCGGATACATTACAAGGCTGCCCTGCACAGATGCAGTAGAGCGTACGCCGCTGTCTCCTCTTTCCAACTCCTGCATCATTAGTCCATAGCTGATATAATCCATTCCGCCACCCCCATACTCCTGCGGGATAGTGGGACCAAAACATCCCAATTCCCCTAACTGTTTCACGATCTGCTGTGGAAACGCAGCCCGTTGTGCATAATCTTCAATGACAGGAGATATCTCCTTTTTTACGTATTTCCTTACTGATTCGCGGATCAGCCGCTGCTCGTCGGTCAGCAACTCGTCAAGCAGGAGATAATCCGGGCTTGTAAACTGGTCAGAACGTGCAGCCATAGCACCAATCATTTTGATAAATCAGCTAAGATAGGGAAAAGGAACAATCAAAGTCTTTGTTTGAACCGGTCAATACTGTTTTTCATCCAGGAAAAATAATCTCCTTCTATAATATGCTTTCTTGCCATTGTTACTACATGCATATAAAAAGCGAGGTTGTGTATGCTCGCAATGGTCAGCCCAAGAATTTCTTTTGATTTTACGAGATGCCGCAGGTAGGCCTTACTATAATAATTGCTGACGGTGCAATCTATCCCGCTGTCTACAGGGCTATAATCTTTCTCCCATTTTTTGTTGTCAATATTGATGACGCCTGCGGAAGTAAACAGCATGGCATTCCGGCCATTACGGGTGGGCATTACGCAGTCGAACATGTCTACCCCGAGCGCAATACATTCCAGTATATTCCACGGCGTACCTACACCCATCAGGTAGCGTGGCTTATTTGCAGGTAAGTTTTCGCAGCAAGTACTGCAGAGCTCATACATCATGTTTTCAGGCTCTCCCACGCTCAATCCGCCAATGGCATTGCCGGCGGCATTTTTTGAGCTGATATATTCGCAGGATTTTCTTCTCAGCTCAGGGTATGTTCCTCCCTGTACTATAGGAAAAAGGTTTTGTGTATAGCCATACCTGTCATTTGTTGTATTGATGCGTTCAACGCTCCTGTCGAGCCACCGGTGAGTCAGGTGCATGGATTGTTCTGCATAGCGGTGCTCGCTGGGATAGGGCGGGCATTCATCAAATGCCATGATGATATCAGCGCCGATGCTTCTTTGTATATCCATTACCTTTTCGGGTGAAAAAAGATGCCTGCTTCCGTCTATATGGCTCTGGAACATTACGCCTTCCTCTGTGATCTTCCTGGTGCCTGCGAGGGAAAATACCTGGTAACCGCCACTATCCGTAAGCATCGGCTGATCCCAGTGCATGAATTTGTGCAGCCCGCCCGCCTCTTCCAGCACTTCCATGCCGGGGCGGAGATAGAGATGATAGGTATTGCCCAGTATGATCTTTGCCTTTACTTCTTCCATGAGTTGCTGCTGGGTCAAAGCTTTTACACTCCCGGCAGTGCCCACCGGCATGAATACAGGTGTGGGAATATCCCCGTGATCGGTCCTGATCTTTCCGGCTCTTGCTTTAGAAGAAGCATCTGTTTGTTCCAGTCCGAATTGCAGTATAGCCATAGCTCAATAAATTTTCACATTACGATAAATCTATAATAACAAATCCTTGTATTTCTTACCTTCGCCGCCATGATTGAACAACTGGACTGGCGTTTGGTTATTTTTGGTGCTCTTTGCCTGGTTACTATAATCCAGGTTGTTTATTACTTCTATTTTTTCAGGAGACTGGCATTTTACCGGCTGGCTCCTGAAGGTTTATATCATCAGCAGCCGGTATCGGTAGTGATATGTGCCCGCGATGAGGCGGCAAATTTAGCTAAAAATCTTCCTGGTGTGCTGGTGCAGGAATATGTGGACAAACATGAATTGATCCTGGTGAATGACAATTCGATTGACGAGACAAAATATCTTATAGAAGCGCTACAAAAAGATTTTTCCCAATTGCAGATGCTGGAGCTGAAGCAGGAAGCTAAGTTCATTACCGGCAAGAAGTTCCCATTATCAATGGGAATAAAATCGGCTAAATATGATATAGTGCTGCTGACAGATGCAGATTGTGTTCCTGCAAGTGAATTCTGGATGCAAAAAATGGTGTCAAGATTTCAGCATGGCGCTGAAATTGTGCTGGGGTATGGCGCGTATTATAAGAGGAAGGGATTGCTTAATAAAATCATCCGGTTCGAGACCTTCCATACTGCGCTGCAATATTTTTCTTACGCCCTGGCTGGTATCCCTTATATGGGAACGGGCAGGAACCTGGCCTATAAAAAAGCGGTATTTATCCGTAATAAAGGCTTTTCTGCCCACAATCATTTGCCGGGAGGAGATGACGACCTGTTTATCAATGCGGCGGCCACACCCCGTAATACCGAAGTAGTGATTGATAAAGACGCATTTACATTATCTGAGCCAAAAGCCAGTTGGAGGGAATGGATGAAGCAGAAACAGCGTCATTTTACGACTTCAAAATACTACAAGCCCAGGCATAAATTTTTATTAGGATTATATGCTGCTTCGCACTTCCTGTTTTTCCCTTTGCTTATTGCATCGGCTGTTTTCTTTAGGTGGGAAATAGCTGCTGGTATTTTTATATTGCGCAGCATTATGCAGGGTGTTATATGGTATAATGCCATGAAAAAATTAAATGAGCAGGATCTCGGCAAATGGTACTGGGCATTTGATATTTTTATGTTTTTGTATTACCTCATTTTTGCCCCGGCTTTATGGAAGAAACCCAAAAAAGACTGGAAGTAGTAACGAAATACTTCTCCGAGTTTTCTGAAAAACAGTTGCAGCAATTATTGCTGCTGGATGATGTGTACAGGCACTGGAATGAAAAGATCAATGTCGTCAGCAGAAAAGATATTGATCAGTTATACGAACGGCATATCCTCCATTCCCTTGCCATAGCGGCAGTGATGAATTTTTCCGGCAATCCCGATATTATTGATATTGGCACAGGTGGCGGATTCCCCGGGATACCCCTTGCAATCATGTATCCCGAAATACAATTTTATCTCGTTGATTCAATAGGCAAAAAGCTAAAAGTAGTAAATGAAGTAGTGGCCGCCCTGCAGCTTAAAAATGTAACTACCCGGCACAGCCGGGCGGAAGATATCACAGACAGGAAATTCGACTTCGTGGTAAGCCGGGCTGTTGCCCCCGTAAAAGATCTCTGGCGTTGGGGAAAACCTCTCTTAAGAAGTCAGCGAAAAATGGCATCTTTCAAAAATGGCCTTGTTTGTCTTAAAGGGGGCGATTTAACGGCGGAGATCGCCGAAAGCGGGCTGAAGCCTTATACCTGGAAGCTTGACGAGATGTTTGAAGAGGAATTTTTTAAAGAAAAATATTTACTGTACTTCCCGCTCTGAACCCTGCATATTACTGCAGGATAATATCCATCTTTTTTTTTATATTACAGTAGAATGATGTCTTTATATAAAGCAGGTTCTTGCTATTTAAAAAATTGACGATACTATCCTTATGTGCCTGGTACTATACTGTTGCTATGGCCCAGATATCAGGCAATATTGATGTGGGAAGCATCAATAAGTATGATACAGTGCAAGCCCGGCTCACCTATTTTATTGATGCTTCCCGCAGGTATTCCATCCGGGAAGTAGAAGATGCACAATTCAGCCCTTCCCCCGGTAAGTCACCGTTTGATCAGACCCAACTGGACGCCAATTATTTTATCAGGATGGCGGTTACGAATACCGGTAATTACACAGACACTTTTTATTTTTATGCCGGTAAGGCACAGCATTTTTCAATGTATGAATATGACAGCCTCACCCGTCAAAAGAAATTACTGGACAATCACATAGCAATATTTTCACCTGCACTTTTTAATACTGTTCCCTGCGCATATTTTGTTGTGAAAAAAGGAGAAAGTAAAGTGTTTTATATCCAGGCAAAAATTAACTTCTTCAACTGGTATCTTTTTGATCCGGTAATACTGCTGCCATCCGAACTGAGTGATTTTTCTTTTTACCATATACTGCATCCCAGCCGTGTATATATTTATATTACTGTTTTTTTGCTGGGGATTATGTTCAGCATGTTTGCCTATACTTTTGCCATCTTCGTGCGCGAATCTGCATGGGAATATTTTTATTATGCTTCAGCAATGCTCATTTTTATGCTGTACTTCGGACTTCGTCTCCTGAATGTCTTTTCTTTCAGCGAATTGTATTTCTCTCTGTATGACCTGCGCTATCAGGCGCTGCAGTTGACGGGACTAATGCTGATCCTGCAGTTCATTATTTACTTTCTAAGGCTCAAAACCCAGATGCCCGCGCTTTATATGCAGGTGAAAGGACTGATATACCTCCAGATATTTTTCCTGATCGTGAACCTGCCGCTTACTTATGCCAACCGTTATAATTATGCTGCGAATATTGCATTTGATGTGGCCAGGATTGGTGCGTTATTATTTTCAGCTTATGTAGCGGTGATATTGATCCTGAAAGAAAAGAAAAAGGAAGCCCGGTATCTTGGTATAGGCTCTCTTCTTTCCATTTTTATGGCATGCATAGCATTATATGTGGACCGCTGGGGAAATTACGATGAATTACTTTTGAGGTACAGCGGCTTATCAGTGCTTATCTTTATGGCCGGCGTCCTTTTCCAGATGATCATTTTCCTGCAGGCGCTCGGCTATCGCAGGAGAATGCTTGAGGCGCAGCGTATCAGGGCATTTGAACAACTGCAGCTTGAAAATGACAGGAAGGAGCTTGATAAATACCGTGCTATAATAGACGCGAGAGACAATGAGCGAAACCGTATTTCACAGGAAATTCATGACGATATCGGCTCCGGTTTAACCTCGATACGGCTATTGAGCGAGATAGCCAAGGTGAAGATAATCCCGCAGGAAAGCAAAGAGCTTGAAAAAATATCTGCTACTTCTAACGTGCTGATGGAGAAGATGAATGAGATTATCTGGACACTGAATTCAAGGAATGATACCCTTCCTAATCTTATTGCATACCTGCGCCACCAGATCGTTGAATTTTTTGAGCCATTGCCTGTAAAGCTCCGGCTTACTGTTCCCGACAGAATACCTGAAGCGACCATTAGCGGTAAGGCGCGGAGGAATATAGCGCTTTCGGTAAAAGAGGCTTTGCACAATATTGTAAAACATTCCAGGGCTGCAGAAGTAAGTATTACATTTACTATGGGAGAATTTTTTACTATCTCTATTAAGGATAACGGTATCGGCTTCAACCCGGGTGATACCCGCATTTTAAGCAATGGTATAAGAAATATGAAAGAACGCCTGGATATTATCGGCGGTTCCTGCCAGATCATAAATGGTGAGGGAACACTTATTATATTGAGCATTCCTCTCGTATAGTACCCGCTTTAGGGTAGCATATATGTTGATGATATGGTCTATTTTTGCAGCATAGAATTATTATGGGTAATATTTGTGTTTGCATAGTAGAGGATAATAATGATATACGCCAGGCGCTGGAGCAAATTATCATGATGGACGATGGTTACCAGTTCTGCGGGTCTTTTGTCAGTGCAGAAAGCGCTATTATCGGGATACCTAAAATAAAGCCGAATGTGGTGCTGATGGATATCAACCTCGGCGGCATGAGTGGTATAGATTGTGTAAGGGAGTTAAAGCCGCGCTTCCCGGATATTTTATTTATGATGTGCACCGTGTATGAAGAGGATGAAAAGATATTCGAAGCGCTGGCTGCCGGCGCTAATGGCTATATACTTAAAAAAACGGCTCCTGCAAAATTGCTGGAAGCCATTAAAGAGCTTGCAGAGGGCGGCGCTCCTATGAGCAGCCAGATAGCAAGGAAAGTAGTAGCGGCTTTCCGGGAAAAAAATACCATGTTACCCGGGGTGTTGGATGCGCTGTCCAACAGGGAGCACGAGATACTTGAGTTGCTGGCAAAGGGACTCCTGTATAAGGAAATTTCTACAAAGCTTGGGATTGCGCAGGAAACAGTGCGTAAGCATGTTTACCATATATATGAGAAGCTTCACGTAAATAACCGGGTAGAAGCTGTAAATAAATACTATGGACGGTAGGTAAGTACGAGCCTTAACCCTATTGAATTTTAAAAGCCGCTTCCTCTGCAATGGGGGCGGCTTTATTGTTTTTTTGTCAATGCTTTGTTGCCACAAAAAACAAGTCAAAGCAATGATCATCTGCCTGCCTGATAAAATAATCTTCATGTGTAATACCTGTGGTCAGTTGCTGGTTTTGCTGAAGCAGCTTTTTTCTGTTCATCCTGTTGAGAATATCATATGGTATCTGCAGCAACTGCCGTGGCAGCCTGTGCTGCAGGTTGAATATATCAAATCTTGTGATGCGCTCCACAGATTGTTTGTTCTTGTGATAATAGTCCATGATCTTCTCATTGCCGAAGACGCCTAATGCTTCTACTTTTTCAAAATATCCGGATAATAATTGTCTCAGCTCATCAACGGTATATTCACGCACATGCCAGGGATTTCTTGTCAGGGACATTTTCTTGTTAGGCGTTGTTACGATGAGCTGCCCTCCGGGTTTCAGCACCCTGGCAATCTCCTCCAGGAAAAAATGATCTTTGACTATGTGCTCTATTACCTGGAAAGTGATAACATAATCGTAGGCGCCGGATGCAATGCCGCTCAATGGCGGAATATTTAATTGTATGAATTGTACATTATGTTCTTTAAAAGCAGGAATGTTCGTGATATCGGTATGGTATTTATCTATCGTGACAAACTCATCTGTATGCGGCGCAATGATCTCTACCCCATAACCGCTGCCGGTGCCTATTTCAAGCACTTTCCCAGATATGCGTTTTGCCGCTTCAAGGTAGGCAAGCAATGACCGCTGGAATACATAGTTATCTGAATGATCTTTCTGCGAAACCCTTTCTGCTGTTTGTAAGATCTGTATTGACATAGAATGTAATGATTATGTTGAATGAGGTACCAGCTATCAGGAGTCAGCTATGAGCTAAGCAAGTTACAGGTTACCTCAGCGCCCTGCACCACTTATTCATCTCTCATCTCTGAGGTTTGACATTTCACCATTCACTATTCACTTCTCACATTTCACCTCTCAGTTATCCCGTACTTTCCTTAATATTTGCTGATATCTTTTTTCATTTATTGATCGGCCGATAACGGTAATAAGGAAGCCAGCAATTAATCCCGATATAACTATCAGCGCTACTCTCCGGTTGTCCTGGGCAACCGGGATGATGCTGATACCTCCAAGAAAGATCACTATAAAAAAAGTGAACAAACCGGCAATAGCACCATAGGCTACTGTATAAAGGAGGTAGTATTTAAATTTTGACCCGGCGCGCTGCTCTTTCCAGAATTCTATGAAACGAAGGTCTTCTTTGGTAACCGGCTTACTCACAGTAATCATTTTTTAGCTTAAGTAATAGGTATATGGGTAATTTCTGACGAAGCGAACCGTCGGGGTATATGATAATAGCACTGCATTATTCCTTCATCATTTCTTTGGCGACCTTAATAATATCTTCCACATTCGGCTTGCTGAAATAGTCGCCGTCTGTTCCATAAGCCGGGCGGTGAGCCTGTGCTGTTATGGTCCTTGGGGCAACATCAAGCCAACGGTAGCCTCCCTGTTCCTCCATCACTTTATTGAGCATATATGCAGCAGTACCACCGGGCATATCTTCATCCACAAAAACAATACGGTTGGTCTTTTTTAAAGATGCTGCTATGCTGTGATGCAGGTCAAAAGGCAGCAGCGTCTGTACGTCAATCACTTCACAATCTATACCCAGGTCTTTCAGGATGAGCGCGGCTTCATAAGCTATACGCAATGTAGCGCCGTAGGATACAACGGTAATATCCTCGCCCGGTCTTATAATTTCAGGAATGCCTAAAGCTACTTTGTAGCTGATCAGGTTGGCGGGCAATTTTTCTTTAAGGCGATAAGCGTTCAGGCATTCTATCATTATCGCAGGGTCGTTTACCTCAAGCAGCGTATTATACATGCCTGCTGCCTGCACCATATTACGTGGCACGCATACATGAAAGCCTCGCAGTGCATTTATGATAACAGCCATTGGCGACCCGCTGTGCCAGATACCTTCAAGCCTGTGGCCCCGGGTGCGTACAATGAGCGGGCAACCCTGCTTCCCCTTGGTACGATAGTGGAGACAGGCTACATCATCGCTCAGCGGCTCCAGCCCGTACAGCAGATAATCTACATATTGTATCTCCGCTATAGGTCTGAGTCCGCGCATGGCAAGACCGATGCCCTGTCCCATAATGGTCAGCTCACGTATGCCGGTATCAAATATCCTGTCTCTGCCATGTTTTTGCTGCAGGCCGGCAAACCCCTGGTTCACGTCTCCTATTAATCCGAGGTCTTCTCCAAATGCCAGTACCCTGGGGTTGTGCTTAAACAGTTCGTCAAAATATTTATTTAAAATCTGGTACCCGTTCAGGAAGGGAGCATTATCATCATATACGGGATCCGAGGGTTGCACGTGAGCAAGGCTTCTGGTACCATCATTGTAGAGATGAGTACGGTAGAGGTTGCTTTGCTCATTGTACAGCTCGTTGTAGTAATCCTGCACATCCTTTGAGAGACTGAAATTAACGCCTGTTGCCAGTGCTTTGAAAATATCTTTTCTCAGCGGCTCCCTGTTGTTTTGCAGTTTTTTTATCGCTGCCTTAATCCTCCCGGTATCATCCCCATATTGATCGATCGCTGCCTGCAAAAGCCCCAGGCTTTTGTCCACCATCTTTTTCAGTGGTATAATATATTTCTCCCAGGCCAGATCCCTGCTTTGTCTTACGAAATTTTTAGCTCCGATTTCTATTGTATACAATTCATCTTCATTGGCCAGCGCGTTGGCAAGGATCCATTCTCTCATTTTTTTATTGCAATCCCACTCTCTTTCCCATTCCAGCCTTTCCTGCGATTTATATCTTTCATGGCTGCCGGAGGTGGAATGTCCCTGCGGCTGTGTTACTTCTTCTACATGAAAAATGGCAGGCGTATGTGTTTCTCTTACTTTTTGCAATCCATGCTCAAATATTTCGCACATGCCTGCATAATCCCAGCATTTTACTTTGTACAGGTCTATCCCTGTATCGCCGTTTTTTTTCTGGAACCCTTTTAACGCCTCGGAAACAGAGCCTTTTACGATCTGTTCGTCGGAGGGCACCGATATACCATATCCGTCATCCCATATAAAAACAGCAAGGGGTACCTGTAGCGCTCCTGCTGCATTTATCGCCTCCCAAAAATGCCCTTCGGCTGTAGATGCATCACCGATAGTACAGAAGCAAATTTCATTTCCATTGTTGGAAAGGGTTTTGAACTGGTGTAACGATGATACTTCCCGGAATACTTTGGATGCAAAAGCTAATCCGAAAGCCCTGGGCATTTGGCCTGCCGTGGGCGCAATGCCGTTTGTGAAATTCTTCAGCTTAACCAGCTCCAGAAATTCACCGTTCTTATCCATAAATGCTGAGGAGAAATGAGCATTCATTTGCCTGCCGGCGCTATGTGGCTCTTCGTCCTCGTCCGGATTAGCATACAATTGTGAGAAAAAATCTTCTATGGTGGCTACCCCGGTTGCAAATGCAATAGTCTGATCACGATAATATCCTGCGTAAAAATCCCCGGGCTTAAAAAATTTGGACAGCGCTACCTGGGGCACTTCCTTCCCATCGCCGAAAATGCCGAATTTGGCTTTCCCTGTAAGTACTTCTTTCCTTCCAAGCAAACTGGCTTCCCGGCTTTCGCAGGCAAGCCGGTAGTCGCCCATTACTTCCTGGCGAAAACGCTCGAAGGAAAGTTTTTCTTCAGATATGGTATCATTGGGAATGGTATACTCCATGGGGACAAAAATACCTGATTTTTTTTTAAATATGTGCCCCTGCGCTCACGATTTGCCGGATAAAGTAAACTCAAATAATTTTGCAACATGGAATGGAAAAAGCTTACTTCAGCAGCACAGTGGTCTGAAATACTTGAACGTTCTTACAAAAAGCCACAGGTGATCTATAAACACTCTCCAAGATGCGGCATAAGCAGCCTGGTAAAGTCGAGGCTTGAAAGAGCTGACAGGAGAGCGGATATTGACTTTTATTTTCTTGATGTTATTGCAGATCGCGGGCTTTCCGGGTCAATTGCGGAAGATACGCATATAGTGCACGAATCCCCACAGGTATTATTGATCAGGGATGGCGCCTGCGTCTATAATGAGAGTCATGGCGCCATTATGATGGATGAGATCGTGGAAAAGAGTGGCGCCTGATCTTTTGAACAGTTATTTCCGTAACTTGGTAGCTACAATTCACCAAATAAAAAGGAGGTATTCATGTTATCTACAGATAAATCATGGACGCCTTCGGTTGCTATCGCGTAACCGGGCTTTCCATAAAATAATCTGCCGGCTTTTGAGCCGGGAATCCCTGCAGAGCAGGGATTTTTTTTAAATATTGGTATAAAAATTCACATCTGTAAAAATAGTATACTTGCAGCCGCTTAGATTGTTTAAATACATATTAAAGACTTCATGAAATATTCTCAATGGATGGGACTGGCTTTTGCCGTCGTAGTGATTGTTGCCTGCTATCTTCCATGGATGCAGGTACCCGTATTACAAACAGTTGCAACGGGGATGGATAGTGGGGGTACCAACCTGGGCAAACCGGGAAAGCTAACTATTATTTTTTGTGTGACCACCGCTATTTTTTTTATCATTCCGCGGGTATGGGCCAAAAGAGCCAACCTGGTGTTTTGTGCATTGACTGTAGCCTGGGCTGTAAGAAATTTTCTTTTATACGCCCGCTGCGAGATGGGCACCTGCCCGGTAAGAAGATATGGAATGTACATTATGCTTGCCGGCGCTCTTTTAATGCTCCTGGCGGCGCTGTTGCCTGATACTGCCGTTAAGGAAGGAAAATAAAATCCTGCGTCTATAATAAGTTTGGAATTATCGGTAACGTACCCCATTTTTATAATAAGATAAAAAGGATAATCTGCCTGCTCATTATTAAAAGAATATAATCTGATGAAAAGGAAACAAGCGCTAATAATCACCATTGTCCTGTTTTTATTCTTCAGCAGCCATAGCCACGCTTCCGGCTGGGGCCCGCCGAAGATCCGCGGATTTATGATCGACGCTCCGCGCGGTGTTGAAACGATGGATTATTATTTCAGGCTCATTGATTTTTTGCAGAAAGAGGATTTTAATACCATCATTTTCCGGTTGACGGATGACGAGGGTTCGGCTTATCGGTTTACATCTCATCCCGAGCTAAAAATGTGCGAGGGTGCTTTTACATCAGAGGGATTAAAAAAAATGGTACGTTATGCGGCAGACAGAGGAATTGAGCTGATCCCGGAAATAGAATCGTTTGGACATGCCCGTTATATTACCGAAACGGAAAGATACCGGTCTCTTAATGACGGACCGCCGGGCGCAGATTTTAATGCTATTTCCCCTGTAAGCGACGATGCCTATAATTTGATGAAAGATCTTTATACAGAGGTGGCCGCTATTTTCCCCGGCCGGTATTTTCATATCGGGTGTGATGAAGTGAACTGGGGAGCCGGCGAGCTATCGAAGAAAGCCCTTGCATCGGCGTCAAAGTCCCGTATCTGGGCGGATTATGTCAATAGGCTCAACCGTTTCCTGAAAACAATGGATAAAACAACTATTATCTGGGGCGATGTGCCGATATACCATGAAAAAGATGTGCTTGCATTGCTGGATAAAGATATGGTGATAATGGACTGGAATTACAGGCAAACAGATAAAACAAATATCAAAAGTATTGCTGACGGGATACTGGATCAGGGCTTTAAGGTGATGGCTTGTCCTGCCGTACACTGGTGTGAATGGAGTACAAGGGTTGGGGCATCCCAGTTCAGGAATATTAGTGCATATACTGAAGTATATGCTGCATTAAATAATCCCGATAACCTTGGTATTGTCCTGTCAAACTGGGTGCCCACACGTTATTTGCAGAACAGCGAATGGGACGTATACGCCATTGCTGCCGGGATCGTTAAAAATAACGGGCATTACGATTATATGGATGCCATCCCAGCTTTTGTGAAAGAACACTTTGGGGCTGATTATGATGCTAACTGGAAAACTATTTTCAAAACAGTTTATGAAGGAACTTTCCAGACGGCAGCGTGCGGGAAAGTGGACAGTCTTAAATTTTCTCCCTGGTCATCGGCAGAAGATATCCGGGACATCATCACCAAAAACAGGCGATTACCAAACCGGCTGGGAGAGGTGATCAGCCTGTTGACAGGTCAGCGTAGTAATGTCACCAGGAACAAGGAGGATTTTGAAGATTTCGTGTTAGCTATCAGGTTCATGAATTATAATTATAACCGGCAGAATGCATTGCTGGACTTTGTGCGCTCCCGTAAAAATGATACGGCTCCTCTTGAAGCATACCTGAAAAGGGTAGCCTCGGAAGATAAGGTGCAGTTATCCTCAATGTGTGCAGCATGGAAACGGGGAAGACATTATAAACCCGATGAGGTCCTGAAGCACTGCATGTCGTCTTTTTATAAGGCAGCGGACTACTCCGGGTATTTAAGTGAAAATCCAAAGGTTTTTATTGAAATATTAAATAAGTAAAGAGGGAACATTCCAAATTAAGGAAGCAGGCAACAGCAAAACGTGGGACACATACTTTAAGGCTTCCTTAGTTCGAAGCTTTCCGGCAAAACTTATAAGTCTATTATTTTTTTATTAATTTGGTATAAATAAACCAAACTGCATGTCTGCTTATGATCATTATTCCGAAGGGGATCTCCTTGATGCTTTAAGGGAAGGAGATCAGGCAGCTTTTGACGAAATTTACCAGCGCTATTGGGCCGGTATGTTCCGTTCGGCTTATGCCCTGCTGAAAGATCGTGATGCGTCGTTGGACGTTCTCCAGGAAATTTTTATCTGGTTGTGGCAGCACCGGGAGGACGTGGAGATAGTATCTTCTCTTAAAGCTTATTTATCCTCATCCGTATACTACAAAGCGGCTAATTACATCAGGCAGGGGAAGATACGTAGGGCATTTTTTGAGGAGCTCAAAACAATGCGTATAGAACAAACCGAAGAAGACCAGATAGAGATCAAAGAGTTGGCTTCCCTCATTAAACAGCATACCAGCCGGTTGCCCGAAAAATGCCGCCAGGTATATTATCTCAGCCGGAACGAGCACCTCAGCAATAAAGAGATCGCAGAGAAAATGGGCATATCGGTAAAAACCGTGGAGAACCAGATGACGATCGCACTCCGCAGGTTACGCGCTTCCCTGAAAAAAATTGTATTGTGGCTTGTATGCTTCCTGTAAAACCAGGCTCTTACCAATTGTTTATTTCAAGTTCCTTCAAGAAATTAATTTACCTTTAATAATAATTCTTGTATGGAAACTGTTATTAAAATACATCCTTCGGAACTTACCGGCTCCCTGCTGGAAAACATCCGCAAATTTCTTTCAGGGAAAAAAGACGCCGAAATCACTATAAGCATACACGATAAGCCTGCCAAAAGTTATTTGAGGGAAGAAACCCGTGAGCAATATTTTGCCCGTCTCAATGAATCCATAAAGCAGCTTGAAAAAGGCAATGTAATTACTTTCACTGCAGAATCGTTTGATGAGTTTTCCCGCATCACCCTTAATGAGCCATGAACAACACTATCTTCGACCCCACGGCCCTCAAAGATATTATTGCATGGGCCAGAGAGGAACCTAAACTGGTTAGAAAAACTTTTGAACTTATTGGTGATATTCATAAACATCCTTTTGAGGGAATAGGCAAACCCGAGGCCCTGAAATACCAGTTAAAAGGTTGCTGGAGCCGTCGCATTACCGAAGAACACCGGCTTGTTTATAAGGTGCTCCCAGAAGGACATATCTATATTATGAGCGTACATGGTCATTATGACCAATAACATCCGTTTAGTAATAGCCTTCCTTTCAAAGAACTTCTCCTATTCACTCACCGAGGATTGCTTCTCCCGCCTAATCTTTGCTTCAACTCAGATGTTGATGCAGGGAATGTACTTTTTACAATTTAAAAAATTATTTTACCCGCTTTTAGGGGTAAGCCCCTTAGGGAAATGCCATATCTACGGCATCCTGATAAAATGTATCGGGTAAGAATAATCCCATTCAAGATGGAAGAACAGGAATTTATTCATTTGGCGGAAAGAATAGCAGACGGTATTGCAACCGATGAAGAGATCGCGTTGTATAAGCAGTATTGTACTTCATTCGCTCAAAAAGAGCCCGGGTGGAATACGGAGTGGGGAGATAAAGAAGCCGTAGGAAAAGCGCTCAGGATGTGGATCATTTCCACGTTATTCGGAACACCGAAACGCTTGGTGTACCGTCTCCATCCACTTATCCGCGTGGCAGCTTCAGTTGTACTCACGATGGGGCTTGGCTTTGCTATCTGGAAGGGCTACAGGCGGCTGGAACCCGAACGGCCGGCAGCGCAACAAACAATGGTTGTGAAAGATATTGCACCAGGAACTGATCAGGCCGTTTTAACATTGGCCGATGGCACTACAATAGCTTTGGAAGGAGTGGAAAGCCGGGTGATCCGCGAAGATGGCACTGCCATCAGGCAACAGAAGGGGCAGTTGCAATATACTGTAGAAGATGCCTCCGCACCGGTAGGTAATAATACGCTCACCACATCCCGGGGAGGACAGTACACGCTCACCCTGCCTGATGGTACCCGGGTATGGCTGAATGCAGCTTCATCGTTTACTTATCCTACGAGGTTTTCCGGTAAGGAAAGACGGGTGGAGATAGAAGGACAGGCATATTTTGAAGTAGTCAGAAACCCAGATCAGCCTTTTGTTGTAAAAGTAAAAGACGGCTTCATAAAGGTCTTGGGGACTCATTTTGATATCATGGCTTATCCTGAAGAAAAGGAAATACAAACTACTTTAGTGTCTGGGTCGGTAAGGGTGTCCCGTGGAACTGCACAGAAAATTATTACCCCGGGTGAACAGGCTTTTTGGAATGATGAAGCTTCCAATGCCTTGTTTGTACGCGCTGTTGATATTCAACAGGTGACTGCCTGGAAAACCGGTTTTTTTGAGTTTGACAATGCCGATCTCGCTACCATTATGCGCCAGATCGGGAGGTGGTACAATGTGGATGTTCGTTATACGAGGGCGCCGGACGATAAGACATTTGGTGGCCGCATCAACAGGAATTTGCCGTTATCGCAGGTATTGGAGCTTTTGGAGGCTAATGGGGCCCGCTTCAGGGTTGAAGGTAAAGAGATAACCGTTTTGTAAAAATTATCGTAACTAATCCAATCAATATATAGCATTATGAAAAAATAAAACAAGAAAGTTTGTAAAAAGGCCGGAAGTGTTGGAAGCGCCTCCGGCCGGTACAGGGCATCCTGAAAACTAACCAGAACAGTCAATATTTAAGTAATACCCCAAAATGCAAATATATGCCATCTCCTTTTGTTTGGAATAAAATTTTCCGGGTTATGAAAATAACCGCTTTTTTTCTACTCGTTACCTGCCTGCACATCAGTGCAAAAGGGCACTCTCAGGAAGTTTCCCTTTCTGTAAAGAACGCCCCGCTGAAAAAGGTTTTTAAAGAAATCTCAAGGCAAACCGGTATATCCATTCTCTACAGTGAAGCAATATTGAAATACAGCTATCCTGTGAGCATAGATGTTAAGAATGTGCCTTTCAGGCAGGTGCTGGATGAATGCCTGAAAGAGCAGCCCTTTGTATACAGGATCATCAATAATACCATTTTCCTGGAAAGAAAAATTATCCCTCCTCCTCCCGATATCCCTCCTGCTCCCGAGGTAGCATTGAAGATCAGCGGCACTGTAAAGGATGCAGGGACCGGAGATCCTCTTGTTGGTGTCAGCGTGGTGCTGAAAAACACGCTTGTAGGAACGACGACAGATCAGAAGGGCGCTTTTACCCTTACGATGCCGGATGGTAAGACGGATGGAATACTGGTTTTTTCGCTGGTTGGCTACCAGAGCCGGGAGATCTCCCTGGGCGGGCAAACCGGCCTTAATGTACGTCTTGAGCAAAAAGAATCCGGATTGGGTGAAGTGGTGGTCACAGGATATGGCAGGGTAAAAAGAAATGAGTTTGTAGGAGCGTCTTCTGTTATAACATCGGAACAACTGCAGCAAGCGCCTATGACCACTATCGAACAGGGGTTCATGGGCAGGTTGCCCGGTGTGCAGGTAGTGCAGAGCTCGGGAGCGCCGGGCGCCGGAGTGAGTATACGGGTAAGAGGAATGACTTCCATTGCAGGCGGTAATGAACCTTTGTATGTTATAGACGGTATCCCCGTTTTCAATGACGATGTGCGAGGTTTGAACGGAATTTCTTCTCTTAATCCCAATGATATTGCCTCTGTGGTAGTGCTGAAAGATGCTGCTTCCACAGCCATATATGGTTCCAGGGCGGCAAACGGCGTTGTCCAGATCACCACCAAAGAAGGCAGCAGGTTGGGCAAGACCAATATAACGTATAGCGCATATGTCGGCAGGCAAACAGTCAGGAACAAGCTGAAGCTCATGTCGGGAAGCGAGTATATTGCTCTTGCAACAGACTATTATAATAACTCTACCGATATATCCGATAATACCCGTGCCGGTATACTGCAGGAGCTGAAGAATGTTGGCAATGCCAATACAGACTGGCAGAATGAGGTATACAGAACGGGTATACAGCATAATCATAACCTTAGTTTTTCAGGTGGGAATGCCGATAACATCTACTATGTTTCCGCGAATTATTCCAACCAGGACGGAGTAGTTAAAAAAACCAACTTTGAGAGAGTAGCGCTGAGGGTGAATTTAAGCAACAAATTATCGGAAAGGCTGAGGCTTGATACCCGGCTTTCCCTGTCGCAATCCAAGCAAAACGGCTTTATGCCTTCTGAGGGTACTAACACGAGGAATTTTGGCAAGTCAGGTATAGGATCAACGCTCCTGGCAATACCTACAGTATCTGTTTATGATGCAGACGGCAAGTTTAACAGTGTATCACCTTATTCATATACAGATCCTGATGTGGAGAATCCTGTGGCTTTTTTAACGGCTACCGACCATCACGTGCTTAACAGGATACAGGCGGTAACGGGGTTGACTTACAGGATCACCGATGATATTACCAATGTATTAAGAACCGCTGTAGACTATATCGACAGGAAAAGCGACTTTTATTCACCTAAGGCTTTGATCCAGTTAGGCAGCCAGGTGGCTTCGCTGACCACAAGCAGGTCTACTAATGTTTTGCTGGAGGATTACCTTAACTATAAGAAGACTTTTGGAAAAGTTGATGTAGATGTTGTGCTGGGTGCATCGGCCCAATCGGAAACAATAAATACCATTTTACTTCAAGGCACAGGCTTTCCGACCGATGACCTGGAGGATAATGCCATCCAGGCGGCAACCGTTTCGGCAGTCCCTCAAACAAACACTTCGAAGGAGTCTCTGGCGTCTTTTTTTGGTAGGATCCAGTTAAATTATGCTAAAAAATATTTGCTGTCTTTCAATGCGAGGAGGGACGGGTCATCGGTATTTTCGGAAAGTAATAAATACGCAAATTTTGGAGCGATCGGTGGCGCCTGGAGGATATCCGAGGAAAAATTTATGAAGGGCGGGATTTTCAATAATCTTAAATTAAGAGCGAGCACCGGTTCTACAGGCAACCAGGCCATAGCGCCGTACCAGTCGCTCTATCTTGCTTCAGTTGCGCTTACCGGGCAGGGAGCCGGCACAGGAACTAACGTTGGTCTGGCGCCGAACCTTCCCAATCCGAACCTGACATGGGAAACTACAGTGCAAACCAACCTGGGTTTGGATCTGGGTATCCTGAACGATAAATACCGGTTTTCTTTTGATTATTATATAAAAAATACAAAAGATCTCCTGGCAACGGTGAACCTGCCTCAGTCGTCGGGGTTTTCAACTATTGTTGACAACGTGGGCAGTGTAAGGAACAAAGGGATTGAGGTGCTTTTAGGTGTTGATATTATCAACAATGAAAACCTGCGTCTTTCCGTGGATGCCCAGGCATCAAAGAATACAAATGTGGTGATGAAGACAAAGGATGGCGAGGATATCATTATTCAAAGCGAAGGTTCGCAAAGCTCTAATATAGTGCGGGAGGGGGCCTCTCTGTTTTCGTTTTACCTGCCTAAATATATTGGAATGGGTGCGGCAGGTGAAGTATACGAAGATGTAGATAACAATGGTAAAATTAACGGGAGCGATTACCAGATAGTAGGCACTTCCTTACCGGACCTGGTATATGGCTTTACTTTTGATTTTCAATATAAGAATGTGGCTTTAGTGGCTAACTGGCAGGGTGTTGCGGGAGTGTATGTAAATAATGTTGGCCAATATGAACTAACAGACCCGCGGCCAAATTTAAACCGCCTCGCAAACCTGAGGGAGTTTTACCCCAACCCAAGCTCCGCGCTCAAAAGGCAGCAGTCCAGCAGGTTTATTGAAGATGCAAGTTATTTACGGCTTGCGAATATTAGATTATCCTACAATCCCGGGACAAAGTTCCTGGGGCTTAATAACGTTAACCTGTACCTCAGCGCACAAAATTTAATCACCATAACCAAGTATTCCGGTTTTGATCCTGAGGTAAATAGTTTCAACGGCAACGACCAGCGCCAGGGCGTTGACCTGGCTGCCTATCCTACATTCAAAAGATTTACATTAGGCGTTAATGTATCTTTTTAAGTTTAATTAAAAAGCTTTATACAAATGAAAACGATATTCTGTAAAGCAGTGGTATACCTGCTGATTTTAGGGCTTTCTACAAGCTGCAAAAAATTCCTGACTGAAGATCCGCCAAGCCAGATAAGCCTTACCGTAATAAACGAAGAAAACTTAGAAGGTGCAATAATCGGCGTGTATGAGCCTTTAACCCGCAGCAGGGGGCGTGTTTGGGAAAGCCATTTTCTTAACTCTCTTTCCCTGCTCGAAGAAACTTCCAGGGGTCCCAGCAACGGACTGGACAATTATGATTTTCTTACGGGTGATAATACTTATCAAAATGCATGGCCCACCCTGTATAATGCCATTGGCCGTGCCAATATCCTGCTCGCATCACTGGCGGATAATGCGAAGGTGTCTGAAGCAGAAAAAAACGCGGCTATTGGCGAAGCTTCTTTTGTAAGGGCATTGGTATATTATACTTTGGTGAGGGCATGGGGATCTGTTCCGATGCGGTTGGTTCCCGTAACAGGTTCGGACAATACCGGGCAGCCTTTGGAGCCTGTAGATAATATTTATGCCCAGATCATCAGTGATTTCCAGGTAGCCGAAGCAAATCTTCCGCCAACTACTACAAAAGCCGGCAGGGCAACTTCCGGTGCCGCTAAAGTAGCGCTTGCGGATGTTTATCTGACCATGGGAAAGTATGCTGAAGCAAGGGATAAGGCTATGGAAGTAATGACCAATGCGGGCACATACGGGTATGCGCTTTTGGGATCCTATCCCGATATTTTTTCTCCTACTGCTCCAACCAATACGGAGAATGTTTTTTCGCTGAAGTTTTCACAGGCAGTTAAGCTGGGCAATTTCATCCCGGTCTATTTTGCCCCGGCGATCCCCAATACACTGGCTAAAGATGCCGGTATCGCCGCCCGGGGACTGGCTCAATGTGCTGCAAACGGGAATGCGCCCCTGATTGCCAATTGGGATGATAACGATCTTCGTAAATCATGGAATATCTACAATAAAGTAACTATTGACGGCCAGGTGGTCCAGCTTCAGTCATTTCCTGCAGAAACAAACTACTATTATGGCAAATACAGGGACCCGGGTGCTGTTGAAGAAACGGCTGCCGGCAATGATTTCTATTTTTACAGGTATGCCGATGTATTATTGATCTTTGCAGAGGCTGAAAATAATATCAACCGGCCTACGGCTGAAGCCTACGATGCTATTAACCAGGTAAGAAGAAGGGGATATGGTGTTCCCATAAGCATACCGGATGCATCAGTGGACCTGCCCGCCGGGTTAAGTCAGTCTGCATTCGACGATATGGTGTTCCGGGAACGCGGTTATGAATTTATGGTAGAGGGAAAAAGATGGTATGACCTGGTACGCACAGGAAGATGGGCCACCATTATCCCTGCTGCCGGAAAAACTGCTCCAACGCAATTGACATTTGAAATCCCGAACAGCGAATTACAAAGCAACCCCGCATTGAAATAATTTCATGGTATGTTTAATTCCGGGTCATCGTTCAATAACCAGCAGGGTAAAAATGGCCGGCTTTTGTCCATTGATACCTTAAGAGGATTTGATATGCTTTTTATTTCCGGAGTAGGCACCTTTTTGGCGCTGCTGAAAGGAAAAACAGGAATGGGGTGGGTAGATGCCGTTGCCGGCCAGATGGAACATGCATCATGGAACGGCTTCACCTTCTTTGATTTTATTTTTCCGCTTTTCCTGTTCATTGCGGGTGTATCACTTTCCTTTTCACTCACAAAGGGCAAGGCGATGGGAATAACAAATGCTGCACTTTACAAAAAGGTGTTTATACGTATGCTGATATTGATAGGACTTGGTATCCTTGATAAAAACAGCCCGGTGCCATTTTTTGAGCCTTCGCAAATACGTCTTGTCAGTGTTTTAGGGCGCATTGGATTTTGCTGCTTTATTGCAGCGCTGCTATTCCTGAATTGCTCAACAGTGGCAAGGCTATACTGGATAGCGGCCATCCTGTTGATATATTATGGGGTCTTGTTTTTAATACCCGTGCCCGGGTATGGCGCAGGCGATCTGACTTTTAAAGGTAATATTGTTGGGTGGGTTGACCGGACAATGCTGCCGGGCCGGTTAGCGGATGGCACTTATGATGAATTGGGTATCCTGACCCGGTTTCCAGCACTTTGCATTACCGTTTTTGGAAGTATAGCAGGTGATATTCTCCGGAAAGAATACAGTGCTAACAGAAAAACATTAATACTTGTGCTTTCCGGTATTGTGGCGGTGGCGATCGGGCTGTTGTGGAACCTGTATTTTCCCATCAACAAAAAGTTGTGGAGCAGCTCTTTTATCATGCTTACCAGCGGGCTGGCATTTTTAATGCTGGCGCTTTTCTATTGGATCATTGATGTAAAAGGGTACCGGAGATGGACCTTTTTTTTCGAGGTGATCGGGCTGAATTCCCTTACCATATATTTAGCATGGAGGTTTATTGGTTTTAAGCAGACAGCATCTGAGCTTTTCAGCGGTATATATCGCCCGTTGCCACAGGAATGGGCCCCTGTTTTTGATGCACTGGGGGGAGCGCTGCTCGTTTGGTTATTACTGTACATTTTATATAAGAAGAAAATATTTATTAAGATATAAAGGATGGAGAGTGTATTTCAAATTATATATACCCCCAATCAGAGAACGTCAGTTACAAAAACAAAACACTCTCGCACGTCTCTGCGAACCATGTATAGAACACTTAATTGTGAGAGGCGCCGCCAAAGTGGTGAAGCAGCCTCTGAGTTGGTAAATATGGAGATTGCTTCGCCGCGCATCAGTCCTGATTTTTAAAATGCATATGGCGGCTCGCAATACGTGCAATAGGTTTATGATTTTGTAACTTTCAATCTGAAGTAAGCCGTAAGGTTATCAATACTCTCGCCCGTCACTGCAAAGCACTTGCAGGGTTGCTTCATTGTGAAAGGCTCCGCTAAAGTGCTGAAGCAGTCTCCTGGGAGGTTGCTTCGTTCCTCGCAATGACGGTTTCCCCCTCGAACGTTCGCGAGGGAATCGCAGAGACGGGTAAGAGTGTTGATGATTTTGTTACCAATTGAAATGAGTATTATCCGAAATATTATATTAAGTGCATTTTTGCTCCAGTTTATGGGCGGTTTACCGGCGCTTGCGCAAGACTACCTGATAACCGATTTTGGCGCTAAGCCTGAACCTTCATATGTAAATACAGTGGTAATCAACAACGCAATTGAAACCTGCTCCGGAAATGGCGGTGGGAGAGTGGTTATTCCGAAGGGTATTTTTAGGTCGGGAACAATACTAATGAAGAACAATGTAGAGTTGCATTTTGAAAATGGATCAACCCTGTTGGCAAGTGCAGATATTAAAGATTTTTCCGCGCAAAAAAATTATGAAGGCAAGCTGGCGCTTATTTATGCCAACGGCGCTTCTAATATCGCCATTACCGGCTTTGGCATTATTGACGGCAATAGCGCACAATATAACCCGGATTCTGTCTCTGCCGGTAGCAGTAGGGGCAGACGACCACGCAATATCCTTTTCATTTCGTGCAATAATGTACTGGTAAAGGATGTCAGGATGATCAATTCGGCTATGTGGAATCAGCATTACCTGGATTGTGAAGATGTTATTATTGACAGGATAAAGGTGTACAATCATGCAAACAAGAATAACGACGGTATTGATATTGACGGCTGCCGCAGATTTTTATTATCCAACTCCATATTCGATACAGATGATGACGCCATTACATTGAAAAGTACCGGGGTTGCGACTACAGAAGATGTTGTGATAACCAACTGTGTGATCTCTAGCTTTTGCAACGCTATTAAAGCCGGAACAGAATCCACGGGCGGGTTTAAAAACATTTCCGTTTCCAATTGCGTAATAAAACCGGTCAGCAATACATTGAAGCGCATTTATGGCGCTTCCCGGGGTATCACAGGCATTTCTCTCGAAATAGTGGATGGCGGGGTAATGCAGGGAATTACTATTAGTAATATCACCATTGAAGGAACAGCATGCCCGTTGTATATCCGGCTGGCAAACAGGGCAAGGAAGCATGTGGCAACCGCACCTGAACCACCTATGGGGAAAATGCGGAACATCTCGGTCAATAATCTGGTAGCTTACGGTACCGGCAATTATTGTTCTTCCATTACGGCTATCCCCGGATATTATATTGAGGACCTGTCGTTGTCCAACATTCAGTTGTATAATGCAGGCGGACCTGAACCTGAAAGCGATATTATGAGGACAGCAGATGTTAAAGAAGACGAAAAAGGCTACCCTCAACCCAGAGTGTGGGAAAAAAATCTGCCATCATCAGGATTGTTTATCCGGCATGTGAAAAATATTCAGATAAACGGGTTGATGCTCGGCGCTCAAAACACCGATCCGCGTGTGCCTGTGATAGCCGATGATGTAGACGGACTGCAAATTAAAAATATTATGAGGGTGCATAATTCCGGGGCAGATTCCTTTTTTAAGGGTAAGCATGTAAGGAATATCTCCATTGATAAACCATTGGGTTGGGAAAAAAAGATCACTAAAATTGAAAAATAATCATGAAAAAGCAGCTTCGGGGGCGTATTTCAATTTTTCGCTTCATGTACAACTTTCCGGTCGGTGAGACGCCGGCAGGTGGCGGCTTCTACAGGCGGGTGTCGTCACCCGCCTGCGAAAAATTGAAATACGCCCAGCTTAGGTTTATTTTTATCCCGCGTCTCCCGCTTTTATGTACAATACTTTTGTACGCTCAGGTTTCAGCAGCGCAGTTCAGGGCATCGGTAGTAAAGAAAGATATTACGCCTGCCGATGCGCAAATGCTGCTGGGGTATGATGCGAGGAGATCCACAGGCGTACATGACCATATCTTTCGTCGTATTGTGGCGCTTGATGGTGGCAACACTCAGTTCTTCCTGGTTTCTTCAGACATTTGTGAGATATCTCCTTCTCTGTATGATGAAGTGGCGGCGGCGTTGTATGCCCGGTTTAAAATTAAGCCGTTGCACTTTTGGTGGACAGTAACGCATACCCATTCCGCCCCTGAACTGGGTTCACCCGGGCTGGAAATTGCTTTTCTCGGGGAACGTTACCAGCATACCATTGATTCAAACTATCTCGCCCTGGTAGTGCAAAAGCTGATAGAAGGGATTGCGGAAGCCCGTGAAAAACTTGCACCTGCACGTCTCGGGACCGGTTGGGGATTTTCGCAGGCGAACATCAATCGCAGGGCGATAGATACAGATGGCAAAGCGTCTCTTGGTCTTAACCCTGACGGGCCGGTTGACCGGCGCATAGGCCTGTTGCGATTAGATAAAGCAGACGGAAGTCCCCTCGCCCTGATCGCGAATTACCCGGTGCATGGTACAGTATTGGGGAAAAAGAGCCTGGAAATAAGTGGGGATGTTCCGGGCATAGTTTCAGAATATGTAGAGCAAAAAACCGGGGCGCCCATGCTTTTTATCAATGGCGCTGCCGGAGATCTTGCTCCCATTTATAGCGTGTACCCCGATCCTGTATCCGGGCATTTAAATCAATTTAAGGTGCTGTTGGGCGATAAGATAATAGAAGCCAATAAAAAGATTACCTCTGCAGTCAATAAGATAAGGATCATTGCCCGGTCGTTAACGGTAGAAACACCCAGGAAACCGGGGCTCGGATGGGCTGATGAGCTTGCTAAGTACACTACTACCAAAGCGGGAGTGAATATGGTGAGGCTGCCTGTTTATTTTTTAAAGCTGACGGATGACATTGCCATTTGGAGCGCTCCTATCGAGTTGTTTTGTGAAGTTGCCAGCAAGATACGCGATCGCTCCCCTTTTCCCTTTACGTTTTACTTCGGGTATAGTAATGGTTGGCTGGGGTATTTGCCTTCAGAAGATCAGTGGGAACATGGCGGATACGAAGTGAATACCGCTTCTCCATATACGCCTTCAGCGGAGCGGGATCTTACAGCACCTGTGATCAGCTATCTGCAGGGAGAGCTGCGCAGCAACGCAATAGTGGATAATGAATAGTGAAATGTGAAACGAGAGACGCCAGATGCGAAGGCACGCTCACGTTTATCTTTTCACTTCTCACGTTTGTCTTCTCACCATTCACCAACCCACAATACACATGAAACACAAACAAACATATCGCGCTGATTTTTTTTACCTGTTTTTAATCTTACTGGTAATAAGCATAGGTTGCAACAATACACCTGCAACGCCTTTCAGAAAGTCGGCAGAAATGGCGCTCTCTACATTTACGGTACCGGAAGGATTTAAGATTGAGTTGATAGCTTCTGAGCCGCTTATAACTGATCCGGTTGATATGACGATAGATGAGAACGGGCGCATGTACGTGGTAGTTATGCCCGGGTATCCGCTGGATACGAAGGGCAGCGGTAAAATTATGCTGCTCACCGATACCAATGGCGATGGAAAGATGGACAGCAGTAGCGTTTTTGCCGAGGGATTAGTGTTGCCCAATGGCATTATGCGCTGGAAAAAAGGAATACTGGTAACGGATTCTCCCAACATTCTTTACCTGGAAGACACTGACGGAGATAACCGGGCGGATATAAAAGACACGATCATTACGGGCTTTGCCCTTACAAACCCCCAGCATAATTTAAATAACCCGGAATATGCTTTGGACAACTGGATCTATGTTGCGCATGAAGGTGCAGTAAAAACCAGGAATTATGTTAAGGAATTTGGCGACCAGGGAACAGAGATCTATTTTCAGAAACAGCCCAACGGCATACGTTTACCGCAAAATGCTAACGGGCGTTCCATACGGTTTCGCCCTGACCATAGCCAGCTTGAAATGACTTCCAGCCAGTGCCAGTTTGGGCATACTTTTGATGAATGGGGGCATTGGTTTGGCTGCAATAACTCTAACCAGGGTTATGAGGAAGTGATACCCAACCGATATTTTGAGCGTAACCCCTATTTACTCATTTCCGACGCTGTTCAATCCATGTCGGATCATTTGAATGCTCCCGAAGTTTTTCCTACCACAACACACCCGGACAGGCAGTTGCTGACTAATGTCGGGGTGATGACTTCCGGCGGCGGGCTTACCGCCTATATGGGTAACGCATTCCCTGCACCTTTCAACAAGCATGTGATGTTTATTACGGAATGTGTAAGCAATCTTGTGCATGCAGATGTACTAAGGGATAGCGGAGCAAGTTTTGTTGCCGGCCGGATCTTTCCGAACAAGGAATTTCTGACTTCTACCGATGCCTGGTCGCGTCCTGTAAATATGTATGTCGGGCCCGATGGCGCCCTCTATGTATTAGACTATTACCGCAGGGTGATCGAGTCCCCGGAATGGATGTCGGAGCAGGTCATAGCAGAGGGTGGGTTGTATGATGGTTCGGATAAAGGCAGGATCTACAGGATCAGCGCCTCCAATGCAAAAAGTGCGGAATGGACTAAAGGATTGGCGTTGGGTAAAGCCAGTGTGGAAGAGCTGATAAAGCAGCTTGCTAGCCCGAATGCATGGTGGCGGATCAATGCACAGCGTCTCCTGGTTGACCGTATGGATAAGACCGCCATACCATCACTGAACAGCATGGCCGGAAACCCGGCTTCCCCGATGGGCCGGTTGCATGCGCTCTGGACCTTAGAAGGAATGGGGCAACTGAGCCCTGAACACATTGAGCATGCTTTGAAAGACAGCGTGGCCGGCATTCGTGAAAATGCGATCAGGCTGGCTGAGCTTCACCTGTCTTCAGCGCCCGGCCTGGCAAAATCGTTGCTGGCCTTACAGGATGATCCGGATACACGGGTCAGATTTCAGTTGTTGCTTACACTGGGATCTATAAATACACCTGAATCCGTACAAGCCAGGAATAACCTGCTGTTCAAGGATGTCAACGACAAATGGGTACAGATCGCTGCACTCTCTGCTCCGCCTGAGCAGGCTGCACCTTTGCTAAACGTTGTGCTTGAAAAATTTCAGGTTGACCATCCGGGATATGCTTCATTGGTGCAGCGATTAACTGCCATGGTAGGCGCAAGCGCTGATACAAAAAACATACACCAACTCATTCAACAAGCCGTTGTTGATCAACCTGAAAAACATCCCTGGCAAGCGCCGGTACTGGAAGGGTTAGCCCAGGGAATAAAGAACAGCAAGTCAGCAGTTGCAGTTGCAGAAAGCGATCAAAAGCTGCTGGTCAAAACGTTTTTTGAAAGTCCTTCAGAAGCGCTCCGGCGCGCTGCTTTGGCATTGTTGAAAACGACCGGGATATCAAACGGGTCGTTGAAGGCCGATGCAGTTAAGAAAGCTGCTGCAATGGTACCCGACACCAGCCTGCCGGATAAACAAAGAGCCGATGCCATAGATTTTCTATCTCTTGGCGACCCTTCCTCTCATATTGACCTCTTAAAAAGATTACTTACTCCACAGGAAAGGTTAACGGTTCAGATGGCTGCTTTGCATACTCTGAGCCTGATCCCTTCAAACGAGGTATGTGAATACCTGGTGCAACAATGGCCTACGCTGACCAATGATGTAAGGGAAGAAGCCGTTGGAGTATTCCTTACCAATCCGGGCCGGATGAAGCTTTTGATAGATGCGCTTGAAACGGACAAGATACCTGGCAGCAGCGTGAGCTTTACCAAAAGTGTGAAACTAATGCAGGTGAATGATGACAGCTTGCGTAAGCGTGCGCGAATATTTTTCACAAAGAACCAGCAACAGGCAAAAGAGATCAATAAAGCCTACCAGGTTTCGCTGGATCTGAAAGGCGATCCGGAAAAAGGCAAGCAGGTATATGTACAAAACTGCGTCATTTGTCACCAGGTGAGAGGGAAGTATGGGGTAACGACGTTTGGTCCCGACCTGGGGACGATCCACAACTGGAAGAAGGAAGATATCCTGGCTAATGTGATTGATCCTAACCTGTCCATATCCGCCGGCTATGAGCTTTGGGACGCCGAACTGAACAACGGCGAATCTGTGCAGGGCATTATCGCCAGCGAGACACCCGCGGCCATCACGCTTAAAAACAATGGAAAACCGGATATAACGATCAACCGCCAGGAGATCAGGTCATTAAAGTCGCTCAATATTTCGGCTATGTCTTCGGGGCTGGAAAAAAATATTGATAAGCAGGCGATGGCTGACCTGCTGGCTTTTTTGAGGCAGAATTGATGGAAGATTTGAGATTTGAGATGTAGAGTTTGCAGGATGAATGACGAGCAGGCAGGCTTAAGCAGATGAGCAGTAGGATGATGATTGGGTTATGATGGAATATGCTAACCCAGAAAGGGCTTACATCGTCATTTTGAGTTAACAATTATGTGGCGCCTTAATTATTACGGTAATGACGTTGAGATAATAGCAGCGACAAATGTGGAGATTGCTTCTCCCGCCGCAACATTCATTTAATTCAAATCTTGATGCTGGCGGGATCGCAAAGACGGCAAACGTGTTGATTATTTGCATGCTTTAAGTATCTCGAAAGTTACAAAATTATCAACACTCTCGCACGTATTCTGCGAACCACGTATAGAACGCTTAATTGTAAGAGATGCCGCCAAAGTGGTGAAGCAGCCTCCGAGAGGCATAGGTAATTACCTACTACGTCATTGGCAGTACAAAAGATGAGCATTAGTACAAATATACACATCTATTAAACTATTTATTTTTTATGGAAATTATCTTATTCATTCGTAATAATATTTTAAAGAGTAAAAAACTATTGGTAATAGTCTTTTGCTGTTCACTGATCTCCTTTACTATGTCTGCTCAGCAGTTCCGGGCAGCGGTGGTAAAAGAGGATATTACGCCTTCAGACGCACAATGGCTTGCCGGGTTCAGTCCCCGGAAATCAACCGGTATTCATGACCGGATCTATCACCGGATCATAGCTTTGGATGACGGTAAATCACAATTCTTTTTGATTTCCTCCGACTTAGTAGGTATCCCTATGCCTGTGTATGATCGCACCATTGCATTGCTTCAGCGTAAATACAATATTAATCCGCTGAATATATGGTGGTCGGCCACGCATAATCATTCGGCGCCGGTGGTTGGTCCTCAATTCAAGGGAATACCTTATACTTCTATGTCCGACCGGAGAAAGTTGAGCGAACAGCATGAAATAGACACGGTGTATACCGCTATGCTGGAACAGAAATTGATCGAGGGCGTTGTAGAAGCCCGCAGTAAGCTTGCTCCTGCACGCCTTGGTGTAGGCTGGGGCTTTTCGCAGGCAAACATTAACCGGCGCGCTATAGACGAAAACGGGAAAGCCAGTCTCGGTCTGAACCCGGATGGTGCAGTGGACAGGAGAATAGGATTATTGCGGATTGACAAAGAAGACGGAACTCCCCTTGCCCTGATCGCAAACTATCCTATGCATGGAACAGTATTGGGGATGCATGGATCAGATTTAACGACTGCCAGCCTTCAGATCAGCGGAGATGCGCCGGGAGTTGTGGCTGAGTATGTAGAGCAAAAGACCGGGGCTCCAATGTTATTCATTAACGGAGGTGCCGGTAATCTGGCGCCTATTTATAGTGTCTATTCCGACCCCAGGTCCGGACACCTGGACCAATTCCGGGTGCTGCTGGGAGACAGGATACTGGACGCTTACAAAAAGATCACTCCTGTTGCAGGAGTGGTAAAGCTGAGTGTAGGTGCGCTGACAGTGGAAACGCCCCGGAAGACCGGTCTGGGTTGGTCACCGGATCTTGGCAGGTATACGAGCACTACCAAAGCAGGCGTTAATATGATCCGGCTGCCGGTCCATTTTTTGAAGATCACTGAAGACGTGGCTATCTGGAGCGCGCCTGTTGAGCTGTTTTGCGAAGTGTCTAATGAAATTCGTGATCGTTCTCCCTTTCCTTATACTTTTTATTTTGGCTATACCAATGGCTCGCTCAATTATTTACCTACCGAAGCGGCATGGCAACAGGGAGGCTATGAACCTTCTGTTTCTCCTTTTACGCCTTCCGCAGCAAAGGATCTTACCGAATCGGTTGTTGGCTACCTGCAGGGGGAGTTGCGTAAAAGTGATAAGTGATAAGCAGGTGTAAGGTATAGGGTATAAGGTATGACGGTTTACCACTTATCTCTACGAAAGCTGCAGCCCTGGTTGCATTTTGTTCCAACGGATCTTAATCCGTTGAATGATGCACGCACAAGCGATAAGCTTCAGGTCTCACGTTTTACCTTTCACGTTTGACAAGGTATTTAGCTGAGCTGTTCCAGGTCGCTGATAAATGCATCAACCTGTGCTTCATCCGTTATCCACGACGTAATTAAGCGGATAGTCGCCTTTTCGGCATCAATGGTTTTCCATATATAGAAATCGTATTTTTTGTGCAACCGGTCGATGACGGGTTTAGGCAGGATCGGGAAAATTTGATTAGTGACTGGTTGCGTAAGAAATGAATAGCCTTTTCCGGCAATGGCATCTGCAATTTTCATAGCCATTGCATTGGCGTGCTTTGCCAGGGAGAAATACAGGTCATCTTTAAATAGCTCAAGGAATTGTATGCCCAGCAACCTTCCTTTTGCCAGTAATGCACCCCTTTGCTTTAATACGTAATCAAGATCAGTTGCGAGATGTGATTTGTTGAAAATAAGCGCTTCACCCAGCAAAGCTCCGTTTTTTGTGCCTCCGACATAAAGTACGTCCGTGTAAGCCGAAATATCAGGTAAGGTCAAGTCATTGTCTTTAGCTGTAAGCGCATGCCCAAGCCTTGCGCCGTCTAAAAACAGGTACAGCTCTTTTGATCTGCAATATGCTGACAGCGCTTTTAATTCCGCCTTCCTGTAGATCGTACCTGTTTCCGCAGCGTTGGATATATATACCATTTTGGGCTTTACAACATGAGGTCTGAGGGCGTATTCCTGTAATATATTTTCTATATCGGATGGGACCAGCTTTCCGTCTGCGGTATCAACCGTGATGACCCGGTGCCCGGTCGCTTCAACGGCTCCGGTTTCATTGGCATAGATATGCCCGGTTTTTGCACTGATAACGGCTTCGTGTACCCGAAGTAAAGAAGAAATTACAACCAGGTTGGTTTGGGTGCCTCCTGAGAGAAAAAAGATTGCAGCATCCCGGTTCCCTGTCTTTTCCCTTAATATGTTTTTCGCTTCTGCTGAATATGCATCCTCTCCATATCCCGGTTGCTGAGCAAGGTTGGTTTCGATAAGCTTATTAAGAATATTGATATGCGCTCCTTCAGAATAGTCGTTTTTAAAACTATACATGTTGCTGCCTGTTTTAGTCTGACAAAGTTAGGTATCAGCAATCAGCTTTCAGAAATCAGTAACCTGAAACCCTTACCCCTTACTCCTTCTCCCTTCTATATTAGGAAGAAAGCCGGTAATGATCCCGATCAGCGGCAAATAAGCGCAGATAGAAAATACGTACTCTATACCGGTGCGGTCAGCAAGCCATCCCAGCACAGCGGAGCCGATCCCACCCATACCAAATGCAAAGCCAAAGAAAAGCCCTGCTATCATACCTACTTTGCCGGGGATCAGCTCTGTAGCGTATACAAGGATAGCAGAAAATGCAGACGAGATGATCAGCCCTACTATGATCGCAAGTACTACTGTGGCAAATAAATTTACATGCGGCAAAAGCAGGGAAAACGGCGCGGCGCCGAGAATAGAAACCCAGATGATCAGCTTCCTGCCGTATTTATCGCCTAATGGCCCGCCCAAGATGGTGCCGGCAGCCACGGCAGCAAGAAATGCGAAGAGAAATAATTGTGATTGCTGCACACTTACTCCAAATTTGTGGATCAGGTAGAAAGTAAAGTAATTGGTCATGGAAGCCATATAAAAGTACTTGGAAAAGATCAGCGCCAGCAGGATGAATATAGAAGCGATGATCTTATTCCTGCTGATATGCCCTCTTTCTGTTGTTGCAGAATGTGAAGCGGTACCTTTACCCGTCAATATCATGTTCGCCTGGTACCACCGTCCCACAGCAATAAGAATGATAATTGCCAGGATGGCAAATAATGCAAACCAGCTAATATATAACTGCCCGTAGGGAACAACAATGAGGGCAGCCAAAAGCGGACCTGCTGCAGCGCCTGTATTACCTCCCACCTGGAAGATGGATTGCGCCAATCCTTTTTTCCCGCCTGATGCCAGATGTGCCACACGGGAAGCCTCGGGGTGAAACACTGAGGAGCCCATACCGATAAGGCTTACTGAAGCCAGGATCAGTGGGAAGCTGTTTGCAAATGACATGCAGAGCAGCCCTACAAAAGTAAATCCCATACCTATAGCCAGTGATTTAGGATGAGGCTTTTTGTCGGTATAATGCCCTACAAAGGGCTGCAGGATGGATGCAGTAAGCTGGAATACCAGGGTAATGAGCCCTACCTGCGCAAAGCTCAGTTGGAAATTGCTCTTTAACATCGGGTATATAGAGGGAATGACCGATTGTATGAGGTCGTTTAGCAAATGAGAGAAGCTGATAGCAACCAGGATAGCGTATACTGTTTGCCTCGTATCGGCTGCTATAGCGGGAGAAGCAGAATTTTTCATAAATGATAGTTCATCAGGTCATCTGATGTTATGCAGGTCTAAAAAAATTATATGTTGCCGATGATCTTATTTACAACCTTCAGTGCATTCCGGGGGTTCCGATCTTTTATTTGTTGCAGCAGATCCTGATGCAACAACTGAGTTTTAATGAAAGCAGTGGTATCTTTATATTGCTTCATAAAGAACTTGCCGATATGTTCTGAAGTAACCTTGTAAAGTTCTGCCAGGAATGTATTGCCGCAACTGTCCGCTATAGCTACATGAAAGGCTATATCAGCTTTAATGCATTCTTTTATCTGCCCGGATTGGGCATAAGCCAGGCGCTCTTTCAGTTGTTTGCTTATCCTGGCAATGTCTTTGCCGGTGCGGTGAAGTGCGGCTTTCTCAGCTATTCTCACTTCAAGGAGCTGTCTTACTTCCAGCAGGTCGGTAAAATTGGCTTTTTCTATGGTGGTATCCAGCGCCTCATTGCCGGATGTGCTTATAACAGATGTGCCGATACCCTGCTGAACGCTTACATATCCCGAATTGACCAGCAGCTTTACAGCTTCACGTATGGTAGACCTCCCTACGCCGAATTGATGCATTAATACAGGCTCTGTGGGCAGTTTTTGATCAAGCCCGTATATGCCGGTCTGGATCTTATCCCTGAGTATGCTGTAAACTTCCTGTACCAGTGATTTTCTCTGGATCGTTTCCATAATTATTAAAAGATCATATCATCTGATGTTTGGCAAAGGTAGCAGATTAAATGAAGTATTATGGATAAATTTTTTATCAGCTGATTAATTTTTCAGGATAGTAAACTCCACTCTCCGGTTTAACTGTCTTCCTTCATCAGTATCATTAGTGGCCACAGGCTTGGTTTCTCCATATCCTTTGGAAGCGATACGGCTTTCTGCAATACCTTTGGATGTGATATAATCTTTTACGGATCCGGCCCTGTGGTCGCTCAGCCTGAAGTTATAGTCATCAGACCCCCTGCTGTCGGTGTGGGCGCTCATTTCTATCTCTATAGTGGGGTTTTCCTTTAATAAAGTTATTACCCTGTCCAGCTCCACAAAGGATTCCGGGCGGAGATCCCATTTATCAAAATCAAAAAACACATTATTAAGCCTGACGGTCTGTCCTATTTCTATGGGAACAAGATAAAGGTCTTTATGTATCTCCTTATATCCTGCCTTTACAAGGGAGTCCAGGTTCAGGTTCTCGGATTGTGCAAAGAACTTATCTGCAGTTGCCCTTATCAGGTAGTTCCGATCATAAGGCAGCACGATCTTGAAAGATCCGTCAGCGGACGCAGATACGCCATTACCGGCTTCTTTACCATCGGGCAGCGTTTCATATATCAGTGATGCGCTGAGCGGCGTTTTGGTTTTGGCATTATATACATTGCCGCTGACCAGCACTACCGGGTCGGGCTTTTTCTCTTCCATCAGCCTTACGCGAACAATATCACTCTCTCCATACGTATTGAGATTGGTAGTGAGATAAGCATATTCACCACCGGCATCGAGCGTAAAGAAGGCATCCCAGTCTGGCGTATTGATAGGGCTGCCGAGATTTACAGGATCGCTCCATTTTTGCCAGGTTTTGTCCAGGCGCCTTGTCATCCATATATCATTATCTCCTAACCCACCGGGCCGGTTGCTGCTAAAATAAAGCGTTACCCCGTCGGCAGCCATATAAGGCGTCATTTCATCATAGTCGGGAAGATTTATTTTTTTGCCGAGGCTTTTAGGTTCTGTCCACCAACCTTCAGGAGTTAAAAAGCTGACATACAGATCATTATTTATACCGTTGCGTTCAGGGGTCATATACAGCAATAAGGTTTCGCCGTCATGCGTCATAGAAGCGCCCGATTGCCATCCATGATCATACTTTTCATAGTTTTTGATAAATAAGGCATTGGGAGGCGTCCATTCTCCGTCTTTGTCTTTATAGGTCATGCTTACTCCTTTGCTGATGAAAGCGCCTTCATTAAACGCGCCGCGCAGCAGCAGCCGGTTATTATCGGGAGATATCCAGTAAACAGCATTGTAATGTGTGGTATTCAACGGGTATCCCATATGAATAGCATCGCTCCATTTTCCCGTGCTGTCTCTTTCCGAATACCAGATATCCTGCGAGTTAGGTACCGAACGGTATTTTGTGTTTGCCGGATGATTCTGGCATATAAAGTACAGGTGATTGCCATCTGCCGAAACCGTGGGGCGTAATTCAGGCAGCACAGAATTGATCTTTGTACCGAGATTTTCGATCTTTATAATTGTGCCTGAAGTAATGATATTGTCTTTCTGCGCTATCAGTCCGCCTGAAGTATCAGCAACCATGGGTTGCGTAAGACCAATATGTGCACAGGCAGAGAAAGTAAGGATACTTATAACCTTTTTCACAGGATTATTTTTGTAGGTATAACGCTTACCTGCAACCGAATGATGTTTATTCATATATTGCCATGCATCTTCTCTATATTACTTATCTTATGATAAGCATTAGGGTGTATTTCAATTTTTCGCAAGCGGAAATGTGCAACGGATTGAAATCGTTGGAACAAAATGCTACCGAACCTACGGCTCTTGCTGTTCCGCATTCCAGGCCCGATAACATATATTTCACCGGGATTTCAATCCCTTGCGAAAAATTGAAATGCGCCCTAAGCATTATTATATATAGCGGGGAAGCCGTACATTGGGTATATTCATTTATTTTTCGTCTCAGAAGAGATATCACCCGTTTATGAACAAAACGCTCACATTTCTGACCTTTATTTTGGTTTTTGCCGGTTGCCAGGAAACAACCACGCATGAAAACAAATCCGGCAGTGTATCTTTTCCTGAAGTACTGGTACACTTTACCCCATATAAGCATAACCCTGTCTTTGCAGGAACCGACACCTCCACCTGGGATCGTAAGATCAGGGAGCGCGGCTATATATTATTCGAAAATGGTGTATACCGTATGTGGTATACCGGTTATAATAATGAGGAGTCGGAAAGGCATCTCGGGTATGCTACATCTGAAGATGGCATCAGATGGAAACGTTACAGCGACAAACCCATATATGATTCCGGATGGGTGGAAGATATCTGTGTAATAAAGGTGAAAGACACTTACTATATGTTTGCCGAAGGCCGTAATGATATAGCGCACATGCTTATATCAGCGGACGGCATTCAATGGAAGGAAGCAGGTAACCTTGATATCCGGAAAACGAACGGAGTGCCAATAGACAAAGGATCTTTTGGAACGCCGACGGTATGGTATGAAAATAATACCTGGTATCTTTTTTATGAAAGAGGAGACCTCGGCATCTGGCTGGCTACATCACCGGATGCAAAAATATGGACCAATGTGCAGGAGGAACCTGTGCTGGCGATGGGACCTGGCGACTACGACAGGTATGCAGTAGCTATGAACCAGGTAATTAAATACAATAGTCTGTATTATGGGTATTATCATGCTTCCGATACCAAAGAGTGGAAGGAGTGGACTACCAATGTAGCGGTAAGCGAAGATCTTGTTCACTGGAAAAAATATGAGCACAACCCTATTATGAAGCAGGACAGATCGAGCGGGATAATGGTATATAACGGAAAAGACTACAGGCTGTACACTATGCATCCTGCCGTTAATTTATTCCTGCCTTCGGGTAAATGAATTATTGATCACTCCTGCTGCACTGTGACAATGCAGGGTACTTAATAACGTCCGCACATATTCTTTGGGCTGACCAAAAAGGTCGTCATTGCGAACGAAGTAAAGCAATCTCAATAACTTCAGCCTCTATCACTCAATAAGATTGCTTCGGTCGCTCCTCCCTCGCAAAAACGTTCAACGAATTTTTTGGTCAGCCCCACACTGTATTACAGGTTCGAAAGTGCTTATAATGTAATAACGCTGTTGGTACCGCCGTATTGATTAGGCGCTTCGGCATCTGCATCAGGCTCGTTCAGCCAGATCGTTTCATTGACCAGGTATTTAAACTCATGCTTGGAATCCTTAGGCAGATTTACATCCGCGCTGAAAGTACCGTCTTTTTTCCTGCTCATTACAACGGCATGCTGCCAGTCACTGTTTAAGCCTAAAATTTCTACTGTTTCGGCGTTTTCGGGTTTGAAGGCAAACTTTACTTTGCAATAATCTTTGGTTTTGAAATAGGTTTTCTGTACCATTTTCTGCTTTTTTGAAGTTGATATATAAAAATAATTAATGATAAATCGGCCGAACCGAAAAATCAGCAAAGCAAACGCGCAAGGGCAGGGAAGATTATACTTTATACAATAATGCCGCAAAAGTAACCTATAAGTTATTATTTTTTTACATCTTTCCGGCGATGCTCTTTTCCTCCCACATATTATAATGTATTTGTCACTGTAAAGGAATGTATTAGACAGCTTTTGCACATGTTAAATATTTTAAAAATTTGTATGATACAGCCGGTACTGTAATAAAAAGACATCCCCCCCCGTTAATACCTGATAGATATTTCAGGTAAGGTGGCTTGGTAAAATGTTAAGAGAGGTTTAAACCTTATGACACAAGACAGGTCTATGCCTGAACATTTACATTATAATCCTCAAATTATGAAACAGAAAAAAATTTTGCTTTTTTCATTAGCACTGGGACTACTGACAGGTTTCGCCGCCTGTAAAAAGGACACAACAACTAATACCGGCGGCAACACGGAAGTCTCCACTCATTCTGACGATCAGTCTTTATTCTCTTCGGAGATAGACGCTATGTCTAATGATGCTGATGCTGTCCTCGAATTTTATTCCGCCATCAGCGCAAGAGAAATGGGCGCGGACACTACTATCTGCGGCGCCAGTATTTCCTGGGATATACAATCAGATCCCCAAACTGCTACCATTACCTTTAATGGCGATGATTGCGGTGGCAGAAAAAGGGAGGGAAGCGTTGTTATTTCCATGGCTAAAGGCACTAAATGGGGCAACGCCAATGCATCTGTGAGCATTAGTTTTCAAAACATAAAAATTACAAGGCTCTCTGATAATAAAAGTGTAACTATCAATGGCACCCAAATTTATACCAATGTAAGCGGCGGTCTATTAAAGAACCTTTCAAGCCTCCAGACTATAACACATACTATTGCTGCCGATAACCTTTCTGTTACATTCGACAATGGCGGACAGCGTACATGGAAAGTGGCAAAGAAACGTGTATTTACTTATGATGGCGGTGTAGTCATTGCTACTTCCGGCAATCATGCTGAAGGAAATACAGAAGGTATTGCCGAATGGGGTACCAATCGCTTCGGAGCAGCATTTACCACTATTATCAGCCAGCCGCTGATCATCCGCCAGGATTGTGATTTCCGTTTAACAGGCGGAGTCGTTACGCATGCTGTAGGTGCTTTGTCAGCTACTGTCACTTTTGGACTGGATAAGGATGGCAATCCCGTTAGCTGCCCGGAAGGAACGTATTATTATAAGCTGGTGTATACCGGTGCTAATGGAAATGTATTGACTTTTATACTCCCCTACTAAGCTGTATACATAGCTAATGCTATAAAAGCCGCGGTATTCCCGCGGCTTTTATGTTCACAGGGAGGCCTCCAGGACCTGTTTGTACAAATGCTGCGGTAATGCAGTATCCGGGAGGCTGCTGCGATCTCTCAATAGGAGATATTGCAATGGTGAGGAAGACGATTTCATTATTCAATGCTATATTATATGCTGCAGCAACCCAACCGCCTGGTTTCTTTAGACGTACTGCGCGGCTTTACCATGGCCGCCATGATCATGGTCAACTATCCCGGATCAGAGGAATATGTCTTTTTTACCCTCCGGCATTCTAAATGGAATGCGCTGTCTTTTACCGACAATATTGCGCCGATATTCCTCTTCGTGATAGGCGTGTCCATCACCCTGGCCTATACCAGGCGCCTTAAAGACGGCAGCCCCAAAGGCAGCCTGTATCAGAAGATCGTATTCCGTTCGTTGAAGATATTTGCAGTGGGGATGTTCCTCAATCTCATGCCTGATTTTAATTTCAGCGATGTAAGATGGACAGGTACGCTGCACAGGATAGCATTTGTATTCCTTTTTTGCGCTGTTATTTTTCTCAATACCACCTGGAAGCAACAGGCATGGATTGCTGCGATACTGCTCACCGGGTACTGGCTGCTGCTCACGCTGGTACCTACTCCGGGTACAGGTAAGGTAATGCTTGAGCCGGGAGTGAATATCGTTGCCTGGGTAGATTCAAAATTCCTGCCCGGCAAAATGTGGCAGGGCACCTGGGATCCCGAAAGCATTCTCAGTATCATTCCTTCCACGGTAAGTGGTATTACCGGTATGCTGGCAGGAAAGCTGCTGATCAGCGACCTGCAGCCTGCAGAGAAATCAAACTATCTCATGATAGCTGGCATGTGCTCCGCTATAGCCGGCTATTTCTGGGGGCTGACCTTTCCGGTAAATGAAAACCTCTGGACGAGCTCTTTTGTATTGGTCACTTCAGGATTTGGCGCTTTATTGCTGGGTGCATTGTATTTCAGGATAGATATCAAAGGATATAAAAGATGGACTATGCCCGGAGTTATTTTTGGCGCCAATGCCATCACTACTTATTTCCTTGCCGATGTGCTGGCACTGATCTTTTACAGGCTGAAGTTTGGAGGCATGCCGCTCAATGATCTGGCAGTAAACGGGCTGATAAACGCCGGAATGGGCGCTGAGCTGGCAAGCTGGTTATATGCCCTGTTCTTTGTGGCGGTGAATTTCATACCTGCATATATACTCTACAGGAAGAAGATATTTATTAAGTTGTAAAAGTGATTCAGTTGAATTAGCTTTCTCAAGTAACTATAGGCGCTAAATAGCTGAGATGTTGTTTAAAAATTGCGCAATCGGTTGATATTAATTTAGTCAATCGGTTGTTTTGGTTAATCAAACGTTTGCACTATTCCCATTTATTTTCTACTCTTTTAATCTCCCTGCGCAGCATATTTCTGATTTTATTAATCTTTGTAAATATTTACAAATTTTAACTAAGTATTATGAAATTAAAACTGCTGCTAACATTATTACTTGCGGGAGGAGGTAATTTTTTTGCCCTGCATGCACAACAGCTTCAGGTTATTTCAGGTTTTGTAACAGACTCCAAAGGAAGCCCCTTAGCGGGTGTCTCTGTTAAAGAATCTTCAAAGAACGGTACGACAACTGATGAGAATGGAAAATTTAGTATTACGCTGAAGTCTGGTTCTACTACTGTGCTGGAATTTAGTTATATCGGCTATCTCAACCAGAAGGTGAACATTAAAGGGAAATCTACTATTGCAGTAGTATTGAAGGAGAATGAAGCCAAAACAGGTCTTAGTGAAGTTGTAATTATCGGCACACAACAGCAAAGCCGGAGAAATACAACAGCATCTCTTTCAAGTGTATCCGGGAAACAAATAGAAAATTTGCCGGCGCCCAGCGTGGATGTAGTGCTCCAGGGAAGAATATCCGGATTGAATGTACAATTGAATAGTGGAGAACCTGGCGTAGCTCCAACGATAGTGGTACGTGGCAATACCCGTGTGAATACTAATATAGGATCAAACAAATATGTGGCGCAGGCGCAGGCAATGAGCGGTCCGTTATATGTGATTGATGGGATTCCCGTTAACCCGGAAGATATTTCCAATAATATAGACGCTACCGGAACTAACTATCTTGCGGGGATAAATATTAATGATATTGAAAGCGTGGATGTACAGAAAGATGCCGCTGCCACTGCTGCATGGGGATCAAGAGGCGCCAATGGTGTTATTTATATTAAAACGAAAAGAGGAAGATCTACGACACCTGAATTCAGGGTAAATGTATATGCGGGAGTAACTAAAAAGCCAACATTAATTAAAACCTATACCGGTGCAGAGGAACGTCGGTTGAAGATGGATATAATTAATCAGTATGCTCCTTATGCTACTTCAACTCAACTGGCTTCTCTTCCCCAGATACTCACTGACAGCTTAAATCCATCATTTAATAATGCCACTGACTGGCAGGATCTGTTTTACAGGTCTGGTCTTATCCAAAATGCCGATTTTACCGTTTCTGCGGCCAGTGAAATAGTAAGCTATAGGGTCAGCATGAACTATTATGATGAGAAAGGGATTATAACGGGTACAGGTTACAAAAGATATGGGATACGCGGCAACTTTGATTTTAAGATAAATTCGAAATTAAACAGCCAGTTGATTGTTAAGCTTTCCAAAGGCGATAGACAACGGGGGAAGAAGTATAAGAATGACGACGATGATACGCCTTTCACGGGATCTTCCCAGCCATCTTCTTTTTACAGGCTTACCGCTTTCGACTCGCTCAATTTCTCAGGTTTATATAGTAAACTCAGGAATAAAAATATTGATGACAACTATCTGGCATCGTTTACTACCAATTATGATATATTAAAGGGGTTGAGGTATACTTTCCAGGGGTCGGCTAATATTTCTTCATCAGCCAAAGATTATTTTCAGCCGTCAAACATTAATGAGATCAGCGCGCTTACTGACGGTGGAAATGCACAGCCGTCGTATGCAAGAGCAGACAGGGGTACTTTTTCAACTTATTTTCTTTCCAATACCCTGAATTATAATAAAAGGTTTCAGGCAGCAGGCAGCCATTCTCATAATATAGCACTCACTGCTGCACAACAATATACAAGTAATGTTTCGAAAGGCAGTTCAGTATATGGGTATAACGTTCCATCAAATGATATCCAGGTAGTAAGCGGCATCCCACAGTCCGACCTGAGCGGATACTCTTATTATGCAAAAGATGCACTGCTTTCAATAATGGGACAGATACAGTACGATTTTGATGGAAAATATTTACTCTACGGATCTTATCGGGGAGATGCCTCGTCGAGGTTTGGCGAAAACAGCAAATGGGGATATTTCCCCGCTATTGGGGCCGGCTGGATCATTTCTGATGAAAATTTTATGAAGAATTTTTCCAGCACTATTAACTTTCTTAAATTAAGAGGTAGTTGGGGTATTTCGGGAACCCAGTCCGGCGACTTTTATGCTCCGTTTAACTCTTATGTAATTCCCGGAACCTATAATGGTTCCATAGCTATTCAACCCAGCTATTCAAACGGGTTAACTAAAAATGATCTTACCTGGGCAAGAACAGAGCAAAAAAATATTGGGATCGAAGCCCAATTATTTAACAGCAGGATAAATATTACTGCTGATATTTATGATAAGATATCCAAAGACGATTATTATGATTTTGTGTTGCCGTTTTACACCGGTTTTTCGGGTATCAATTTCAATGCTCATGATCTGTGGATAAGCAACCGCGGGTTAGACCTTTCCATAAATACTAAAAATCTTTCTCCCTCGAACAAGCTGCAATGGAATTCTCAGTTAGTACTGACATTCAATAAAAATGCAATAGCAAAACTGCCCAATAATAACAGAACTTTTATTGTTAGCGACTGGTATGGAGTGGATAGAGTATTTGCAGTAGGCCAGCCTATATACAGGATGTTCCAAATGCAATATGGGGGTGTATATAATTCAGCAGATAAAATACCCTTTAATCCTTTGACGGGAAATCCAATGACTTATTACAAAGGATATTTTCCGGTTAAACCGGGTTACCCGATCTGGAAAGATGTAAATGGTGATTATGATGTATGGAGCGGGGAAGATAATGGCGACCAGTATGGCGACAGAGTTCCCACAGGTAATCCTAATCCTAAGTTTACCGGTGGCTTTACCAATGATTTTACTTACGGGAATTTTTCACTTTCAATTGTAAGCGTATTTACCTGGAAAAGGGATGTAGTAAATACTTTTTTGCAGCAACAGATGGATGGTATAGGCGGCAATATTCAGAACTTCGCAAAAAACCGGTTACCGGACCTATCTAATGTTGATTACTGGACTCCTGTAAAAGCTGCAGAAGCTAAGGGTAATTATAAAGCTAATTTCCCCGCTATTAACCCATTCGGAGGATATTTCTACCAGTTCTTCCCGTTTACTGATATGTGGAATGTTGATGGCAGCTACTTTAAAGTGAAGTATCTTATTGCAGGGTATCAAATACCAAAGTCTTTCACCGACAAACTGAAAATAAAATCTGCCAGGTTGTATGGCATGGTAGATAATGTATTGATCATAAAAAATAGCAACAATACCATGCCTGATCCGGAGGCGGTAGATCAATTGGGTATATATACCGGAGGGCTTTACCCACAGTCACACAAGTTTACTTTCGGCGTAGATATTCAGTTTTAAATTTTCAATAATAATAATAATAATATGAGCAAGCTACTTTTCAACATAAAATATTTATTTCTGATTTTCTCCGGCGTTGCAATAGTCTGTTCTTCCTGCAGAAAAGAACTGCACCAGGGACCGATTACTTCTACATATGGCTCGGAATTTTGGGTATCTCAAACTTCAGTAGAACAAGCAGCTCTTGCGATGTATGGTCAGCTAAGGGCATGTTTAAGAAATGCACCTTCTTATAATTTGGGCGAACCTTCTTACTTTGTATTCGGAGATTTTGTTTCAGGCTTATTTGAACCTGCCTCCGGGGATGTATTTATACCTTATGGATTGAAAGCTACCAATACCATACCCTGGAACTTCTCTTATGTTCCTTATGGTGAAGCTTCGTTGCACAACTGGTCGAGATTTTATCAGTTAATTGCCCAGGCAAATCTTATTTTGAAAAACGTGCCCGAAATGCCGGCTGCCGCGTTTTCCAGTCAGCAAGCGCGGAACAGCTATATAGCAGAAGCATTATTTATGAGAGCCTACACTTATTTTTACATGATCCGTGTCTGGGGAGATCCGGTATATGTAAGTAAGACTTTTGACGATGTTGATTATGGCAACATTCCCCCGCTTCCACGTACTGACGAAAATGTTGTCTTAGACAGTTGTCTCGCCGACTTGAGAACGGCTGCAGCGTACCTAGATTTTTCCGGAGGGGATCCTTCAAAGAGCTTACGCGCCAACAAAGGAAGTGATTATGCACTGATGGCTCATATTTTTGAATGGAAAAAGGAATATGACAGCGCCCATTATTATTGCCAGGAAGTAATTGATAAAGGCGGCTATATTTTAGAGCCTATGAACAGCTATACTAATATCTGGAAAGGAACCTCTTCTTCAGAAAGCATATTTGAACTTGCTATGCAGTATAGTGCTAACGATCCTAATTTTAAGAATGGAGGAGATTGGGCGGAAGCCGCTTTTAATTGTTTTGCAACCTTCGTAAAAGGATCTGTTGTAGATAATCAAAAATCGAGTTGCTGGATATCTCCCGAAGGTGGGCTGTTGGATCAGACGCTATTCGATACGACAAATGATGCCCGATATAAGGCTGTAATTTCAAAAGTTCCTCCTATAGGCGGAGATCCGGCCGGTTATATGCTTTTGAAATATACGAATTTCAATTATCAGTCCCCCGATACTAAGGGCTATCCCTATTTCAATAATAATTTAGTATTGCTGCGTTTATCGGATATTATTTTGTTGGATGCGGAAGCCCTGGCTTATAAAGATGATCTTGAAGGGGCCAGAGCAAAACTAGCGCTTACCGAAGAGCGTGCGGGAATAAGCACTTATGCAGGCATTACGGATGCATATACAATGATTGATGAAGTAGTGATGGAAAGAGGACGGGAATTGATGGGAGAAGGGCAATGGTTTTATGATCTTATAAGAACAGAACCGACACAAAACTGGCTCGAATATGTGGGATACCCTTCCAAGAGAGTTACAAATACTGCCAAGGGGTATTATTGGCCGCTTGACATGAACACCCTTTTCCCTTATGATAACCTGCTTACGCAAAACCCTTATTGGGCTGCAAATGCCGGCAGGTAGAAGATAAAACTAAATAATACTATTAATAGCGATATTATGAGCAAAAAAATTCAATTTATCGGGCAGTTTTTGATGATTAGTTGCATCATCTTGTTTTTATATTCCTGTGAAAAGAATGATTACGTCGTCGGAGGTAAATCGCAGGACGTAAATATCTATAAAAATATGAGCAATTATGATATGCTGAAAAGTAATCCAGCCTTCGATACGCTGGTTCAGGTTATAGATGCTGCAGGCGTAAAGGACGTGATAAATGCGCAGGGAACAACTTTCTTTGCGCCTTCTGATTATTCTATATTCAGTTATTTAAATAAGCGTAGTATCTATGTACAGAATAATATTGACATTAATGGAAAATTTGGACTGGATTCCTTGTTGTATTATGTCAGCAACAATATTAACGGAACAAAGGACTCGTTATTGATGTATATCATTAAGCAGCCGTTGACGTATGACGTATTGAAAAGTGAAGGTACTCTGTATCCTACTGCATTAAGCAGCGATACCGCAGTAGTTTCTTATGAATATACTTACGATGAAATCTTAGGATATAATTCAATAGTTTCCACTGTTCCCAGAGTAGTGTACTTTACACATCTCTGGTATCACTATGATCTGAATGAAGATAATCCCGCCGGAGATATCCCTAACAATGTTGGTGTGCGTACACTTGTTAAGACATCGGGTATTCTCACACAAAATGGCGTGGTTAATGCATTGGAATTCTCTCATACTTTATTCTTCTATGGCACAAAACAATAAACTCATTTTACTATGAATAATTATAAAGCAGTAAAAATATTATTTCCTTTTTTTGCCTTGAATCTAATTACTTTTTTTACGGGGTGTACAAAATACCAGGATGGGTTTATCAGCCCGACAATGCAATATTCAGTAAGTACTTTTACTGTGATAAAGGGAAGAATTGCATCCTCTCCTACATTAGTGCCCGATGGATCAAGCATTCCGCTAAATGTTAAATGGACACATATTTATGATGAATCAGGAAAGGTAGTAGACGATTTGTTCTCCAAACCATATGAGATAGAAATTTGGACTGCGGGATATAACTCTGCTACAGATACAACGTTTTCTCTTATTAAGGCTAAAAGAGGGGTGTCAGAAATGCCTCCGATCATAGTAAACCCTCTGAACGGCAGGCTTGAAGCCAATAGCGGTACTTATAATTTGCCGAGTGGTACTTATACCATGGATCTTGAAGTAAGCAATATTGCCGGTATCCAGGAGTTAAAAAAGGCCATGACTATTGTTCTAACCGAGGGAAAAGCTGTAGAAACTTCTCCTGAGACCGGATCCTTTGCTAATGGCAGAGCATTGGCTGGGACCGCTCCTGTAAAATATTTCTATAATGGTGCAAATAATCCTTATGTCATCCCCAGTATTGTTAGATTCGCAGATACTCCGAATGTATTTATATTGAAGTTTACCGATAGGAATGGTGTGCCGTTCAATCCATCTACAGGAGAAGTTATTAAACGCCCCAACACGGGTTTAAATCCCACCCCGCCTTATTTACAGAATTTGCAAGATTATGCTCCTGATACCTATCTGGCCACAGATAGTGCAATATCAATACGATTCCCTTTGACACCATTCCCGATAGCATCACTTGGCAATGGGTATAATATGTATTACAACATCAAAACCACAGCCCTCCTTATAGACAGTACGTCTTCGTGGTCCGGGAATACTGAGGGTAACTATTATCAGGGGACTTCGGATAGTCATTATTTGGGCACTTATGTGGAAGGGAGATATGATTATTCTATTAGAGTACCGATGCGTATACAAGTACCTGGATCATATGAGCTGACAGTAAGGATTTTGAATGTGACCCACAGATAACAGCGTTTCCGTCGTAAACAAGCAACTTTTCAGCACAGGAAGCTGCTTGTATGTAAGAGCAATTGATAATGCGAATATGAAAAAAATATTTTTGTTAGGGTTGTTGAATATTTCTTTAACCGGTTTACTTGGGTCAATATGTCAAGGGCAGGAACAGCAGAAAATACCGTTTGAGAATGCTGCATATGCAGGTGATAAAGGCTTTTCAGAGTCTGCAAAAGTTTATTTCCTCACACAACATCTGGGAGATATTCAAATTGAGTTAGAGATTAAAGCCACGAAAAAAGTAAAATTCCGTGTTACTCTTGATCAGGCTGATAAAGGGTATACCGTAGTAAGAAAAGGAATACAAGATTATTCAATGGTTCCGGCAGGAAGTTTTCATATTGATAGCATTGGATATCATTTTTTATCTATAAAAAACCTCTCAAAAGAAAGGAAATTACCTCATATCATCTCTGTAATAATTTCTGGAAAGGGAGCTACTGATTTAAGATTTAATAATAGTATATATCGCGGAGCGCCTGCCACCCATTTAAGTTATCCTTTTAATAAGGATACGAGTATCGCCTGTTTTTACAGCGAAATAAAAGTTCCTGAAGAAGCCCAGTCTATGAATGCTTACTATATGACTAATGGTTTTAGAGGCGGTTATATGGGTATACAAATAAATTCTCCAACGGAGCGACGAATACTTTTCTCTATTTGGAGTGACTATAAAACTAACGACCCTAAGGATATTCCTGAGGACTATGCCGTCTCACTTATCAGAAAAGGTGAAAATGTTCATAGTGGAAATTTTGGTAATGAAGGATCCGGAGGGCAGACTTATCTCCAATTCAACTGGAAGGCAGATACAGTTTATAAATTATTGGTTACTGCAAAAGCAGACGGCAATAACACAATATACAGCGGTTATTTTTTCGCACCGGAAGTCGGGAATTGGTTACTTATTGGAGAATGGTACAAGCGAAAAACAGGTGGAAAGCTATTAAGTGGATTATATTCTTTTGTGGAAAATTTTGGAGAGAACGGTGATGATCTTTTTAAAGCATATTATGGTAATCAATGGATAAAAACTACTTCAGGCAACTGGATCGAACTAAGACAAGCAAAATTCTCTACTACTGCTAATCCGGTTAAACACCCTCGCTTTGATTATGGAGGAGGTGTTAAAGGTAAGTGGTTTTATATGTTTAGCGGAGGCTTTAAAAATGCTGGTCTTACAAAGCCCGGAGATGTTTATGAAAGGGATATAAATAATAAAGCTCCGGTTATTGAAGCGCTCCCATGAGAAAAAGATAATAATGATAAATTCCTTCTCTACATTTTTTTAAGGTTTACTTATCCCAGTCCAAACTGCCTGGTCGCCATCTCCTCTATGGCATTACCGATAGCCAGCGCTGCTGTAGCGGCAGGGGAAGGAGCGTTGAGCACATGAATAGCATTGCCGCGTGCTTCTATTTTAAAATCATCAATCATGCTGCCTTCGCGTGAGAGCGCCATAGCGCGCACACCTGCACGCCCCGGTACAATATCGTCTGACTGCAGCGAGGGAATAAGCTTTTGCAGCCGTTTCAGGAAATATGCTTTCGAAAATGCGCCACGGTATTCATCCAGCCCGAAACGCCAGTGCTTTGCAAAAAATTTCCAGGTGCCTTTATAGCCAAAAGCTTCAGCAGTATCTTTAAAATTGAAATCTGTTTTGTGATAGCCCTCGCGCTTAAATACAAATACCGCGTTGGGACCACACTCCACACCGCCATGTATCATCCTGGTAAAATGCACCCCGAGAAAAGGGAACTGGGGATTGGGAACAGGATAAATGAGGTTCCTGACCTTTGACATTCCTTTTTCGCTCAGGTCGTAATAATCCCCGCGGAAACCCACGATAGCGCTGTCGGTACCTGTTCCTTCTTTAATAGCGACCCGGTCGCTTTGTAGTCCCGCACAGGCAATGAGGTATTTGGCTGAAAAATCCCCGCGGTTGGTTTTTATAGTGGTTGTTTCCCCTTCTCTTACAAACTGCCTGGCTTCTGTCTGTAAAAAAACTTTGCTTCCCGGGAACTTATTTTCAAGGAGCGCCGCCAGCTTTTCGGTAAACCCCACATAATCTATTATTCCTGTACACCCTACCCATATTCCCGCAATCCCTTCACAAAAGGGCTCAATGTCTTTTATTTCCTTTGCCGATATCAATCGTATATCCTCCACTCCGTTTACCAGCCCGTTCTGAAACACCTTGTTCATGTGCGCCAGCTCATCTTCTTTTGAAGCCACTATGACCTTGCCGCATATATCATGTTTAATATGATGCTCCTTAGCAAAAGCTACCAGCTCGCGCCTGCCTTCCACACAATTTTTGGCTTTATATGATCCTGGCTTGTAATAAATGCCGGAGTGGATAACGCCGGAGTTCCTGCCGGTTTGATGGGCTGAAACGTGATCCTCTTTTTCAAGCACTCCTATTTTTAAATGAGGATATCTGCTGTTGATCTTGTAAGCTGTGGCGAGGCCTACGCAGCCTGCGCCTATGATAACTATATCGAAGCTATTATTGTCCATGGTGTTCTGCGGATTAAGATGACGCAAGATACCGGAAAAAATGAAATGCATCCAATGTTGTGTATTCGCGCTATTCGTCTTGCGGGAAGTCTGAAATTGTAATGATCGTTGTTTCGCCAAATTTGTCCAGGTCTAACAGGTCTTTGCCGCCTGTCCACAAAATGTCTGCATTTCCATCAACAGATAACGAAAGTAAAAAATTGTCTTTGGGGTCTCTGCAAACTTCAACCTGGGCTTCAACTTTTACAAAGTCCGCATACTCGTCTATAGTTTCAGGTATTTCTTCAATGTCAGAAGGCGAAAAGAACTGAATATTAAATTTTTCCGTCCAACCGCAAGCTGCCACGAAGCATGCAGTACAACTTTCTGATTGTTATATGCCCCCGTGAATATGTACCTTTACCAAAAGCAATAATAAGGCATGGATATCAGGAATAATATTCTGGAAACGATAGGCAATACTCCTCTCATCAGGTTGAACAGGATCACCAGGGCATTGCCCTGCACAGTGGCCGCCAAGGTTGATTATTTTAATCCCGGCAATTCCATAAAGGACAGGATGGCTGTTAAAATGATCGAGGTGGCGGAAAAAGAAGGGAAGCTCAGGCCCGGCGGAACGATCATCGAATGCACTTCGGGGAATACGGGTATGGGGCTTGCCCTGGCGGCCTGCGTGAAAGGGTATAAATGCATATTCACCACTACCGATAAACAATCCAAAGAAAAGATGGATATCCTGAAGGCGGTAGGAGCAGAAGTGATAGTATGTCCTACCAATGTGGAACCTGATGATCCCAGAAGTTATTACTCTGTTGCCAGAAAGCTGGTGAATGAGATCCCTAATGCTTTTTGGTGCAATCAGTATGATAACCTGGCAAACAGGCAGGCGCATTATGAAACCACCGGCCCGGAGATATGGAAACAGACCGACGGGAAAATAACACACCTGGTATGCACAGCCGGTACCGGCGGAACAGTTACCGGCACCGCCATGTTCCTGAAGCAGCAAAATCCTGCCATTCAGATCTGGGCAATTGATGCCCATGGGTCCCTGCTTACAAAATATTTCAGAACGGGTGAGATTGATATGACAGAAGTTCATCCCTATGTTTCAGAAGGGTTTGGGGAGGATTTTGTCCCGGAAAATTATGATATGTCTGTTATTGACCGCTTTGAACAGGTCACCGACAAGGATGGCGCTATTATGGCAAGACGGCTTGCAAGGGAAGAAGGCCTTTTCTGCGGATATAGCGCGGGGAGCTGCCTGCAGGGATTGATGCAGCTAAAAGATCATTTGAAAAAAGATGACCTGATAGTATGTATTTTTCATGATCACGGCAGCCGGTATGTAGCAAAAGTATACAACGACCAGTGGATGATAGAGCGTGGTTTCCTGGAAGTAAAAACATTTAAAGATATTGTCAGCGGCAGAAGAGACCAGCCGCTCGTTACTATAAATGCTGCACAAACAGTGGCAGATGCTTTTGACCTTATGAAGAAGTTTGATATTGAGAATATCCCCGTGGTAGCAGACGGAGAGATCAAAGGTGCAATTTCAGCAACCGGGCTCTTTAATAAGGTTTTTGTTAGCCCCGATATCAAAACACAAACCGTAGCATCGGTAATGGATGCACCATACCCTATGGTTGCTTTTGATACTCCTGTAGAACGGCTCAGTAAATTAATCAACCGGGAGAATGGCGCTATTCTAAGCAGGGACGAGAGTGGATATCTTCATATAGTTACAAAGTATGATATTATACAATCACTGGCTAAACTTTAATAGTTAACCATTAAGTAAAACAACTTATTAACAAATATACAATCTCATTATTTATTAATTTACAGTCATATAGATGGAATGGATGAGTTTAGCAATAGATTTTTTATGTTTGGGATAATGTAAATTTCGTAAAAATACTATAGTAAAATACGTGTATAACTTTTGATTTGCGTAAAAATATCAGCTGTAAAATTGGGGGAAACCTCTCTTGTGTGGTGGATAACTAGTGAGTATCTTTGAATTGAAGTTGATTGATGAGGAAGTTACGCCTCATACCATCCAAATCCTGAGAACCGTCCTAAAATTAATTGAGTCCAAATCCATTGAAAAGGGCATTAAAATCCAGTATCAATCAACTTTGTTTTGTTATCAGCCATAAGATATCCATTAAACCAATATCCTGAAAAAGTAACCAATATCCTTGTGTTGAAACCGACATCCAGTTTCCAATTATCCTGAAGAACCGCCCCGATTGAAAATCCGATATTCCTGACCTGAAACGCCTGACAACCTTGGACAACGAATTGTATATGAGAGTCCCTTAAAAGTCCAATCCTTAGAAGCCATCTATTCTTAGTAGGCTCAAGTAAAAAGATTCCTCCACCTCTGGTGGAGGTTTTTGTTTTATAATGCCGGATATGGGGGGCATTAAGCTATTATTATTTCTTGCCTATATTTGCGCCCGTTCCCGGGCTACAAAGATCTTATCAGAGGTTAAGTAACCTTCGGACGATCAGAAACAGAGCTGTGTGAAGCGCACTTGTGATGTACAGTATTTTTGTTTTTGTTAAGTAAATTCGTTAATCTTGATATCCAACATAAGCATACGATGCAACACGAAGAAGATTTTGACGCAAACCTTGCCGGAGAAGACAGGAACAGTGAAGAAGCAAGAAGCCGCTGGTTCAAAAGGATCAAAAAAGGGATTTTAACATCTACCGCAGAAAAGAAGGAAACTCCGGACGGGCTTTGGACAAAATGCCCAAGCTGCAAATACACCTGTACAGTGCTGGAATTGAAAGAGAATTTGTTTGTGTGTCCCAAATGCAATTATCATCATCGTATTGGAAGCCAGGAATACTTTGATATCCTTTTTGATAATCATGAATATGAAGAGTTGTTTACCAACCTGCGGTCTGTTGATTACCTCCATTTTAAAGACCTGAAGCCCTACAGCAGGCGGCTCGACGAAGCATACACTAAAACCGGGTTAAATGATTCTTTATCGGTAGGCGTCGGAAAAGTGGATGGTCATCCCCTGGTAATATGTTGCATGGATTTTCATTTCATCGGTGGCTCGCTGGGGAGTGTGATGGGAGAGAAAATTGCTAAAGCGGTGGATTATTCCATAGCTCATAATATACCCTTGCTTATCATTAGTAAAAGTGGCGGCGCCAGGATGATGGAAAGCGCTTTTTCGCTGATGCAGCTGGCTAAAACTTCCGGGAAATTATCTCAATTATCGGATAAACGCATTCCCTATATTTCTTTGTGCACTGATCCTACTTACGGAGGTACCACAGCTTCATTTGCAATGCTGGGAGACGTAAATATTGCCGAACCGGGCGCCATGATCGGGTTTGCCGGCCCCCGGGTAATAAAAGAAACTATTAAAAAAGACCTGCCTCCCGGTTTTCAAAGCTCCGAATTTTTAATGGAGCACGGCTTTCTTGACTTTATAGTAGACCGTAAAGAGCTTAAAGATAAACTGGCTACGTTGATAACCCTTTTTAATTCATAGCCCGAAAATTACTTCCGCCCCGGCAATCAACGGGGTGCTATCACAACAAAGATGTCAAGTATACGCAACCGGTCCGCCTATTTTGAATATAATATTGACGATAAATATATCGCAGGACTGGTATTGACCGGCACTGAAGTAAAATCTATAAGAGCCGGTAAGGCCAGCTTCAACGACAGCTATTGCTATTTTCATAAAGGTGAGTTGTGGATCAAAAGTTTTCATATTTCGGAATATAGTCACGGTACCTATAATAATCATGACCCTTTGCGGGAAAGAAAGCTCCTGCTCCATAAAAAGGAATTGAAAAAACTGGAGACCCGGATCAAAGAAAAGGGATTCACTGTTGTACCGCTAAGTGTTTTTATTAATGAAAAAGGATTGGTGAAACTTGAAATAGGTTTGGGTAAAGGAAAAAAAGTACATGATAAGCGTGAAACTATTAAGACAAGGGATGCAGAGAGAGAAATTAAACGGAAATATGGTGTTTGAAATACGCCGTTTTGAAATATAAACACCTTATTTACAATAGTTTTGCTGATCATGCGTTACATTGCAGCAATGATGCATGAATAATTGTTCAACAAAAAGATACATGAGGGCAGCAGCACTATTTTTTATCGTGGTTTTATCCGTGCTCGGTGGCAAAGCTCAGAATATAAAGGGAAGCTGGTTTGGCAGCGCGGATGTACTGTTGGGTGGTTCTCACAATAACTACCTGGTTGAGCTTGACCTTAAACAGGAGAATAACGAGATAAAAGGTATTATCAGCTACTATTTCAAGGAGACCTTTCAGAGTTTCTATGTAAAAGGCACTTATAATCCGCGCACACGGGAGATTCTTATTAAAGATCTGCCCATTACTTATTTTCGTGCAGCCGGAGCTAACGGAGTGGAGTGTGTAATGGACCTCCGTGCCATCGTTACTGCCTCAAGGGTGAGCACCAATATAAAGGGTGTATTCACTTCCCAGGGTAAGTATAAGTATACCTGCCCCGATATTGCATTTGATTTTGTATATGGCGAGCAGCTCAATACAGACAGCCTGATTGACAAGTTCTCTCCCATACGTAAAATATGGCGGCCCACTGAGGACGATGTGGTTATCAATCCTCTTGAGAACCGTATTCCGGATTCTGTTGATCTGAAGGTAAGAGAACCTTCACTGCAGGAAATGGAAGCCAAAAAGATCCAGCTTGAATTTAATAAGCGCAAAGAGGTGGTAGGACAGGAATTGCTGGTGAACTCAGATTCCCTCCGTCTAACCTTTTATGATAATGGTATAGTGGACGGCGACAGCATTTCCGTATTCTTCAATAAAGAGCCTATAGCTACTCACCAGTCGCTGACAGAAAGAGGAATTGTAGTATATGCAGTACTGGATTCCACTAAACCCTACAACGAGATCAGCATGTTTGCAGAAAACCTGGGCACCATTGCTCCCAATACTGCGCTGATGGTGATAACAGATGGCGTAAACCGGTATGAGATATTTTTATCCAGCAGTTTTACGCAAAATTCTACTATCCGGATACGAAGACGGAAATAGAGAAAGCCCATGATGAACGGGCAATAGTGAATGGTGAAAGATAATCGTCAAACGTGAGAGGTGAAAGTTTCACAATTCACGTTTCATCTTTCGCGTCCCGCGATCCATTCATAATTCACTATTCACAATTCACCACCATCTGCCGTATCTTGCAACCATGGAGATCACTTCGGCACAATATCTTATCAGCAGTCCCGGTTATCTGAAATGCCCTCCGCCTGACCGGCCTGAATATGCATTTATCGGGCGAAGCAATGTGGGTAAATCCTCGTTGATCAATATGCTTTGCAATAATCAGAAGCTGGCCAAAACATCGGCTTCCCCCGGCAAAACCCAAATGATCAATCATTTTTCCATAGAAAGCATTTCGGCAGGCAGAAATGTCGGACAGTGGTATATTGTGGATCTCCCCGGGTACGGTTTTGCAAAAGTATCGCAGCAACAGCGAAAACAATGGCAGCAGATGACGGAGGATTATCTTCGCAGGCGCCCCAATCTTATGAATGTCTTTGTGCTGGTGGATAGCAGGCACCGCCCCCAGAAAGCGGATATAGACTTTACAAACCTGCTGGGCGAATGGGGCGTACCCTTCAGCATTGTGTTTACAAAAGCGGACAAGGCCACGCAGCAGGAAGTTAGTAAAAATATAAAGCTCTACCTGAATGAAATGAAAAAATACTGGGAGTTCCTGCCGGCAAGCTATACTACAAGTACGATGAAAAAACTGGGGCGGAATAAAATTTTAGGAGCGATAGGAGAAATGAACAAGCTGTTTGCAGTGTGAGTTCCTTACCCCTACACCTCATACCTCTCTCCCCACCTATACGTTCTTATATCAAATCCACAGAGATCCAGTATACGGTCGGTAACCGTAGCGGCAACTGCTTCAATGGTTTTCGGTACGCTGTAAAAAGAAGGTGTGGCAGGGCATATTATTCCCCCGGCCAGCGTTACGGTCTCCATATTGCGAATGTGTATAAGACTGTATGGAGTTTCTCTCACTACACAGATCAGCTTCCGGCGTTCCTTTAAAATAACATCTGCCGCACGGGAAATAAGATCATCAGAAATGCCGGCTGCTATTCTCCCAAGCGTTCCCATAGAGCAGGGCACAATGATCATAGTATCAAATTGCCCCGACCCTGAAGCAAAAGGAGCGTTAAAATCTTTTTTGTCATACGTGTCAGCAGCATATTTGTCATAGCCGCTGTCACCCAGCTCCGTCCTCCATACCTGTCTCGCATTGTCTGTAATAACTATACCAAGGGCATTCCACTGTTCCGGAATAGCAAAAAGCTTATCCAGCAGTTGCCTGGCGTATACTGAGCCGCTGGCTCCGGTAATGGCTACCACAATTTTCCTGCTCAATTGTAAGTTATATTTGTATAACAATTATAGTAAAATGCAAATATCCGCTATTTTATCATTGCTGGGCATCATCTTATGCTGTTCTCTTGCCGGGCCTGGAAGTACTATACCAGTTGCGGCCAACAACTCAGCGTCGCTGTCAGAAGATACTCATGAGAAGCTCCGCTGGCTTACACTTGAAGAAGCTGCACAACAACTGCAAACGGAAAAGAAACCCGTTTTGATAGACCTGTATACCAGCTGGTGCGGCTGGTGCAAAGTGATGGACAGGAATACTTACTCCAATCCAATGGTAATAAAATATATAGAAAATAACTTCTATCCTGTAAAATTAGACGCTGAAACCAGGGAGACACTGAACTGGCAGGGTAAACAATTTAATTATAACAGCAGATACAGGGTAAACGAATACGCCGTACACCTCACAGGCGGTCAGTTATCCTTTCCTACCACTATTATCCTTCCTGCAGATGGCTCTGCCCCGCAGGCTATACCCGGCTACCTGAAAATTCCCGATATGGAGCTTGTGCTAAAGTATTTTGGTGAAGGACATTATGGCAAAACTCCGTTTGACCAATATCATCAGAATTTCAGGGGTTCCTGGAAATAATTTTTTTAATAATAACAATATAAAGATAACCCGCCCCGTTATATATCCGGTTTTTCATAGGATATTGGATTTAAAACGGGGCAGGATTTCTATCCAGCCCTTTTTTTATATACTGCTTGTCGTTTCATCTTTAGCATTTCACTTACTTTCTCTAACTAAGCCGAGTTCATATATTTTTTAAGCTAATATTTATTTAAAAAATCTTTTTCTTTATAATGCAACGTTTCATTCCAATAACTGGTCTTATTATTGGTTTTTCATAGGATATTGGATTTAGAAACGGGGCAGGATTTTCATCCAGCCCTCTTTTATTTTAATAGGGCCCTCCTCTTTTGCACATTTTCAATCTTAGCTGCATTGGCCACAATAGCTTAAACCGGTTAAATAAAAAAATTTGTTCTTAACTTCAAAATTCAAAAAATCATTATATATTCGGCTTTTCATAGGATAAGGTTTAATGGTTAACGGTTAAAAGATTAGAAGCCCCCTTCGTTTACCGAAGGGGTTTTTTCTATAAAAAAATCATATAAAAACACCAATGGTATGGACAGAGATATGTTGTACCAGGTTGCGCTAACCATGGTCCCTCAAATCGGGGATGTGCATATGGCTTCCTTATTACAGCATTTTGAAACTGCTGAAGAGGTTTTTTCTGCAGGTAGAAGAGTGCTGGACAAAATCCCCGGTATTGGTCCGGTAAGATCAAAAAGCATCAGGTCCTTCAAAGATTTCAGCAAAGCAGAAAAAGAGCTGGATTTTACAAGAAAATACGGTATACAGGTGCTTTGCCGCAATCATCCCGGCTATCCTAAAAGGCTGCTGCACTGCTATGATGCTCCTTCCCTTCTGTATTATAAAGGAAATGCGGATATAAATACCTCCAGGATCCTCGCCATTATCGGCACCAGAAATCATACAGGCTATGGCAGGGAAATAACAGGGCATATCATCCGCGAACTGGCGCCTTATGAGGTGCTAATAGTGAGTGGCCTCGCCTACGGTATAGATGCCGTTGCCCATAAAGCCTCTCTTGACAACAGGTTGCAAACTATTGGTGTGATAGCGCATGGTCTTGACCGTATATATCCTCCCGTCCACGCTTCGCTTGCCAGGGCTATGATCCAATCAGGAGGATTGCTTACCGATCTGAGATCAGGCACCGCTCCCGATAAGCAGAATTTTCCCAAAAGAAACAGGATCGTGGCAGGAATAGCCGATGCCGTAGTAGTGATAGAAACCGATATTAAAGGCGGCAGCATGATCACGGCAGAGCTTGCCAATAGCTATAATAAAGATGTTTTTGCCCTTCCGGGCAAGGTGACGGATGCCAAAAGCACAGGCTGTAACTACCTTATCAGGAGCAATAAAGCAGCCCTTGCAACATCGGGAAAGGATATACTCGAATACATGAACTGGTCAAATCCCGTCATGCCCAAAAATATTCATCAGAAAAAGCTCTTTATTGATCTTACGCCCGAAGAAAAAAGGATAACGGAAATGTTAAGTGAGCAAACATCGGCACATATTGATGAGATCAACCTTCACTGCAGGCTGAGCAGCAGCGCAATAGCGGCAGCTATGCTCCATCTTGAGCTTGAAGGTATTATCACCGCCCTGCCCGGCAAACATTACAAACTAAGCTGAGTAAAATTTGGTTGCTATTTATCCGCCGCACTATCTTTGCACATGGCAACAATAATCAACTCCCCTAAAGGTAATCTCTCCTCAAAATTTTTTGGTGAAGGTTTAACATTCGACGATGTACTGCTGGTACCGGCATATTCGCAGGTGCTTCCGCGTGAAGTTTCCATAACCACTCGGCTCACCAAAAAGATATCTCTTAACATTCCTATGCTTTCTGCGGCTATGGATACCGTAACCGAAGCAAATCTTGCCATTGCACTGGCACGCGAGGGAGGACTGGGCATCCTGCACAAAAACATGACCGTAGAAAAGCAGGCAGAGCAGGTGAGAAAAGTAAAACGCAGCGAAAGCGGCCTCATTCTCGATCCTGTTACGCTTGACGAAACAGCCACTATCGGGGATGCGGTAAAGCTCATGCGCGACAATAAGATCGGAGGCATCCCGGTAGTGGATAAACACCGGAAGCTCGTAGGTATTCTTACCAACAGGGATCTGCGATTTGAAACTGTTTTGTCCAAAAAAGTAAGTGAGGTGATGACCCGCGAAAACCTGATCACCGCTCCTGAAGGCACTGATCTGCAAAAAGCAAAGAAAATACTCAGTCAATATAAAATTGAAAAGCTTCCGGTAGTGGACAAAAAAGGGTTCCTGGTAGGGCTGATCACTTACCGGGATATACTTCAATTGCAAAGTCATCCCAATGCCATTAAAGATAGCTTTGGAAGACTTCTCACCGGGGCCGCGTTGGGCATTACTGCCGATCTTATGGACAGGGCTTCCGCCCTGCAGCAGATAGGAGTGGATATTGTATGTCTCGACAGTGCGCACGGACATACCAGGGGAGTAATTGAATCTTTAAAAAAATTAAAAAAGAATTTTAAGAACCTGCAGGTCATTGCAGGCAATATCGGTACGGCAGCAGGAGCTAAAGCACTGGCGGAGGCAGGAGCTGATGCCGTAAAAGTAGGGATCGGCCCGGGCTCTATCTGTACCACCCGTATCGTTGCGGGAGCCGGTGTTCCCCAGATAACAGCTATCATGGAAGCAGCCTCAGTATTGCAGAAAGCCGGTATCCCCCTGATTGCTGACGGCGGCATAAGATATACCGGCGATATGGTAAAAGCGCTGGCAGCAGGAGCTGACGCCGTAATGATGGGAAGCATTTTTGCAGGCACTGAAGAAAGCCCCGGAGAAACTATCATATATGAAGGAAGAAAGTTCAAACAATACAGGGGCATGGGCTCTTTGGGAGCTATGAGCCAGGGTAGTGGGGACCGTTATTTCCAGGACGTGGAAGATGATATAAAAAAATATGTTCCCGAAGGTATTGAAGGAAGGGTTGCTTTCAAAGGAACGCTTAGTGAAATAGTATACCAATATACAGGAGGGCTTCGCTCCGGAATGGGCTATTGCGGAGCGCCGGATATAGCCGCGCTGAAAAAAGCTCAGTTTATCAAGATCACCAATGCAGGTATGAAGGAAAGCCATGCCCATGATATAGAAATAACAAGAGAAGCTCCGAACTATACACGCTGACGGGTTGGGATGCAGGTTGTAACTTTCCCCTCTTTCTTGCAAAATGCCAAAAGTTTTCAGCCTTTTGAAGGTTGAAAATCCTGCAGCATGCATGCACACTATTTCCTCTCTAATATAAGGTGCTGATCGGCGGATTGGGAATGCTGCACTTTTGTCAATCGGCAAAAACCGTTAACGATCGCTTAACGAAACAGCGCTGCCTGCACGAGTATCCTATTTTTCATCCGCCTCTCCTATGCAAGGATTACAGAAAGTATTTCAGAACAAGAAAAAATCTCATGGAGAATCCTTTTTCTCTTACTATAAAGCAACCAGCAACAACATACAACATATATCAATCATTTTTCTCGCAAGCTTTTATTCAATAATCAATTAAACAACAACTGCTATGCTTAAAAATAAGATAAGCATCCTACAGTCAGCAAGATTAGTTTTTTTTGTAGGCCTGTTACTGATGAATTATGCAGCGGCAGCGCAACAAACCAATCTTCGGCAGGTTCTTTCAGATCAGGATGATCTTAGAGGCAATGAAGAAAAAAAATCTTCCACCCTTGAAGATTTCATGAAAGAATTCAGAAACTATTATGCGGACGTTTATTACAGCTTCCAAAGTAAAGACCTAAGAACAGTAAAAGTCTGGTACCAGGACTTAAGTTCTTCCGACAAAAACTACCCGGACAAAGTTTTAAAAAATGTCCTGGAAACTGCCGGTCTCACTTTTGAAAAAGTAAACTCCGTGTATGTAATCAGGACCGGTAATATTATGGCAAAAGGAGGTAACACAGTATTTCCTTCTTTCCAATTCAGCCAATCTACTGTTGCGCAAACGGTTAAAGGCAAAGTAGTTTCATCAGGCACCGCATTGCAGGGTGTAACCGTTTCGGAAAAGGGTACCACCAACAGCACGTTTACCGATGCAGACGGTAACTTTTCCCTACAGGTAAAAAATCTCAATGCAACACTGGTATTTTCTTCCATCGGGTATATCACACTGGAGGTTGCCTTAAAAGGAAGATCAGATCTGTCCATCGAGCTGCAATCGGAAAGCAAAGAACTGGAAGGCGTGGTAGTAACGGCACTCGGTATTACCCGGGATAAGAAATCTCTGGGCTATTCCGTTGGGCAGATTAAAGGAGAAGACATGAACAGGGTAAGCCAAACCAACGTGCTTAATTCTATGGCGGGGAAAGTAGCCGGCGTAACCATCAGCTCAACAGGGAGTGCCGCTACTTCTTCAGTAAGCATGGTTATCAGAGGTATACGCTCATTGAATAATGACAACCAGCCATTATTTGTTATAGATGGTGTGCCTGTGCAAAATACAATGAATAATATCACAAGTATAGGTAACGGAAACGATGTAGACTACGGAAATGCCATCTCCGATTTAAACCCTAATGATATCGAAAGCGTATCCATTCTTAAAGGTCCAAGCGCTGCGGCTTTATATGGTTCCCGCGCTGGTAATGGCGTAGTATTGATCACTACTAAATCAGGTAAAAAATCAAAAGGGCTTGGAATTACCATCAATTCCAATACTGAATTTGATATGCCGTATAAATATTTGCCGGTGAATACCGACTTCTCTTCCGGATCACGTCCATATACTGAAGCGTATCCTGGTAATGATCCTTTAGTGGACATTGGAGAAACAGACACCTACAGGTTCGGTATTCCGTTGAATCAGGGCATTAAAGCTATTCAATGGAACAGCCCGCTTGATGAAAATGGAAATTATGTTGCGACCGACATGGTGCGTCATCCTGATAACTTTAAAAATTTTGTACAAACAGGCATCACTTCTCAAAATAGCATATCCATAGAGAATTCTACTGACAAGGATAATTACCGTTTTTCTTATACCAATACAGCAAACAGGGGCATTCTGCCCAATTCAGGATTAAACCGCAACAATCTTGGATTGAATATGGATCATAAAATAACCAATGCCTTTAAAATAAGCACATCTATTAATTATACCCGCAGCGGTTCTGATAATGTAATTGCAGGAAACGTTAATGCAAACCCGCTGGTAGATGTTTTATACCTCTCTCCAGCTATAGATATCCTGCAACTGAAAGATTATTGGACAGTGCCCGGGGTTCAGCAAAAAAAACCGGTACCTCCCGGATCAGATCCTTCTGATGCAGGTATTGACAATAACCCATATTTCGTTCTCAACCAGGTAAAGAACAGCTTTTTGCGCAACAGGATATTCGGGAACATAAAATTAGACTACGAGTTCTCTCCTCATTTCAGTGCTTTTCTGCGGTATTCGCAGGATTTGCTGAATGAACAACGAGAATCAAAAATTTCTAAAAGCTTTGACGCGGATAAGAACGGAGCTTATGGTATTCAAAAACTGTATTCAACAGAGAACAATACCGACATGTTAATGACTTATAAGAACAAGTTCGGTGGTTTCGATTTGACCGCATCCGCCGGAGGTAATATTCTGTATTCCTATAGTTCAAGGATGATGAACGCTTCAAAGAACGGCTCAGGTATAATCACTCCTGAGTTTTTCACGCTTTCTAATATTGCCCCAACGGCTCTGGCATACTCCAGCGCTTATTACAAATATGCCATTTACAGCGCTTATGCCACAGCTTCGTTAGGATATAAAAACCTGGCTTATTTAGATCTAACCGGCAGGAATGACTGGTCAAGCACTTTACCTCAAAGCGATAACTCCTACTTCTATCCTTCTGCATCATTGAGTTTATTATTAAATAATTTATTCAATATGGGCAGCAATATAAACCTGTTTAAAATCAGGGGGGGCTGGGCAAATGTGGGTAAAAGCACAGGACCTTACAATTTACTCGGGGTTATTTCACAAAGCAACTATGGTGGCATAACTACCATGGCTACCTCTGCAAACCTCAAGAACCCGACTTTAAAACCCGAACAGGCCCAATCTACAGAGTTGGGGCTTGATCTCGGGCTCTTCAATAACAGGTTAAGATTTGAAGGTACCGTATACCAGTCAGACAATAAAAACCAGGTGTTGGGTATAAATACGCCAATATCATCAGGCTATTCAACAAGGCAAATTAACGCAGGCTTAGTGAGAAGCAAAGGTATTGAGCTGTCTGTCGGAGGAACTATTATCTCTAATAAAGACTGGCAGTGGGATCTGAGTGTGAACTACAGCAAAAACAACGCGTATGTAATTTCATTGGCAGATGGCGTTCCTTATTATTCGTTCTGGCAGGATGGCAATAGCGGCTCCTGGACTTACGCCAAGGGGCAGGCAATACCCGGCATGAAAGATGCAAAGGGCAATCCCGTGATCAGCAGCGGCAAAATAGGAGATTTGTGGGATAACCAGGTAGCCACCGTTACCGATAAAAATTCTCCTTACTACGGGTGGCCATTACTGGACAATGATGGTACATTGCAGTTCGTTGGCAACAGGGCATTCAACAGCAAACAGATCGTAGGTAATTTTAATCCTAAGCTGTTAATGGGTATGCAAACATCATTATCTTATAAGTTTATTACTTTAACAGCAAGTATGGATATGCGTCTTGGCGGATTATTCTTCTCTCAAACCTATCGCTATCTGCAGTCCGATGCGGTAATGAAAAGACAACAAAATATGGGCATTCCTATTCCTGATGCAAATAAAAATGATATTCCTGCATATCTGAAAAGCAACCCGGGTAAGTTCATCATGTTTTCAGGTTTAGATCAATTCCGTTTAGTGGGAGGCCCCACTGCGGAAATGGGCGGTTTTCCTTTTAATGATGGTAATGTAACATTGAATGACGGCGCCTTTGTGCCCGGAGTATACCTTGCTGATAATGGCGTTGATTATATTGAAAACTTGGGCGGACCCGATACCAAATACGATTATTATGCAGATGCCGTAACCAATAACTGGAACTCTGCCAGGATGAGCATGTTTGATGCATCATACATTAAATTAAGGGAACTGACCATCAGCGCCAATCTTCCCCGTACATGGGCTACTAATTTAAAATTGCAGGGCATTTCAGTGGGAGTATATACCCGTAATGTGATTTTGTGGACCAAAGCTAAAGCAGGTATTGATCCTGAGCTGGCCTATCAGTTCCAGAGCGGCGCCCAGGGAAATGGCTCTCAGTTCAGGCAGGGCATTGAACGTTTCAATGTTACTCCCTGGTCAATACCTCTTGGGATAAAACTTAATGTGAGATTTTAATTCAAACACAAGCACATTTAAATTCTTAGATATGAAGAAGGTAAATAAAAAAATTACAATAGCCGGATTTTCCTGGCTGTTTATTATTGCCTCTGTTTCCTGCGGGAAGTTTGAGACACTAAATACAGACCCTAATAATATTACCCCCGCCAATGCAAATGCAAACTATCTGATGGCCCAGGTATTAACATCTTCCGCTACGGATTATGGTAATCTTGGATCAGGAGATATGTCGGGCGCTATGCAGCATACCGCCCAGGATGCCTGGTCGTCCGGCTATAGTAATTATCAATGGGATCCTAAAGACTGGAGTGGTTATTACGGCCGGTTAAGAGATGACAAGCTCCTGTTAGAGCTATCAGCGCAAAACAACTGGAAGTTCCACCAGGGAGTCGGGCTGATCATGCGTGCATTCAATTTTGGCTGCATCGCGGATCTTTGGGGGGATGCACCTTATTCAAAGGCATTAAATGGTGACGAAGGCGGATCCGAAAATACAACGCCGGCATTTGATACGCAGGAACAGATCTATGATGGTGTTATTGCAGATTTGAAAGCCGCCCTTCCGTTACTTGAAGGAACGGCATCTGATTTCCCCGAAGTGCTTCCTTCTTCCGATGTATTTTATAAAGGGGAGCCGGAAAACTGGAGAAAGCTGGCAAACACGCTGCTACTGCGTTATTATCTGCGGCTTTCGGGTAAAAGAGATGTTAAGGCAGACGTTGAAGCATTGGCAGGAAAAGTATTTGAAAGCAATGATGATGATTGGGCGATGAGTTATCCGGGTGTTGATCAGGCTTCTTCTTATCAGAAAAATTCAAAGTTTAACTCTCCGTCAAATTATAATCGCAACAAAATGTCTGCTACGTTTGTAACAAAACTTGCCGCCTTAAAAGATCCCAGGATCGTGATTATGGCAGAACCAATTATAACAAGAACAAAGGTTGATGCCAGTAAGTTTTCGGACAACACAACGCTCAGCAAAATAGTGAACGGTATCCGGTATATCAACCCCCCCGCAGCATTGGAAGCCAAAGACAAGCAATTTGACATTACTACATATACGGCAGACAGGCCATGGGGCGCATCCGCCAATGCCATTTGGAATTTCTATGATACTTCCGCCGTGTATGTAGGTATACCCATCAGCTATGCAGGCGAAACCTATCAATATAATCTGAATGGCGTGGGTACACAATCTACTTCCAGCAACGACTATGTTTCTTATATGAGAAGGGATATTTATGATAATCCAAGTGGAAAATTATTAAAAGCGAGGATGGCTTCTTATGCAGAAGTATGTTTTGATCTTGCAGAAGCAGCACAAAAAGGCTGGAATGTGGGAGGAACTGCCGAGAGCTGGTATAATAAAGGCATCAAAGCCTCTTTTGATATATGGCTCGCCGATTACCAGGATGATATAGATGCTTACGCCGGTTGTGTAAAAAGTTATGAAGAATATATCGCTCAGCCATTAGTTAAATACGATGGTTCGCTGGAAAGGATTATAGAGCAAAAATGGATCGCCTCATGGCAGGCATCCGTTGAAGCATGGATGGACTGGCGCAGAACAGGTTATCCCCGGCTGACTGTTGGCTGGGCATCTTATCGTGGTCAAATACCGGTGAGATATGCATATTATAATACAGAATTACAGAACAACCCGACAAATTCAGATGCAGCCATCCAAAAATTGCAGGAAACCAACTATTCAACGGTTGATGGAAAGAATAGCTCCTGGTCTAAATTTTGGCTGATACAGGGAACCAATGAACCCTGGTAGTATCTGGCTGCTATTCTCAGAAAAGCGGGTGCTCCTCTGTTCAGGAGACACCCGCTTTTCTGTTTGGATTGTTTGACAAAAATATGTTTTGGGGCATGAGTATATACAACTATTACCTCTTCTCCTAATTGGTTAATGAAATGTTATTGGGAAAAATATGCCAGCTTTACGGTCGAAGATCTTATCGAAGACCGGGATTTCCGGTGTTGGGTTTTCACACCCGATGAGGAAATGGAGATATTCTGGCATTCTTTTCTCCAGCAATATCCGGCACAATCTGATGTGATAATGGAAGCCCGCAGCAGGCTGCAGGCAACCGCCACCAGAACGCTGACGGCTATTGAGAAAAACGAGTTAAGAAGCCAGATTTTCGAAGGGTTACAGTTACCCGTTTCCAACCGGGATAATAACCCCCTGTCAAAAAAAAACCGTAATACATGGCTGATGGCTGCGGCGGTCGCCGGCTTGCTGCTGATTGGTGGAGCTACCTGGCTATTGCTTAGCCAGCATACCCTGCCGCCTGCCCTTTATACACATACAACAGCTTCCCGTCAGGTTGAAGAAATTATTTTGCCTGACAGCTCAATCGTAATACTTAACGGTAATTCATCCATCTGGTATGACGCAGCATTTCAACAGCTTTCCCAAAGAGAGGTACATCTCCGGGGGAATGCTTATTTTAAGGTGAAAAGGACCTTAAACAATCACCCCTTCATTGTACATGCCAACCAGGTAATTATTCATGTTACAGGCACTGAATTCAATGTGGACGCCCGCAGTGAAGCAACAGATGTAGTGCTGACCAAGGGGAGTATCAATATTTCTTTAGCTGAAAAATATCGTAGTATCCGGCCTACATCGTTGGTTGCCGGCGAAGAATTCAGGATAGATACCCTAAACCATACTTTTATCACCCAAAAAACAAACACAGAGCTGTATACAGCAGCCTGGGAAAAAGGAGAATGGCATTTTGAATCCACGACACTGGAACAAATAGCCACGCTGATACAACAATTTTATGGCACAACTGTAACATTTAAAAACAGCAACAGCGCTAAGCTTACCATTACTGCCGTGTTATCGGTACACAGCCTCCCTACATTAATCCATGTAATTGAAAAAACCCTGAATATAACCATTGTTGAAACCGACAACGAGTTGATCATCCATTAACTAAAATTTTTATTCTTTAACCTTCAATCAAAACAGTTATGAAAAGAAAACCATCTTTTTCAAAACGCTGCTTCGGAGTTTTACTGTCAGCACTGTTACTGGTGTCCACAACAGTATTACGGGCGCAGGACGATGCAATCCCGCCTCCCGCTTCAGGCAACGCCGTTACCGACAATTCGGGCACAAACGGCATAAAAACAAGCTCCCTGCAGGAATTTATGCAGGAGTTTAAAAAAACCTATGAGAACATTTTCTACAGCTATCAGTCAAACACACTTAAAGCGGTAAGAGTACATTACAATCAACTATCCCCCGAAAGCAACCCTGATGCAGTGCTGAGAGAAGTGCTTTCCACGGGAGGCTTGCAGTTTGAAAAAATCAAAGAAGTATATATCATTAAACAAAAAGTCCCACAGCAACCGGCCCAGGAGAACATTGCAGCACCGGCAGCAGCTTTTGAAGCTGCGGCAGCGCAGGCAGACTTTCTTGTTAAAGGCCGCGTAAGCGATGCAGACAATCCTTTGGCCGGAGTAACCGTTACTGAAAAAGGAACCTCTAATGCAACAACTACAGACGCCAGGGGGAATTTCTCGCTCAATGTAAGCAGGAGCAATGCTACGTTGATTTTTACTTCCGTGGGATTTAAACCACTGGAAATAGCTGTAGATGGCAGGAGCCAGGTGGCTGTGGTGCTGGAGCCTGTTGCACAGGAGCTGGAGCAGGTAGTAGTAACCTCTCTCGGTATGAAAAAAGAAAAAAGATCTTTGGGCTACAGCATTTCTTCTGTAAACGCTAAAGACATGGAAACCGGCGGCACTTCAAACGTATTAAAATCTGTGGAAGGTAAGGTAACCGGCGTTCAAATGAACAGCCTTACGTCTTCTCCCACTTCTTCCGTGATGTTCAATATACGCGGCGCTACTTCCTTGGCAGGGATTATGGGAGCAAGCAATATCAACAATGCTACCCAGCCCCTGGTCGTGCTGAACGGGGTACCGCTGGGAGCCAACACGGTAGGAGCCGTATCGGGTATTGATGCGGGCAACTTTATTTCAACCCTCAATCCCAACGATATAGAAAGTATCTCCATACTGAAAGGCGCCAGCGCTGCCGCGCTTTACGGGGCTTCGGCAGGTAACGGGGTGATCATGATCACTACCAAAACCGGAGCAGGAGCTAAAAAAGGACTCGGGGTTTCGGTAACCAGCGCCACTTCTTTCGACCAGGCCTATAGTGCGCCTCCAGTTCAGCGTAAGTTTTTCCAGGGCGATGAAGACGGGAGTTCTTTAACAGATGATAAAAAAGGGCTGGGATGGGCCATAGATGACAATGTGAACAATGAGCCGGTGTGGCGATGGAATCTCATGACACAGCAATGGGAGAAATCCAAACTGGAAGCCCGCGGGGATAAAAGCCCACTGCTGGCCTTCCTGAGAACAGGGGTGATGACCGACAATAACGTGGCTGTAACCGGCAACTACGACAAAGGCAACTACCGGCTCAATATAGGTAATATGGTTCATAACGCCGTAGTACCCAGCAACAAAACAATCCGGAACAGTGTGTCTTTTGATGGCAAATACAATCTTAGCAACAGAGTTTCGGTAAGCTCGCAGGCCTCCTGGTCTCACACTTTTGTACCCAATCAGTCGCATACTTACAACAAAAGAGAAGATAACCCGCTGGCACATGCCATGTCTATGCCCATTAATATGCCCCAAATGACTGAATGGGAAAAGGCAGACCCCTGGATTACCGGCTGGGAAGGACAATACCAGAACACCCCTTACCTGAAAAACCCGGGCGAAGACCGCCTGAGCAGGGTAAACCCCAGCACCGGTAAAGATGGCGCCGTAGGCAAAAACGGACCTTACTTTGCCGCCCGGAATATTATCAGGTCTTATACAAAAGATGTGTATTTTGGTAAAGTTCAATTAGATTACAAGATCATTGATCCCCTGTTGCTCACCCTGCGTTCGGGCATCAGCCAGGAGGTTTTCGCATTGGAAAGAAAGACCCCCTGGGGCGCGGAAAGGCAGGAATTGGGCGTGTATGAGCAGAGTCAAAGCAATAGCCTCAGTGTAAGAAATGATGTGCTGCTTTCCTACAACAAACGTTTTCTCGGCAGCAGGCTGTCGCTTGACGCATTAGGCGGATTTTCCTATAACTATGGACAAAGTAATGGCTCCGGATTTGGCGGATCCGAATTATCAAGGCCAAACGACTTTAGTTTCGGCGCATTACCTGCTAATGTAAAACAGAACAGTACATGGTTCAGCAGAGGATATCCCAGCCGTAGTTACGGCGCCTATGCCACAGCGAGCATCGGGTGGCAGAACATGGTTTACGTGGAACTGTCCGGCCGTAACGACTGGGTAGGTATCCTGCCGCATGAAAAAGACCACCATTTCTATCCCGGCGCTTCCCTGAGCTGGATTGCATCGGAAACTTTTAACATGGGAAATGTATTTAACTTTCTTAAACTGAGAGGAGGCTATGCTGAAACAGGCTATGGTATCGGAAAGCCCATCAACCTGGATAGCTATGGTTTTACCAATACCTGGAATAGTGTTACCAGAGGAACTGTAGGAGGTAACCCCGTAAACCCGAAAATCAAGCCCGAGCTGAATGTAACCAAAGAAGTGGGTATTGACTTCAGGGCAGCGGATAATCGCATATCGGGAGAATTTACCGCTTATTCCAAAAATCATATCAACCAGATCCAAAACCTGCCGATGGTAGCCTCATCGGGATATACTTCCATACTTACCAATATGGGTGCAGTAAAATCTACCGGCATTGAAGCATCATTGACGGTAACGCCCATACGTAACAAAAACTGGCAGGTAAACCTTACCGGTAACATCAGTACTTTTAAATCTGTTATTGATGAACTGGACCCCCGCTTTTCAGAAAGATTCTATAACTATGAGGGAGCTTCCTACGTGTCTTTATTCAAAGGCTCCCGTGTAGGTGACCTCTATTCAAGGTACCCGATTGGCTATATCCAGGCGGGGAAATATAAAGGCATGATGCTGACCGGGCCTGAGGGCATCATTGAAGAAGCCGTAACTACTACAGATTATATCAGGAAGAACGGATACTTAGGCAACATGAACCCCAAAGCCATTTACGGTTTTGTAGCAGATGCCAAATACAAAAACTTCCGGCTTAATGTGGTTATGAGCCTGAGATCCGGGGGAATATTTATTTCTGAAACACAGAAGATCATGATTGATGATGGTATGGCTGATATTATGGCGCTCTATGGTGACAAATACAATCAATACTGGACAGGAGGTCGTTTTGCAGGTGGCTTGCCAAGCATGCCCAATCCTGACGATATGTTCACCGGCGCAGGCTTTGAAAACTACAGAGAGCTAATGCAGGAATTAATGACCATGTATAATGGTGATCCGCGATACTTTGGCTACTGGAACGCCGTTTACATTGATCCTAACTACAATATGTCTAACATGACCCCCGAGGAGAAACTCAGCCTCCCTGATAATGCCTATATTAAAAACGGCGATGATCCTCTTAAGACCCTCTACCTGAACCCATATAACATGGAAGGACAGGAGCTATGGTCCGGCGCTCAGTTCAGGACACATGATGCCACATCCTTAAAGTTAAAGGAAATTAACCTGACGTATACCTTCAACAGATCGCTTTCACAAAAGCTGCGTTGTCAGGATATTTCTGTTACCCTTTTTGCCAAGAACGTGATGTTCTGGGCAAAGAACAAAATGAAGGAAGATCCCGAAACGGCCTTCTATGATGGTATCGGTGGTATGGGTGTTGCAGACTTTGGATTACCGCCAATCCGCACTATGGGTGTAAAAA
>CAYWVB010000012.1:0-107243 GCA_964461595.1 uncultured Terrimonas sp. | reverse complement strand
TATTATAGCGTGCTGATCCAATCGTATGGAAAAGCTTCCACCCTAAATGCCGAAGCAGGAAGCCTGTTTCAGCTTACCCCGCAACTGTGGTCGGGGTTTTCCGTAGCCAACCCTTTTGCAGGCAGGCTCGGAAAGCAGACAGGCGAAAAATTAGCCCGCGTATATAAAGCAGGAATAGGCTATACCTTATCGCAGTTATGCTTCCTTGGCGCAACAGTGATCAAAGAAGAAAACCGTTCCCCGTCAGTCCATTTCGGTATACAATACCGGCCGGTAAAACAACTGTTTGCCCGCGCTGGCATAGTAACTGGCAACTATAGCTGGTATGCAGGTTTGGGATATCTCTGGAAAAATTTACGTATAGATATCACTGCAAGCTTCCGCGACCGCCTCGGTATGTCGCCCGGCTTACTATTATTATACCAGGCCCCTAAAACTGACGCAGAATGAGGAGGAGCATCATCATAGCCATCTTGCTTCCATTGCAGATCTTTGCACAGGAGGCCGGCACTTCAATGGAACAACAACTGGAAGATATTGCAGAGAATAATGAAGATGCTGAGATCACCGACGACTCGTGGATGCAGCAAACGGCATTCTTCAAAAAGCATCCGCTGGATCTCAACCAGGCGCCGGAAGCGGAATTAGCAACACTGCAATTGTTGTCCCCTGTTCAGATAGCGCAGTTGCTGAAATACCGCAGGGCTTTGGGCAGCCTTATCAGCATTTACGAGCTGCAGGCAGTGCCCGGATGGGATGTAGCGCTGATCCGGAAAATATTGCCTTATGTCACCGTAAGCAATGCATCGCCATTATACAATACGCTGCTCAGCAGGTTTGGCAAAGGCGATCAAAACCTCCTGCTGCGGTTTTCTACATTACTTCAAAAGCCCAAAGGATATACTATAAAGGACAGCTCAAAAAGTCATTATGCCGGCAGCCCCGCAAGAGCATTGATACGGTATACCTACCGGTACAAAAATCTTTTGCAATACGGGCTGACTGCTTCAAAGGATGCCGGCGAAGCTTTTTTCGGAAAACATGAAAAGGCAGGCTTTGACTTTTACGCTATACATTTTTTTGTACGGAACGCAGGCATTATTAGATCGCTCGCATTGGGCGATTATATCCTCAATCTCGGACAGGGGCTTATCTGCTGGCAGGGACTTGCTCTGGGCACAGGAGCGGAAGCAACAAATATTAAAAGACAATCGGCTATACTTCGTCCCTATAATTCTGCAGGAGGCTATTTCTTCAACCGCGGAGCGGCAGTAATATTGGGTAAAAAGCAATGGCAGGCTACGGGTTTTATTTCCAGGAAACAGTTAGATGCCAATATTGAATATAATAATGAATGGGAAACAGAAACAGCTACTGCTATTCATACCTCAGGGTATCATCGCACTGCATCTGAAACAGAGGATCGCGGAACATTGTCAATGCTGATGTATGGAGGAAATCTCAGTTACGGCACAGCAATCCGGCACATAGGCTTCAGCGCTATCCGCTATTCATTCGGCAAACCCATTGCAAAGGAAAAACTACCATACAACCTGTATGCACTCTCCGGGAAAAAGTGGGGTAACTATAGTATTGATTACAGCTTCTCTTTCCGGAATGCACATTTTTTTGGAGAAACTGCTATAGACGCTAACCGGCACTTTGCCACAATTAACGGGGCAATAATAGGCGTTAATGCAAAAGCGGATATTACGCTGCTTTACCGGTCAATTTCTCCAAAATATCAATCCTTTTACGGGAATGCGAATATTGTGAACACGATGCCCGTTAATGAAAACGGATTATATATAGGCACCGCCCTGAGATTGTCTTCAGCGCTCCGTATAGATCTTTCAGCGGATATATTTCATTTTTCCTGGCTTAAATACAGGATAGATGCGCCATCGGGTGGAAGCAGCTATGTTATACAATGCTCCTACAAGCCATCAAAGCTAACCGAAGTGCACACACGATACCGGGTTCAGCACAAACCTCTTAATCAAAGCACGGACAATAATCCCATGAATGAAGTGATCTCATTTTCCAACCAGTCCTGGCGGACCCAGATCAACCGCCAGTTGGGCAAACGGTTCAGCATCAGGCAAAGGTTTGAAATCGTTTGGTACGCTGCAGAAAACAAGGCATCCGAAAAGGGATTTCTTACCAGCTTCGACCTGTTCTTTAAGCCGCGATGGGGGCGGCTCACCACCAATATCCGTATACAGTATTTTGAAAGCGACAGTTATAATGCGCGGCTATATGCATACGAAAACGATGTTTTGTATTACTATGCCATTCCTGCATTTTATGATAAGGGAGTACGGTACTATGCTAACCTGAAATACATATGGGGAAGGTCTTTGAGCATATGGCTGAAGTGGGCGGAGACATTATATACCGGTAAAAACACTATCGGCAGCGGGCTTGACGAGATTGAAGGCAACAGGAGATCTGAGATACGCCTGCTGGCAGCGATAGATATATAAAGCTGCTAATTCTTATTTACATTTGCAGAAATACATATTATGGCAGACCAACCACAGCAACCTAACCAGCTAAATATTGAAATATCAGAAGAGATAGCCGAAGGGATATATGCTAATCTTGCTATCATTACACACAGCCATGCAGAGTTTGTAGTGGATTTTGTGAATGTAATGCCCGGCACGCCCAAGAGTAAGGTGAAATCCCGCCTGATCCTGACACCGCAGCATGCCAAGCGGTTCATGAAAGCCCTGATAGATAATGTAAAAAGATTTGAAGCGGCAAACGGGCCGATACAGGATATAGAAGAAATACAGATCCCCATGAACTTTGGTGGCCCTGCCGCCCAGGCATAAAGATCCCGCCACATAGCAACCGAAGCGCATCAATGCTGCTCCGGATCATAGTGATGCAGCAAGTGGAACAATTTCAAATTTAAAATCTCAAATTTAAATCTCCCATGTCTTCTTTCATTTCCAACGAACGTCCGCCGGTGGATAAAGTGATCAGTGATATTGCCGATTACGTGTTGAACTATGAGGTCAACAGCGAGCTTGCCCGGACAACGGCACATTATTGTCTTTTAGATACCCTTGGCTGCGGATTTGAAGCGCTCACCTATCCCGCATGCACCAAACTGCTGGGTCCGGTAGTACCGGGAACGATAGTGCCCAATGGAGCCAAAGTGCCCGGCACCTCCTATCAACTGGATCCTGTGCAGGCAGCATTTAATATAGGAGCCATTATCCGCTGGCTGGATTTTAATGATACCTGGCTGGCTGCCGAATGGGGGCATCCTTCCGACAACCTTGGTGGCATACTGGCAGCTGCCGACTGGCTTTCCCGCACAGCGGTATCACAGGGAAAGCAGCCGCTGACAATGAAAGACGTTCTTGACGCCATGATCAGGGCGCACGAGATACAGGGAATAATAGCGCTGGAAAATTCCTTTAACCGGGTCGGGATTGATCATGTGCTGCTGGTAAAGCTGGCTTCCACCGCCGTAGTGGGAAAACTTATCGGTTTGACGAGAGACGAGCTGATCAACGCCATATCACTGGCATTTGTAGACGGACATTCGCTGCGCACGTACCGCCATGCTCCCAATACCGGCAGCAGGAAATCCTGGGCCGCGGGCGATGCTACTTCACGGGGAGTACGCCTTGCACTGATCGCTAAAACAGGAGAAATGGGATACCCTTCCGTGCTGACGGCAAAAACCTGGGGGTTTTACGATGTACTGTTTAAAGGAAAGACGTTTGCATTCCAGAGGAACTATGGCGCTTATGTTATGGAAAATGTATTGTTCAAAATATCATTCCCGGCAGAATTCCATTCACAAACAGCCGTTGAAGCTGCCATGACATTGCATTCGCTGCTCAGGTCAATGAACAAAACAGCAGAAGACATTAAGTCGCTGAGGATACGCACCCATGAAGCGGCTATCCGTATCATTGATAAGAAAGGCCCGCTGCATAACCCTGCCGACAGGGATCACTGCATCCAGTATATGATTGCCGTGCCGCTGATATGGGGAAGGCTCACCGCTGCGGATTATGAAGACAATATTGCTGCAGACCCGGGAATTGATGCATTACGGGATAAAATGTTCACTGTGGAAGATCCGCAATTCACCAAAGACTATCACGATCCGGAAAAAAGATCTATTGCCAATGCACTGCTCGTAGAACTTAACGATGGGACTATTCTTGATGAAGTAGTAGTTGAATATCCTATAGGCCATAAGCGCCGTCGTGAAGAGGGTATACCCGTGCTTATCGAAAAATTCAGGACCAACCTCGCGAGGAGGTTTGCCGTAAAACAGCAACAGATCATCCTGGACAATGCGCTGGATCTGGAAAAGCTACAGGCTATACCTGTGCATGAGTTCGTGGATATGATGGTGGGGTGAGGAACTGGCGCTATGTTAATCGTGAAACGTCAGAAGTCAAACGTGAAAATCTCACATTAACATGACACTAACCGGACGGTCCCTCCGCTCCTACTTATCTTTCACACATCTGAAGCCAAGATTATTGCTCCCGCTGCTTACCTCTCCTTTTCCACGGCTCCCGGCTTTGTAGCGTATGCAATACTGATCGCTGCATAAAAATGAGCCTCCGCGCTGCACCCGCTTCACTGCGCCGGGCTCATCGGGGTCATAGCTGTCTGCCGGGCCCGTTGGGTTATCCTCAGGGCTGTTTTTATAATAATCGGGGCGATAATAATCGGAACACCACTCCCAGACATTCCCATCCATGTCATAAAGCCCATAGCGGTCAGGCGGGAATGTTTTTACCGGCGCTACGCCGGTGAAGCCATCTTCCCCGGTGTTGGCATCAGGGAAATGCCCCTGGTAAATATTGGCGACCCATTTCCCGCCGGGTTTCAGCTCATCACCCCAATAGTAATCTGCATACTGTCTGCCGCCTCTGGCTGCAAATTCCCATTCGGCTTCTGTTGGCAGGCGTTTGCCCGCCCATTTGGCATAAGCCGCAGCATCTTCATAGCATACATGTACTACAGGCTCATTACCCCTGTTTTCAATGGAGCTGCCTGGCCCTTCAGGATGATCCCAACTGGCACTTGCTACATACGTCCACCATTGCATGGGGTTGCTGAGGTTCACAGGATGAGACGGGGGGGTAAATACTGCCGAGCCCGGCACCAGCTTGTCAGCAGGCACGCCGGGGAAATCAGCAGGGTTGAGCGGGCGTTCTGCAACAGTTTTATACCCTGTAGCCTTCACAAAAGCTGCAAACTGGGCATTGGTGACCTCATGTTCATCCATCCAGAACCCCTTCACTTTCACTTTATGAAGAGGCAGGGCATCCGGAAATGAGTTGCTCCCCATTTCAAAAGCGCCCCCGGGTATCCATAGCATTTTACAGCTATCCGCATACTCAGCCACAATCGCGCTGCTGTCTGTAGCTTTAAATACGGCAAAACGGGATGGCGGTGCAATGCAATGGGAAGTATCTGTGGCTGTATCTGCTGCCATATCTTTTGAGGAAGCGCTCTTTTTCTGCGTGCAGGAAAAGGCGCAAAAAAACAACAGCAGCCAACCCGTGACCGCAACAATATTTCGATAGTTTATCCTTCTGCTTTCAATATTCAACATAAGGCAAAGATAGCGGCTAAAAACGGTTTGTCTCTCTCACGGGCGTACCGAAAACCTGCAGCGCCTCATCATCTTTGAACTGAAAGATCAGCTTTTGCAATGAGGCTTTTAATGAGCTCACTGTTTTTGCATTCTTTTTATCAGCATAAATGTTATGCAGCTCCAGGGGATCCTGAGCAAGATCATATAGTTCCCAGGAATCAGCACCGCCATAAAAGCGGATGAGCTTATATCTCGCCGTTCTTATCCCAAAATGAGGATATACATGATGAGGCCGCGGAAATTCATAATAATGATAATACATCTGGTTTCGCCACGGCACTATTTTTTTATTATTGCTTTTCAATATCGGGAGCATTGAAGTGCCCTGTATTGCAGAAGGGAGCCGGATACCGGCAATATCAAGAATAGTAGGCGCCCAATCTATACCGAGGACGATCTGGTCAAATACGGTACCGGGCTTTACCACACCGGGATAGCGCATCACAAATGCGGTGCGCAAAGATTCTTCGTACATAAAACGTTTGTCAAACCAGCCATGCTCGCCAAGATAAAATCCCTGGTCGGCTGCATATATTACAATGGTGTTTTCTGCCAGCCCCGACTGGTCTACATAATCCAGTATCTTGCCAATGTTCCTGTCCAGCCCGTGAGCTGTTGCCAGGTAGTCTTTCATGTAACGCTGGTATTTCCATCGCAGCAGGGCATCGCCGGTCAGGCGCTGCTCATCAAATGATTTACTGATCTTATTTTCATAATAGTCATAAAATATCTTTTTCTGCTCCGGAGTGAACCGGTTGTATATGCCGCTTGCCACATAATCGGCATGCACTTTAAGATCTTCCTTCAGGCGCATGGTCTTATCAATGGTCATATCCTGGTTAGCGGCCGCAAGCCTTCCTTTATAGTCGTCGTAAAAAGTTTCGGGGAGAGGGAAGTCTACAGAATCATATATTCCCAGATCCTCCAGTGCAGGCAGCCATTCCCGGTGTGTGGCCTTCTCTCCCACCACCAGGAAAAAAGGCTTTGAGCTGTCCCTGTTTTTAAGCCAGCCAAGGGAAAGCCCTGTAATAATATCGGTTACATATCCTTCGATGCGGGTGGTATCTCTTTGCTGGTTTACAAAATCAGGATTGTAGTATTGCCCCTGCCCGGGAAGTATATTCAGATAGTCAAAGCCATGCGGGATATCGCCTAAGTGCATCTTGCCGATCCATGCCGTCTGGTATCCTCCTTGCTGCAGCAATTGGGGAAATACTTCCTGGTCTGTATCGAACTTGCCGCTGTTCACCATATAACCATTTACATGGCTGTATTTGCCGGTAAGCAGGCAGGCCCTGCTGGGCCCGCAAATAGCATTGGTAATAAAAGTATTTCTGAATATGGCGCCCGAATTTGCAATACGGTCTATATTGGGCGTTTGCACCAGCTTGCCGCCATAAGCGCTTACGGACTGGTAAGCATGATCGTCGGAAAAGATGAAAATAATATTAGGTTTCTTAGCAGTCCCCTGCTGCGCCCGGGCATAGTTACTGCTGCAAAAAAAAAGCGGCAGGAACAGCAGGTAAAAAAATAAAACGTTTTTTTGCATGTGGCAATTTTAGGGGTATACGATGACCATGGCCAAACAGTGATTAAAAATACAGACTACTGTGTAAATATGGCGCTATATATCAGAACGAACGCATGTAAATTTTATAAATGCAAGGATAGGTATTCCCAAATTTCCAAACTGCTATTGCGGCTTTGCCGCGGGCTGCAGTTCAGCAAAAGGAATGATAAAAGTTACTATTGTTCCTTTCTTATTATCTATCAGGAATTTTCCGTGAAGCAGCTCCATTCGTTTTGCCATATTCTTTAGCCCGTTACCGCTTGTATATTGAGCGGCATCTCCGGATATACCTTTACCATTGTCAACAATAGTGATCTGCAATTTTCCCGGGAAAGAGAAAGAGATATTCAGGTGGGTCGCCCCGGCATGCTTTACCACATTGTGCAATGCTTCTTTTACCGCCAGGAAGATATTCCGCCGCACATCCCCGGCAACATCAAGCGCTATGATCTTTTCCGGCATTTCAATATGACAGGCGACGCCTACCTGTTCCATAAAATTCATGGCGTATTCCCTGATATAAGATATCAGCCCGGGAAGATCATCATTGGTGTGATTCAGCGACCAGAGAATTTCATTCATTGACTGTACAAGTCGCTCCGAATTTTCTGAGATACGCTCCAGTTCCTTCATATAATTATCGCCCATACGCTTTTTTGCCATTTCGCTCATCAGCCTGATACCGGAAAGCCCGTCTCCTATCTCGGTCTGAAGCTCGTATGAAATCTCTTTACGCATGGTCTGCAGCACATTTGATATCTTTCTTTCATGATCTTTCCCTTTGTGCGCCCAGGCGGGGGAAAGTGTGGCAAAAGTTTCTGCATATAATTTCGTTTTGTATATAAGCCCGGTATTAAGTATTATCAGCTCCAGTATCATACCTGCCTGAAAATAAATAATCACGTTCCTGTTGCCAATGCCTGAATAAGGATCAGCATAACCCAGGACCACAGACAACAATGCACCTAACGCCACCATCAGGCTGCCTGCCACCAAAAACTGCCCCAGGATGATTTTCTTCTTAATGATGAAATACAAAACGCCCATGCAGGCAAGATAAAATACGGCAGAAACAAAAAAATTGATCCTGATGCTGACAGAAAAATCTTTGTATACGGCATTAAACGCAAAAATAATCATGGCATAGGCAAGCATGCTTTTCTTTATAACAGTAACGGTCTTGTATAGTCGTGTTCCTGTAGACGTATTGACCAGAAACAGAAAAGCAAATTCAATGTAGAAATAAAAAGCAATGAACAGGACGGTCTTGTCTACCATTAATTCATTGAAAGAGAAGCTCCCGATACGGGCTATTTCATCGGCACCGCTGTTGTATTTCAGGAAAAAATAGATGCCTGCTGTAATGGAATACGCTGCATAATACAGGTATTCCTTTCTCCGGAAGAAATACCACTGTACCAGCGAATACAGTACCTGGAACAAAAGGAGACCAAGCATGAATGGCTCAGGTAGCATAGCAGTTTTGAATTAGCGCTTATAATCCCGGATCTATATTAATTGCAAATATTACGAAAATATTTGGTAGAAAACCGGAATTGCACATCCTATGCTATTTAGTTTCGGCAAAAGCCATCGGAGGTGGTCAAAAATGCCTCGTAATTACTAAAGAATACTACAGGAGACTATGCAAACGGACGATTATTTTGCGTGCCTTTGCTGCAATATATCAGCAATATCTTTTAGCCGGTAGCCCTTTGCATTGAGTAATATCAGGTAATGAAAAAGCAGGTCTGCAGATTCATTCAGGAAAAGATCGTCATTGTTATCCTTGGCTTCTATTACCGTTTCCACTGCCTCTTCGCCTACTTTTTGTGCAATTTTATTGATGCCTTTATGAAAGAGCCGGGCAACGTATGATTCTTCCGGTGACACTTTTTTACGAAGCTCGATGATATCTTCAAGGTAATAGATGAAATCCTGCTTATGATTCTTTTCATCCCAGCAGGTATCGGCGCCTGTATGACAGACCGGGCCTAAAGGATGTACTTTTATTAAGAGCGTATCATTATCACAATCCACCGTTGCCGATCTTAATTCAAGAAAATTACCGCTCTCCTCTCCTTTTGTCCACAATCTTTTCTTGCTGCGGCTGTAAAACGTAACCTTTCCCGACTGCATGGTTTCATTCCAGGCATCTTCATTCATAAAACCGAGCATCAGCACTTTATGGGTATCCACATCCTGGATGACAGCAGGCACTAAGCCATCGCTATATTTCCTGAAATCTATTTTCATTATTATCCGGTAAAGGCTGCAAGTTAATGCATTCGGTTGAGAAGCCCCTCCCGGTTTCCCCGAAAGGGAGGAGAAAAAGACCTTCCGTCCCTACATAGCAATACCCCATGATTCTCTTCCCTGTCATAAGAAGGTTTTTGCCCAGCAAAATTTTCCCAGCCTTTCTTTTATAACCGGACTTCAATTGCTTTTGAAGATAAATATTGTTTCAGATCCGGAATGTTTATTTCTTTGAAATGAAAAATACTTGCTGCCAGGGCTGCATCAGCTTTTCCTTCCTGAAAAACGGTTACAAAATGTTCCATAGTACCACCACCACCACTGGCTATGACAGGAACTGGCAGTTGAGCAGATAACGTTTTTGTAATATCCAGCGCAAAACCCTGCCTGGTACCATCATGGTTCATAGAGGTGAGCAATACTTCTCCGGCGCCAAGGTCAATGGCTTGTTTTGCCCAGTCCATACAACGGGTATCTGTTTTTGTTCTGCCGCCATTCAGATATACATACCATTCTCCATCCTCCTCTTTCCTCGTATCTATCGCCAGCACCACGCACTGGCTGCCAAACTCTTTGGCAAGCTCAGCGATCAATTCCGGTCTTTTGAAGGCTGCAGTATTCACAGAGATTTTATCGGCCCCGTTTTGCAGCAATACGCTTACATCCTGCACACTGCTGATGCCGCCACCTACGGTAAAAGGGATATTGATATGATGCGAGATACGGTTAGCCAGCTCACTCAGTGTTTTTCTCTTTTCAACCGTGGCAGTAATATCCAGGAACACCAGTTCATCCGCTCCCTGCTGTGCATATAAAGCGCCCAGCTCCACAGGGTCGCCTGCATCACGCAGGTTTACAAAATTAGTACCCTTCACGGTGCGACCGTCCTTTATGTCGAGGCAGGGAATGATGCGCTTGGTGAGCATTTGAAATTTGAGATTTAAGATTTGAAATTATACAATTTTAAGAAGCTAAATATTATACAGCATTTTCCTGAATGAAAATTATTTGCATTTGAAGCATACATACACCAGGTGCAACATTACACATTTTGCCTTGCCAATATTTTATTACGCTCTATGACCTGCTCAATCTCAAATCTCAAATTTCAAATCTCCTATACGTAGTCTTCCTTCGTATATCGCTTTCCCTATGATCACACCCTTGCAGCCTGCCTGCCGGAGCGCATCAAGGTCCTGCATGCTGCTTACACCGCCGCTGGCAATGAAATGCAGCTCAGGAAACTTCGAGGTGATACTCCTGTAGAGCTCAGTTGCAGGGCCTTCCAGCTTTCCGTCTTTGCTCACATCTGTGCAGAATAACTGCTTTACTCCATGCTGTATATATTTTTCTATAAAATCGTATATCCAGATGTCAGTGGTCTCTATCCAGCCGCCTATGGCGATCTTTTCATTTTTCACGTCTGCCCCGATCAAAAATTTATCGGCGCCGAAAATCCTGAACCAGCGTAGCAGCTCTTCTTCATTTTTTATGGCAATGCTGCCTACTGTAGCCAATGCCGCCCCGGAGTTGAATACAATATGTACATCCTGTTCCTTTTTAATGCCGCCCCCGAAATCTATGATCATTGCAGTTTTTCCGGCCAGCGTTTCCAAAACTTTCCAGTTCTTCACCTGGCCGGCTTTTGCCCCATCAAGATCTACCAGGTGCAGGCGGCGCAGGCCCGCATCTTCAAACTGCTTTGCCGCTTCGAGAGGATGTTCATTATAAATTTTCTTTTGCGCATAGTCACCCTGCGTGAGCCTGACACATTTCCCGTCTATGATATCTATTGCCGGAATGATTTCCATAAATGCTTTAACCTTTATAATGTGATGAAATTTTTCAGGATCTGCTCTCCCTTATCTGCACTTTTCTCAGGGTGGAACTGCACCCCGTAGAAGTTATCCCTGTGCAGCGCAGAACTATAGGGAAGGATATAATTGGTGGTAGCAATGGTATGCTCCCCCAGCGCGGCGTAATAGCTGTGCACAAAATATACATAGCTGTTATCAGGTACATTGCTGAACAGAGGTGTTTTTATATCGTAAATATTATTCCACCCTATCTGCGGGATTTTCAATTTGTTGCCAGGGGAAGCTACCTTTCCAAAATACTTTACGTCCTCGTCAAAAATGCCGAGGCATTCCACATTATTTTCCTCAGAGAACCTGCACATTAACTGCATTCCCAGACAAATGCCAAGCACCGGCTGCTCCAGGTTTTTGATCACCTTATCCATTCCTCTTTCCTTAAGATAGCACATAGCACTGCTGGCTTCTCCCACCCCGGGAAAGATCACTTTGTCGGCCCGCTGAATTTCAGGGATATCATCCGTTACCTTAGCTTCGGCGCCTATTCTTTCCAGCGCGTATAAAACTGACTGAATATTTCCGGCGTTATATTTTATAATTACAAGATTCATCGTACCTTAGTTTCATGCGGAAGTAGCTCAGTTGGCAGAGCATCAGTTTCCCAAACTGAAGGCCGCGGGTTCGAGCCCCGTTTTCCGCTCTTTTTATTTCAGTATCCCTTCCAGGAATTTTTTTGTTGTCTTTTTTATATCAGTATCAGCCTGCAGGGCTTTGATATAAGCGCTCCCGATAATTGCCCCGTTTGCATAGCTGCATGCCGACTCAAAACTTGCTTTATCTTTTATCCCAAAACCTACCATTACGGGATTCTTCAACTGCATATCTTTCAACTTCTTTAAATACACTTCCACATCGGAAAAATTTTTATCCTTACCTGTGGTAGAGGAAGAAGAAACAGCATAGATAAATCCTGTACTCAGGTCATCAATTTTCCGGATGCGCTCTTCGGAAGTTTCAGGAGTAACCAGGAAAATAAAATCAAGCCTGTATTTTTTGATCACAGGGCCATACTCTGTATCGAACTCTCTTATCGGCAGATCAGGAAATATCAACCCATCCACACCTGCTTCGGCAGCTTCTTTGCAAAACCGCTCAAACCCATACTGTAATACAGGATTAATATAGCCCATCAAAATCACCGGCATACTAACAGAAGAGCGCAATTGCTGCAACTGCCCGAGCAGTGTCTTTATTGTCATGCCATTTTGAAGCGCCACGCCCCCACTCTCCTGTATCACGGGGCCGTCTGCCAGAGGATCACTATAGGGAATGCCCAGTTCAATGATATCAGCACCATTTTCCTCCAGCGCTTCCATCACTTCTATTGTGCTGTTCAGTAAAGGATATCCAGCCGTGCAATATATATTCAATACCTTTTTTTGCTTTCGTTTAAATAATTCCTGTATCCTGCTCATTTATTTGAGATTTGAAATTTGTGATTTGAGACGGAGAGGGTTACGTTGTCTTGCAGGCGCAAGGCATACCTTGCGTCCGCAGCGTTCACCTTACTATTTCACTTACCGCTGCCGCTCCTCCATCGCCTTCATATAAGTCGCCATATCTTTATCACCCCGGCCACTCAGGCATACCACTACGGTATCCTTGGGCGTTAGCTTCAACTGGTTGAGCCCTGCAATAGCATGAGCACTCTCCAGCGCAGGGATTATGCCTTCAAGACGGGTGAGCTCAAAGGCTGCTTCTATCGCTTCATCATCTGTGGCGCTGAGAAAAAGCCCGCGACCTGTTTCAAAAAGATGGGCATGCAGCGGGCCAATGCCCGGATAATCCAGGCCCGCGGAAATACTGTGCGGCTCTACTACCTGACCGTCTTCTGTCTGCATCACCAGGCTTTTGCTGCCATGCAAAATACCAGGCTTGCCCAATTGAGTAGTTGCCGCGCTCATCCCGGTTTTGACGCCATGCCCTGCTGCTTCCACTGCTACCAGCTGCACCGAAAACTCCTCCAGAAAATGATAAAACGTTCCTGCCGCATTACTCCCCCCGCCTACGCATGCCACCACATGGGAGGGTAGCTCACTGCCGGTATGCTCTTTCAACTGCCATTTTATTTCCTCGCTGATCACACTCTGGAACCTTGCCACCATATCTGGATAGGGATGGGGACCCACAACGCTGCCAATAATATAATGGGTATCCACAGGATTGTTGATCCAGTCGCGGATAGCTTCATTAGTAGCATCTTTCAGGGTTTTGCTGCCGCTTGTTGCAGGCACCACCTCAGCCCCCAGCATTTTCATTCTCGCCACATTCGGCGCCTGGCGCTCTATATCCTTCTCACCCATATATACCACGCATTGCATATTCATCAGCGCACACACCGTGGCAGTAGCTACCCCATGCTGACCGGCGCCCGTCTCCGCAATGATGCGATGCTTGCCAAGCCGCCGTGCCAGCAATATCTGCCCGATAGTATTATTGATCTTATGCGCGCCGGTATGGTTGAGGTCTTCTCTTTTAAGGAAGATAGTGGTACCATGCTTTTCACTTAGTCTTTTGGCATGGTATAACGGCGACGGACGACCGACATAATCTCTCAGCAAATACCTGAACTCTTTTTGAAAATCTTCGCTGTATATTATTTTCAGATATTGCTCTTTCAGCTCTTCTACATTGGGATAGAGCATCTCAGGAATATATGCTCCGCCGAAATGCCCGTAATAACCGAAAATATCAGGCTGCTGAAAAGTGCCTTTGTATTGCCCTAATGTTATTGTTCTGTTGATCATTGACTGTTGTTTTGCGGTCCGAAGTCTCCGACTTCGGACTTATTATGTTCTCCATAGTCTCTGACTATGCAATATATTTTTTTGTTCCCGGCTCCAATACCCTTTTCATCACCTGTTGCGTCGCACACTTTTACTGCAACAATACTATTCGGCAATATTAAAGCGCTCACTACTTACATTTTACCGTACGGAGTCTTTTGTCCTCAAACATGTATATTCTTCATACTCCCTGACGATCCCCTGCTTTGCCTTCGCTTCAAAAAAAGCGGCACAACGATATGCAGATGAAGTGTGCGACGCCCGTCCGAACGACAGCCCGAAGAATCCATTCTAACGGGATTCCATCCGGGCGGGCAACAGGTGATGCCACATGTACTTAAGCCGGCATCCAAAAGATCAAATAACATATACTTACAATAGCGCTATGTCCAGGATACCTTTTGCCCCTGTATAATTGATGGCGCTCGAATAAACATAATCTTCCGGCTTACGGACAATACCAGCCCGAACAGGGCCCTGATGAATGTAATTGATCTTTTCATCAGTAAACTCCTTACCGGAGCACTCCTCAGGACTATTATTATTCGTCCATATCTGGTAGTCTTCATTCTTACTATTGCGATTACCGTAATATTTAAACTGGTGCAGCATCCACAGGCGCCTGTCTTCTACTTCACTCTGAATAACAGGCATCATGTTATGATGTGTATATTTCTTAAAATCGCGTATAATATCACTTAAGCTATACTCTTTTATTGTTGCTCTTGCAATTAAATCAATATGATTGGTCATAATGACAAAGGCATTTAATATTAAACCTTTGTGCTGCTGGCAATATTTAAAAGAATCTGTCAAAATATCCTTATATACTTTTCTTGTCAGCAAATCAATAAAGCCGCAAACAGTAAAAGTCAGCAAGTGTGTGGCATACTGATCTCTTATAGAATGGCCAGCTCTAAACATAGTGTTTTTCATATAATGCAAAGTTTTAAACTTTGGAGAACATAGTCTATACGAAGTCGGAGACTTCGTATAGCTGTCAGCAACTACAGCATCAACTGCATAAACTTCAGATCCAGCCAGCGGTCAAACTTCCATCCCACTTCCTTAAAACAGGCTACTTCACGAAATCCCAACCGCTCATGCAGCCTGATAGACGGAAGGTTTTCTGCATCAATACCCGCTACTATAGTATGGAACCCAATTCGTTTTGCTTCGACGATCAATTCTTTCATCAGCAATTTCCCTATACCCATTCCCTGTTCAGCTTTTTTCACATATACTGCATTTTCCACTGTATACTTATATGCTGCCCAGGCCCTGAAAGGCCCAAGTGCAGCAAACCCTTTTATATTGCTATTTTCTTCCGCTACAAGCACAGGATATCCCTGTTCCTGCTTTGCTGCAAACCACTGTTGACGCATCTCCAGCGTATGTGGCACATAATCATACACTGCGGTGGTATGCACTATAGCATGGTTATAGATATCAAGTATCTGCTGCAGGTCGTTGCTATTGGCGGGTCTGATCTGCATGATAATTACATTAGTGCCTGTTTAAAAGCCTTCACCTTTTCCATATTCTTTATACCGGGGCTTGTTTCAAACCTGCTGTTTACATCTATAGCAAAAAGATCGTTTGCATGCTTGCCATCAGCAAAATTTTTTAGTTCCGTCACATCATCAATGCTGATACCGCCACTCAGCAAAAAAGGTTTGCTAATCTCTGCTTCTTCAAGCAATTTCCAGTTAAACTTTTTTCCGCTGCCGCCATAATTGCTCCAATCTGTGTCAAACAAAAACAGGTCGCATACATTGCCGTATTCACGTACCTTCCAGTCAATATTATCTCCTTCCTTTATACGAAAGACCTTAATAGTAGGCACCTGCTCGCTGATCTTCTCACACAATCGTGGCGACTCATCACCATGCAATTGCGCCATATACAGTCCATACTCATCCACATACTTCATCACCTCATCATAGGTAGCATTTACAAACACCCCTACTTTGTTGATGGTCAATTTCGCTTTTTTCAGCTTTTCGCCTGTTATTCGCTCTGGAGCATAACGGGGCGATTTGTTATAAAAAATGAATCCTGCAAACTCCACTCCTATCTCATCCAGCATATACACCTGTTCCAGTTGCGTCATACCACATACTTTAATACGCATAGCTTCAGCTTTTTAGATGCTTGACAAAGGCGGCAAAGGCGATCGCAGGATCCGGTGCTTTCATAAAGTTTTCTCCAATTAAAAACCCTTTATAGCCATGCTTTTTCAGCTCCAGTATGCTTTCAACCTCGCTGATACCGCTTTCGGATATCTTCAGCTTGTCAGCCGGTATCATGGAGCTAAGCCCAATGGAAGTATTAATGCTTACTTCAAAAGTTTTCAGGTTCCGGTTATTCACGCCCACTATATCCACTTCGTTACATATATGATCCAGCTCTTTCTCATTATGTATTTCCAGCAGCACTTCCAACCCTAATTGTTTTGCAGTAGCTGCCAGTTGCTTCACCTGTGCAGGTGTGAGGTTGGCAGCTATTAATAATATCACGTCCGCCCCGATGGATTTGGCTTCTATCAGCTGATATTCATCAATCATAAAATCCTTCCGAAGGATTGGAATATTGTTTATCCTTGCCCCTTTAAAATCATTAAACCCGCCGCCAAAAAAAAGCTCATCAGTGAGCACGGAAAGCCCCGACGCACCTTGATCTGTATATGCTTTGGTAATGACCACAGCGTCTGCCCCCGCATTTATCCATCCTTTTGAAGGCGACTTTCGCTTGAACTCCGCGATAATGCCTGTACGATCCTCATCTGCTAAGAATCGTTTCAGGGAAAGCGGCTCCCGGTTAAAATACTCAGACTGCTCCAGCATGCCGACCGGAGTTCTTACTTTTCTCTCGGCCACCTCAAGTTTCTTTTGTGCTATTATGGTATCTAAAATGTTCATCTACTGCTCCTCATTTTCAAATTTTCAAATTCCCCCATTTTCAAATTACCCCTGCATTGCCTGTAGCTTTTTCAGCGCACCCAGAGCTTTCCCGCTTTCAAGACTTTCTACGGCCGCAAGATACGCATCATTATAATTATTATAATTACCTGTACAATGCAGCGCCATTGCTGCATTGGCAAGCACCACTGCATTTTGCGCCCAGGTGCCTTCTCCGCAAAGGATGGTCATGAACAATTTTGCTGCTTCTTCTGCAGTATTTCCTCCATAAATATCCGCTGCCGACACCATTCGTTTACCCAACTGCTCCGGGGTGAGCACCTGTTCTCCTGTCTGCGTGATGACTTTGGTATCGTTGGTCAGGGAAATTTCGTCATAGCCATCCAGTCCATGAATGATAGTAAATGCTTTTCCCTTTTGCTGCAACAGGTAATTATATATCCGCGCCATTTCCAGGTTGTATACCCCTACCAGCTGATATTTGGGGTTTGCCGGGTTGACCATTGGTCCTAGCATATTGAAAAAAGTCCGTATACCCAGATTTTTACGTATGGCGCCTACTGCCTTTAATGCCGGGTGAAACAAAGGCGCATGCATAAAACATATTCCCGCTTCTTCCACCTCTTTTTGCAACTGGCTGCCTTCCGATTTGAACTTATACCCCAGCTTTTCCATTACATTGGAAGCGCCGCTCACAGAGGTGGCCCCGTAATTCCCATGTTTAGCTACCTTTTGACCGGTACCTGCTACAATAAAACAGGCCAGTGTTGATATATTGAATGTATTTTTACCGTCGCCGCCAGTGCCTACTATATCCACTACATTGTATGCCTCCAGGGGAACGGGCACACATAGCTCCAGCAGCGCATCTGCGAATCCCTGCAGCTCCTCAATAGTGATGGTGCGCATAAGGTATACTGTTATGAAAGCCGTCACTTCGCTTTCATTATATATTCCTTTTGAAATATTGACCAGCGCTTCCTTTGCCTGGTCCCTGGAAAGCGTTTTGTATTCAAACAGGTATTGTAATATCTTCTTCATTGACTGGGATTGTGTGATTTATGAGATGTTGAGATTGTCGTTTTATATTTCTTATTGGTGAAACGATGGAACGTCAGTTTTTTACTTCCGAAGTTTATCAGCATGCCAATCTCAAGGTTATAAACTTCAAGATAATTCATCGCCTGCGCCAGGTGCCCGTTTTCTAATGTAAGAAACGCTTTTAATTCAACACTGATCTTATTTTCAACAAAAAAATCAACCCTCCTGCTTCCTGTTTTTTGATTCATATAGTATATGGCCATATCAAATTCTCTTTGGAACGAAAGCCCGATTGCCTTCAGTTCAAGTGCCAGCGCTCTCTGGTAAATAACCTCCGGGAAACCATTCTCAAGTATATTATGTATTCTTAAACATGCTCCTATTATCTTTTCCGTAATATCTCCATATTTATATTCCGGCATTTTTCATGGTTTTAGCAATCTGAATATTAATCATCTGCTATCCTATCCCATTCAATCTCCATCAAATCATCCCACCATCCCATTCATCTCATCATTCCAATCATCTCATCACCCCAGTCTCCTCAGCCAGTTCCTCATCAACCGTTCTCCGTCAGGCGTCAACACACTCTCAGGATGAAACTGTACGCCCTGTACATCAAACTTCCTGTGCTGCAGCGCCATGATATAGTTGTTATCATCTCTTGCCGTTACTTCAAGCTCCGCCGGGAAATTGTCGTCTGCCACGACCCAGGAGTGGTAACGCCCCACTTCAAAACGATCGCTGATACCTGAAAACAGTCCGCTTCTTTTACTTCCGTTTTCAACAGATACATTTACCGGGTTTGCAACGCCATGGTATACCGTGCTCAAGTTGATAAGCTTTCCGCCAAAAGCTTCTCCTATAGCCTGGTGTCCCAGGCATACGCCCAATATAGATTTTGACGGCGCATAAGCTTTAATGAGCGGCAGCAAAAGCCCTGCTTCTTCAGGCAGACCGGGGCCGGGAGATAAAATGATCTTATCATATTCATTTACTTTATCAAGACCGATCTGGTCATTCCTGTATACATCTACTTTTTGATGCAGTATCTTTTCCACCAGGTGTACCAGGTTATAGGTAAAAGAATCGTAATTATCGAAAACCAGTATTTTCATTGTTATAGGCTTTTTATTGAGGTTTCAGGTATCAGCAGTCAGCTATCAGGTTACGCTTGCGGATTTCAAATCTTAAATTTCTTCTGCTTTCTCTACTGCCTTTTTCAGGGCGTTAAGCTTGTTATTCACTTCCTGCAGTTCGCTTTCAGGCTGGGAAGCGGCAACTATTCCCGCACCCGCCTGGGAAATAAGCGTATTGTTCTTGCTGAGAAAAGTCCGGATCATAATGGCATGGTTACAACTGCCGTCAAATCCCATGAACCCTATGGCTCCGCCGTAATAGCTTCTTGCCGTAGGCTCGTATGCATCAATCAATTGCATGGCTTTGAACTTAGGCGCTCCGCTTAGCGTGCCGGCAGGAAAGGTAGCTGCAAGCAGCAAAAAAGGATTGGTATCGGGGGGCACATTGCCATTCACTTCGCTTACAAGGTGTATTACATGCGAATAGTATTGTACCTGACGGTAATGCTTTACGCTCACTTCATGACAAAGACGGCTGAGATCATTCCTCGCAAGGTCTACCAGCATTACGTGCTCCGCATTTTCCTTGGCATCTTCCAGTAGTTTTTCCGCAAGCTGCTGGTCGGTCTCATCATCGCCGGTGCGTTTGAATGTACCTGCAATAGGATGCACTATCGCTTTACCATTCTTTATGATCAACTGGCTCTCGGGAGAAGATCCTAGGAGCTTATAATCGCCGTAGTCAAAGTAGAAAAGATAGGGAGAAGGGTTGATGTTTCTGAGTGCACGGTATACATTAAACTCATCCCCGGTAAAAGGCTGTTCAAAACGCCTGCTGAGCACGATCTGGAAAACATCCCCTCTATAACAGCTACGGATACCCTTTTTTACCATCTCGCGGTAGGAGGCATCATCCATATTGGATGTTTCCTTCCCGTTTATATGAAATGGAAAGACAGGCACATCTTTGCTTCTTATCAATGACTCCACCACTTCCGGCTCCCGATTCAGTCCGGCGATCTGATTTTCGCAGAGGTACATCTCATTTTTAAAATGATTAACGGCGATAATATATTGGTACAACCGGTAACGCATCAGAGGAATACCCGCAGACGGCCTGGCAGCATTGAAGCGGATGGTATCAAAAAATTGTACTGCATCAAAAGAAGCATACCCGTATAATCCCTGCACGCTGGCTACCACTTTGTCAGCAGCAGGCTCTATGTTAAACCGCTGCATAAAGCTCCACAGCAGGTCAGGCACTTCTGCCGGATTGCCAATAGGCTGCTTCTCCGGTTTTTGCCCCGGCAGCTTAAATTCAACCGAATTAAGATCTGTGATCTCCATGCCGGCAACGGCGTTAATGCATATAAAAGAAAAGCTGTTCTCTGCAGCATGATAATCTGTGCTCTCCAGCAATACCGTATCGCGGAAGCGATCCCTTAATCGCAGGTATATACCTACCGGAGTATATACATCAGAGAGCATTTTTTTAAATGTCGTTTTTACATCAACTTTTTTCATAACGTTACTCTTGATCAAATCCAATAAAAAACCCCGGCTTTACCGGGGCTTTGTATTTTTATGTATACAATTAAATACTATAATAGCATTACAAGCCCCTCAGAGAGTTTGTATGCCACCACCAATATTTATTTGTAATATTATTTTTCATTGCGTCACAAATATCAATGCTTTTTTGATAAAAAAAAATTTTTGACTTACTTTTTCAGAATTATTTTATTTACCACTAAATATTTTCAACCCGATGCTCTCCAAACGACTGCTCTCGCTCGATTTTCTCCGCGGCTTTATCATGGTATTGCTTGCACTCGAAAGCGCAGGGCTATATTCTGTTTTGAGCCACGCTTCAGAAGGGAACTGGTTTCATTATATAGCTATGGAGTTCCATCATCATCCCTGGAACGGGCTGCGCTTCTGGGATCTGATACAACCGGGCTTCATGTTCATGGCAGGCGTAGCCATGGCTTACTCTATCAACAGGCAAAGGAAAGAAGGTATACCGTGGTCTGCATCTTTTAAAAAAGCATTGAGAAGAAGCGGCTGGCTGTTTTTCTGGGGAGTGCTGGACTATGCGGTGAGGAAAACGGGATTGTCATTTGAACTATGGGACGTGCTCACCCAGTTGTCATTCACCATGCTCGTGGCATTTCTCATTTTCGATTTTAGCGTGCGTACGCAAATACTGATCTGCGTGGGCATATTGCTGCTCACCGAAATACTGTACCGCTTTACCAATGTCCCTGGGTTTGACCAGCCATTTACTGACCAGCACAATTTCGGCAACTATATTGACCTGCTGCTGATGAATAAGATCAATTCCGGCGGATGGGTGGCTATCAATTGTATCCCTACCGCAGTGCATACAATTGCAGGAGCCCTTGTAGGCAAACTGCTGCAAAGCGACAGGACAGACAAAATAAAAACGCTGCTGATATGGGCCGGGATATGCCTTGTTGCGGGGTTTGGTCTCGACTGGCTGCATATCACTCCTATTATCAAGCGTATTGCCACAAGCTCATTCACGCTCGCCTCTCTCGGGTGGTGTTTGCTGGGCCTTGCTTTTTGTTACTGGTGGATTGATATTAAAGACCATAAAAAGAGCCTCCTGTTCTTTACGGTAATAGGAATGAATTCCATTTTCATATACCTGTTTTTCGAAATTGTGGGCGACAGATGGTTTAATGATTATGTAGGCGCCGTCACGAACGGGCTGATGTCCATGGCTCATTTTCCGCAATTACTGATGGATATTATCACCTGCCTTACCATTTTTGCGCTCGAATGGGGAATGTGTTATTTCCTGTATAAAAAGAAAATATTCTTCAGGCTATAGAGGACAGGGTTTCCAACCCCTGGAAGGTTGGAAATCCTGAATATCACAATTTATATGGCTTACAAAATAAACGGTGTGTGGTGTGAAAATAAAACCACATGGGTGTATTTCAATTTTTCGCAAGCGGAAATGTGCAACGGATTAAAATCCGTTGGAACAAAATGCTACCGAGCCTACAGCTTTTGCTGTTCCTTATTCCAGAGCCGTAGGCTTGATAACATATATTTCACCGGGATTTCAATCCCATGCGAAAAATTGAAATGCGACCAACCACATGGCAACAATCTAAAACAATCTGATTCTGAATCTTTATCGTTTGTTCAATTACTTCAACCTGTATACCAGAATATCCCCCGGCCCAACTTCAGCAACTGAAGCATGTTTTCGGGCATTTGGAATACTCCCGTCTTTTGATACTTTTTCAAGAATGCTGCTGCCTTTAATAGTCAGCTTCATTGGATTGACAAAATCCCGGTTTACAATCACAATAAAACGATAACCCGATTTCTCGAGTACCGATACAATAGCTCCTTCTCCTTTTATATGGAGCTTTTTAATGCCTTCAGGCAACACGTATAGACGTTGCGTCCCGGCAGGGATATCTTTCCCGGTATGCCCGACGGAAATAACTTTAGCAGACAGGAAAACACCCGAAAGGTTTTGAATTTCCCGGTTCACGGTCCTGATCATTTCATATACATCTGTTCTTTTGTTATCATCATCTATAGGACCGTGATGGTAGGCATATTGAGCTTTATTCCTGGGAGTCCAGTAGGTAAAATATTGTACGCCCTGTGCACCGCAGGCAAGATCGGCAAATACCTGCAATCTTATTTCTGCCAGCGTTGGAACCGGGTACAAGCCATGCGCCACGCTAAGGGCAAAAGCCCAGAAAGGCTTATTGTTTTTTTGGGCTGTTGTAGCCACCATTTCCAGGTTCGCAAACCATTCCTCCCGTAAATGCCGCTTTCCTTTAGTTTCAATTACCGGATAATGATCGAAAGATAATACCTGGGGATCAACCATTGCTATATATTCATCTAAGTATTGCTGATAAGTATCAGTTCCCAATTGTGCCGGCACGGCGTAATTGGGAAAAAGATTGACGTAACATATATGCTGACTGTCTATGGAACGTATGCTTTTCATCCATTTACCCAGGTAAGGAAAATCTTTTGCGGAAGGTTCGTCTTTAAGAAAATATCCTGCTGTAGCGGGGTGATGCATGAAACGCTTTACTGTATTTTCGGGATCTGTTTGCAATTCCGGGCAACGTATGATCAATCGAACACCTGCCTTCTCTGCCATATCCAGCATCATTAGCATAGAATCTATTGAAGTGCTTCTCGTAAGGCTGACCGTGAGTCCCGCATTTTTCATTTCTTCATAACGGGCTGTACTTGCCTCATAAGGCGGAACTCCACCCCAGGCAAAAATGGGGATTAACGTAGTATCTGCTTTTCCGGCATATAGTTTTGATGTAGTTATAAAATAAAACAAACAGCTTATCAGCAGGTTCAATTTCATTACAGATGGTTTGAATATAAAGGGATTAAAAATTAAATGCAGAGGCACGCTTCGTGAAAAGTGAGAGGTGAGACGTGAAAGGTAAGATGTTATAATTTCATAATCTTACCTCTCACTTCTGTCGTTTCACAAAACTATTTCCAATCCGGATTTTGTGCCAGGTTTTTATTCAACACCAACTGATCCTTGGGCAACGGGTATAAATAATAGTACTCCAGCCAGCCTAAAGGAGTAGTGTTATATTCCACATACCCTTCCGCGCCGCCGCCGGATATGGTCAGCTTATTTCCATATTGAGTATTGTCTACCCATAAACCGGTCTGTTGCTTGTTCAGGTAATTGCCTTTTTTCCAACGGCGCAGATCATTAAAGCGGAACCCCTCTCCCATCAGCTCCACACGCCGTTCCCGGCGTATCTCCCATAAAACAGGCGCTACATCCGGATCCCGGTTTAGATCAAAAGAACCATCTATATCGGCAATGATCATATCTGGCATATTCACCCTTCGGCGAATCTTATTTATCGTCTGGTCAGCCAGTGCCTGGTCAAATTTACCCAGCTCATAGCTGGCTTCTGCGTAATTGAGCAGGGCCTCTTCTATCCGGAATATTGAGGCATCAGTGGTATTCACAAAACCGGTAGCATCAGTAGTGGAATTATAGAATTTATAAAAATAATACCCTAATTGAGACACGCCAAATGCCTGTCCTTCATTAAACTTCCTGAAATGGGGAACGCCTCTCAGTACATTGCCCTTCCATTGCAGATAAGGAAGACTTTTATATCCTGGTGATGAAATATTATTCATGGTATCCATATACTCCCTGTCTGCAGGTATACCTGTATGCTTCCAAAAGTTGGTGTTTTGTAAGGTGACCACGCTGCCGGTAGCATCGGTAGTAGTTAAAACCCGGTAGGGGGGCATAACAGTAAGGTACAGCCTCCTGTCACGATGCCGGAGTTCATCGTATAATGTACGATCACCATCATACAGGGTGCTCGTACTGATTGGTTTCCCGTCCTGGCAAAGGTAGCTTTGAACAGCATCTTTCGTTACGTCAAAATACCATTCCGTCGTACGATGATAACGTTGTATACCATGCATGTTCTGCCCCGCAGCATAAGATCTGTAGAGTATTATCCCGGCTTTCCTGCCCAGGTCTTCCGAATTAAAAATCTGGTCATAGTCTGGCATGAGCACCGGAAAATCCGCAGCGAGCTTTGCAGATGCAGTACTACATGCCTGCAGGTACTGCTCTGCATTACCCAGCTCGTGATATTTTCTCCAGGTACCTTCAAACAATCCAAACCGGGAGATCAGCGCCCGCACCACATGTACATTAACGGTATTGTCGCCATCTCCCTTGGGATTAATATGCGTTTCGGCCCATAAAAGATTATTGAGAATGTTTTGAGCCACTGTATCCCTTGCAGTGCGCTGCCCGTATAATATATCTTTATCATTATCCTTCACTACATGTTCCAGCCAGGGCACATCGCCAAATTTGGAAAGCAACTGCATATACCTGGCACTACGGAAGGCATACCCCACGCTTTTCCAGTGATCTTTTTCTGAGGGCGACATAGCAGACCGGTCTACATTATCAAGCATGATATTCACCCGTCTTATAAACGAAAAATCCCAGTCTCCCCCTGAAGAGGGTATTGTTACGAGCTGGTAAGCCCATTGGTTTGAATTAAGAGAAGCAGTGTAGCAAAGATTATCCGAGTTGGCTTCCTCAAAAAGAAAAGTGGCAGTATTCAATATAGGCCCCTGCCCGTAACCATCAAACAGATCATACAACCCCCAGGCATAAGTTTTGAAATTCTCATAAGTTTTAAATGATGTGGCTTCCGTCTGCTGATCTAACGGTATCCTGTTCAAAAAATCCTTGTTGCAGGATGCCATCATCACTACAATAAGTAATACTATATAAAAACGGCTTTGTTGCATAATGTTAAGCTTTAAAAAGTCAAAAGTTGAGGTTGAGTCCAATGCTCATTTTCTGCATAATGGGATATTGTGCACCATAGCCCTGATCTTTGAGCTCAGGATCTACTCCCGCGGGTAAATGTTTTTGGGTAAGCAGGTCATCTCCGCTCACAAAAAGTCTCAGGGAATTTATTTTAGCTCGGGACAGCCATTGGAGAGGGACACTGTAACCCAACGTGATGTTTTTTACCCGCATATACGCTCCGTTTTGCAAAAACCGTGTTTGTACAAGCTTATTATAACTGCTGTTGCCGCCCCCCAAATTGTAGATACGTCCATAAAACGCATCGGTATTGTCAATGGTCCAATAATTGAGCAGGTTACTATATAATGTACCATAGTTGGAGGAATAGGGATATGTAAGATCATTTACAACAAACAGATCTCTTTTTCCTATTCCCTGTATAAAGACTGAAACATCGAAACCATGCCAGGCAGCACGTGCTGAAAAGCCATATTGGTACCGGCGATTGGTATTGCCGATGATCCTTCTGTCACCGGGATTATCTACTGTATTGTCTCCCGTAAATATTTTCCCGTCTTTATCAAGATCTTTGAATTTAATATCTCCCGGGTTGGGATTCTCACCCTGGTATTTAATCACCCTGTCGCGCAATTTCCCGCCCAGCAGATTACCGTTCAAGCTACCATCTTCAAAGTCGCCCACGGTATAAAATCCATCTGTTTCATAGCCCCATATTTCTCCTATTTGCTGCCCTGCATAATATTGGGTAAGGAGGCGGGTGGCATTAATATCGTATTTGGTAATAAATGCTTTATTATCGGAAAGGGTAAATCCAAACTGGTAATTCACTTTACCTACCTGGTCTTTCCACGCAGCCTGCAATCCCCATCCGGTAGATTTGAGGTCGGCGGTATTCTGAAGCGGAGCGCTGGCGCCCAATACGGCAGGCAATTGTGCACCCGGGATCAGCATGCCTGTTGTGGTACGTTTAAACAGATCGAAGCTCCCGGTAAACCTGTTATTGAACAGCCCGAGATCAATCCCGAGATTCCGGGTAGTTACTTTTTCCCAGGTAAAATCGCCGCTGATCAGTCCCGGGGCATCCAGCGTGAGATACCGCACCCCGGATACATCTGCCCAGTTAGAAGCAGGGCGGGTCTTCATTCCCGAATAATACAGGTAATTACCTATAGACTGGTTGCCTACATTGCCATAGCTTGCCCTGATCTTCAGATCGGACAGCACCGGTTTGAGCACCTTCATAAATGCTTCGTCTGATACCCGCCAGCCGGCTGATACGGAAGGAAAAAATCCCCATCTTCTTCCTTCAGGGAATTTGGAAGAGCCATCATACCTTCCCGTGGTTTCCAGCAAATACTTTCCTTTATATGCGTAGTTGAACCTGTAAAAATATCCCTGCACCGCGTATTCAGAAAATCCGTCAAAACCATTGTCATCGGGCTGAATAACCCCGGTGCCGCCATCTAAATAAGGAAGGCTGGGATTGATCATGTTCGACATCTGTGCATTCAGTAATTCGAAATAAGAATTTTCCTGGTTAAACCCGGCAACCAGCGTAAACAGGTGATCATCCAGTTTTCTCTCGTAGGTACCATAAATATTCAGGGCATGATAGTCCGTAAAATCATTGTATTTATAATATTTTGCCTTATCAGCAGTAACGGTGGGGTTGGGAACAAAACTGGCTAATGTGACAATATCAAATGGCCTGTCGTAGCTAGTATTAACACTATTCGTTTTATCGTAGGTGTATTCTCCTGTCACGTTAAATCCATTAAATATCTTCAGCGTTACTTTACCGGACAGCCTTATATCGTCTAACCTGTTGTTGCTCACTGCTGCATTCTCTATCAGGTTCTTCGGAGTGGCATAAGGCACATAAACTCCGTCAATAAGAGAATCTCCAACGAGTGTATAAGAAGGCAATACGGATGCCGCGCCGAATATGCCGAACGCATATCCCGTATACGGGAAACGTTTATTGGCATTGGAGTACATGGTGCTCAACTGCACATTCGCCCAGGAAGAGATCTGGGAATTGATGAAACCCGTGAGATTGTACCGCTTGTAACTATCCTTACTGGTTATGAGTATGCCATCTTCGTTGGTAAAAGCACCCGCGATCCTGTAGGATGTCTTTTCTGTTCCCCCGCTTATTGCCAGGTTATGTGTTTGCTGAAAAGCGTTTTTAGATACCATTTCATCCCAGATATCATTTTCCCGTAAAGGATAGACAACGCCGTTTTGAACGGTATATCCTGATCCGTATTGAGACGGATGTTGAGCATAGTCATTCAATAAGCTTAACCATTCGTCTACATTCTGCCCGGTTCCCGGTGCAAAGTTCATGTCTTTAAAAGATTGAACGGTTTGAAGCGGAGTAGCTTTTTTAGGCACTTCCAGCGGTCGGCTGAAGACCAGGTTATTAGAATATTCAATGCTTGTTCTTTTAGCACCCGCTTTGTTCTTACTGGTAAGCAGGATAACTCCCCATGCCGACCTGGCGCCGTATATCGCAGCCGATCCCGCATCTTTTAAAACCGTTACCGTTTCAATATCATTAGGATTAATTAAAGAAAGAGAAGCCACCGGCACATTGTCGAGCAGGATCAGCGGCGACCCGTTAGAGCCGGAGCCTATGCTTGTAGTACCTCTTATATTCAGACCTGTAGAAGCCCCCGGCTCACCTGAGGAATAGGTGATCTGCAGATCCGGCACAACGCCCTGTAGCAACTGCGCAATATTGGTGGTAGCCCTGTTGCCTGCCACATCCTTCATATTTACGGTATTTACAGCGCCGGTTACCCTGGTCTTTTTTTGAGTGCCATAGCCCACCACTATCACTTCCGTTGCAGCAGTAATTTCCTGCGGCATGTTTATCTCCAGAAACGCATTTGAGCTGATGATCACAACAATCGTCTTATATCCCACACGGGAAAACTCCAGTATATCTCCTATATCCGCTTCTACCGTAAACCTTCCTTTTGCATCCGTGCTTACGCCTTTACCGCTGCTGCGCACTAACACAGAAGCCCCGTCGAGCGGCATTTCTTTTTCATCCTTTACCAGTCCACTGATCTTACTTACCACTTCTGCCTGTCCGGGCGTTCCCGGCATGCTAAAAGAGGGAGCTGTTTTCTCCTTTATTACCACTGTTTTACCTGTGATAATATAGGTAAGAGGCTTACCTTTCAACACCTCTTCAATCGCTTTTTCCAGCGGCATCCTGTGCAGGTTTACCGTTGCATTGCCGGCCTTTTCAATTACCTCGTAGGTATAAAAAAAATCATAGCCGCTTTGCTTTTGAATGGCTTTAAATATCTTTTGCAAAGGAGCATTTTTTTCCGACAAAGTGATCTGGGAAAAGCCTTTTGCGCCTGCGGTAAGGCAGACCAGCAGCAAAAAAATAGCAGTTAGTTTCATTGCTTTCAGCAATTGTTTAAATACCATAACTTTGTTGTGTTTGGGTTAATGAATAAATGATCTCGCTGATTATATTAGGTGTTAATCCGGGCTATGGCCAGAGTGTACCACCACTACTGGCCATTTATGTGTGTTTTCAAAAAGTTATACAAAAGGCTGGCAAATGGGTTTAGGGTGTTACAATTACTTTTTTGCCTTGCACACTGCATTTTACATTCCCGGTGGCTTCGAGGATCTTAAGCACTTCTGAAATATTTACCTGTCTTGATATTGTCCCCCCGAAATGAGAAGCAATTTTTCCCTGGTATTCTATATCCACATCATACCATCTCGACACCTGTCGCATGATGGTTTCTATATCTGCCTTCTCTCCAAAAATGAATTTCCCTGTTTTCCATGCCATCACTTCTTCAAGGTCTGCATCACCCGTAACAACTATCCTGTCTGCTACCTGTGCCTGCTCACCTGGTCTTAAAATTTTAGCAGCGCCGGGGCCGTTCACCTTTACTGTACCTTCCAGTAAAGTCACTTTTGTGTTCACCTCGTCGGTATATGCATTCACATTAAAATGAGTGCCCAGCACGGTCACTTCCGCTTTATCGCTTATTACTTTAAAAGGCATGGCAGCATTATGAGCCACTTCAAAGTAAGCCTCGCCGGTCATGGAAATTTTTCGCTCATTTCCCGCGAAAGCTACGGGATAGCGTATGGAAGACCCCGCATTAAGCCACACATGCGAGCCATCAGCTAATTCCATATCAATTACCCTGCTGCCACGGGGGTTGGACAACGTATTATACCGGGGGGCCGAGATCGTTTTGCCGTCTGAAGTCTTATAAACAATCTGCCCGTTAGCGAGCTTTAGCAGCTTTACATTGTCCTGCATGGCTAACTGCCCTTTGCCGGCGCTGTCGAGAGACAGCTCAGTTCCGTCAGCCAGCGTGATGACAGCTTTATTGGCTACCGGCGGTCTTATATCATTCGCCACAACAGCCCGTGAAACCTCTCCCTGCGCCTCTTTTTTATGGGTCAAAAAGAAACGGCTGCTAAGTCCTGCAACCAGTATAATGGAAGCAGCGGCTACCCAGCGTTTCCAGTTGATTTTTCTGACAGGTGGCAGCTCCTCAGCAGTAGGATGAAGAATATTTTGCAATACCAGGTCGCCTTCCCGGGCAGGCATATCATTTTCCAGAGGTATTCGCTCCCAGGTGGCTTGCATAATTTTTTGAAGCGCCTCCTGGTTTTCAGGCAACAGGCAAAGCAGGGCCAGTTCCTGCCGCTCTTCCGGCGAGCAGGCCCCGGTACAGTAGCGCTCAAACAGGTATTGTAAACGTTCATTATTCATATATGGTGCTATTGGAGTAAACCATCACTATTCAAATGAATAGTACAATTTCTCTTTAAAGGAATATATAACGCATGTGATGAAAAAGAGGATGAGGCGACGGGACAACTTTTTTACAAAAACTGGTATATGACGCAGATAGCGGTGGCCTGCAGTCCGTATTGCTGACCGATCTCTTCCCGTAAAAACCTGAGGGCCTGAGCCAAATGAGTTTTAACCGTATTGATAGATACACCGAGCTGTTCGGCGATCTGCCTGTGCTTCAGCCCGTCCCGCCGGCTGAGAAGGAATACCTGGCGTTGCTGGGGACTGAGCTTATTCACTGCCTGCTGTATGGATGCCCGGATCTCTCTCTGGCTGGCAGGGTCAGCATCGGGGAGGAAGGGAATGGTTTCGTGTCGCAGTTCAGAAAGGATCAGGGTTTCTTTAGCCATCCGTCGCAGCCCGCTGATGGCCTGGTTATGACAAACCCTGAACAGGTAAGCGTTCATGTTGTTTATATCGGCCAGCTTCTCCCTGTTGTTCCATATTTTCAAAAAAACGTCGTGCACGGTATCTTCAGCCATTTCGCGTGAGGTTGTGATGGTGAAGATATAATGATAAAGCCTGCCCCTGTAACGATAGAAAATAGCAGTGAAAGCTGCTTCACTCCCTTCTGCCAACTGCCGTAACAGCTCTTCTTCGTTATATAATGGTAGATGTTCCAACCTCTTATTCTTCTCAAAATAAAAGAAATTTCATAAAAAAGAAGAATCAGAAAAGATTTCAGGGAATTATGCATCTTCTGCCAGATATATAAAAACCAGGAAAATGGTATAATTTTCCATATACAACCATGTAATAATCCAGCACATGAATCAACTTCCCTTAACTGTAAGGCGTTCCATAGAATTAATGGGTATATGTCTTTTGCTGTCCCTGTTCTATGTAGCCAATAATATACTGATGCCGCTGATCATGGCGTTTTTTCTTAGTCTCCTGTTATTGCCTATGTACCGGTTCTTCAGGAAAATAAAGATACCGGAGGTCATTGCCATTACGCTGGCCATTCTCGCTGCAGCGCTTGTAGTGCTTGTTATACTTGCATTCCTGTCGCTGCAGGTGGCAGGACTGGTGAAGGATTTTCCCCAATTGGAGCAAAATATTAACCATCACTGGAATACTTTAAGCGGCTGGGTCAACCGCAACCTGAACCTTTCTGCAGACCAGCAGATAAAAGTGCTCCAGGACCAGGGAAATAAATTGCTGAGCAATGCCGGCTCTTATATGAGTGGCGCAGCCGTATCGCTTACCAGCGTATTTGTATTTGTGGGTCTGCTGCCCATTTATACTTTCCTGATATTGTTTTACAAAAACCTTCTCCTGCGTTTTGTCTTTTTGTGGTTTGAAAAAGAAGACCATCCCCGGGTCGAATCTGCTCTTCGCGGCACTGAAGTGATCATTAAGAATTATCTCATAGGCTTACTGATCCAGATCAGCTATATGACGGTGCTGCTGGGAGGGCTTCTTATGGTACTGGATATAAAACATCCGTTTCTGATAGCCATTATATTTGCAGTCCTCAATCTTATTCCTTATGTAGGAGCGCTGATAGGAAATATCATCGGTGTACTGCTTACACTGACGGCTTCAAATGAGCTGGCGCCTGTGATCAAAGTATTGCTGGCGATAGCTGCTGTGCAGTTTCTCGACAATAATATCCTAATGCCACGTATTGTAGGTTCCAAGGTAAAGATCAACTCACTGGTAACCATCATTGGTGTAGTTATAGGAGGAGCGCTCGCCGGCGTTTCAGGCATGTTTCTCTCCTTACCTATTATCGCGATATTCAAGGTCATTTTCGATCATACAGAAGAATTTCGTCATTGGGGGATATTGCTGGGCGACGAAAGACCCGGGCTAAGCCCTATGACGCATCCCATAGTGCGGATGAGAAACCGCCATCTGAGAGATGAAGAAGGAAAATTGCCTGGGCCGGGCGGGGAAGAACGAAAAGAATAGAAAGTATCAACCGCCACCCCTTGGTATTTTTTCACGGAACGCTTTGAAAAATTCAAGCGACCCGGGATTTTTAACCGATCCTGTATTGGCTGCTTTTTCCGGCGCTCTGCCGGACAATATATTTTTCACCGGCATCTCCATTTTTTTACCGCTGATAGTATAAGGAATATCATCAACGGCTATTATATCGTCAGGCACATGACGTGGAGAATAGGTTTGGCGCAAAACCTGTTTTATTTTCACGATGACCTCCTCGGTGAGGGAAAAGCCATCCCGCATCACTACAAACAGCGGCATATAATCTCCACCGCCGGGTAATTCAATATTAACGATCAGGCTGTCTTTGATCTCTGCGATGGTATCTACTGCCCGGTATATTTCGGCGGTGCCGATCCTTACACCCTGCCTGTTTAATGTAGCGTCGGATCTGCCGGAAATTACCAACGTTTCTCTTGGCGTTATCTTCAGCCAGTCACCATGACGCCACACACCGGGATAAGTGTCGAAATAACTGGACTTATACCGTTCAAAGGAAGGGTCGCCCCAGAAAAAAACAGGCATTGAAGGCATGGCTTTTTTAATTACCATCTCTCCTACTTCATCCCATACAGGGTTTCCGCTCTCATCACAGGCATACATATCACAGCCCAAAGCACGGCATTGTATTTCTCCTTCATACACCGGCAGCCAGGGACAGCCTCCTACAAAGGCAGTACATACGTCTGTTCCCCCGCTCATGCTGCAGAGCCAGAGCTCCTTTTTTATGTGATCATATACATAGTCAAATGCTTCCGGCGGAAGTGGCGAACCTGTTGAGCTAAGAGAGCGCAGCGAAGCAAGATCAAATTCCTTATCCGGAAATATGCCTGCCTTATTGCAGGCAATGATATAAGGAGCACTGGTGCCGAAATGATGAATGGACGCCGCCTCCGAAAGCTTCCATAATACCTTCATGTCCGGGTAGCCCGGGTTGCCGTCGTACAATACAATAGTAGCGCCCTGCAATAAAGCCGCATTCAGGTAATTCCACATCATCCAGCCGGTAGTAGTAAACCAGAAAAAACGCTCGCCGGGTTTTATATCATTATGGAAAGCAAGGTATTTAAAATGCTCCAGCAACACACCACCGTGACTATGCGTAATAGCTTTGGGTATTCCCGTGGTGCCCGAGGAATACAATATCCATACCGGGTGAGAAAAATCAACAGGCGTAAATTGCAGGCTCCCATGTGGCGTGGTCATTGCTTCTGCCCAGTTTGCCAGGTTTGCAATATCGCCTGATGCAGGAGCTTCATCGAGATAAGGTATCAGTATCGTCTTTTTCAGGGAAGGAAAGCTTTTGCTGAGCGAGACCACTTCAGTCATCCTGTCAAATTTTTTTCCGCTATAGCTATACCCGTCCACCGCGATGAGCACTGTGGGCTCAATCTGCCGGAAGCGTTCCACCACACTTGACGTACCAAAATCCGGGGAGCAGCTGCTCCATATCGCTCCTATTGACATAGCCGCCAGCAGGCATATCGTAGCTTCGGGTATACATGGCAGGTAGCCTGCGATCCTGTCGCCGGGCTTAACGCCAACAGAAAGAAGATAAGCCTGTAAAGCCGCAACTTTTTCCCGGAGTTCGGCCCAGCTTACGGCCGTCAGCGGATGGCGCTCCGACTGGAATAATATTGCCGGGTGCTTAGCGGTTGCGTTCCGGAATATATGTTCGGCATAATTGAGCTGCCCGCCGCTGAACCAGCGTGTATGCGGCATAGGATCGCTGCTCATCACAAGTTCATAAGGATGGCGCCAGATGATCTTAAAATAATCGGCTATTGTTTCCCAGAACTTTTCAGGATGCGCTACTGACCATTGGCGCAAAGCAGCATAATCAGAAAAGTCAAGCCCATGCACCTGTTTCAACCAGGAAGCATAGGCAGTTAAATTAGATTGTTCAACAAATTTTTTCGGAGGTGTCCACAAGGGAGATACAACAGGCATTTTCAAAATTATTTTGGAATTGAATACTGGGTTTATAATGATCTTCCTGGTCCATACTCTCCATACCTTATTTCACAATTAAAAATATTGCTTTTAGAAATTATAGTCTCACTTCACCATTTTCCAGCAATACCGTTTCAGCTTTCCGGCAAAGTCAAAAGGCGTTGTAGCATTCGTAATATCTTTTATATTGTCAAACTGTAACTTTTCCTTCTCCAGTAAAAAGCGCGAAAAATTAGTGCTGAAATATAAGATGCCTCCCGGTGATAAAGCATAATGCACTGCATTGATCAGCTCCGCATGATCGCGCTGTATATCCAGGAAATCATCCTTCATTTTTTTGCTGTTGCTGAACGTAGGCGGGTCCATGATCACCAGGTCAAATGTGCGGGGTTTCAGTTCCTGCAAATATTGTTTTACATCGGCATTTACAAATTGAAATTGATTTCCCGAAAACCCATTGAGCTTCATATTCTCTTCAGCCCATGCCAGATACGTTTTTGAAAGATCTGCCGTAGTAACAGTGGCAGCGCCGCCGGCAGCGGCATATACACTGAATGAGCCCGTATATGCAAAAAGATTCAGCACCCTCCTGTTGTTTGCATCTTCCCTTACCATTGTTCTCGTTGCCCGGTGGTCAAGGAAGAGGCCGGTGTCGAGATAATCGGAGAGATTTATTAGAAACTGCAGTCCGCCTTCATGCACTGCAAAAAATTGTTTTTCCTCATTTACCTTTTGGTACTGCCCCAGCCTTCCCTGTTTTCGTTGCCGTTGTTTGATGTATATATTTTCCTGCGGAATGTCAACAACTTTTTCAATCACCAGGAGCGCTGCATCCAGCCAGGCTTCATGCGCTTCGTCAGTCATGCCATGATGGCGGCGATACTCTGCTATATACAGCTTATCCTCATATAATTCAATACAGAGGGGAAATTCGGGAAGATCATGATCATATATCCTGAAGCAGGTAATGTGCTGCCGCTTTGCCAGTTTGCTTATATGACGGAATACTTTGACAAGCCTGTTCTCAAACATCCGGAGCTTATCAGTTGCCTGTAGGGAATGCATAGCCCAAATCTAAGTATATTGCTATTGGCTGCCAAGAGCACAAAATATTTTCACGCAAAGGAGCAAAGGAACGTATTGCTGCGATCGCCGCCCCGCCGTGCTCGTTGCGTGAAACAAAAAAGCCGGCAAACGAAAAGGTTGAAAATCAGGCTTTGCTTCTTTTGCTCTCTTTGCCGCTTTGCGTGGAATAAGCCCTTTTGCGGTGGGATTTGTTACAAAAATGCAAACGTATGTGAATTTCTATCCGCCGGATGTAATTTTGCCCCGAATATATAGTCACAGTAAAAAAATACGCTTGAAAACAATTTTACTTTTTCTCTCTCTGGTCATCATACATGTTGCCGGCTTCGGGCAAAAAATTGACAGCATCTATTTCAACCTGTATACAGACAGCCTGAAAAAAGGGACATATAATTATATCAATGTAGAAGGCAGGCTGTCAAACGGGAATATCCGCCCCCTTGACAGCACACAATTGATCTTTACCGCCTCCACCGGTAAATTTTTTGGCAACAGTCTCTGGCTTCCTTTTGAAACCAGGGAAGAAAAGGTGAACATCACGGTAATATCCCGCCAGAATGACCGGCAGGCGTTATATAAAACTATCTTCATCAAAAAGAAAAACGACGACGAAAACCTTTTAACTCCTGCAAGCGAGCTATATGAACAGCGGAAAACAACAAGAAAAAGATCCGGCAGGTAGCCCGGGACTATTTACCATTATAATAGAATACTGCCCTACAATAAGCGTATACGATACAGTTGTATTTGACCGGAAATAGAAAACGGGTTTCCTGAAGTAAAGATCCTGAAGCAGCCCATTGAATGAGCGGAATGCAAAGAAAGTAACTTACCTGTTCAGCCTGTTATATTTTATAAGCCCGTTCATCTGGATGCCGTCGCCGATGCTGTGATGAAATTACCTCTAAGCTTTAAATAGACAGTCTCATCTTTAAAGAGCGACGCTGTTACTTCATAATGGTCTTCCGAACAGGTATAGCGGATAGCAGCATCTACGTCAATAGACTTCCGCGGGTCTATTACGGCAAGGAACTTGATATGATCGGCTTTTCGCAACTGAAGCGTTTTGCCCAGAGCATCTTCAAGCATTTCTTTTATTATTTGCACCATGCACACTCCCGGCACCACAGGTTGTCCCGGGAAATGCCCTTTGAATATCCTGTGCGCTGCATTGAGCCTAAGATGCGCAGCTATAGTTCCGTCGGTATGCGAAGATGACTGAACGTAAAAAAAATCATTGATCAGGAGCATCGTGTATACGTTTAAGTTCAATAGTGAAGCTGAAGTTGATGTGTTTGATGCCGATAGTATCCGGAATGCCCTGATGATAATCCTGCATCACGGCTTCCATTACTTTTTTGCGCCTGCCGGCTCTTTCCATTCTCAGCAGTTCCCTGCAGGAAGCATCGGTAACATAGTGATAATAATCTTTCCCATCCCGGAAACTATGATAGTAACCATCGTCATTTTTCAGGAAATAGCTGTCGGGGGATTGCAGGTGCGTCATCAATACCAATTCGAAGTCTTTCCTGAGCGTTTTAATCACAGGTTTTTTATTCATCTGGTCAAAGATATAATACACGGTAAAATCATCTTTCTTAAACCCGAAATCAAAAAACTTGAAGCCCGCCTCATTTGAAAAGACCATACGCACGCTGCTGTCGGGCATAGTCTTGATGATAAGCAGCCCGCTGAGATGCTTACCCACCACGTTCACATTGGTGTTATACAATGCCCGGGAAAAGACCGGCTTAAAAGAAGCTATGCAGCCATTCTTTCCTTTTGCCCGCTGAAGCCCTTGGTAAGCCGGAGAGCAGGAAGAGTAAGCAGCCAACATACATATACTAATGAACAGCAAAAAGCGCATCGGGAATGGTGGTGTTCAGTTCTCTGTTACTAAAATGTATGATCGTGTTATCACCGGAAGGCTCATGCATTTCGATGCCGGTAACTTCATAATTTTTCTTTTCAACAATCACGTTTATGTTTTTGAAAAGGGCCTGCAGGTTTTTATTTACAGGGCTAAGCTCTACCAGGTAGCTTTCCTTTCCTTCAAATACTCTTGCATTGAAATCCCCGCTTTCCAAAGCATCTCCTTTTACACAATCTATAATTATTTTATTGATCTGCTGGAACAGCTTATTGGATTTTGCAGATATTTTATTTTCCTTCTGACTGTCTTTTACATAAATATTCTGCCCGTTAATGATCATAAGATACTGGAAGGGCCGGGTATATTCCATGCGCACCATATTCTCTTTTTTAAACCAGAACTTTCCTTTGGAAACGATCTTATCCGCAAGCAGGCTCAGGTTTTTCTCCTGTACAAAATCGCTTTTGATAGAAGTGGTCTTTTGAGAGGCAATGGCAAAATCTGCTTTAAAAGCGTTAATATCTTTTAGCGCCGTATAGCCGGGGTGCTGGGCTTTGGCAGGAAAGGCTGCCATTATTAAAAAACAAACAGGAATAAGGTTACGCATAAGGCTCCAAGTTAAGTAATTTGTCTAATCGTATGATGCTGTAGCCTTTTTGCCTTGCCTGCTCTATAAATGCAGGAAGCATATCCAGCGTGGGTTTGCTGGTGTCATGAAATAAAACGACCGCGCCGGGTTTTAACGATCCGGTAACTTTTTCCAGTAGTTTCCCGGCATCTTTGATCACCGTGTCCATAGAGCGGACGCTCCATCCCACAGAGATAAATTTTCCCTTCCGGATCGCTTTTTTCAGGTTGGGATTGGTCACCCCATACGGAGGGCGGAACAGTCTTGGCTCTACACCAATGACTTTCTTCATTGCCCTGTTCATCCTGAAAAGATCTTCTGTCATCTTTCCGGCAGAAAAAAGATCAAACCACAGATCGTGTGAATAGCTGTGGTTACCGATAATATGACCTTCGTCGTGCACCCGTTGAAGCAATGCTTCATTCTCAGCAATTCTTTTACCTATGCAAAAAAATGCTGCCTGTATATTGTGATGCTTTAATATTTCGAGGATCTGTGGCGTATAGGTTATGGAAGGACCATCGTCAAAGCTTATGGCGATCTGCATTTTTGAAGTATCGGCGGATGAAATGGTCTTCACATAAAAATTAGACCGCACATTGTAGCTGCCATAAAAAAGCAGTGAGAGATATACCAGTAATAACAGCACAAAAACATACCAGGGAAGCCCGTAAAAAAAATGATATCCTATCAGTGCTATCAGCAGCGCAATAAAAACGATATTGATATTATTGAAGTTCAGCATGCGGCGAGCAGGTATAGGGAATGATAAATATGCTGGTAATGATTATAGATAAGCACTGTTGACGGCGATTTTTTGGACTGTATGCCATCCGGCAGCTTTCCTGTCTTCAGTATATTGGCAGCAAGCCACAGTGCAAAAGCCGACGCAGTGGGATATTCCCCGGATAAATGCTTGAATGGTATATGGGTAATGCCGCTTAACACCGTTTGGTAAACCATATCATATACGGCATCATTCTTCATATCGCCGTTCTCTCCGCTTATTACAAGATCTATCTCTGCGCTGTCAATATTTTGTCTTTCGAGGAAGGCGCTGATATGCTGCCGGATCTCTTCGGCGGAAGCCGGCTTATAAAAAGTATCCATCCCTCTTAACTGCGCATAGTCGTTGCCGGAAGCTCCAGGCTGCAACACAAAAAATGATGCGCCTTCACCCGCAATAGTACCTTTTGACCCGGTTTGAAAAATATTCCCCGCCGGGAAAGGTTCTTTTTTGTACAGCCCAAACCTTTGGAGTATGGTGTGACTTGTATCGGTTATTTCGTCTATTCCTCCTGCAAGCACCGTTTTCATTTGCCCTTCTTTCAGCAGGGTCAAAGCATCAGTCATTGCGTTTTCAAAAGAAAAGCCCCGGTGCACAAAAGTATTATTGTAGCTATGGCATTTCAGCAGCAGGGCGATCTGCGCCGCTACGGTATTATGCGTGGATTGAATAAAAGCTGTAGGCGTGAGCAACTGCTCATCATTCTCCACCATCTTTTGCAAAAATACTTCCGTATCGCCAAGACAGCCATAAGCAGTGCCGGTAATGATAGCATCCGGCATCTTCTCCCCTGCTTCCTCCAGGCATTGCATGGCAGCAGCTACACCCATTTTTATGATCCGGCTCATACGGCGGATCATTTTAGGATCTATCAGCTTTGCATAATCAGGCTCCATACATTGCAGCCTGCTGCCCGTTACCGGAACAGGATCCGTGAGTATCTGCTCAAATGATGACCGGGGTGATATGCCTGCCGCTGCGCGTATATACATGCCGTTCATACTTTTGAAAATACCAGTGATGAACAATTACCGCCAAAGCCAAAAGAATTTGACAGCACATTGCAGATAGCTGCATCCTTCTTAAATGCCGTCTCGGGAGTAAAAGGAAGCTCCTTCATTGGCGTTTCAAAACGCAGGTTAGGATAGATCAATCCGTGCCGGATAGACAGGACTGCATATACCGCTTCTATTCCCCCGCTGGCGCCCAGGGTATGCCCTGTGAACGATTTGGTAGAACTCATGGGCGGGTATTTTCCATCGAACAATAATTTTATCGCGGTGCCTTCCGCTATATCATTATTCTGCGTGCCGGTGCCATGCAGGTTGATATAATCAATTTCCCCGGGGTCTAATCCGCTTTTTTCAAGCGCTCCTTTCATGGCAAGATAGGAGCCTGTGCCGTCTGGTGAAGAAGCCGTCTGGTGGTAGGCATCATTAGCATTGCAATACCCGCTTAATGTGCAGCATGGCGCTGAACGCAAAGTTTGCGCTACCTTTTCAGATATCATTACTATATATCCCGCACCTTCCCCGAGGTTGAGCCCGCGCCTGTTTTCGTCAAAGGGCTGGCAGTACCGGCTGTCGAGTATCATCAATGTATTGAATCCGTTGAGGGTAAATTTGGTAAGTGCATCTGTTCCCCCGGCAATTACCACATCCAGCACCCCCTGCCTGATAAGCCGGGCGCCGCAGAAGATGGCATTGGCGGAAGAGGAGCATGCTGTGCTGATGGTTGAAATATGGTGTCTTATCCCCAGCAGATCCGCTACAATTTCCGTAGCAGCCCCGCATTCATGGTGAACCACATTCCTTAATCTTCCTTTGCCGGAGCCGGTAAGAAAATCAGCAAAAAAATTCTCTGTTTTATCCATCCCTCCTACAGTATTGGCAGAGATAAAACCCGAACGTAATGTTGAAAAGCCAGGGACGGCAGCGTTTGTGAGCGCCTCTTTTGCAGCAATGGCAGAAAGTAAGGCCGTTCTGCTATAATGAGGCGGCAGGCCGGATACCACAGCAAGGCCGGCATTATCCATTTTTACTTCTGCCACGGGAATTTTTCCGGCGTGTACGGATGACAGATATCGCATCTCTCCCATACCCGCCTGCCCGCTTTCGAGCGCAGCAAGATTTTCGGTTATATTGTTGCCAATAGCCGAAATAATACCGGCGCCTGCGATATAAACCCGGTTGCTCATGTATGCCCGCTGATTATGGTATGAATATACATACAACTGATCAGGCAGTGGACTTTCCCTGGTGATCAGTAATATATTGCGCCATTGTTCTGACAGAGCGGAACACACCCTGCCCTTCTTCTGCATTGGCAAGCTTGATCTTATATTCCTGCTGCAGCAATACGATCAGCTCAAGGGCGTCTATGGAATCGAGCCCCAACCCTTCTACGAACAGGGGCTGATCGTCGCCGATGTCCTCCGGTTTTAAATCTTTCAGGTTCAGTTGCGCAATGATCTGCTTCTTCAGATCAGCCATTAGTTTCTCCATTTGACAACAAGTAACTTTTATGAATTTGATCAATAGTAAACGGCAATGCCCCTTCCCTGGAGCTCTTTTCCACCAGCCATATCACCGCTTTATAGTCATCTCTGAAACATTCCATCCAGCCGCAGATACAGGCCTTAAGCGCTGCCCTGCTAAAAAGGTCTGTTACATAGAAATGCATAAATGCCTTATCAAACTTTTCAGATACAAAGAAAGCATTTTCTCCTTTAAAATGATGCCTGATGCTTATTTCGCCTATTACAATATTAGGTAAAGTATATACAAACAGCGCGGGGCTTGGGATATTCTTCACCGATGCCATATAATTTATATCGGCATCAAGGCTTGCATTTGCATTGCTCAGCACCATACCGGTCTCTCCGGGGCTGTAATTTTCTGATAGATTACGACCGCCAAGCAGCAGCTCAACAGCCAGAAAACCAAGCTTTGAAAGATTATCCATCTTGTAAAACCTGGGATAATCTGCGCCAAGGTATTTATACAGGGAAGTAAAAAAATCACCTGCACCAACATTTTCATTCTCCTGAAAAATGACATTACCACCCCTGGATGCAGATCGCCTGGTAACAGAAGAATAGGCTGTGATATATGCCTGCTGGTCTTTCAATATAAACGCATTATTGCCCTTCAGACATTTTCTTCCTGTAACTGTCTCTTTTTTCTATAATAGTGGCCAGTTTGTGCAAAGCAGTTGTATGATCTTTTACATAGGGATTGGCAGTATCCCACACATACCCTGCCAATACCGAGCATATCTGGCTCTTGATCAGCGGGTCCTGGTCATCTGCAAAAAAGATAGTATCGAGCGTGCCTTCATACCATGCCATTACATAAGACCGGAAAGTGTCCACTCCCTGCATCATGACTTCCATATATTCCCTGTCCCAGTCAACGGCTTCACCACGCAGTTGTCTGATCACCAGTTTTGCGGCAAGCTGGCTGGAAACAGCAGCAAGCGTAACACCGGAAGAAAATACGGGATCCAGGAATTCTGTCACATTGCCTGTAAGCACAAAGCCATTTCCGTAAAACCTGTTCGTAGTGGAAGACCAGCTTTGCAATGTGCGTGGCTCAAACACCAGTTCCACCCCTTCAAATCGCTTACATGTATAGGGATCGGCGGCCAGCAGGGTACGGAACTGTTCTTCTGGCGTTCCCTTTAATTTTTCGAAAAATGAAGGATACCCTACAAAACCTACTGAAGTCCGGCCGGTGGAAAAAGGTATCACCCATATCCATACTTCTTTTTCATGCACTACAATAGTGATACGGTCCGGCTCATCGGCCATTGCCCGGTTGACATCTACCGTATGTGCAAAAAATGCCCGGCGGGGAGGGAGGTCAGAAGGCTTATCCATATTGAACAAGCGGGGGATAACCCTGCCATACCCGCTGCCGTCAATGATAAATTTCGCTTCAATATAAGTTTTGTTACCGGCAGCGTCTTCTACCGTAGTTACTGATTTGCCATCATCATTAAATACAATATTAGTGACGGTAGTTTCATACGTTACAGGTACGCCCATCTTTTCCACCGTGTCTGCGAGTATCTTATCAAAATCGGCGCGGGTTACCTGCCAGGTCCATTTCCATCCCGCCGTAAACTGGTCTGCGAACTGGTAATCGCATACTTTACCATTTTTTACAAATTTTGCCCCATTCTTGGTCTGAAAGCCTTTTGTCTTTACCGCATCAAGAAACTTTGCTTCCTCAAGGGCTTCCATGCACCTCGGAAGCAGGCTCTCCCCTATTACAAAGCGCGGAAATTGTTGCTTTTCCACAATTTTTACTTTATAACCGGCCTGGTGAACAATAGATGCGGCAACTGTTCCAGAAGGACCTGCACCTATTACTAAGACGTCAATTTTTTCTGTTTGCATATATAGTTTTGAGTTTCAGGTATAAGGTATAAGGTTTAAGCATTCACGATCCAATTTCAAATCTTAAACTCCTCTTTTCTTCCTGCACCGCAGCAAGGTATGGCTTAATCCGATATTGTCAATGCGTTCTTCTATTTCAAAGCCAGCATCGTAAATGCACCGGATAAATACCCTGGAGTCATACATCTGGCTATTGCCATTGGCAATTGCCGTGAAATAAATGGAAGTCTGCTGCAGGCAAAAAGCTGCGGTCTCAAAACGCTGGGTATCCCAGAATGCCTCAAGGATCAGTATATATCCATTGTCGTGGATGGCAGCGGCGCACCTTTTTAAAATAGACACTATTTCCACTTCCGAAAAGCAATCGAGGAACTGGCTCATCCATACGGCGTCAAATCCTGAAGGAAATGGTTGTGTTTCATCAAGAATATTTACCGGGAGAAAGGAGACCCGGTCACTCAGCCCCAACTCTTCCATTTTTCTTTTTGCCATGTCCAGTTGCCCGGGGAGATCCATGATGGTAACATGTATATCATCAGCATATTTTGCAGAAGCAATGGCCCACTTCCCGGTATTTCCCCCTATTTCAAGTATATTTTTGATGCCGTCTTTATACACGTGTTTCAGCACTTCCGGGAAAGCAATATCTGAAAAAAAATGATCGAATGCAAACCAGCTTTTCTGGATATGGGCGGGCAGTTGAGACAAACCTTCATATACGGTTGACCAGTCGCCCAGTTCCTTTAGCCCCTCAGGTTTTCCTTCCCGTATGCTTTCTTCCAGCCAGAACATTCCCCGGTAGCAAACATCATGTACAAAATCCATATTTACTGTAGTGAGATGATCATGCAGGATGAAATAACCTGTTTTGGTAATGGTATATCGTTCATCGTTCTTTACGATCAGCCCTATTCCCAGCGAGGATTCCAGCAACACCCTCACACCATAATGAGGCAGTTGTACTTTCTGTTCAATTTCTTCGATAGACAATCCCGCGGAAGCGCTGCCTTCAATAGCGGCCAGGATGCCGCTGTTGCGCATCACTTTCGTCACCTGGAATACTATGGGCCCAAATGCTATGAACTGCGCCATCCCTTTTGCCTCGAGCGCTGTTTTGGTATCTTTCTTAAAAAAATCCATGTAAATTATTCTTGTTAAAAATTTATGCAAATTAAACGGCTTTTTGGAAAACCACAGCAGCATTACACCCGCCAAAACCGGAAGCGGTCTTCAGGCAGTAATGGTAATCTCCCGTTCTCAGCTCCGCGCTGACATTTACCGGCATTGATGTGCCCGGGCTATGAAAGCCCCGGGTCGGCAGCATCACGTTCGCTTTTAAAGAATGTATGGCTATTACTGATTCAATCAATCCTGCCGCACCAAGCGTATGGCCGTAAAAGCCTTTAAGGCTGTTTACAGGCGTTTGCTGCAGGCCGGCAAGATTTATAGCCTTGCTTTCCATTTCATCGTTGTACAAAGTGGCTGTGCCATGAGCGGAAATAATGTCAATCTCCCCGCTGGTAACACATGCTTCCTCCATCGCCTTTTGTATTGCCAGGGACAGCTCTTCCCCTGTGCGTGAAGGTCCGGAAATATGATTGGCATCATTGCTCACTGATCCGCCACAAAGTTGTATCACTTCACTCCCAGAAGGTCTATCTGCAGAAAGCACTATGGTGGCCGCGCCTTCACCGAGGGTTACCCCGTTGCGGCCTGCGTCAAACGGCCTACAGGGGTCATTGCTCACCGCATGAAACGACTGAAAGCCGGACAATATGAACCGGGTAATAATATCCGCTCCGGCTACAATCACATGATCGTAACCGCCTGATTGCAGCATTCTCAGTGCTGTGATAAGCGCTACTACTCCCGAAATGCATGCATGTGATATTACAACAGGCTGTGAAGTGATGCCAAAATGATCCGCTATAAGCCGGGCAGACGTGGAAAGCGCTATCCGGTTACGTAAAGCTTCTGTAAGCTCAGCGTTTTCTATAAGACTGATATTACCTTTGGTGGAGGAGACGATCAAAGCGGTTCTACGGCTGGCAACCGGTATCCCGGCTTTCCGGAGAGCATCTTCAATAGACCTGATAAGCAGCCGCTCAAACTTTGTATAGGGATTTCCCGCAGCTTCAGGAATACTGCCCGTATCAAAGAGCGCAGCATAAAATGGCTCAGGTGATATTTGCCTGTTATCGTGCAGCCGTATGCCTGTTATGCCTTTTTTCAGCGATATGAAATTCTCTTCTGCGGTAGGCGCAATGGGTGAAACGATATTTTCTCCGATAACATATGCTGGCTTCATCAATATGCAAAAATTAAATCAGATGATGCTTCCTTTTCCAGTGCTCAAAAAAAACAGGGTTGATCAGTTGCAGCACCGATGTTTCCCTGTCGAGAAAAACCTGCACAGAGCTCCCCGTAGCCACTACTTCAGCGGTGCCGGACTTATATAACCGGTAGTCAAATTTAAGTTTTGCAGCTTCACAGGGCACGAATATGGTTTCTACAGTTACTGTTTCGCCATATTTTAAAGACCGCTTATAACTACATTCAATATTTACTACAGGCACTACAAAGCCATGCTTGTAAAAATCCAGGTAACCGATACCATGTTCTGTACCAAACGCCTCCCTGCCATCTTCAAAATAGCGGATATAATGCCCGTGCCATACTATCCCCAGAGGGTCAGCCTCATTAAATCTTACTTTTACTTCTGTTTTTCCCGATAAAATTTTCTGCATCATTATTTTTTCGCGGCTGTCAGGACCAGACCGGTTGATTATCCATTGGCGCTTTTCCACTCTTTGTATTTATCTTTCCTGATATCTTCCAGTGCCGCCCATATTGTTTTAGCCCAGTAATTACGGAAGCCAAAGCCCGCCGCTTTTTCTGTAAATCTTTCAGTAAGCAATACCTTTCCGGAAGGGAGCTCTATCAGCGCTACGTACATAGAGGCCTGCGCTGAAGTCTTGTTCATGGTCTCCATAATAAACATTACCCCTATTCCTTTTTTGCCCGAAAAGTTGTAGGACTTAACTATAGCCGTCACATCTGCGGGCTTGAGATGTACCTCGTCCGCGCCGGACTCCACGATCTTTTCAGCATTTACCTTAGCGTTTTTTTCAACTGCCTGGGTGATATCATTGGTTACATTCGTTTTATTAAAGGCTTTTTGAAAATCATATTTTTTAGGCTCATTCACTATTACCTGGTTAATACCTGCATACTGCCTGTCGCGAATGTCCATGGCATTGGCGGTAATATCGTTCAGCACTTTGGCATGGGTAAAATCTACTCCAAGGAAAACCAATGGCACTTCGGATGAGTTAAAAAACTCTTTTAAGGTTTGTGCCTTCAGCGGAAAAGACGATACCATCAGTATCGCGAACAGCCCTGTGGTAATGCTTCTGACTATATTTTTCATAATAAACAGAGATTTATTGTTTAACAGATTGTATAAAAATTTTCATCTCACATTGTGCAATATCCTCTCCGTTCACGGTTATTTTACCTGTAATGACCGTTACATCAAAAACCTGGTTTTTAATGACGATCGTTGTGGTGAGCAGATCACCTGTAGCCGGCAATTTAAAAATCTCCAGCGACTGTACAGCGCCTATAAAGCCTACCGGCACTTCCTCGTTGCGCTGCCTGCACAAATATCCCATCCGCGCCGCCGCCGTCTGCGCAATATTTTCAATAAGCGCAGGCTCGGTAAGCCGGTTATTCACCACAAACATATTTTCCGCCCTGACCTCAAAACGGGTGGTAGCGCCGGCATCACCGGCATTGACCAGTGTATCTGCCATTACAAAGGGAGGCCGCTGGGGGATCAAAGGCAATATATCTGTCATGATGATCGCTTGTTACCTTATTATCATGCGCAAAGTATGCATTTATAGCGTATTGCCAAAACGGGGTCCGGGGTTGCAGGTCACAGGTTGAGATGACTGAGGATTTTGTGGCATTAGTGTGATACAAGCATCTAAATACGCAGGCGCATGATCCGTCTAAGATTTGTCGTTTATTGTTTGCCGTCTCACCTGCGACGCGCTGCTATTGCCGTTGATCGTAGGTCTCCAGCGCTTTTTCGAGGCAGTCCATAGCCTTATTAATATCATTGGCATTCAGCACATAAGCCAGCCTTACCTCCTGCTTTCCCAAACCTGGCGTACTGTAAAACCCGTTGCCGGGCGCCATCATAAGCGTTTGATTATTGTAGGCGAAAGATTCCAGCACCCATTGACAAAATTTTTCCGAATCATCCACCGGCAGCTTTGCCATCACATAAAAAGCGCCACCGGGGTTGGGGCAATACACACCGGGAATATTGTTCAGCCGCCTCACCAGCGTATCACGGCGTAACATATATTCTGCCTTCGTGGCATCAAAATAATCGGGAGGCAGATCAAGGGCTGCTTCCCCGGCAATCTGCCCGAATGTGGGCGGGCTGAGCCTTGCCTGCGCAAACTTCAGCACAGTATCAATTACCTGGCGGTTTTTGGTGACCAGCGCTCCTATCCTGGCGCCGCAGGCGCTGTACCTTTTGGAAATAGTGTCTGTCAACACCACATTTTCTTCAATGCCCTCAAGCCTCATTGCGCTCCAGTGAGTGCCACTATAGCAAAACTCACGGTAAGCCTCATCCGAAAAAAGATACAGCCGGTGCCTGTGAACAATATCCTTTAAAATCTCCAGCTCTTCCCTGCTGTATAAATACCCCGTCGGATTGTTGGGGTTACAGATAATGATCGCTTTTGTCCTGTCCGTTATCTTTTCCTCAAATGCGCTGATCGGGGGTAAGGCAAATCCATTCTCAATGGAAGATGCCACCGGAACAATTTTCACCCCTGCAGCTACTGCAAATCCGCTGTAATTGGCATAAAAAGGCTCAGGTGTGATCACTTCATCGCCTACGTCAAGGCAACTCATCATGCTAAACAGGATCGCTTCAGATCCGGCGGTAGTGACCATGATATCGGTGTAATCAACAGATATACCTGCACGCTTATAATATTCCACCAGTTTTTTCCGGTAGCTTTCATTGCCTGCGCTATGGCTGTATTCCAGTATTTTAAAATCTGAATGCCTTACGGCGTCAAGCATGGGCGCAGGAGTTTCAATATCGGGCTGCCCGATATTGAGATGGTAAACTTTTACTCCTTTCTTTTTAGCAGCCTCTGCATAAGGCACTAATTTCCTGATGGGTGAAGACGGCATCTGCTGTCCCCTGGCGCTTATAGATAACATACAGCAAATATAGCAGTTTACTATTTCGCTTTTTGATCTTCCTTCCGGGAGCTGTACCTTTGCGCCATGCAAATATTGGACGGTAAAATAGTAGCCCGGGCGGTAAAAGAAGCCTTGAAGCAAAAAACAGACCTGCTTAGAAAAGAAGGCAAAAAAATACCCCACCTGGCAGCAGTGCTTATTGGTAATAATGGCGCCAGTGAAACCTACGTGGCTTCAAAAGTGAAAACCTGCGCGGAAATAGGGTATATGTCTACCCTGATCCGCTTTGAAGCATCAATAAGCGAAGAGGAACTGTTGAAAAAGATAGAAGAACTTAATAATGACGTCTCTGTAGATGGCATATTGGTACAATTGCCCCTGCCTAAACATATTGCTGAGGAAAAAGTGATCAATACCATTGCTGCCGAAAAGGATGTGGACGGATTTCACCCTTCCAATATCGGGAAGATGGTACAGGGACAGCCTTCCTATATCCCGGCTACGCCTTACGGTATTTTGCTACTGCTTCAGCACTATAATATCGAAACCAAAGGCCGGCATGCAGTGGTGATCGGGAGAAGCAATATTGTAGGCAGACCCATGAGTATCCTGCTCAGTCAGAACAGCAGCACAGGCAATTGCACCGTTACCCTCTGTCATTCTCATACCCGAAATCTTAAAGAGCTCTGCCTGCAGGCAGATATTATTGTAGCAGCCTTGGGCAAACCTGAATTTCTTACGGCAGATATGGTAAAAGAAGGCGCTGTGGTGATTGATGTAGGTATCACCCGGGTGGAAGACCCCGGCAAAAAGAAAGGCTATGCTATCAAAGGTGATGTGCATTTTGAAACGGTGGCGCCCAAATGCAGCTTTATCACACCCGTTCCCGGTGGCGTAGGCGCCATGACGATTGCCGCACTGATGGAGAATACCTATTTGGCAGCTACGCATAGCAGTTAGGTAGCGAAAGCTGTTAAATCAATCAGATCATGTCTGTATATTATCGTGAGAGGTGAAAGGATAGAGGTAAAATTCACTATTCACTATTGTCCATTCACTTCTATCCTCTCGCGTTTCACACTGAAGTCGAAAGCCATGCAAGCGTTTACAGAGCCAACACATATAACAGCTACGGATACGCTTCCCGTAATGGAAGCTTTTTATACCCTCCAGGGTGAAGGCATGCACCAGGGAAAAGCCGCTTACTTTATACGGCTTGGGGGCTGTGATGTGGGATGTGTATGGTGCGATGTAAAAGAAAGCTGGGACAGGAATGCACACCCGGTAAAACCGGTCAGCCATATTGTGGAGGATGCATTAAAATCCGTTCCACATGACACCGGCAGGCACCCTGGAAAACAGGTCATTGCCGTAATTACAGGAGGAGAGCCGCTGATGCATAATTTAGATACACTCACTATTGCGCTGCAGCATGCAGGCTTTCTCACACATATCGAAACTTCAGGCAGCAGCCCTCTCAGCGGCAGTTGGGACTGGATCTGTCTTTCTCCCAAAAAATTCAAGGCGCCCCTGCCGGGAATATTACCGCTTGCCAACGAGCTGAAAATAATTGTATATAATAAATCGGATTTTACATGGGCAGAACAATTTGCTGCTCAGGTAAGCCAACATTGTAAATTATACCTGCAGCCCGAATGGAGCAAAGCTGTACAGATGACGCCGCAGATCATTGCATACATTAAGCAAAACCCTCAATGGGAGCTCAGTCTGCAGGTGCATAAGTATATTAATATTCCCTGAGTGGTTAAACAACTACTGTCGCTTCAAGCCGAGTTATGCCTGTATCTTATCGTGAAAAGTGAGAGGATAGAAGTGAATGGACAATAGTGAATCTCACCTCTCACATCTTTCTTCTCACGTTCGACACAGTACTACCCGCTCTCTTATTCTGCCATTTACTCGAAATATGTTCCGTTTGCTCAACAGCTAAGATTTAGCTGAAATCAATATTTAGCTTTGAATAACAAACACAGTAAACGGGACGGTTAATATAAACATCAAGGGTGCAAAAGCGACTGCCAGAGGCAGCCGCTTTTCTTATTTTGCTCTTTTCGCAGCAATATCATTCATTATCAAGATAGCATGCTCCCGGGAGTTTTCTATAAACCAGGTATGGGTATCCATGCCTCCGCAAACCACGCCGGCAAGATAAATATTCCGTTTATTCGTTTCCATGGTAAGCGGGTTGTATTCCGGCTTCAGCATCTCATCATCAGACAGCTTAATCCCGGCCTTACGGAGAAAATCAAATTGCGGCTGGTATCCTGTAGTGGCAATCACATAGTCATTGGGAATAGTTACAATGCCCTCCGGCGTCTGCACATCTACACGGTCTTCATATATGGCAGCAAGCGTGGAATTGAAAAAAGCTTTAATGCTGTCTTCCCTGATGCGGTTTTCTATATCCGGCTTCACCCAGTATTTTACCCTCCTGCCTATCTCATTGCCGCGGATGACCATCGTCACTTCAGCGCCCTTCCTGTAAGTTTCAAGGGCCGCGTCTACAGCGGAATTATTAGCGCCCACTACCAGCACCTTCCGCATGGCATAAAAATGCGGCTCCTTGTAATAGTGCGTTACCTTAGGCAGGGCTTCACCCGGTATACCCATCAGCACCGGCAGGTCATAAAAGCCGGTAGCGATAACAATATACGTGGCCGTATACACCGTTTTGGAACTTGTTACACGATAGCCATCGCCCTGGTCTTCTATAGATACTACCTGCTCCTGCAGGTGCACATTCAGGTGATTGGACAGGGTGACCCTCCGGTAATATTCCAGCGCTTCATTGCGGGTGGGCTTTGTAGAAATGGATACAAAAGGAATGCCCCCTATTTCCAGCCTTTCCGAGGTGGAAAAAAAAGTCATATTATAAGGATAGTTATACAAAGAATTGACCAGGCAGCCTTTTTCTAAGATACAATATGCTAATCCGTGCTTTTTCGCTTCCAGGGCACATGCCAATCCTATTGGTCCGCCCCCGATAATGATAACATCAAATTTCATTATGCTGTTCTACGCTTAATTGATAAAAAATATTCCGTTCTGTGGGGACGCATCGCAAATTATCACTTTTAAAACAGGGGGTACAATAATTTATTATCCGCAGCTCCTTTAATTATATATGAAAAGAGATGCGTCACAGCGTTGCTATCTCACTGCTCTTTTGATTTGAAATGCGCCCCGGCAAAGTTATGATCAAAAAAAACGCTACTTTCATTTTCTAAAGCAAATATTATGAATTTCATTTTTACCTACGGCTGGCTTATTATTATCATACTGATCATTTTCAGCGGGTTGGTTACCGTAAACCAGGGTACTATTTCGGTGGTAACAATGTTTGGGAAATACCGCAGGATACTGCGACCCGGTCTGAATTTTAAAATACCTGTCCTGGAACAGATCTATAAAAGAATTTCCATCCAGAACCGCTCGGTAGAAATGGAATTCCAGGCAGTGACCGCAGACCAGGCAAATGTTTATTTTAAAAACATGTTGCTCTACGCCGTTCAGAATGCGGAAGAAGAAACGATAAAAAAAGTAGCTTTTAAATTCATCAGCGACCGCGACCTGATGCAGGCGCTCACCCGTACCATCGAAGGAACGATCCGCTCATTCGTCGCCACAAAAAAGCAGGCGGAAATACTCAGCCTTCGCAAGGAAATAGTGGAATATGTGAAAGGACAGATAGATCACCTGCTGGAAGAATGGGGATACCATCTTCTGGATCTCCAGATCAACGATATCACTTTCGACAAGGTGATACTCGACAGCATGAGCAAGGTAGTGGCCAGCAATAACCTGAAGGCCGCTGCCGAAAACGAAGGACAGGCGCTGCTGATCACCAAAACCAAAGCCGCGGAAGCAGAAGGAAATGCCATCAAAATTGCGGCAGAGGCAGAAAGGCAGGCAGCTCAACTGCGCGGGCAGGGTGTGGCGCTCTTCAGGGAAGAAGTGGCAAAAGGCATGAGCCAGGCAGCGGAACAAATGAAGCAGGCTAATCTCGATACCAATGTAATCCTGTTCAGCATGTGGACAGAAGCCATTAAAAATTTTGCAGAAGTCGGCAAAGGTAATACGATATTTCTTGACGGCAGCAGCGAAGGAATGCAAAAGACCATGCGCCAGATCATGAGCATGATGCAGATGGACGGTGGAAGTGATAAGTGATAAGTGGCTGGATTGCAGGTTGTAACATGTGTCTCATAGCTGATAGCTGACCGCTGATAGCCGAGACCTCCATACCCTACCCCTTATACCTCTCCCCCTGCTCTATCGCATCCATCACCTGTGCAAGAATGTCATCAAGACTATCTTCATAATTAATGGCAAGCGGAGGTTTGATATCGACTGATATCTCCGTTCCTTTTTGCAGCAGCTTGAGGCTTTTTTTATGAAATGCAATATTGAACCCTTTTATCACGATAGGTATTACTACAGCGTGGCTTTGCTTAATGAGAAAAGCTGTTCCCTTTCTGCCGGGAGCAAACGGAGTGGTGGTACCCTGGGGAAAGGTAATTACCCAATTCCTTTCCAGCGCTTTGAGTATTTTCTTTGAATCCGAAAGGCTTAAACCTTTACGCACAGCTTTATCCTGTTCCACCCAGGTACGCTTCACCGTGAGCGCTCCTGCCGTTGCCATCAGCTTGCTCATAAATGATTTCTTCATAGTATCTTCTGCAGATACAAAATATACCCGTGTAAAAGGATTTAACAGGTAAAAGGGAATGCCCAGCCTATTCTGTTTTCTCCACTTCACCGCACAGAATATGTGGAGAAAAGCGATCACATCCATAAAATAAGTCTGGTGATTGCTTACAAACAGTACATTATGTTTAGGAAGGTTTTTGATATGTTCCGTACCGCTTATTTTAATCCGGTTGATAATGGCGAGCCCCGGGTACGACAATAACCCGATAATAACGTATACAATCTTTCGGATAAACTTTACATAGCGCAATCTTTCAAAAAATGATGACATAGATAATTTCCCTGCAGTTTATACCACAATATATGGTATTTGCAAAGACTTTAACTCTGGTACAATTTTTATATCTTGTATCACTAAATTATTTTTATGCAAAACTGGCTCAGAACGCTACTCGCCGGATACGGCGCCTATAAATGGGGAGGAGGTTGTCTTGGCACTATTTTGGTTTTTGTGATCCTTTATTATCTGCTTGGGCATTGCTAAGGAAAACTATTCGCAAGGTCATTGTATGGCTGCTGCTGTTATTATTGGTCATCATCTGCCGCTATGTTTATTTATCCGCTCCCATCCTTACCGGGTACGGCGCTAAAAATCTTTGTTCCGCCGTTTTTTTGCAGCACAGGCAGGCAGTGGAGGTGATAAAAAATGACCTCTCGGATTTTCCGTTTTCCCTTGTTGCTTATACATTAAATGAAAGAGATTCTTCTGCAACGGCAACCCTTTGGGGATTTGCCAGGCAAAAAGCAATTTTCAGAAGGAATGCAGGTGCTGCACTTGTCAATGGCTACAGTGAGGCCGATATAAGAAAGCAGAAAATTACTGTACCGCCCCCACCTTTCACAGATACAGACACCGTTGCCTGGCCTTATGGCGATAAATTGCCGGATACGCTTCCGTCTGCCATAGATACAGCTTTGCTGCGGCAGGCATTCAGTAAGCAATTTACCCCGGACGATCAAACCCGTGCACTGCTCGTGATATACAACGGGCAGATCGTGGCAGAAAAATATGCAGCCGGGGTTAATATGTATACCCCACTGCAAGGCTGGTCCATATCCAAAAGCATTACTGCAGCATTAACAGGCATTCTTGTTAAGCAAGGCAAATTAGATCTCAATGCATCCAAGTTGCTGCCACAATGGCTACATACAGATAAAGCAGTCATCACGCTTAGAGAGCTATTGCAGCAGACATCAGGTATCCGATACAGGGAACAGTACTTAGCTCCAAGCGAAGCCACCACCATGTTATTCAAAAAGGGCGATATGAGCGGCTATATTGCAGGGCTTCCAATAAAATATACGCCGGGCACCGTATTCAATTATTCAAGCGGGAATGCGAATCTTGTAAGCCGTATTATAAGAAATGCCCTGGCTCCGGAAGATTATTATGCCTTCCCCTATACCTCCCTGTTATATCCGCTTGGCATGTATCATACCTTTCTTGAAACAGACGCCGGCGGCACGTATGTAGGTTCTTCTTACACTTATGCCACGGCACGCGACTTTGCTCGCTTTGGTTTATTGTATTATCAAAATGGCTGCTGGAATGGAAAACAATTGCTGCCGGATCATTGGACGCAGGCTTCTGTTCAACCTTCCGGTGCGGACCCATTGCGGCATTACGGCTATTTTTTCTGGCTCAACGGATGGGATAAAGACCATCCGGGTCAAAGATGGTTTCCCGATGTTCCTCCTGATATGTTCTTTGCATCAGGTTACCTGGGACAGGGCATATACATCATCCCTTCAAAAAAGCTCGTCGTGGTGAGATTAGGACAGCGAAATGTTGATGTTAACCGGTTGCTGAAAGACATTATTACAGCCGTATCGCCCAAAGCAGGAAAAAGTGTTTTGTGAGACACAAAGCAGGGAGGAATTACGCAAAGACCAGCCCTCTCCTGTTCTGCTGTAAAACACTTAGCTTTGATCATTCAATCATCAGCACGGCATCAGGTTTTAAAACGCACAGCACAAAATATATATGGCGAAAATATTGTTACTACCCTTGTTATTTGGAAGTCTCTGCCTGTCCGGTTATAGCCAGGATAGTAAAGAAATACCCGGGATATATTTTCTCCGGGATGTGAAAGATGTTTCATCTGCGTTTAATATCAAGCCCAATTATACCTTTACTTTTTTTTATACTACAGGCAGTCTTACACGGACAGGCTCCGGAAGATGGACGCCGGAAAAGAATATCCTCATCTTTAATGGAAGACCCCAGCCTCCGAGACCCTTTAAATTATTACAGGGAAGAAAAATAAATGACAACTTCATTACCATACAGTTCTCCGGCGAAAATCCCGATTACATCAAAGACATTCAATGCATTCTTTTTACAGCAAGAGGCAGGCAAAAGATCTTTACCAATAAAGACGGTATAGCAAAATTTACCAGGCAGGAAATTGATTCTATACAATTCAGCACACCACTTTTCCCCGATAAGCCCTATACATTTATCCCGCTCAATAAAATACAAAACAACTTTGAATTTGAATTTGAAAAATGGGTGCCTGAAGTTTTCTTCAACGAATTTGTGCTGTTATATTCCGGCAATACGCTTACCGGCAGGCACCCGGTTCTCCCGGGGAACGGGTTCCGGTATGTAAAAGAAAATTGACAGCTCATCTGCTTTTTTCTTCAGCTGGTCATAGCCCTGGCAACCGTCCGCAAACAGTTCGGCTGGATTTGCTTACCAGCAGTAAACAATAGTTTTTGAAGCTGACTGAGAGGTGTGAAGTAACAGTCTTTCCGGGATAGAAAGGCTGTTGTTATTTTAAGCTATATTTGAACATAGTTATTTCAATCATAATCCTGATCACTGCCATGAAATATTTCTCCGCTACTGTACTGGTACTGTCCTTGTTTTTAAGCACACAGGCAAACCACCGCCCGCAGGAACATATAAAGGCTCCTTCATACCACTTACAAAAAAATGATACTGCTTTCTCAGTGAGCTGTATTGTCCTGGGATCCGGTGCATCTTCCTCCGAGCAATGGGCCGCTGCCGAGCTGCAGCGCTGGCTGCATGAGATCGGCGGGCAATACCTGCCCATCCTTCATACAGACAGCCCTCCGGAAGCAAACAAGATCATGCTGGGATACAGCCAATTTGTGCAAGATGCAACGGGGGAAGCCGCACCCGGAGAATATGATGAATCCTTTCACTATTTCAGTAAAGGAGAAAATATTTTCATTTACGGCGGCAGGCAGCGGGGAACCATGTATGGCGTAATGGCTTTCCTGGAGAACGAGTTCGGCTGCAGGTGGTATACGCCTTTGGTATCCGTAATACCCAAAAGGAGCCAATTGCTTTTCGGCAGCTATGATCATCGTGAATCGCCGGGTATACGTGTACGTAATGATTTCTATTTTGAAGCTTTTGATCCGCAGTGGGCTGCACGCAACCGGATGAATGGCCGCCTGGAGTTTTCAGATCAGCCGGCAGTGCAGCCGGGAGGCGTGGAGTCATACTGGGCAGTGCATACCTTTTATCCGCTTATGCCGCCGGAAGAATTTTTTGATAAGCACCCGGAATACTACAGCCTTATCAATGGGAAAAGAACCCATGACAGGGCTCAGCTATGCCTGAGCAACGCGGCAGTATTGAAGATCATGACGGAAAGGGTAAAAAAACAAATGCGGGAACATCCGCAATACAGGATCTACTGTGTTTCGCAAAACGACTGGTACAACCCATGCCAGTGCAGCAGGTGCCAGGCATTAGTAAAAAAATTCGGCACAGAATCCGGCATTATGATCTGGTTTGTAAACCAGGTAGCCGAAGCTGTAGAAAAAGAGTTCCCCGACAAGTTCATAGGCACCCTTGCATACCAATATACACGAAAGCCACCTGTAAATATTCATCCGCGTCAAAACGTGGTAGTGCGTCTTTGCCCTATAGAAGCCTGTGTTGCCCATTCACTGGAAAGCTGCCCGCAAAACAAGTCGTTCCTCGACGACATGCAAACATGGGCGGCCATTTCACCACACCTTTATATCTGGGACTACGTAGTAAATTTTGGCAACTATATCACTCCCTACCCGAATTTTGCAGTATTGCAACCGAATATCAAAACATTCAGGGATAACAAATCCATCGGCATCATGGAGCAGGCGGCCTATCAGAGCCGCGGCGGGGAGTTTTCGGAGCTCAAAGCCTACCTGATCGCCAAGTTGCTCTGGAATCCGGAATGCAATACAGAAGAAGTAATTAATGATTTTATGTATGGCTATTACGGCCGTGCCGGTAAGTATATACAACAGTATTTCAACATGCTGCAGGGACTGGTTACTCCAGATACCCATATACATATCGGTCTGAAAGCAAATGATAAAATATTCAATGATAAGTTTATAGACAGCGCATCGGTGTTGTTCAATAATGCAATAATTGTTGCAGAAAACGAAACGATGCTTTCCCGTGTAAAGCTCGCCTCTTTACAACTGCTTTACCTTAAATGCCTGCGCTATCCCGTTGCATCGAGGAATGACGGCACATACCATGAGGTATTGGAGATAACCCGGAAAGAAGGTATAACGTATTTTGCAGAGGATGCGCGGAGCATGGAGCGGTTTAAAAAATTTATGGAGAAAGCTGATTGAGCCACGGAGGCAGCCTTCGAATAGCGGGGCTGTGCCCAGGTCTCCATCCCTTCGGGAAAGCCGGGATGGGCTGCTTTACACAAACTTTGTCCCGGTCATTTTCTGGTACATATCCACGGCATACAGATCAGTCATGCCGGCGATAAAGTCGGTGACGGACTGCAGATTACCGAATAAAGTATCCGGCTTATCACTTATCTCAAATTGCGCGGGAACAAGGTTCCTGAGTTTTCTTGCTTTGGCGCTGCCGGGCTGCAGTATTGCATATACAAATTCCTTCAGCAGGTAGCCGATAATGTTATACCCCGCCAGCTCCACTTCCACTACCGAGCGATGGTTATAGATATTGGCAACAGAATATTTGTCAATGGCTGTAATGATCTCCAGTTGGGCGGCAGGCAATAAGTCTATAAGGGATTTGCCTAATGTGCCGGCAAGCAAAGCCTCTTCATGCGCCATAAAAAGATCACATAGCTTTTGCACGAGCAGGTTGATGATCCTGGCCCGGAGGAACTGTATTTTTTTATTATCGTCTTTAATGCCCTTGAAGGTCTGTTCTACCTTTTCCCTCGCTTCATATCCCGACTCACTATTAAAAAAAGCAAGGAACAGCTCCGCGATATTGTCAATAGAAATTATACCCAGGCGAAAAGCATCTTCAAAATCAATGATGCGATAACAGATATCGTCGGCAGCTTCTACCAGAAAAACGAACGGGTGACGTGCGAAGATGTTCTTTGCCGCATCGGTTTGTGGCATGCCCAGCTCTTCCGCTATGCGCCGGTAGGTATCAAGCTCAGTAGAAAAAAACCCAGACTTCCTGGTAGCGAGGCTCGCTTTATTAAAGCCCGAGAGAGAATCGCAGGGGTATTTTACTATGCTGGCCAGCGTAGCATAAGTAAGCTGAAAGCCGCCCTGGCGGTCTTCACTGAAATGATGCGTAAGGGTGCGGAATGCATTGGCATTGCCTTCAAAGAAAAGAAGATCTTTTTGCTGCAATAGCGTGAGCTCATTATCAAACCGCTTTTTGGCATCGCCCTGCAGCTCATTGAAGAATATCCTGATAGCATCTTCACCGCTATGCCCAAAAGGAGGGTTGCCTATATCATGCGCAAGGCATGCCGCAGCAATAACAGAGGGCAGCTCATAGCGGTAAAAATCCCTGAACGCTTCTCCTTCCGCAGCATATTTATCTGCAATGGCATCTCCTGCTGCCTTGCCGAGGCTGCGCCCCACACTGGACACTTCGAGGCTGTGGGTAAGGCGGTTATGCACAAACACCGCTCCCGGAAGCGGGAAGACCTGGGTTTTATTCTGCAGCCTGCGAAAAGCAGAAGAGAAAATGATGCGGTCGTAGTCCCGCACGTAAGAGGTTCTTACCTGCTGGGGGGTACTACCCTTTTTGTATGCTGCCCCGCTGCGCTGTGCGCTGTACAAATGCTGCCATTTCATGGAGCGCAAGTTAAAGTTAGGAAGGCAAAGTAAAAAACAGGAGTACCATCTGCGGCAAGTGGTAAGTCGTTCATTTTATATCTCACATTTCATCCCTTACTCCTATCCCCAATAGCCACGAATTCTTTCAGTAAAGATGCTATATAATTCCGACATCCGGGGATAGTCAGCCAACACCTGCAAATGTCTGCTGATCGTGGGCAGGTCATTACGAATGGCAGGCCCGGTCTGTACATCGGCAGGATCACGTGTTCGCAGCCTGCAGACGGTTTCTTCCATCAATGGAAAAAGCAATGAAAAATCCACTCCTTCCTTTTTACAGAAATCACTGGTAACAGTAAACAAATAATTGGTAAAATTATTTACAAACACTGCAGCCGTATGCAGCTTCAGCCGCCTATCATCATCTGCCATTGCCACCAGATGGCTTACAGATCCTGCAAATGCAGCAATTTTTGTAATAGCTTCATCATTATTACCATCAATTAAAAACGGAACAGGAGGCAGGTCATTAAGATTTACGTTCAGGCTTTGTAAGGGATAAAGCACGCCATATTCCGCTGATGTGCCTGCAAGTATGCCTTTGGTTACCGCACCGGCAGTATGGACTACAGTGCCTGCAACATGAAGCTTTTGCGCAACTTCAGGCAGAGCTGCATCAGCAACGGCAATAATGTAAAGATCAGCATCCGTACGTACACTGTCAGGGGAAGAAGCTTCTGCCCCGGCGGAAGAAGCCAGCGCTTCCGCTTTTAAAATATTACGCCCTGCTACCTGCAGCAGTTTGTGTGGTGTTGCTTTGATCATTGTGCTTACAACAGCAGCAACATTTCCAGTTCCGATGACAACTACATTCATAACTGCAAAATAATGCATTAAGAACTGTAATTTCGTTTGTTCCATTGACATGCGCTCCCTTTGATATATTTATTATGGCTGAAAAAATATCACAGAAGATAGCAATAGAAGTCATTCGCCGGAAACTGCAGCTGCTGGCCTCCGTTTCTCCGCGAAAAGCTGCTGAAAAGGCTTTTACCCTATTTTGCACTCCCAAAAGAAAGGCGGTAAAAGGGATCCCTGCCATAGAAGATAAAGGAACGACATGCTCCTTAAAAGCAGGCGGTCATACTATCTTCGGCTACAGGTGGAATCATCCCGCCAAACGGAAAGTGCTGATCGCCCATGGCTTTCAATCTTCCTTAAAAAATTTTGAGGGCTTTGTTACCCCGCTGGTAAACAAAGGATATGAAGTGGTTGCTTTTGATGCGCCCGCTCACGGGCAAAGCGAAGGCAAAGAGATCGTATTGCCGCTTTACATAAAAACGCTTGCGGTCATCTATGAAAATTACGGACCTTTTGACGCCTATATAGGGCATTCGCTGGGCGGATTGGCCATAGCGCACTTTTTAGAGACCATTCCCCATGATAGATCTGTGAAAGTGGTTTTCATTGCACCGGCTACCGAGATCACTACCATTATGGACAGGTTTTTCAGGATACTGCATCTGAACGCGAAAGTCAGGCAGGCTTTCAATGAGCTGAGCACGGAAAAAACCGGCATTTCACCGGAAAATGCTTCCATCCGCAGGGCAATGCACAATATTCATGCAACAGTATTGTGGCTTCACGATATTGCTGACGATATTACTCTCTACAGCGATGTGGAACGGGTTCGCAGCGATAATTTTCACAATATTAATTTTGTAACGACACAGGGGCTGGGACATCGTAAAATATACCGCGACCAGCACACTGTAGAACAGATAATTGACTTTTTATAGCTGCCCCGGGCTACCATCCCTAAGGCTGCCGGCCTTTTAATAGGATTATTACAATTGGAGCGCTTTTATGCTTAAGATCGGCAACCTTATAAGACCTTACAGGAATTCTGAAATGCGCTGCATTTTTTTGTTTGTAAACGGTTTACCCTAATATTGCAGCAGTTTATAGCGTAATTTTTTTATAACAACGGCGTTTAAGCAGTACAATGGCAAAAAACTTATTAATAGTAGAGTCTCCGGCAAAGGCAAAGACAATTGAAAAGATCCTCGGTGAAGATTTTGAGGTAAAAAGCTGCTACGGACATATCAGGGACCTCGAAAAAAGTGATATGGGCATTGATATTGATAACCAGTTTGAGCCAAGATATATCGTTCCGGAGGATAAAGAAAAGGTAGTAAAAGAATTAAAAAGCGTTGCCAAAAAAAGCAGTGAAGTATGGCTGGCAACGGATGAGGACCGGGAAGGAGAAGCCATAAGCTGGCATTTGTGCGAGGTACTGGGGCTTGATCCGTCAAAAACCAAGCGCATAGTATTTCATGAAATAACCAAACCGGCTATACAATCCGCAGTGAAAACGCCGAGGCTACTTGATATGAACCTGGTGAATGCCCAGCAGGCGCGGCGTATTCTCGACAGGATAGTGGGCTTTGAATTGTCGCCGGTATTGTGGCGTAAAATGAGCATGCGCAACAACCTGAGCGCCGGCAGGGTGCAAAGTGTGGCTGTGAGGCTGATCGCCGAGAGAGAGCGGGAAATAAATGCTTTTCGGAGCATCAGCACCTTTAAGATAGAAGCTTTTTTTGCAGCAAAAGATATCAGCAATAAGCCGGTTACTTTTAAAGCGGAAGGCAGTAAATATAATACGTCCGAAGATGCGGAAAAATTCCTGCAAAGCTGTATAGGCGCTAAGTATACCGTAAGAGATATCCAGGTAAAACCCGCAAAAAAATCTCCTGCGGCCCCATTCACTACTTCTACCCTGCAGCAGGAAGCCTCCCGCAAACTTGGCTATTCCGTAAGCCGGACCATGTTGCTGGCACAAAAGTTATATGAAAACGGGTATATAAGCTATATGCGTACCGACAGCGTCAACCTGAGCGACACTGCACTTGACGATATCAAGGCAAAGATCAGAACGCAGTACGGCACAGAATATGTACAGCAACGGAAATACAAAAACAAGAATGAATCTGCGCAGGAAGCGCATGAAGCTATCCGTCCTACCGCGATGGAAAGGCTTACCGTTGAAGATGCAGACTGCAGGAGATTGTATGAACTGATATGGAAGCGCACTATGGCATGCCAGATGGCAGATGCCGAGATGGAAAAAACTATTGCTAAGATCAATATATCTACCAACAACCAGGATCTTACTGCACAGGGAGAAGTACTGAAATTTGAAGGTTTCCTGAAAGTATACCGTGAAGACCGGGATGAGGACGATACAGAAGAAGATGATGCTGAAGGCATGCTGCCGCCATTGGTAGTAAACCAGCAGGTGGAATTTAAAGAGATGAAAGCAACTGAACGGTTTTCAAGACCGGCGCCAAGGTTTACCGAAGCGTCCCTGGTAAAGAAACTGGAAGAGCTCGGCATCGGGCGCCCTTCTACTTATGCCCCAACGATATCCACTATTTTAAAAAGAGGATATGTGGAAAAGAGAGATAAGGAGGGAGTGAAGCGCAGCTACCGCATTCTGCTGCTTAAGGCAGACGCTATTTCCAAACGTACAGATGAAGAAACAACAGGCGCCGAAAAAGCAAAGTTATTTCCTACGGATCTTGGGCTTGTAGTAACAGATTTCCTGAAGCAGTATTTTGACGATATCATGGATTACGGCTTCACTGCAAGAATTGAAGAAGAATTTGATGAGGTAGCGCAGGGCAAGCTGAAGTGGAACAGGATGCTCGGGGATTTTTATACCCCTTTTAAAAAGGATGTGGACAATACTATAGAAAATGCAGAGCGCATCAAAGGGGAGCGGGAGCTTGGCGCCGATCCCGCCTCAGGCAAACCCGTGGTAGCACGAATGGGGCGCTATGGGCCGATGGTGCAGATAGGCTCCACTGAGGATGAGGAGAAGCCGCGCTTCGCTAAGCTGAAAGCTACTCAAAGCATTGAAACCATTTCTCTTGACGAAGCGCTCGACCTGTTCAAGCTGCCGCGCAACCTGGGGCAGTTTGAAGACAACGACGTTACCGTGAATATCGGGAGGTTCGGGCCATATATCGCCCACGACAAAAAATTCTATTCGCTGGCGAAAGAATTTGATCCGTATACCATTACGCTCGACGAGGCTGTTCCTATTGTTATTGAGAAAAGAAAGGCAAAAGAAGAGCGAACTATCAAAGTATTTGAAAAAGAAAAGATACAGGTGCTCCGCGGCCCTTATGGTCCTTATTTAAAACAGGGCTTAAGAAACTTCAAGCTCAGCAAAGAACAACAGGAAAAAGCCGCGGATATTACTTTGGAAGAAGCGCTGAAAACCATCGAAGAGCTGAAGGCTAATCCGCCGAAGAAGACGGCGAGGAAGAAGAAATGATGGCGCTTGCAGAAAATCGGTAAGCCTGCTCTACAAGCTGCATGGTATCAATGCAATCCTCTACAGAATTATCCGGACGTGAAATGATGCCCTGGCGGGCTTTTATGACTTCATGCATGGAACCGATAAAAGCATGCGGGAACCACGAACCGTTTACAGGCAATGTTTTCCATTGAGATTGAGTTTCACCTGACAATATGTATTCAAAGCTGTCTTCAACGCCTTCAGGATAATTCATCAACAACCCAAGTTTTATTTTAACAGCCCCTTTGGTTCCTTCAATCTTTATATAAGCATCCTGTTGTTGCATGCCGAAATCATGGGTGTGATTGGTGGAAATATTCACCCTTATAAAGTCACCATAATCCATGATAATATTTGACTTCACATCCTGTAATTGCTGCATTTGAGGATGCCGGGTTGTTTTGGCAAAAATATTCCCCGGATTACCCAGCATATTTTTTACCAGGTCAATGTAGTGAATGCTGTGATATAATATTTCCACCCTTGGAGCGCCATACAAAAAGCTCCAAAGATGCCATGGTGTATATACATTCACATATATTTCAAGATCGCAAATATCGCCCAGCAATCCCTCTCTTATCATTTGCTTTGCCATCAGTATGTACGGCGCATACCTCAGCTGGAAATTCATCCCGGCAGTGATATTCTTTTTCCTGCACAGCGCTAATATTTCCTCAGCCTGCCTTACATTTTCCCCCATAGGTTTTTGTATCAATGCATAACAATTATCCGGGAGCATTGCTAATACTGCTGCAATATTTTTTCCGGGAACGGCAATATCATATATACAATCGCAGGCAATTGCTTTCACCATTTCTTCTACTCCATCATAAATGCAGGATATATTAAATGTTGAAGCCAGCTTTTCTGCTTTGGATTTATCTATATCAACAATACCCTTCACCGCAATACCTGCTAACCGGTACGCAGGCAGGTGAGCCGTCTCCACAATTCCCCCGGCGCCGATGATCACGACCGGGCAGGTCTGCCCGATCACCGGTATGTCAAAACGAATATGCTCCAGACTGTTCATATACATTAATTTCCTCCCAGGTAATTCCCATAAGTTATGATCAGCACCGACAATATTAATACGATCAATGCCAGCGTCAATACCCTGGCGGTATATTTTTTTACTCCTGTCCATTCTTTCATTACAATACCGATAAGGGCGCTGATCAGCACCAGCATGATCATGTGGATAGCCCAGCTTGTAAATTTATATGATCCCATGCGATTGTGCCCCAGCCCGTAAAAGAAGAACTGGGTATACCATAGTATCCCCGTAAGCACAGCCAATGCATAATTTGTCCACAGCCATCGGCTGTTACCGCCATTTTCAGCTACGGGAGCTTTATATTCCTGCCATGTTTTATGCTTATAATGAAGATAAGTACAATATAAAGCGGTTGTAACAAAAGCGCCTGTATTGGAGAAAATATAGATCACATTTCCCTGGAAATTCCCGGCCCCATATTTTGCCGCTACGTCTGCAATGGGCTGCCCGCGGAAAAGGGAAAAGCCATATAATGCAGACAATACCCCGGCAAGGATACAAAGGCCGATGCCTATGGAAAATGAATAGTTATCTTTCCCCCTCTTCCGGCTTTCATAATCTTTTTCCTTCAACCGGCCGGCCAACCCGCACAAAGCTATACCGGCTGCTCCAGCAGCAATGCCCGTTATGATCATATTGCCACCATTGCCATTCAGCACAGATGCAAGCCTTCCTTCATACAACGGCGGCAGCAGCGTACCGAGCACACAGGAGATGCCTACTGAAATGGCATAGGTAAGTGAAAAGCCGACATAACGTAAGGCAACACCAAAAGCGGTACCGCCAATACCATATAACATCCCCAGGAAAAAGGAGCTCCTCATTGCAGATGCAGGCGCTTCTGCCAGCACCTGTTGCAGGTGTGGAATAGTGAAAAAAGCTCCAGCTACCGGCAGCACTACCCAGCAAACGGAAGCCTGCATCAGCCAGTAGGTTTGCCATGACCATCCTTTTGTCTTTTTCTGGGGCGTATAACATACCGATGCTGCAAACGCACCGATGAAATGTAAAACGATTCCTGCAATAAGGTTCATGGCAAATGTATTCTAAGGCTTATTGGCCCATATTAGAGATTATAAAAAAGGGAAGCATTTTTATGATACACTTTTTCCGCATCTTCATCATCCAGCAATGTATGTATGATGCCGGTATACCTTTCCCAGTGCATAGCGTAGCTGCCGGCAAGCGTTGAAACCGGCCAGTCGCCTCCCAAAAAGCAACGGTCTGCTCCAAACATCTCTAATGCATAACCAACATAAGGAGCGATATCCTCTGCCATCCATCCAACAGGGTTCCCCGACGCTGTGCCAAGTCCTGATATTTTAGCATATACGTTGTCGTTAGCTGCAATGTCTTTCATCAGTTGTCCCCATGTTCCAAACCGCTGCTGTGCTTTAGCAGGCGGCTGGTTCAAATGATCCAGCACCATCCGCAGCGAAGGTATTTTTTCCGAAACCCGGATCGCTGTTTTCAGATGCTCCTCATTGATCCCTACAATATCATAGGGAATATGGTATGATGCCAGCATTTCAAGGCTCTCTGTTACCTGTGGCTGCAACAGCCAGCGTGGGTCGCTTTCATTATGTATAAGATGGCGGACACCTTTAAAATAAGGCTCCGTCAAAAATTGTTCTTCCAGCAGCATTTGCACTTTCTGCGGCTCCTTCAAAGGCAGCCACCCTACTATGGCTACAATTTCCCGGTGATGCCTGGCAGCTTCAAGCATCAGGGCCGTATCTTCCAGGTTGTTGGCTGCCTGTACCAGTATGCCGGAGGCAACAGGCGTACCGCTCATTTCAGGAAGCAGCTCCTCCAGGTGATAGCTGCGGTTCAGCACAGACTCATCGTTATCCAGCCATTCATATCTTGCCTTTTCAAGGTCCCAGATATGAATATGCGTATCTATAATATTTTTTTTCACAATCGTTAGTTTACAATATTATCCAATCGCCTGCTTCAATGAGCTTCTGTACAACAGGCTCATCCTATCAAGTACGGGTTGTGCATCTCCGCCATATTGCAGGTATTGCTGAAGCGGCACTCCGGCCAGATCCTGGAAATGCAGGTGCCCGTTATAACGGGGACGAACATACGCCCTGTCAAGAGCCGGCAGTGTATTTATAAAGTATCCGTTGGTATGATGGTTCACATCTTCATCTTCCCAGGCAAGCCTGTGTCCCGGTTGCCCGCCGTTGTATGCATATATGGTTGACTGCACCTGCGGCGATACGATCCATTTAGCAAATCGTACAGCTTCTTCTTTGTGACCGGAAAAAGCAGATACCGACAATCCCGTTCCGCCGAGCGTGCTCCGGAGCCTGCCGCCGGAACCCATGCTTATCATATCTGTATAATGCAACAAAGCACGTGCATATCCCCTGCGCGAATAATTTGAATATCCATAAGCAAAAGGACAGTACCAAAAATCATCTGTCATTGTCATCAGCTCGGCCACAGCAATAGGATTGCAGGAAAACATCCTGTCGTCCACCCTGCTCCAGAGCGCTTTCATCATCTGCAGCGCTTCCTTGCCGGTGGTATTGTCAATGACTTCTTCCCTGCCGCTGAAAGGTTCCTTTCCCAAAGCCACACAAAACATATAAAAGCTCATCAGCAGATCAATGGGGATACCAGGCACGGCTACTCTTCCTTTTTCTGCCAAAGCCAGCAATGCCTCCCAACTGTCGGGGAGAACCGTATTACCTGCTTCCAGCAGATCTTTTCTATAGCTGGCAACTGGTGCTGCCGCATCAACAGCCAGCGCCCATTGATGTCCTTCATAATGATAGCTCAGATGAGAATAACCAACGGTATGATTCAACTGGTCGTCAAGGTATGCGCCGGGCAGATATTGGTCGAGCGGTAATACGCATCCCGTAGCCGCAGCGCAGCCTGCCCAGGGGTGATCAATGATCAGCAGATCGTATTCATGCACAAGCCGTTCTATCGGGAAATCAGCGAACTCCTGCAAGGTCCTTTTCTTCCATGTAATATAAATTTCCGGGTGCAGCTCCGTATACCGTTGTGCACACGCAACAAGAGGCGTATACCCGCGGCTATGCCCCCAGGTAATTCCTTTCAGTTCAATAGTATGCTTCATCTATACCGGTTTTAGCTGTACCAGCAATATGTGCTCACAGATCATTACACATTCCTGTTTTTGATTGAATACTTCCACCAGTTCGGTTACCATACCCATACCCGGTTTTTTATAAGGCTTTTTTTCTTTTATGCTGACTTTTACTTTTATGGTATCCCCTATAAAAACGGGTTTTATAAACCGCAGACGATCGTATCCATAACTGAAAGCCACCTCGTTGATCAGGGTAGCTGTCATACCAACCGCCACGCTGAAGATAAGCGTGCCGTGGGCAATGCGCTCCCTAAACGGCTGCGTTTTGCACCACTCTGCATCCATGTGATGCGGAAAGAAATCGCCTGTCTGACCGGCATGCATTACAATATCGGTTTCAGTAATGGTGCGCCCGGTGGTTTCCCGGATGCCGCCTTCGGTATATTCTTCAAAATAAATCCTGGTAAACATGCCTGCTCATTTTGGTTATGGCGTTTTCCTGAAAGAAATGCTTCCTGAGCTTTTCGTATCTGCAGAGGTTATCCTCAGCTTTAACATAATAGTGGTTTCATTGGTTACCTGAGCTGTGCGGTTGATCAGCACCGTGCTGTCTGTAACCGTAACAAATTCGTCCAGCGCTTTATGCCCGTCGTACCAGAGCTCTGCCTGCGACACACGGGTAAGCGTGTCATTACTGCTGATCTTCACTTCATACTGCCCGGGAACGGGTATATAGGGCGTAAGATTGATATTGATGCCGAGATTCCCGTTGCTGAACATATCCGGCATCCAACTGCTCAGGTAGCGCCAGTTGGATAATGGTCTGGTCTCTTCCTCGAAAAGTTCGGGCGTATTGCTGATATGATATGCAGCCAGCGAACGGATCAGCGGTATCGCGGCAGATTTGGTTATTGTAAGCTTTATCTTTGATACCGCAACATCTTTAAAAAAATCTATTTTCTTCCTGCCCACCGAAGAGCCGGAATACAGCAACTTCCACTCATTATCCACCAATCCTTTAATGTTGTATGCTCTTATACGCTCTCCTTCCCGGTAATCTTCCATGATGACAACATGATTGACCGGCGTTGGCGCATCAAATGAAATGACGGCCTCATTTCCACTGATCCCTTTGACGGATTTCAGGGGGACGGAAAACCTTCTTTCCATTTCCTTCCCAAATGCAGCATACCGGGCCACGTCGCCTGGCGGAATAACGCCCAGGGTATCAGGCGTAGCGTTCAGCAACATCACAGCGCCGCGTCCGGCAGACCTGTAGTATATCTTCATCAGGTCACTCACGCTACGCCGCTTTGCCTCATTGGCAGGAGACCAGAACCAGTTATGATTATACAACGGCACATCGCATTCCAGGGGCGCCCAGGCATCTCCGTCGGGGTATCCCTGAACAGCAGTGGAAACACCGGTTTGCAGGTCGGTGCTGCTGAGGCTGTTCCAGGCAGGATACGGCGCATACCCTTCTTCGTTACCAACCCACCGGATGGAAGCCTGCGGGCTTTGAAAGATCACTGCGTCTTTGGCATGTGCTTCGAGGATATCCTTTACATCAATCACACAGGTTCCGTCGAACCATACTTCCGTGATCGTACCGTAGCGGGTGAGCAGTTCGGTAAGCTGCTGCCTGTAAATTTTATTATAGGCTTCCTGTTTGGAAGGATCGTTTGTACGGCCGCCACTGCCAAGCCCTGCGCCCCATTTGTCGTCACCAGGGTACAGGTATACGCCCAGCTTTAATCCATATTTTTTACAGGATGCCGAAATTTCGGACATAAGGTCTCCCCTACCGCCCTTCCAGGCAATATGCTTTACATTATAATCTGTTGTTTCCGTGGGCCACCAGCAAAAGCCGCCGACATGCTTGGCAACAAAAATAATCTGCCTGGCCCCAAAAGACTGCGCCACTTTGCACCAGTCATCCGTATTGATTTTGTATGGATTTACTTTTGAAAGATCGGTGCTGAAATTATCATATTCTCTTCCCTGCCAGGTAGCCATTCCAAAGTGAATGAACATAATACGTTCCTGCTCCTGCCACGCATACTGCTGCGGGGAGGGCTTGGCCAGGCGGGGGACTTTCTGCCCCGGCTGCCTTAATGAACATGCCTGCAGGGATACAAAAAATAAAAAGGGAATACAGTGCTGCACAATAAAATGCTTCATGACTTAGATTTGTTTAAATAATCCAGGATCACGGTATCTGACCGTTTGCAAATGTTCGCAATATAGTACCAGCTCCCCCTCGTTCTTAAAAATTTCATAGCTGGCCCTGTACAATCCCATGTCTTTATACTTAGGATGCTTGTCAAGGTCTGTTTTTATAGTATAAATGGTGTCATTAATAAATACCGGTTTGATGAACCGAAGCTTATCATAGCCATAGCTGAATGCATTGACACAGTTGGTAGCTACCAGTCCTAATCCTGCACTGAACACAAAAGCTCCTGCCACTAATCTCTTCCCGAATATCCCCTGCTCCCTGGCAAAAATTTCATCGGCAACATAGGGATGCATATCCAGCACCAGGGTATTGAACTGCATGCTTTCTCCTTCACTGATCGTCCTGCGTATGGAGCGGATCCGTTTCCCGATTTCAATATCCTCATAGTACCAGTCTTCAGCATTCCAGATAGGTATGTCTTTGTGTTTTGATGCATCGTTATTAGGGTTCATATTATTCGTCGTTTATTATTTCAAGGGGACTGACAGGAATGAAGGACAAGGAGCAGTTTTTCACCGGCAATTTCATTTTCAAATTATTCTACCTGAACCCCACAATAACTTCAGCGTCGTTTCCTGCCGGGTACTTCTTTAGGGCAATCATTTTCCCGTTCTTCCATTCTGCGGTCACCTGCCTGCTGCCGGGTGTATGCAATTTGAATTTTACATCCCATTGCTTCGGCCATGCGGGTAACAGGTATACATCGTTGCCTTCGGCCTGGAGCAACATCGTTTGAACAGTATTCAGATAATTCCCGCCATGACACTGATCAGGGGTGTAATCATAATTAGGCCCCCAAAAGCCCGGAAAACGGAATCTTTTATCGTAAGCAAGCCCGTTTATCTTCATGATCTTGGCCGCGCTGTCTGTCAGTCCCAGCAGTGCCGCCTCTATTCCTGTCTGCTGCCAGCCCTTATAAATACGCGGCTTTTCTTTGAAAGTATTAATGGCGATTTCATTATCTTTTTTGCCGGCGCCATATATGCGGAAGGGAAATACGGGATACAACTCCGGCGATTCTATGTTGATGATATTCTTATAAGATTGTATGGGGAGCAGGATCCTTTTACCATCCTTCACGCTATGTGGCAATGCCGGCATTTCTTTTTGCAGCCTGGCGCATAATGCAAGCAGCGCAGTATCTTTTGTATAGCCTGCCACCCTTGCACTCACCGCCATCAGCCCTGCAATATCGGGTGTCGGGTTCACACCATTGATATACGTCTCCAGGGACTGCGCAGGGGTGATCAGCAATTTACCATCTGCATCATGATGATAATGGTTATCATAAAACAGCAACACTTCCCTGATAAAAGGGATGATTTTTTCCTGCAACATTTTGTCATCGCCGGTATAGGTATAGTAATCAAGCAGAAAATGGGACATTTCCAGCCCGGCAATGATAAGGTCTTTGATATAAGGATTAGTGGCGATCCCCGGCTGCACATTGGTTCTGTTCCAACCTATATCGCCTCCTCTCCACGCCCCCCAGAAATGAACAGTTTCCACAAAACGGGCGCCGGGATGCCTATAAAATTTTTGTGTCATTTTTTTTGCCACCGGCAAAAGGTCAAGATAGAATTTAATAAAGGGTTGCAGCAGGTCTACGTCTCCTGATGCCAGCATTGGGTAATAAATTAGTCTTGTATTCTGCCACCAGTAAGCGCCTCCCCATAACCTTGCATCAGCAGATTTACCCGATACACTTCCAATCTCATGCTGATAGGTATCAAGCACTAAAGTAGTCCCGTTAAATTTTACAGGGAGCTCTCCCCTGCCGCCTATGGCGTTCACATATCTTTGAAGAATATATCCACGGTTCAGTATGTGTAACGTATCGTTAAGTGTTTTGTCTTCTGCACTAAAGAAAACGTAGCTCCTGTTCCAGAAGCCGGACCACCATTGTTTATGCAGTGCCAGCGCTTCCTTTTCCGATTTTTTTTCCAGGCCGGATGCCAGGTCTGATAATGCATGTACATATCCATCTTCTGTATCAGTTTGCTTTACAAGTACAGTCGTTTTGATGGTAAATTTTTTTAGTGGCGCCGCCGTATATAAAACAGTATCATTTACAGGTTTTAGACCACTACCCTGTACAAGAGCGCCAGACGTTCTGTTGTTAAGCGGGTTGGGAATGCCGTCATTCAGCAGCCCGTTTGCTTTCATCACTTCATTCCAGAATATTTCATCCCTGTTGCGATGAAACCATACTATACCATCTCCCAAAGTCATAGCATCATCAGCTTCCATAAAAGGCCGGAAAGGCATTTCTTCATCTTTATATTCCGCCACAAATTCATCCTTATTGAGGTCGCGAGTCTCCTTTCGCCATATATTATTGGTGACCTTTACCCTAACCGGCACAGCAGATGTACCTGAAATAATAAGCCGCGGCTGATTGGCATCTACCCTGAAGCGAATATCAGCCAGCTTATTTTTAATGCAGAATACTCCTTCATCCAACAGCAGGGTTTCAGTATAACCCGAGTTGTTTGCAATAATATTCGGTTCAAACTGAACGGTCAGCTTTCCTACTTTTATTACGTTATCCATACCATCCCTGCTGCCCGTGGCGCCTATATATAGCTGAACCTTGCCTTCCTTATCGGTCCATACCTGCGCAGATATTTCTCCATTGCCCAGCGGCATGGAGCTCCATGAGTCTGTTCCTTTTTCATGAAATACCAGGTTGAAGTCGGCCACTTTTTGAGCATGTAAATAAACGCTGGCTAACATCCAAAAAGATAAACACAATAATAATTTTCCTGGCATAAAAAAGTATTTTATCATCTTTTACCTAAGATTATTGTTGACACAGCACCAGTTAGCCTACAACCCGAACTCACGTATAATTTTTTCATTATGCTCTCCAAGCAACGGAGCTCCGCGGCTGCAGGTTATCTTTTCGCCATCAATCGCTACCGGGCATCTGGTGGTTCTCACTTTTACGCCATTGGATACTACCCATTGCTCCATTTCCAGCAGCCGGTAACCTTCCTGCACAAGCAGATCTTCATAATCATATACATCAGCGCACCAGATGTCTTCCGGTTCCAAAATGAACAGCCAGTCTGCAGTAGTACGTTGTAAAAATGCTTCCCGTAAAATGGTTTTGATTTCATCCCTTTTGATAAACCACTCTTCAGGGTCTTTGTACCTGCCCAAGGATTCCACCTGCATCAGTTCTCCTAATTTTGTCACCGGTACCATGGCAACTGCAATATATCCATCAGCAGTTTTGTATATTCCATAAGGCGCGGCAATATAGGCATGCGCTCCGTTTACTGCACTTCGTACCGGCAGGGTGTTGCCATCGTTGAGAAAACAGGTCAATACTTCAAATTGAAAATCCAGCAGGCTCTCCAGCATGCTCACCTGCACCAGCGCACCCGTTCCGTGAAGCTGCTTACGGTATAAAGCGGCAAGTATGCCCTGTCCCAGATGTGTCCCGGCGATAATATCGGCTACGGCTATTCCCATCGGGATGGGAGGATCTGCTTTGCTCCCTGATAAATAAGTGATCCCCGACACCGCCTGCAGCAGCAGATCCTGCCCGGGCAGGTCCTTCCATTCGCCTTCATCACCATAACCACTGATCTCTCCATACACGATGCCGGGACTTATCTGCCTGACCATATCATAATCCAATCCTAATTTTGTCATCACGCCCGGCCGAAAATTGTGCAGCATCACATCAGCGCCTGCAATCAGCTTTTTTATCTTTTTCAGCCCTTCCGGGTCTTTTAGGTTTACACTAAAGCTCTCTTTGTTGCGATTAATGGCGTGAAAGATAGTAGATTCACCATCGCCAATCTTAGTATCAGATACATACAGTTCGCGGCAAAGATCCCCGCTCCCTTCCCGTTCAATTTTAATCACTCTTGCTCCCATATCTGCCAGCCTCAAACCACAACTGGGTCCCGACAAAAACTGGCTGAAATCCAGCACCAATATACCGTCCAATAGTCTTTCCATAGCTTATTGCAGACTGTTTTTTATAGTTGTTGTATCCTGCCCGGGTGATGGCGCCGGTTTATCAGAGTAAAGTTTTTTGCGATCTATCCTGACCGGGCATCGTGTAGTGATAAATGTGTGGCCGGAAGGCAATTTCACTTCCTGTTCCATACCCAGTATCCGGTATCCTTTTTTTTCTTTCATCTGCCGCCAGTTGAGCACAGGCGCCATCCACAGATCAAGCGGTTCAGCTCGGGCAAGCCAGTAAGCTGTATCTTTTGCTGATATATGCGCAGCTATAACGGACTTGATCTCATCCCGGCGGGCAAAGGCTTCGTCTTCTTCAAACGCATCCAGCCCGCTGCACGCCAATGCTGCATTCAACTGCCGGAGCGGCATCATCGCAATGGCAATATAACCATCGGCAGTTCTATAAATGCCATAAGGCGCGCTCAACAGGGCGTGAGCGTTATCTATTCCCGATCTCAGCGGCAAGCTTCCCCCATTGAAATAGGTGGTAAAAAACTCAAACTGAAAGTCAATCAACGATTCAAGTAAACTGAGCTCCAGCAATGCCCCCCTGCCCGTTTTATCACTTCTTATTAATGCAGCGAGGATAAATTGTACTGCCTGGTTGCCACACAAGTAATCACCGATCCCCAATCCCAACGGGGTAGGATGGTGTGAAGCGCTCCCCGTAGTATAGGTCAAGCCGGACATTGCCTGGATGAGCAGGTCCTGCCCCGGCTTTTTTGACCATTTGCCCTTTGTTCCATAGCCGGTGATATGGGTATATATGATAGAAGGGTTGATGGCAGCGACCTCCCGGTATCCCAGTCCTTTGCGCTCCATAACACCCGGGCGGAAATTGTGCAGCAGCACATGCGACCGTTGTATTAATGCCTGCAGGCAGCGGATATCTTCAGGATCATTAAGATCTGCTGCAAAGCTTTCCTTATTCCTGTTGATGGTATGAAACAATAGTGAACTTTCATCCACCCATAAATTTTTGATGGCAAGCCTTCTTCCCGATTCACCTTTTAAAGGTTGTTCAATTTTAATAACGCGGGCGCCCAGGTCGGCTAACCGCAAACCGGCAGAAGGGCCTGACAGGTACTGGCAAAACTCCAGGACAACTATGCCTTTTAATGGTAACTGCATATCCATATCATTAAGCCATATCAATCGTGATGAAAAATTTCTTCCATATCCGCCCACCATTCATCGTCCTTTCCCGACGGCAGCGGTTTCATGCAGGGTTTGCATACCGCCCACCATTGAAGCGTAGAAGGATCTGCCGCCATCCTCCTCACATCTGCTGTATAATCATTTCCGGTATATTCAAAATAGCTGAACAATAAATGATCTTTCAGGTAGATGGAATAATTACTGATGTTGCAGTCACTAATTACTTTTAGTACCTCCGGCCAAACCGCAGCATGAAGTCTTTTGTATTCTTCCACTTTCCCGGGTATCACCTCTATTACCGCTCCATATCTTCTTTTTTTCTGGTGCATTTGGTTGTTTTTAGCTTCGCAAACATAGCCTATACTCAAAAAGAACAGTTGCGCATTTTATTGAGTTTATAAAGTATTTTAACGTACTATAACGGGGGCTCATTTCAAATTAACCGAACTATGTGGCGGCAAAAACAATAAGTATGTACCTTATAAAAGAAAAGGCTGTTACCATTTGGCGGCAACTTTTTTGAGTTAATACATTTTATAAAATCAGGGGTGCAGCAGGATAGTTTCTCCAACCTGTGTATCAATAGTGAGCTGTTCTTTGTCAATATTTATATGCTGTTCACCCCGGATGATCTTTCCCTTCTTACCCCACGGTGATATTATTTGCAACTTTCCTCCTTTTTCGCAGAATATAGTTACCTCCCTCACCTTTCCCCCAACAAGATTTGCGCTCACAAGATAAGCGCCCATGGCCCTCAACTTATAAAAAGAAGCATCCCTGGATTTATCCCAGTTGGGAAAAAGTCGGATCACCCCGTTGTAGCTCTGCATCAGGCATTCATTGATCACTACAGGCAAAGCAAAATTTTCAAACCAGATTCCCATAGCGCCCATATAATCATACCTGGTTTGATCGCTGTAGCGGCCATGTACCTGCATCACCTTATCTGCAGCCGTACCATTGGGCAGCAATGAATAATTCACATGCCGTTTGAACCGTTCCATGTCAAGCAGCCCAAGCCTTGCTGCCTGAAGGTTAATAAACACCAGGTCATTGCCTCCTTCATTTTGCTGATTGTAATAAGTATGCTTTAACAACTGCATGGTACTGTCATCGGCATCCAGTCCGTAATCTTCGCCGGGGAATACCGACATCAGGGGTGAAGGCACATTATAAACTACCTGGTCATGCTCACCCGGAACCGAAACAAGCACTTCCCCATATTTTGCCGAAGCAGCTTTTGGATATCCGGGATAATGAGCCAGGATATCTCCTACGCTTTTCAGCAAGGCAGCGTCCTGTTGCTCCATACGCAATATCTGGGTCATTTTGCCGAATGCCTTAAAAATGAACTTTGTCAGCGTTAAATCAACATTACAGTCATAGTTGTAATGAAAACCCGGGCGCAACGCATACAGCTCTGGTGGAATAGTGGGAAAAATATGATAATTATTATCTTTCCAACGGGCACCACCCCTGGCTTCGGGGCGTTGCATATAGGCAACCAGGAACTGCACAGCTTCTTTAATAGGTCTATACGCTCTTTGCCTTAAATAAGTGGTATCGGCCGAATAGAGGTAGTGCCACCACAATCCCTGCACTGTCCAGGGCGTTTCGCATATCTCCCAGCCCCAGTGGGGCACCGGATAAGGGTTCATCGTCATATCTACCGGGTAGGCAGAATGTGGAAAATAAGCGCCCGGAAGCTCATAGTATTCTTTTGCCCAGCTCCTGCTCACATCCATCAGCCGCTCTACAAGATTTACATAAGGAAGATTTTTTTCCAGGTGATTGCTGGAAAAGGTCATCCAGAAAGGTTGCTGGGTGTTATAGTTCATGTGATAGTCTCCATGCCATGCCGTACCGATCTTATTGTAGCTCCAGTTGGCAAACAAACCCGGCGTTGTAGCACTGTCTTTGGCCGCACAGTTAAAAAAATACAGGTTCCTGTACCATATTTCCTCCAATGTATCGTCAGCCAGCTTTACTCCCGACTTTGCCCAATAAGCCCGCCATGCCTGATCAGCAGATTGTTCTGATCGCCGGTAAGCAGTTGTCGTTGGCTTCTCAACCGCTGGTGCCCGGCTTACCATACTATCCATTCCTTCTTCTAAAGCAATGCAGGTCAATAACCCGGCGCCCGGCTCAAAAGCAGCTTCCAGCGGCTTCATCTGCTCTTCATTTCCATCCCAGTTGATCCTGCTGTTTTTCTTTAAGGGGATATTACTTGATACGGTCAGGCGGAACGCTTTATCCTTTGGATCGCCTTTGGATGAATCATAATGGGCAGGCTCACGGTAAGGCAATGTTTGCCGGAACGATAATATACCATCCGGAAGGATTTCTGTTGCAGCGTATTCAGGAAACTCTGCAGGCGTTGAAGGGTCGGGGAACATTCTTATACGATTGAAAATATTGGATACTTCATTGCCTTTCATATCTACCAGCCTGAGCCATAATTTATCCTTTACCATATCAGTGAATACCTGCAGTTTGATCTTCTTCCCCGCACTGTCAAGCAGGTACACTTCGCACATACCGTTGGAAATATCAAGAGAATGACCCAGCAATTCAGCCTGCCTTCGGTCGAAGCCCAGCAACACAGACCCGCAGGGAAAAGGACGTGGATAGGGTTGCCTGTAATTGTCCTGGGCCATCAGGCTGTATTTTTTGTACCAGGGATCATCGGTAAGCAATTTAAGCGTATCCGGGATCTTGCTCACCCTGTCAAAAACATATTGGAAGTTGCCTATCTCTTCGCGGTGATTTTCCGCAATGCGTATATCCCATACATTATTGTGACCAAAGTACAGCATGATACCGTCCGGTCTTGTTGTTACAACCACGCCCATGCCACCGTTTCCCAACAGGGCCCCTTCAAAAAAATCAACTGCAGGTTTGTTATAGTGAATACCGTGTTTTTTTGCCTGCTCAAAACTTGAGAAAGCATCCCCGCCGGTGGGAGCTGTATGGCAGCCCCACCCTGCGAGGTATATTAAGAGAACCAACTGCGCAAGTATCCGCATTCTATTACTTTTAAAAAAATAAAGTGCTTTAAAAAATACAGCTTAATAATGAGGGTTTTGATCCAGGTTGGGGTTAACGTCTATCTCCGATTGCGGAAATGGAAACACGTAATTTTTTGCGGGGTCAAATTTACGTTGAACGCCACCGATGTCTGTAAGCGTAGGAATATAAGTCTCAGCTAATTTCCAACGCTTGATATCACCATACCTAAGCCCTTCTAACGCTAATTCCACTCTCCGCTCATTCCATATTCTTTGTCTCATCTGATCTTTGGTTAACCCTAAAGGAATGGGTGGCATATTGACGCCTGGCCTAGCACGCACCTCATTGATAGCATCATATACGCTAGCATCCGGGCCGACCGCTTCATTTTGAGCCTCGGCATAATTCAGTAAAACTTCAGCATATCTTATCAATACCCAATCCTGTTCGCTTTTGGTTGAATAATCGATCGGTAATTGTTCAACATCTACAAACTTATTTGGTTCATATCCTGTTGATGATGGAGCATTGTACGCATAAGGCACTACCTGGCCTGAAGCCTGTACTGCCGGATCTCCAAATAATTTAACAGTTAATAGCAACCTGGGATCCCGGTTTGCTTTCCAATTGTCGGGATTGTATAAAGGTGAGCTCGTAATAGGAAGGCCATCCGTACATTCAAATGCATTCACTAACTCCTGGCGTGGGTTTATTATTCCCCACCATTGCAATTCAATATCCTGATCAGAATAATTATCGGGGTTTAAAAACCTGGTTGAAAAGATTATTTCAGGATTATTATTTTGTCCAGCTGTTAAAAAAAGATTTTTGAAATCATTGTAAAGACTGAATTTCCCATCATCAATAACCATCTTGGCTGCTGCAGCCGCCCCGGTCCAATCGCTTTGATAAAGCAATACCCTTGACTTGAGCGCCAGTGCCGATCCTTTTACAGCATGCCCACTGGTGCTATAATCCGTATTGGGCAGGCTGGCAATGGCCTGATCCAAATCAGCAAGGACTTGCGTAATGACTTCGGCTTTTGTCGCCTGTTTGGTCTTCGCTTCATCAATGGTGACCGGCTTTGTGAAGAGAGGTACACCTCCATAAAAGTCTGACAGCGTAAAATAGAACAATGCTCTCAAAAAAAAGATTTCACCTTTGTATTTAGACTTGATATCTTCATTGATAGGCACGTTGTCAATATTCTCGAGAAAATAATTGCACGAAGCGATGCCTGTATAGGACTCACTATAGATACTGGAAATAAGTCCGCCGGATGTTGGCGTTACGGTTCCTTGTGCGAGCGTTCCTACAGAAGAAGCCCCCAGGCTTTGGTTTGCTTCTGAAGCATCACCAGCTAAAATAGACCACATAATCTGATTGAATTTGTAGGTCGAACTTACAAGCCTTGAGTAACAACCGGCTAACGCCATGTCAGCATCATCCTGGGTTTTCCAGAATGTGGCAGTGGATATCTGGTCAAGTGGATTTTTATCCAGAGCTTTTTTACAAGACACAGAAGGCATTACCAGCATTCCGGGGATGATAATTTTAATAATAATATTTTTGATACTAAACATGATATTAATTATTTATTTAGTTAAAGAGAGGCTTTAACACCGAATGTATAGATTGTCACCTGCGGATACGCTTCGAACCAGCCGGTGGCTGCTTTTTCGGGATCAGCCCCGGGATATTTGGTAATGGTCAAAAGATTATCGCCGGATACATACAAACGAAGGTGCTGTAATCCAATTCTTTTAGTGAAAGCATTTGGAACATTGAACCCGATAGCCAGGTTTTTTAACCTCAGGTAAGATGCATCCAGTAAAAAATAGGTATTTGGTGTACCAGTTACAGGTGCATATCCGGAAATATACATTGCAGGATCTTTATTGGTTGAACCTTCTCCTGTCCACATTTTTTTAATGAAATCATTTGTTGGAGGTGAGCCTTGTATATAAGGAACCAAACCCCATCCTAAGCCCTGAACATATGATTTCTGCCCGTAAACGCCCTGGAAGAATGCACTAAGATCAAATCCTTTCCACCTGAGATTAATGCTACCACCATAATAAAATTTAGGCATGGCTCCCGGAACAACAACACGATCTTTGGCATCAATGATGCCATCCTTATTTTGATCTTTGAATTTTAAGTCGCCCGGCTTGGGATTGAAAGATTGCTTAGCTGAGTTATCAATTTCCTGTTGATTCTGAAATATGCCTGCCATTTCAGTCAAATAAAAGGATTTGTAAGGAAGTCCTTCCTGTATAGTGGTATTACCGTAAGAGGGAGCTAAAATCCTGAGTACTTCATTTTGAATACGTGTATAGTTCAGGCTAACATCATATCTGAGATCTCCCACTTGTTTGCCATGTCCGACTTCAATCTCATATCCCGTATTCTTCATTTTGCCATAGTTAACTGTAGGAGAGGATAACCCTACGCTGGTAGGTATTGGAATCTGGTAAAGAATGTCATCGGTAACTTTATCAAACCAGTCAACAGTAGCATTAAACAATCCATCTTTCAAATTTAAATCCAATCCAATGTCGGTGATAGTAGTTGTTTCCCATTTTAAATTTTTATCTACCATTCTGGTTTGTATAACTCCGGGATAAGCAGTTGTGAATGCATAGGAAGTGGTTGACAAAACTTCCTGGTATGGATACAATCCTACATTTTGGTTACCCAACTTTCCCCAAGACCCTCTCAATTTCAGGTTATTTATCCAATTGTTATTTTTCAAAAAAGGTTCTTCAGAAATTCTCCAGCCCGCTGAAACAGAAGGGAAGACTCCCCAGCGATTATCAGACGAAATCCTGGAAGTCCCGTCATAACGGACATTGGCTTCTAAAAGATATTTACTTTTGTAATCATAATTAATGCGACCAAACAAAGACTCAAGTCCCCATTCATTCGCAGTGCCCTGCGCGATCTGTCCCAAAGATGCACCGGCATTCAGTTGCCTGAGCTCAGGAGTGGGGAATGTAACTTTTGAGCCGAACAATTGCTGATACTTATTGTATTCCAGGTTGTAGCCACCCAATAAATTTATCGTATGATTTACGTTGAATGTTTTCTGGTATTTTAATGTTGAATATAAATTCAGATACATGGTCTGATACGAATTTTCTTCTACTCCTAATCTCCATGTTGAATTATTATGCGCAAAACTGCCATCCTTAAAAAAATAGTTGTCAACTGCATGTTCCAGCCTGTTGCTGAAACTATTATCAATGGTAGCAGAAACTTTAGTATACCAAGACAAATTTCTTGTGAATTTTATATCGGTAAATACCTGCGGAATAATATTGTAGTAGTTTTCATTGTAGATGCCGCTTGCATCCTGCGCATCGGGGTTTCTTACGGTCCATTCGCCAATACTTGAACTGTATCTGGCTACATATCCTCTAGTTCCGTCCGCAAGTTTCATGGTAGGCGTATAGTTTGGTGCAGCACCGTAGATGGCGAGCACCTGGTAGTCCACATCGTTGTCCCAGTTACTTTTCTGGATATCCTTTTTCACAAATCGGATCTGTCCGCCAATAGATATCCAGTCTTTCACTTTTGATTCTACAGAAACAAGTAAATTATATTTTTTGTAACCATAAGTACTGGTAATTCCATCCTGGTCTAAGTATCCAAGCGAAAGATTAAACGTGGTTCTTTCATTGCCACCGCTTACGTTGATGTACTGATTGTTTACAACTGCCGTTTTAAAACAATGATCCATCCAGTTAAAATTGGGATAGTTAACAGGATCGTTAGTATTATTTTTGAATGCATCGATTTCCTCCTGGGTAAAGTAAGGTTGTCCTCCGGCCCTTATCCTGCCTTGATTCCAGTATTCCATGTAATCTGCGGAATTATATAGAAGATCGGGCAGTCGTGTTGCTTTTTGAGCCTGTATGTTACCGCTATAATCAACATTAAGACGTCCGGACTTTCCTTTCTTTGTGGTAATAATAATTACGCCATTCGCAGCGCGGGCGCCATAAATGGAGCCAGACGCGGCGTCTTTAAGTACAGAAACCGATTCTACATCATTCGGATCAAGGTTTGTCATGTCACCTGCAATTCCGTCAATAAGTACTAAGGGGTCGCTCCCTGCACTACTGAAAGTGCCCAACCCACGAATACGTAGGGTGTTATTTTCAGCTCCGGGCTTTGCAAATGCCTGTGATACCTGAAGACCGGTGACCTTTCCCTGTAAAAGATTTGCAACATTTGATACCGGGCGTTTAACAAGTTCCGCTGCACTTACAGTAGCAACAGATCCTGTAAGATTAACCTTCTTTTGCGTACCATAGCCTATCACAACTACCTGGTCAAGTTCGGAAACATCTCTTTTTAAAGCAATACTATAATTCGCACTGCCAGTTATAATAATGTCCTGTGCAGTAAACCCCACTGCCGACACTACAAGTACATCCCCCTCACTGGCTTCAATGCTGAATTTTCCGTCTATGTTTGTTTGTGTTCCCGCAGACTTATGTTTAATTGTAACAGAAGCACCGGCAACAGGCTCTCCGTCCGTATCTCTTACCGTGCCGGTAACAGTTTTGAAATACGATGGAAGCAAAGGAGTTGCCATAGTGATAAATGGAATACACAATCCACAGACGATAAATAATATTGAGAACCATCTGACGCAATACTGCGAAGCAGACAAACAAGCAGGAGATACATTCTCATGCAGAGAAAAGGCTTTGGTTGCAAGCATACGTAAGTTTTTATTGATGACAGAATAATGAATAGCCCGACAAACCTATCAGTAATAATTGCGTACCATGTTGTGGATTTTATTGAATTAGTAAAGTTTTTTACCATCAATTGTATAAGTGCTAATCGTATTTTTTATATCTTTCAGTATCGTCATTCATCTGCAGCCACTGCTATCAGTGGCGATAAAGTGGATTTTAAAGAGGGAAATTTTGCAGCATTTACTAATTGTTGAAATGTTTGTCAATGAAACCTGAGCTTATTGTGGATGCTCCTATTTTAGGAGAAAAAAAAATATGGGTGAAAAAAGTTGATAAGCCTTACTTCGATCATCCATTCCATTTTCATAAGCTTTGCGAGCTTACCTGGATAGAAAAAAGCCATGGGAAGCTGATCATCGGGGATTACGTGGGGAATTTTTCTGAAGGCGAGATCATTCTTTCCAGCCCTGAATTACCTCACCTGTGGAGGTGTGACCCGGTGTATTATAAAAGCAACAAAAATTTGTTCACTAAAGCTGTAGGACTATATTTTCCTATTGAGCTGGCAAACAGGGTCTCCGATGATGGCCCCGGCATACACAGGTACAATGAGCTGATGCAGAGGGCGGAAAGAGGATTACGGTTTTACGGCAAGACCAGAGCTGTTATCAACGGGAAAATGAAAGAGCTGGTTGATGCCAACGGCTTGCTGCAGCTTGGTATTTTTTTACAGGTGATAGATATATTGTCAAGATCAGAAGAATATGAATTCCTGGCCAGTGTGGGGTACAAAAGATCTCCCGATATCAACGACATAGAAAGATTTAACGAGGTATACCAGTTCCTGTTAAAAAATTTCCAGAGGGATATTATGCTTGAAGAAGTGGCCCGCATCTGCAATATGACCCCTAATTCGTTCTGCAGGTTTTTCAAGCAAAAAACGCAGAAAACTTTTACACTGTTCCTGAATGAGCTGAGAATTGGCCATGCGAAAAAATTATTGCAGAACGAAAACTATGCGATAAAAGATATCTGTTATGAGTGCGGCTACAATAACCCGGTGCATTTCTTCAACCTTTTTAAAAGAATTGTCAAACAAACGCCTACTGCATTCCGGCAGCATTTGCTTTTAATGCACAAAGGAATGCACCCATGAATATAATTTTCATTACAAGTAAGCCTTATACGCTAACTTTGACCTTATGCTTAAAACACTCCATATTCTGGGCGCAAGTTTCAGGCTTGCCTGGCAGGAACTGAAAAGCAACAAGCTGCGGACCTTCCTTTCTCTTTTCGGAGTTACTATCGGCATTTTTTGCATCATAGGCGTACTGACAACTGTTGACAGCCTTGAGCGCAATATCAAAGACGGCATCAACGCATTAGGCTCTAATACGATTTATATAGACAAGTGGGATTATTCCCAGGGTGGCAATGGCGATTACCCCTGGTGGCGGTATGTAAAAAGACCCGAGCCTAAATATGAAGAGATGCGATTGATCAGGGCAAAAACCGATGGCATATCCAAAATCGCATTTACATTGAACGCCGGCGGCCAGAATGCTATATATGGCAAGGATATGATACAAAATGTAAACCTGTATGGAGTAACTGAAGATTTCAATGATATCCAGCCCTTTGAAATAGAATACGGGCGGTATCTTTCCCAGGCAGATATGGACAGGGGTACTGCCGCTGCAGTTATTGGCTACGAAAATGCAGAAAAGCTCTTTGGCTCGCCGGAGCTTGCCGTTGGTAAAAACATTACTATAAAGAATGTGAGGATCACTATTGTCGGCGTAATAAAAAAGCAGGGCAAAAGCCTGCTGGTAGGAGGCTGGAGCTTTGACGACTGCTTTATCCTCCCCTACAAATTTTTCAGGACCATTTTTGAAGAAAAATACTCCCAGCCCAAATTCATGGTACAGGGCAAACCTGATATTTCCACAGAAGCATTTAAAGATGAACTGAAAGGAAATATGAGAGCTATTCACCGTCTCAGCCCAAGCGAGGAAGATGATTTTTCACTCAATGCGGTCAGTGATTTCAGTGATGCGATCACCAAGCTTTTCTCCAGTATAAAGCTGGGCGGCTGGCTGATCGGCTTATTAAGTCTTGTGGTCGGGGCATTTGGGATAGCCAATATTATGTTCGTTACCGTGAGAGAGCGCACGCCTGTTATCGGACTCAAAAAAGCGATCGGGGCCAAAAAGAGAACGATCCTGTCTGAGTTCTTGCTCGAATCGGCTTTTATCTGCTTTATTGGCGGGGCAATAGGGCTGGTGCTTGTATATGTAATGGCTAAAATACTCAGCGGTCCTCTGAATTTTAATGTATATATCTCCTACCCTGTACTTTCACTTGCCATCAGTATATGTATTATAATAGGGATCCTCGCCGGTATTATTCCTGCAACTATTGCCGCCAGGATGGATCCTGTAGCCGCCATCCGGTCAAAGTAAAGGCAAGGCATGCTTTGCCTCCACTACTGTCATTTTCTTACCTACAAACATTTTCTTATCATACTATAGGTATAATTTTTTCGTTAAAAAAAGTGAAACTGATCGTTACTTCTAAAAAATTATCTTATGATAAAATTTGTGTACGTTGTTTCGCTGACTATTACCTCTTTTCTGCTTTTTATTTTTTCCAAAGAAAAGGATACAATAATGTGCAATAACAAAGCCGTGGTAAAAATAGAAGTCATAAAAGATTCCGTAAAAAATTTTCTTGGCGTCGTTACCAACGATAATAAAATTTTATACCCTTCTTCTATGGGAGAAGATGTGGTATTGGCAGTGGGGCAAAAAGCAATTATATCCTATGCTGTTGATTCTGCCGCCTTTATTTCCGAAGATCTTCCGATCCCCGTGCATATCGAAACCATCAGCTACCTGAAGGATTAAAAAACTGCCTCCGAAATTGTACTACAGAAGTCCTGTAATCAGGTAACTTTGCCTGATGCAAGCATCCGGTCAAAATATTACCATACTCGCTATCGAATCTTCCTGCGACGAAACTTCGGCAGGTATATGCCGCGATGGTAAGATCCTCTCTAACATCATAGCGTCTCAAAAAGTGCATGAACAATACGGCGGCGTTATACCGGAGCTTGCTTCCAGGGCGCACATGCAGCATATAGTACCGGTAACAGACCAGGCGTTAAAAAAAGCAGGTATATCGCCTGGAGATATAGATGCGATAGCCTTTACCCGGGCCCCGGGACTGATCGGCTCCCTGCTGGTAGGATCCCAGTTTGCAAAATCACTTTCCCTTGCGCTGAACAAACCTTTAATTCCGGTACATCACATGCAGGCGCATGTGCTGGCCAATCTTATCAGTGAGCCCAGTCCTGCCTTTCCCTTCTTATGCCTTACCGTGAGTGGAGGTCACACACAAATTGTGCTCTGCCGGTCACCGCATGATATGAAGGTGATCGGTGAAACGATAGATGATGCCGCCGGGGAAGCTTTTGACAAATCAGCCAGGCTGCTCGGTTTGCCATACCCGGGTGGCCCTTTAATAGATAAGCATGCGGCTACCGGCGATGCCACCCGTTTTTCTTTTCCCGAACCCAGGATAGACGGGCTGAACTTCAGCTTCAGCGGGTTAAAAACATCTATCTTATACTTTCTGAAAAACGCGGGGAAAAGCCTTATTTACAAAGAACAGTTCCTGGCTTCGCCGGAGGAACAGCAGCAATTTATTAATGATAATCTTGCAGATATCTGCGCATCCGTCCAACACCGTATCATATCCATTCTGCTAAATAAATTAAAAAAAGCATCTATCACCACGGGCATCCGGGAAATATGTCTCGCAGGCGGAGTATCCGCCAACAGGGGATTACGGGCTGCATTTGAGGAACTGGGCAAAAAACATGGCTGGAACACTTATATCCCCGCATTTGAATATTGCACAGATAATGCTGCCATGATAGCTATAACGGGATACTATAAATATCTTGCAGGGGAATATATTTCTGACCTGTCGGTAACGGCCTCAGCAAGGGCAGAATGGTAAAATCATGCGCCGTTGGTGCAAACTCATTTTTGGGCAGATGATGCCTGCGCCCAAAAATCATAATAATTATACCATTGTTCAGGATATGCCCTCACCTTTTCTTCCATACCGGCTGCAAACTCCAAAAGCATTTTCCTGATAGTTTCATTTTTATCTGAGAAATCGTAAGAGCGGATTGCACTGGAATAGAAGTGGTAGTGTGTTGCGCCTTCCTTCATAGCAAAAACAAAACAAACAGGAGCTTTAAATTGCGCAGCTACTATAAACGGTCCCGCCGGGAAACAGGTATTTTTGCCAAGGAACGGGATTTCAATTACGCGGTTGCCTTCAAGAAAGCGATCGGCATGCATGCACACAATTTCATTATTCTTCAATGCTTCGTTAATGGCGTAGATATGGGAGAGGTCGTCCTTTATAACAATAATATTTGTTGTCCGTTCTCCTGTAACATTCTGCAGGTAATCCTTTATTTTCTGGTGCTCGCCGTCAAACATTACCACATTTATCCGGGTATGCAGGCGTTCTAAAAGATGGCCAGCCGCCTCCCAGTTACCGATATGAGAGCTGAGCAGCAGTCCTCCCTTTCCCATGCTCACCATCCGGTGTAAATGTTGCTCACCGTCAAAATCAAATGAAAACCGGTTTGTCATGCCCGACATCACGGCAACCTTATCTATCAGGCTTTGCCCGAATGCATAATAGTTGCGGTACAATAGCAGCAGCGATTTCCAGTATCCAAGGCCAAGCCGCCTGCGGTAGAGCTCCAGGATATAGCCGGAAGATCTTCCGGCAAATAGAAAATAATAAAAAGATACGAACCGGAGCAGGAAATAAGCCGGGCGCAATCCAAGCCTGCGGAGCACAGCTACAAATATGCTGTACCCTAACCTGTTGCCCCTTGATTTACCCTGCCACGACGGCATTATGCCATTTCTTTAGAATTTACACGGGAAATAACGTAGTTGTAAAAATCACCGAAAGTAGTAATACCGGTAAAATCTTCCGGTTTTACTTTAAAGGAGAAATTATTTTCAATGACCACCACCAGGTCAATATAGTCAAGGCTGTCCAGTTCCAGCACGTCCTTCAGGTTGCCATCGGGGGTTATCCTGGCTTCATCTACTTCAAATTCTTCAGACAGGAAATGGTTGATCTTCTCAACGATTTGTTCATTCTGTGTCATAAGCAACTATTTTTTCCATTTTCTGACAATGAGGGTTGAATTGGTGCCGCCAAAGCCAAAAGAGTTTGACAAAAATACATCTATATTTTTTTCTGTTGTAGTTTTTACGATATTCAGTTTTGCCGAATCTTCATCCGGCGCTTCAAAATTGATATTAGGCGCCATAAAGTCATTATGCATCATGAGCAGCGAATATACTATTTCGCTGGCGCCTGCCATCCAGCATTCGTGCCCGGTCATGGATTTGGTAGAGCTAAGCGGTGTGCCTGCGTCACCAAATACGGTATATAATGCTTTTGCTTCACTGGCATCGCCTGCCGGTGTGGAAGTAGCATGAGCATTGATATAATCTATATCCGCAGGTGCTGTACCGGCATCTCTGAGCGCCATTTCAAGCGACCGCACCGGTCCGCCGACCGTGGGATTGGATATATGTTCACCGTTGGAGGAAAAGCCATAGCCGATCACTTCTCCCAGTATGGTTGCACCGCGCGCCGTTGCCGATTCAAGGCTCTCCAGTATAACAGTTGCCCCTCCCCCGCTTGGTATAAGCCCGTCCCGGCTCCTGTCGAAAGGCCTGGATGCTTTTTGCGGCTCGTCCTCCCGAACAGAGAACGCAGAAAGCGCATCGAAATTTCCCATGGAGTTAATATTTACTTCCTGGGCTCCCCCGGCAACAATGCGATCCTGCAATCCCGTCTTGATAAAATGATATCCCAGCCCGATAGCATGTGAACCGCTGGCACACGCAGCGCTCACTGTAAAATTGATCCCCTTCAACCTGAATATTGTTGAAAGGTTCATGGTAATGGTAGAATTAAGCGTCTGGAATACAGAAGCAGAGCCCAGCAGCATAGTATCCTTTTTCTCCCGCAAAATATCAATGGCATCTATTACCGGCTTGGCAGAACTGTCATTGCCATAAATAATACCCATTTCGTGACCGGTAATATAATCAGCGTCAATACCTGCCTGCTGCATCGCCTCCAGTGTGGCCATATAAGCATATTCGCCCTGTTCGGGCAACATTATCCGTGCTCTTCTGTCGAGCAGCTCTTTCAGAGAAGGTCGCTCCAGGAACCCTGTAAGCCCCGATCTGTACCCCATTTCCTTACGGGCCCGATCAAGAGCAATACCTGATTTTCCGGTATAGAGAGATGATCTGACCTCCTCAAGGTTTTTCCCAATACAGGAATAAATCCCCATACCTGTTATCACTACTCTTCTGTTCATATCAGGAATACATTCCTCCGTTAATAGATAAAACCTCTCCGGTAATATAAGATGATTCCGGGGATGCAAAAAAGCCGACGGCATGCGCTACTTCCTCCGGCTCACCAAACCTGTTCACAGGAATAAGAGTCTTCAATTGCTTTTCATCAAGCCCCTCCGTCATATCTGTTTTAATAAATCCGGGCGCTATGGCATTCACCGTAATATTCCTTTTTCCCACTTCCTGTGCAAGCGCTTTGGTGGCTGCAATAACGCCTCCTTTGGCCGCAGAATAATTGGTTTGACCGGGCAATCCCTTCAGCCCGGATAGCGAAACAATATTGATGACCCGTCCATACCTCCTGATGAGCATACCCTGTATCACAAGCCGGGTCACATTAAAAAAGCCATTCAGGCTTGCGCCGACCACATTATCCCACTGCTCATCCTTCATCCACATCAGCAATACATCGTCTTTTATCCCGGCATTATTCACCAGCACTTCAATAGAGTGGTCCGGGTTTGTTTCTATCCATTTTCCCAACACGCCGGTAACGGCATTACGCTCCGAAACATCGAATTTCAATAAAGTAGCGCTCCCGCCCTTCTCTTCCACCTGTGATAAGGTTTTTTGCGCTTCCGCCTCATTACTTTTATAATTGACCAGAACATGATAGCCCATGCCAGCCAGCTTCAAACAAACAGCCCTGCCTATTCCCCTCGACCCGCCTGTAATTAATGCACATTTCATCAGTCAACTAAAATTTTATGTAAAATAATATTTTTAGGTGAAAGAGAATTTTATTGTGCAGCTACCTTCTCCACATTATGAGCGTAGAGCATCTCAGGGTCATTTTCAAGGAAGTATTTTTTGACATGCTCCAGTTCCCGGTATCGCGGCCTGTCTTCAACAAATCTGGGGAACAATTCCCTTATTGAGGCATATACCTGTCGGGTGGCGGGAGAAAGCCTTGAAGCATAATCGGCATAGTCTATTGCCTGAAGCACCGTTACCATCTGGATAGACAATACCTCAAAGGTATTATCAATAACTTTTTTAGTAATCACCGCAGCATTACATCCCATGCTCACTATATCCTGGTTATCGTTGTTGTTGGGAATACTGTGCACATACATAGGAAAAGACAATGTCTGGTTTTCTGCAACGGTGGACGTAGCGGTAAACTGCATCCCCTGCATGCCGAAGTTGAATCCCAGCACACCAAGATTTACAAAGGGAGGAAACTTTTCATTGAGCTTATTGTTCAAAAGATAGTTCAGTTGCCGCTCTGCCAGCATGGAAAGCTTGGTAATGGCAGTTTTCAGCTTGTCCATCTCCAGTGATACATAATCTCCATGGAAATTACCGCCATGAAAAATATTGTGGCTTTCATGATCTATAACGGGATTATCATTTACCGAATTCAATTCATCCGTCAGCACTCTTTCCGCATGAGCTATGGTATCGTAAATAGGCCCCAATACCTGGGTAACACAACGCAGGGAATAGTATTCCTGTACTTTGTCTTCAAATACGTCGTGCTTAATGTTCTCGGGGTTGTATAAATGCTCAGACCTGCTCCTGATAAGCTTGCTGCCTTTCAGCACATCGCGAAGCATGGCAGCCACTTCATTTTGCCCTTTATGCCTTTTTACAATATTCAGCTCGTAGGAGAAATGGTCATCATACGCTTCTACCACTTCATTGGTCATGGCAGAAAGCAATACGGAATACTGCAACAGTTTTTTGGCATATATAATATTAAGCAGGCCTATACCGGTCATAGCCGAAGTGCCGTTGAGTATTGCAAGCCCCTCACGGATATGAATGGAAAGCGGTGTGATGCCATATTCCTTAAATACCTCTGCAGTAGGTCTCGGCTTTCCATCTACCAGCACTTCCCCCTCGCCAATGAGCACAAGGGCAAGATGAGCAAGCTGTACCAGATCGCCGCTGGCCCCCACACCACCATGCTCAAATATGCAGGGAGTGATATTATTATTAATAAGTAAGCGCAATACAACCGCCACATCGGTATGCACACCGGAATATGCCTGGGCAATGCTGTTTAACCTTGCTACCATCAATGCTTTTGCCAGGGCAGGTGAAAGATAATTGCCGCTTCCCGAGCAATGGCTTCTTATAAGATTATACTGGAGCTGTAATACATTTTCCTGGCTCACTTTGTATTGGGCCATAGGACCAAATCCTGTGTTGATGCCGTAAATGAGCTTCTGATCTGAAAAATGAGTGAGGAAACGAAAGTTGGCTTCCATTTTCTCAAGCGTCAGGGGATCAAGCTCAATTTTCCTGTTTTTTAAAACAATATCTGAAAAATCATTTAGGGAAAGCGTTCTGGCTCCAACATTTATCATTGCACAAAATTATATTTCTGTTAACATACAAGCACGGCAAAAAAAATAAATAATAGTAAATGTATCAAATATTTCTCCCTCTCCTGTCTATAAACTTTAAAGGCTTACGGCTGGCTTCAGAAATTTGTATCCTCCTGATATCCTCTTCAGTGATATATCTGATCTGCGGTGTGACTCTTAGTTTAGCCTGAAGATAAGCCCTGATACGGTGATCTGTTTCTTCGCCGTTACTGGCTGCCCACACATGCAGCAATACCTCATCTGTGCCAATTTCGTTGGAATAAACCTCGGCAACATAGTCTTTGATATCTTCCATGCCATTGAGCAGGTCGAAAAGCGCAGGCGCGAAAAGCGTAGTCCCTTTGAATTTGATCATCTGCTTCTTCCGGCCTATGACAGGAGACAGCCGCATAGTGTTTCTCCCGCAGCCGCATTTATCATGATAAGCAATGCAGATATCGCCGGTTTTATACCGGAGGAGGGGCATTCCTTCTATACCCAGGGTGGTGATAGTCACTTCGCCCGGTTCCCCGGCTTTCACAGGTTGGTTGTTCTCATCCAAAAGCTCTGCAATCAGCAGATCCGGCTGCAGGTGACCGCCCCTGCCCTCACCACATTCCGTAAAGGCAGTCTGCATCTCGGTGGAAGCATAAGTGGAATATAACCTGATATTCCATTTTTCCATGATCTTTTTACCTAATACGTTTAGCGAAAGATCAGTGTTCCTTATATTTTCACCGATACAAATGGCTTTTTTCACCGAAGTTTCATTGGGATGAATACCGCGCTCCTCCGCATAGTGCAGCAGCTTCACAATAAAAGAAGGCACGGCAACAATGGCGGTAGGCTTAAGGCGGGATATGGTTTCCCACTGCACAGATGGTACCCCGGGACCAACCCGTATTATCCCCCCGCCCAGTTTTCTGATACCGGAATAATAAGCCATGCCTGCCATGAACTGGCGGTCGAGGGTAAGCATAAGCTGGAAAATGTCTTCGCTGCCCCCGTCTGCACAGGCAAAAGAGGCGCACTCATTATATGCCAGGCGATCCAGGTCGCTTTCTGTAAGCGCAATGGTTACCGGGCTGCCAAGTGTTCCCGAAGTAGAAGTATACTCTATTATTTTATGTTTCCCCACACACACAAATTCTTCATTGCGCTGCTGCAGGTCTTCTTTCTGTGTTACAGGCAACATTTCCAGGTCGTTTAAAGATTTTATACTATTAATATCTATCTGCTTTGACCTGAAAGCTTCTTTATAATATGGGGAATGCAGCTGGAGATATTGCAGCAATTCACCCAGATTATCCTCCTGCATCTTCCGTATCTTCTCCGGGGGTTGAAAAGCATTGCTGAGTAAATAAGACATGATATAACTATAATTGAGCGAATGTAAGATTTTCAAAAGATACGGGCATATTCGGGATTGCCGCTCCGGTAGTAAGGTTGCCAACCTTATATACGGATACGTTTAAGCTAAAACGATCTTATAAAGGTTGGCAGCCTTGCGGCAATCCTACTCAATTTGCAGGGCAACCTGGTAATAATTGTTCACTGCCGCCAGCAGCCTGGTTTTTATATAGTAGCTGTCGCAAAAAATTTTAAACGCGGCAAATTCATGATTAGGTACATTGAACTCATCAAACAACAGGATATCTCCTTTCTGAAGGGATGGAGCAAGGCTGGTAAGCGCAAATAATGTAGAAGAAAACAGATCAGCATCAAGATGTATGATCTTCAGCTTTGAGCGGTCTATTGTATTTGCTTTCAAAAAGCCCGGCAATGTATCCTGGAAAAGTCCTTTATAAAAAGAGGCCCTGCTATCCTCTATGCCGGGAATAGAGGCAATCATATCCCCTTTATTGTAGGTACCGCAGCTCTCAGGCAGCCCTTCAAAGGTATCAAACCCATAAAATCTGCTACCGGGATGTGTATTGGCAGCCACCCACCACCTGAAAGAAAAACCTCCGCTCACGCCAAACTCAAGATAATCAACAGCGGCATCCTTCAGGCGCCCCGCCTCCACTATATGTGCATACAATGCATACCGTTTTTGATAATCACGCAAAGGAGTATAAAAATCATTCATTGAGGCTGAACTGCCGTTTTCTGCCGCCCACCTGGACAGTGACAGCGTATTGGAAAATAGCTGCAGCGGACGCCTTAACCACCCCAGGTAAATATGCGGACGGAGTATAATAGATAGTCCTTTAAAAAAGGCATTCAGCCGGTTGATCAGTTTTTTCATTTGCTGTTCGTAAATATCCTTGCTTTAGAAACAATGCACACTCCAGGCTCTGTTGAAAGTATTGCCCGGCATCAGCCTGTTGATGCCTTCTTTATGGATAATCTGCCGGTCTGCCTCCGCACTATCCGCAATACCGCACCAGGGCTCAATACAAACAAAATCGGCATTTTTGGCCGCCCATATACCCAGGTAGGGAAATTCCCCAACATCAACAGTAATGCCTGCGCTACCTTTATCAGACCTCAGGCTCACCGAAGAGGAACGGAGATATTTAAATACCAGGGCATCCCGGTAAAACAATGATTTGGTAAGGGGTATCCTTCCCGAATGGTTGAAAAAAGGAAGAGGGGCTTTTCCAATCAGGCCCTCCGGGGATATCGGCCACCGCCCGGCGTCTTCTTCCTCATCAAATTCAAGATAATAATCTTCATACGCTAACGCTGCTTCCAGCGGAACCCGGAAAGCCGGATGCCCTCCTACAGAAAAAAACAGTTCCTTCCCGCCTGTATTAACAACATCATAGACCACTGTCAGGGTGTTCTCGCTGAGCAGATAAGTGATATCAAATCTGAATACAAAGGGAAATATAGAAAGGGTGGCTTCGGAAGATTCCAAACTGAAGGTTGCGCTGTTCCGATCGGCTTTGGCCAGCGAAAAATCCATGTCCCTGGCAAACCCATGCCTGCCGAGAAGGTATTCCTTACCTTCAAAAATAAAGCTGTTGTTTTTCAGGGCTCCCACCACAGGAAATAATACAGGGGAATGCTTACCCCAAAAAGCCGGATCGGCCTGCCACATATATTCTATCCCGGTTTGCTTGTGCTGAAGACCTGACAATTCCGCTCCTTTGGTATTGATAGTGGCCTTTAGAAAATCGTTCTCTATGATCTGCATACAATAGTTGAAAACTGTTATAATATTTTCAGGATCCCAGCAAGCCGGCGGCATTATTTCCTTCGCAAAAAAGCAAATCAATAATGCTCAGGTTGGGCCGGAATCCCAGGCGGTGCTCAAAAACCTGGCTATATACCGGGCAGTCCCCGCCATACGAGATACTGTTTTTGGGCAACACCTTATTACGATAATCCATTATATTTTTATCCTTAATATGCTTTTCGTAGCTATCCGTAAAATCAACCTTCACCTCAACTTTCAGTTTGTGTAAAGCCCAATACATAAGATCCAGGTTCCAGTCCCAAAGATAGGTGTACCTGGTTGCATAAAACCGTAAAAGCTCATCCGCGTAAAATTCAAACCATGGCGATCTGTTGTAAGCAGAAGTAATACCCCGCCAGTGGATCATCTGCCATTTTAGCATATTATCAATTTTAATATCGCGTATAAAGGCTTCAATATTTCTACCGCCTTCAATAGGAATGCTAAGATCTATCAATCCGTTTGCCCCGGCAATAGTACACCGGTTCCTGAAACTCATTTTTTGCCACCGTTCATATTGTTCAATTTTTATATATTTTTCAATAATTGAATTTTTATATAAAATTATTGGTGCAAAATATTGTAATTCAGCTAATAATATCATCGTATATACATATATTTTATTTGAAAAGCAGCTCGGTTAATTGTATCTGTTTTCTGATAAAAAGAGCTGCTTTTATTTTTAAATAAATAGTAAATAAAATAACATAAATAATTTTATATCAATAAATTAGTTAATTACTATAATAACTAAAATAATTAGGGATATGTTTTGATCGCTTTTGACAAAATTTCAGTATTTAAAACTAATATTCTTAGTTGGGCTTTGGCTAATTTTTAACCCTCATTTTCTTTACAATTTTTAAACAGCGGACTATATTGCATTATTTATAATCCTATATGATGAAGAAAAGCTTTGCTCCCCTACTCGCTTGTACCCTGGCTATTACATTATTCTCCTGCCGACAAATTGTCGCTCCTGAATATGTGGGAGTGGAAAATCTGCAGTTAGGAGCGAACAGTTTTACCAATACTACCCTACTTGCCGATGTGCAGTTGTATAATCCTAACAGGTCAAATCTTACCTTCAAATCGGGCAGCCTTGATATATTTGTTGATAACAGGAAATTGGGACATACAGAACTGGATTCTACTATTTACATCCCCAGGCTGGATACCTTCAGCATTCCTCTCGTTGTGAAGCTGGATATCTCTAATGTGATAGGGAATGCGCTTTCAATGGGTTTAAAAGATTCTGTGCTGGTAAGGCTGACAGGGAAGATCAGAGTGGGAAGATCAGGTGTTTTTATAACACGACCGGTCAACTATGAGCAGAAAGAAAAGCTGGATTTATTTTGAGAAGTTGCTGTAAAAAAAGAAAAGCTCCCGGATCTACATTAGGATAGAGGATCAGGAGCTTTCATAGGATGTTACTTCAAAGGATGATTGGATAATTTGGTTTTTACTTACAGGATCTTGGATTTTTTTATTTGGTTTTCCACAGAATAAATAACTAGTGTTTCATTGATAAGGTTTGCCGTACTTTATTAAAATTCTTTAGTTGAATAAGTTGCAGGTATATAACGCAGATTAAAATATAAATTGCTTTCAACTTTACATTTTTTAATGAAATGATTATTTTTCCTATAGAAAGCAAGTAAAACCCCTTAGTAAGCTTCCCCTGGTGGCGAATGAGATGTGGTGAAACAATAAACGTCAGACAATTAATAAGCGAACTCAACCGCCTGTTCATCACAGCCTATTCATCATTGCCCGTTGTATCTTGCCCTACTCATTCAGCGGGTTCCTCCTGTTTTTCCAGATATAATTTTTTACATTCATCCAGAAAGCAACAAACATATATATAATGATGGGCGAGCCCATGGTAAGCAGGGAAATGTAGATAAAATGCTTGCGGATGACGGAACCTGCGATCCCCACTTTTTCACCGATGTAAGCGCAAACGCCAAACACCTGCCATTCAATAAAGTGCTTGAACCTGTTCATAATGCTAAATTAAAAAAAATTAATAACGTGAATGTGAAACGCTTGTTATGAAAACTGCATTTTTTCGGTAATTTCGCAGGGCTTTTACAAGTCAGGTATAAATCGCCTGTCCACTACACTGATGCTTTACCGGCATACGGCAAACTACTAAAAAACTAATACGTATGGTTTTCGATCTCGACCTCATTAAAAAAGTTTACTCAGAAATGCCCGGCAAAGTAGCTGCGGCACGCAAACTAACAGGAACGCCTCTTACACTTGCTGAAAAAATATTGTATACCCATCTGTACGAACCGGCAGCAAAAGCCTACCAACGCGGTAAAGATTATGTGGATTTCGCGCCTGACCGTGTTGCCATGCAGGACGCCACCGCCCAGATGGCGCTGCTGCAATTTATGACCTGTGGCAGGGACAAGGTAGCTGTACCCTCCACCGTGCATTGTGATCACCTGATACAGGCAAAAGTAGGGGCGGAAAAAGACCTTGCCGTTGCCATAGACGTGAATAAGGAAGTATATGATTTTCTCGCTTCCATTTCCAATAAATACGGCATCGGCTTCTGGAAAGCGGGCGCAGGGATCATTCACCAGGTAGTGCTGGAAAACTATGCTTTTCCCGGCGGCATGATGATTGGTACAGATTCCCATACCCCTAATGCCGGCGGGTTGGGTATGGTGGCTATAGGCGTTGGCGGTGCTGATGCCGTGGATGTAATGGCCGGGTTGGCCTGGGAGCTTAAAATGCCTAAGCTTATCGGCATAAAACTTACCGGAAGGCTGAGCGGCTGGGCTTCTCCAAAAGATATCATCCTGAAAGTTGCAGGTATACTCACCGTAAAAGGAGGCACAGGCGCCATTGTGGAGTATTTCGGAGAAGGCGCCGATAACCTGAGCGCTACGGGCAAGGGAACCATTTGTAATATGGGAGCAGAGATCGGCGCTACCTGTTCATTATTTGCCTACGACGAAAAAATGTCGTCTTATCTTAAAGCTACCCAAAGAGAAGAAGTAGCCGCCCTGGCGGATGGTATCAGAGAACATCTCCGGCCCGACCCTGAAGTATATGCCGATCCCTCCAAATATTATGACCAGCTGATAGAGATCAACCTGGATGAGCTTGAGCCTTATGTAAACGGGCCGTTTACACCCGACCTTGCCTGGCCCATCGGCAAATTTGCCGAAGCGGTAAAGGCCAACCAGTGGCCGGAGCGTCTTGAAGTAGCGCTGATCGGATCATGCACCAACTCTTCTTATGAAGATATCAGCCGCTCTGCATCGCTGGCGCAACAGGCTATTGACAAAAAACTGAAGACCAAAGCTGAATTTACGATCACTCCCGGCAGTGAGCTGGTAAGACATACTATTGAAAAAGATGGTTTCCTTAAAACATTTGACAGAATAGGCGGTGTTGTACTGGCTAATGCCTGTGGACCATGTATTGGACAATGGGCAAGGCATATTGACGATCCTAACCGTAAGAACTCTATTATCACCTCCTTCAACAGGAATTTTGCAAAACGCAATGATGGTTTGGCAAGCACACACGCGTTTGTAGCTTCACCTGAAATTGTAACTGCTTTTGCCATTGCCGGCGATCTCACTTTCAACCCCCTGAAGGACAGCCTGAAGAATGAAAACGGTGAAGAAGTAATGCTTGACGAGCCAACCGGTGTGGAATTGCCTCCGAAAGGATTTTCGGTGGATGACCCCGGCTACCAGGCGCCTGCAAAGGATGGCAGCAGGGTGGAAGTGATCGTAAAACCGGATTCGCAGCGCCTGCAGTTATTATCTCCTTTCACCCCGTGGGAAGGTACCGATCTGAAAGGGCTTAAGCTGCTCATTAAGGCAAAAGGGAAATGCACTACCGACCACATCTCTATGGCAGGCCCCTGGTTAAAGTTCCGTGGTCACTTAGACAACATCAGCAATAATATGCTGATAGGCGCTATCAATTATTTCAACGAAAAAACCGATACCGTAAAGAACCAGTTGACAGGGGAATATGGTCCCGTGCCGGCAACTGCCAGGGCTTATAAAGCTGCAGGCATTGGCAGTGTGGTGGTAGGAGATGAAAACTATGGGGAAGGATCAAGCCGTGAGCATGCAGCCATGGAGCCCCGTCATCTTGGTGTGCGTGCCATAATAGTAAGAAGCTTTGCCCGTATTCACGAGACCAATCTGAAAAAGCAGGGTATGCTTGCGCTTACATTCGCCAATAAGGAAGATTATGACAAAATTCAGGAAGATGATACCATTGATATCACTGGACTGGAAACCTTTGCTCCCGGCAAGCCGCTTACTGTTGTGCTGCACCATGCCAATGGCAGCAAGGAAAGCATAGAAGTAAATCATACTTACAATGAGCAACAGATACAATGGTTCAGGGAAGGCGGAGCGCTGAACCTGATCAGGAAGCAGTTTGCAAAATAAATAAAACAATATAGCTGAGCATTAAAAAACCTCCTTGTTATTCCAGGAGGTTTTTTTTAATGCTGGGGCAATTAAATATCTCGTATTGCTCTGAAGTGAACAGGCTATGATGAATTTATTCACTATTCACTAAAAATGATGCAGTATATTATGGTTACGCAGCACTAATTTAATCATCCAGCTTCAACACCGCCAGGAATGCCTCCTGGGGCACTTCTACATTACCGATCTGGCGCATACGCTTTTTACCTTCCTTTTGCTTTTCAAGCAATTTTCTCTTACGGCTGATATCCCCGCCGTAACATTTGGCAGTAACATCTTTCCGCATAGCCGAGATATTCTCCCTTGCCAGTATTTTTGCGCCGATAGCTGCTTGTATGGCGATCTGGAACTGCTGGCGGGGCACCAGCTCTTTCAGCTTTTCACAAAGCTTACGCCCAAACTCCTGACCTTTGCTGCGGTGGATGAGCGCACTTAATGCATCCACTTTATCACCGTTCAGCAGGATGTCCATTTTTACAATATCCGCTTCGCGATAGCCAATAGGATTATAGTCAAATGACGCATAGCCACGGGTCTGGCTCTTCAGCTTGTCGTAAAAATCAAACACAATTTCGGTAAGCGGCATTTCAAAGACCAGTTCAACCCTGGTGGTGGTAAGATAGCTCTGGTTGATGAGCATTCCTCTTTTTCCCAGGCACAGCGTCATAATATTTCCAATATATTCCGGCTTGGTGATGATCTGTGCTTTGATATAGGGTTCTTCAATACGCTCAGTTTTTACAGGATCGGGAAATTCAGTAGGATTGTTGACGATTATTTTTTCTCCTCTTGTAGTATAGGCTATAAAGCTCACGTTGGGAACGGTAGTGATCACCGTTTGATTAAATTCACGTTCCAGGCGTTCCTGAATGATCTCCATATGGAGCATACCGAGAAAGCCACAACGGAATCCAAACCCGAGCGCCTGTGAAGTCTCCAGCTCAAAAGTCAGCGAGGCATCATTCAGTTGCAGCTTATCCATACAATCCCTCAGCTCTTCAAATTCATCCGTATTAACAGGAAATATCCCTGCAAATACCATCGGCTTCACTTCCTGGAAACCTTTGATCATTTCAGTAGTAGGATTAACAGAAGTAGTGATGGTGTCTCCCACTTTTACTTCTTTGGCATTTTTTATACCTGTAATGATATACCCCACATCCCCGCACTTCACCTCAGGTTTTTCGGCCATCTTCAATTTCAATATACCTACTTCATCTGCTTCGTATTCCTGTCCGGTAGATACAAATTTTACCTTATCGCCTTTTTTAATTGAGCCGTTGATGATGCGGTAATACACTATAATACCCCGGAAGCTGTTAAAAACGCTGTCGAAGATCAATGCCTGCAACGGCGCATCCGGTTTGCCTGCGGGCGCAGGTATCCTGTTGACGATAGCCTCAAGTATGCCATCCACTCCCAGTCCGGTGCGGCCGCTGGCAAGGAGTATTTCTTCAGGCTTACATCCGATCAGCTCTATGATCTGGTCTTTTACTTCTTCGATCATCGCGCCATCCATGTCTATCTTATTGATAACCGGTATGATCTCCAGGTCGTTATCCAGTGCAAGATAAAGGTTGCTGATCGTTTGCGCCTGTATGCCCTGGGTAGCGTCTACCAGCAGCAACGCCCCTTCACAGGCAGCAAGTGCCCGGCTCACTTCGTAGCTGAAATCCACGTGACCGGGGGTGTCAATAAGATTGAGTATATATTCCTGCCCGTCGGAGTGCCTGTAATTGATCTGGATGGCGTGGCTCTTGATAGTGATGCCTTTTTCCCTTTCCAGGTCCATATCGTCCAGCACCTGGTCCATCATTTCCCTGTCGGAGATGGTATTGGTTACCTGCAAAAGACGGTCTGCCAGGGTGCTTTTACCATGGTCAATATGCGCGATGATACAAAAATTCCGGATATGCTTCATGAACGTTTCCCCTCGTTTTTAAGATGCGCAAAGGTAAGCGTTTATGCATTTATTTGATCACTGCGATCCTGAAGCTTTGAGCGTTGTCCATGCTGAAGAAATATACTCCTGCAGGAAATTCATTTACCGCAATATCAGTACGGGTATCTGATATTCTCCCCCGCCGCACTACTTTGCCGCCGGCATCAGCCAGCGTCCATAGCATAGAAGGCAAAGGCTTTTGCTTCAGCGTAACGGAGAAAAAGTCCCGGGCGGGGTTAGGTGCAACCGTTACCGTATTGACCCGCTCATTTTTGAGCTGTGCTATATTGGAATATTTCCATCCTCCTGCATTTTCCTGCCATTTAATACGGTAAAAGTTGGTGACGGGAAGAGGATTATGATGGTAGAAAATATATGATTGCTCCGTTGCTGCCCCCGGCAGTTGCTTTTCATCCATTACCTGCCATACCCCATTTTCCTCCGCTTTATTTTCAAGGTAATAAGTTGCCGGCTCATCGTTTTCTACTTTCATGGTAAGCTCATTCTGATGTGCGGCTTCATTGGTGCGACCTGTAAGAGAAAGGGACCTTAAGGGCAATACTACAGACTCTCTTTTCAGTACGATCTCAGCGGGAAGCCCGTCTGCAGCGGTAAACTGCACCAGCGTTTCCTCACTATTTGTTGAAATCAACGACGCATATTTCGCAGGTTTGTTGGCAGCTTTAAGCCATCCGCCGTATAAATGTATAGTAATGGGAACTGCTGTACTTACATTATTGACAAGATGTATATCAGGATTTACGACAGATATTGTCATTGTATCATCCTTTACCCGGAGCATCGCAACACAGGGCACATCATTACCTTTTATATAATTATTGCTCGTAAGATTAGTGTTCACTTCAAACAAACTGTAGCCTGTTACGCCTGTAGCATTCTCCCTGATAATATGCGCTGATGCATTCTGCTGCAGGATATCGAACTCTCTTGAGGAAGGGGCGCTCATATTACTGGCAAACTGGGTCATTGCCGCGTCAGTAGTGCGTGGGATTACTACATACGCATAGTTTCCATCTTTAGGTGCAGCGCCATGGTCAATATATGCATTGGTATAGTTAGCAGTAGTTGTGACCCCGTTGCCGGATTGATCAGGGCTGGTTTGAGATTTCTTTTCTACCTGAATAGTATTACCGGCAAGCACATAATAACCGGTGCCATAGGTATCCTTCAGCCAATGAGCACTGGTTTTACTCAATGTTTGAGAAAACGGAAACCCGGTCTTTGCAGATCCGTCTACGGTGACTGCGGAAGAAGTAGCCGGGAGGGTAACCTGGAATAAGGTGGTGATAGTGTTGCGCCACGACCTGTTATTATTGATATTGCTGCCCAGGCATACGATCCTGCGCCCGAAACAAAAATAGGATTTACGGAAAACGAAGGAGGAACTGTGTGTAGCCGAAAGATCAGACTGCCTGAAATTCAGTCCATACAGCCCGTAATCTCCATGAAGATCCTGCAATATAACATCAGAAGGCGCTGTTTCCGAGGGAATGCCAAATTTTACACCGCCGGCAAAATTCAACATACTTCTTTCCTCAAGACTAGTTATAGAAGCTGCCAGGTTTAAAGAATCAAAAGGATATACAATAGAGGTGGCGCCCGGTACTTTGTTCCAATCCCAGCCGGTGGCGGTCATTCCACTGGGCTTAAGCTCATTTGGCCATTCACTGGGATATAAGATCTCCAATGCACCATACCCCTGGTATCGTCCGTAACGATTGTCGGCGGCATAAGTTTCTGTTGCCCAAAAAGCGTTGTTGATCCCTTTTATACAGGCAGCCCAGTTGTCTCTTCTGTACATAGCGAGAGGACTATAGTTCATCTGCCAGAACCCGGATGGGAAAGGCTCTGCTCCCACACCCCCGATCTTTTTCCCATAACTATACATACGTGAATGAATGCCCGAGACTACAGGATCAAATTCAGCATTCTGAATTTCTCCTCCTATATAGGTTAGCTCACTAAAGACAGGCTCATTATAATAAGTAATCGTTTCGAACGGATGCCTGCCGGTAAGGCTGTTTGCATAATATATGGTATTAGACATAATGCTCTCGGCATAAGCTGCCTTTACCAGATTGTCATAGGCCTGTTTGTTAATTTGGAATGGCGTTTGCCGCAGGGTGGACAAAATAGGAGTAACCAAAATCTTCATAGAATACATATAAGCATTGTAATGGGTACCGTGATGAAAAGAGGTCCCATCAACTTTTATTCCGTCAGATGTGCCTTTCTGATTCTGAAGATATTTTTCAAGATAAGCTTTAAACCTTTTTAGATCATTAACGGCAGTGACATCATCAGGACTAAATAAAAACATAGCAAAATAGGCATCTTGTAATGTAGTTATATTATCAACATTAAAAAGCCCATTGGTCTCATCTTCCCATGCCAGGCCCGTACCGGTGCACCAGCTAAGCCAATGCCACAGCTCATATCTGAGATTAGTATCAGTAATGAAATCAGCATTGATTAAAGAAGTAAAAAATTTCATCTGATCGTAACCGGAGCTGCCGCCTCCAACCCATAATCCGCTGCCGCCTGCAAAGCCACAATCAATAAGAAGCTTTAGCAGGTTAATAGCTTTATCCCGGCTATCTGTATTGTTATTATGTACGTAACTCCTCGTAAAGGTTGACATCATATCCCCTATTTCCTTTGGATTAGTAATGATCTTCCCTTTTACAAGGTTACCCGAAACCACGATATTATAACCATTGTAAGCGCTGATGGCAGCGCTCAACTCTGAAGCAGTCGGAGCAACACCTATTCCGGAGCTCTTTATTCTCTGCCTTATCAAAGCCACCCCGGCCAATTCTGCGGCTGTTGGATTATCTGTTTTATCAAGAGGTGGTGCATAGTACGCTTTATAAAAAAAATTACTGGTGATATAATCTTTTGCTGCAGCCAGCTCATACAAATCCGGCATTACGTCGTCCGACTGCTTAGCACCATTATCCCGCATGTATTGCAGGTTATCCAGGTAGACAGAACCACTTCCGGTTTGGGGAGCCAGCAGGTAAATGGTATGCCCTACGTTTTTATCGCCGGTACTCTGCAACATATCATTTGAATAATTGCGAAGCAACCTGCGCCAGCCACGATAATTTACATTAAATCTGAACCTGTACCGGGCTATGCCGGCATTGTTAAGGAACTGGAATTCAAAAGTATCTTTTGAAGCTGTCTCATTGTGCACCCATACTTCAAAATGTCCCTTACGCCAGTTATACAGATCCTTATTAATAGCACTGGTTTCGGAGCTGCTCAGTTCAATATGGAGTATATCACCGGCTACCCAATCCCAGCGGAGTGATTTTTGGCCCAACCGGAAATGCCTGTCGCTTATAGACAGGGTACCCTTGGATACCGTAAAATTGGAGGGAACAGAAGTCTCAAGATCAGGCTGGCTATGCGCAGATAACACAAAGGTCAAAAAAAATCCTGCACACAGCATCCGCCTTAGATATAACATCGCATCATGTGTCTTATCCTTCCAGGATATTAGATTGAGGATCAACACATTTGCGAGAGAAGGGTACTCTCTCATACAATATTGAATTTAGAAGATCAAACGATATGGATCTCCATAGGTTTTTATACCGGAAACCGATATCCTGATTTCAGAATCGTTTATCAGCAATTTTCATGCAATATTTTATTTTTGGGGGGCTTTTTTAATGTTCAGGGAGAAGATGATGATCTGAATTGCTGGAATTCATAGTGTTACAGGCGTAAAAAAATTTATACGCACATTATATCACTCAGCTTTCTTTACCTGCAGGCTCATGAAGGAATTTTTCACGCGCCATCTTTGCTGTTTTATGCTCGCCGGTGTGGCTCCAACCGGGTGGCATTATCAAATAAAGCAGCTTATTCTTTAACCCCGGCGCACGTCGCACATCTTTCCATAAAGCGCCGATCTCGCCGAAATTCACATCTATAAAACTATTGGCATTCATTTCCCGTGTAATACCATATTCAATGGGAATATCCTTCCGCTCAGGTTCGTATGTCTTAAACAGCTTGTCCCATATGTTCAGCAGGTTACAAAAATTAGTGTCCATGTACAATGGATTACGGGCATGGTGCACCCTGTGATGAGAAGGCGTGAGTATAATGTTATTCAGAAATCCCATTCGCCCGTCCTTCATGATATTCTCGCCTACATGTATGAACGCTCCCCAGGTACCATCAATGAACATAATAAAAAACAGGAGCGGCGGGTTCACCCCGGCAAGTATGCATATTGTTGTCCTGATAACATCTGCATAAGGCGCTTCAAGAAAAAAATGAGTATATGTTACAGAAAGATTCATCGTTTGGGGAGCGTGGTGTGTAGAATGCAGGCACCATAATATCCTTACCTTATGCGCCAGGAAATGATAAATAAAATGTGAGAACTCCCACACGATATACCCGTAGATCAGCCAGTACCAGGTAAAGCCCGTTTTGAATATGGCATATTTTTCAAACACACCAATACAAAAAGCTACCGCTGCTATTGAAATAAATCTCGATACAAACCTGTTGAAGATGAAAATAAAAAAAGGCACTTTATAATCTTCTATACGAAATCTTTTATACGCAAAGGCGCGTATGATTTCGATAACGAGCAAAAGCGGGATAAAAGGTGAGATCGCACGAAGTATCCCGTCAAGCGTAAGCAGCTTGCTGTAATCTCCCGATCTGTACATGTCAATAAGGAAATGTAATCCGAAAAAGCCTGTAATTTCATCATAAATCACGTTCAAAAAATGCAGCATGGCATCAATATTTAGGTTTCATAAGAGTTAAAAATAAAAAGCTTTCAGGTTAGCCGGATACTTGTTATTTTCACACAAAATTACAAAGCTTATGGAGTTGAAAGCATTATTTGAGCAGGCCGTTTCGGACAGTAAGCTTCTTACCGAAAAACCCAGCAATGAAACATTGCTCCAGCTGTATTCTCTTTATAAGCAGTCAGTTGAAGGGGATAACAGCACAGAGCCGCCTTCTAATCCATTCGATTTTGTAGCAAAAGCCAAATATGAAGCATGGACAGCCCTGAAAGGCAAATCCCGGGAAGAGGCGATGCAGGAATATATTAAGCTGGTTGAAAAGCTGAAATCCAACTAATGCTGTATCAAACGTTAAACATGAGAAGTAAAACCTTACCACCTATCGCTCACCACTTCAACCTTTAGCTCATCACGCCTCTCAGATAGCCCGCCGACTCGGCAATGCCCGGCAGCGAATCTTTCATATCTTTTTCAAACTCTATACTGCAGCTTCCGCTATACCCGATCTTCCGCAAAGCGGCTATGAAGACATTAAAATCAATAGCGCCTCTTCCTATCTCTATTGCTTTTGCATCAGCCCTTGCCGCTGTTACATCTTTCATGTGCAGGTCAAAGATCCTGGGCGCATAATCCGTAACTACTTTTTCAAGATCAGCTCCCGCCCTGAAAGCATGACCTATATCAAGGCAAAGCCCAACACGCTTATCCATCTTATGAATACGGTCATATACATCTTTGGGCCCCGGGTACAATTTATCTTCAGGCCCGTGATTGTGAATAGCAATGCGGATATTATATGACTTCACTTTCTTTTCAGTATAATCAAGAAGATCATAGGTAGGAACTCCTACAATAAGTTCAACGCCTACCCGCTTTGCATAATCAAAGGCGCGATCCACTTCAGCCTGCGACTTCATATATATCACTCCCACAGCATATACATTGATGCCGCCACCCTTAAACTTTGCAAGCACTTCGTTGACCTTTTCCTGTGAGCTGTCTAAAGGCAGGTGAAATTCTTTGACAGACAAATTATCAATCGCCACCTTGTTCATGATAGCGATCGTTTGATCTATGGAATAGTTTACAAAGGTATACCCGGCCATGCCCAGTTTTAAAAACGCCTTTTTATAATTCTTATCCGGGTTGATATTTTTTGCAGCTCCGGAAAGAGGGAGCAATGAGGGAATGGACAAAGCAATGGCTGAAGATTGAATAAATTTTCTTCTTGATGGCATGATGTATGTATTTATTATCGCCTGTCAAGGTAAGCATTTTTTACAGAATTGAAATACACCCGATTAATCGGGCGCATTTCAATTTTTCGCATGGGATTGAAATCCCAGTGAAATATATGTTATC
>CAYWVB010000011.1:20629-123638 GCA_964461595.1 uncultured Terrimonas sp. | reverse complement strand
GGGTAAACGTGATCCCGTTAAAACAGTTATTTGATAATGTAAATCTAAATAAAAAAAAGTGCTTGCATTTTAATTTTTTCTTTTTTAATATTACAACCAGATATATTGTAGCGGAATAGATACCGCTGTATTGAACCGATAAGACTTTATCTGCGCTGCACCTTCTGCAAATACCGGCTGAGCCTGGCTTTAGAGGCTTTTATCCACACATCATTATGAAGAAATCCTGCTCTGTTGACCTCGAAGCATTTTTTACAAACGCGTAATCCTGCTCTGTTAAAATATTTGCTTTACAGGAAAACGCAGGTGTACACTCCCGCCTGTGATTATTTACTTCCGTAAAGCTGACATACCTCCTCCCTTTGTGTGCCCTCTTCCGTTCAGAAAGACTTATAAAGCTTTACAGGAATTTCATGACCAGGCGTGATCAAATAATCAGCGAGCAGCATTTATATCTTTCGTATTTGCCGCATGTGCGGGCGCAATTCGGAGGCTTGCCGGGCATACAAATGATAGGGCTTGGCGCAAAAGAACAGGGAGGGCAACTGACAGAGGAATGGGCCTTTCGTTTTTATGTAAGTGAAAAAAAGCAAAAAGAAAATATCCCTGCCGGGGAATATATCCCTGAGCGCATCCTTGGAGTAAAGACGGATGTGATCAGTCATTTCGAAAAGGAATCACTGGTTTGCGAAGCTGATGTATTATCCATTGACAGCAACAGCTACCGCGATCAGGGCATACGTGGGGGCATACCCATTCGTAATGAATATTTCGACAATGACCAGCCTTCGGGATATGGCACGCTCGGTGTTCTTGCAAGAAGAAAAGCAGACAACGGGCTTGTTGGGTTGACCTGCGCGCATGTGGTCAATGCGGCGTCGCAGGACCTTACCGCAGTGAATGTAAAAATAGGGCAGCCCAAATACTGGATCACCTGCTGCTGCTGCCCTCACGGCTATATTGGTGACGTAGCCAAATCCACCTTCAATGCCGATCTCGACTGTGCTATCATCGCCATACATGATGATATTGAAGAAAAAATTACCGCCAATAATACCGAACGAAAAATAGAAGGGATTTCCGCCGACATTACCGGCGCTGCGGCGATGGTGTGCTTTGATACAGTGACCAAACGGGGACGGTCAACCGGAACCACTACGGGCAAAGTAAGCGACATAGCGTATGGCACCAATCAGATGCTGATAGAGAGAACCGGCAACGGGGCAGACGGCCCCTTCGCCTGCCATGGCGATTCGGGTGCAGTAGTGGTAAATTCTTCCAACCAGGTGGTAGGACTTGTTGTGGCTGCAGCACGCGGCAATATGAAGCGTACCATTGTTACGCATATCAAACCTGTAATGCAGGAGCTGGATATTACCATTGCAGGTACAGATGCCGCTGCTATTGGCGAACCATTGGGCGGTGGTCCTTCCGGCTGTGAATTATTTATTTGGCCCGGAGGTCAGACAGACACTGCGCTCAATCCTGCGGAGACTTTTGCCAGCAGCGACTTCGGCTTTACCGGTGCAGTAAACTGGGATGTATCGAAGGGCGCAGGCGGCGCTGTGATCGTAGAAACAGGTGCACAAACCGCCAATGGCCTTGCATCCATTTCGGTGCGGTATGATATCGCTTCCCACACGAAAAACCCAACCGACACGGTGCAGGTGCAGGCCATCAGCGGTGGAGAGACACACACAAAATTCAGGACCATATTTGCGTTTACGCCGAAGCCTGTTAATACTTCCAGCCCGCTTGATGCCGATAATACAAAGAGCTTTGACATAAAAGGCGGAACCACCAATCTTGCCGGTGTGCATACACCGGTGGATGCAGGAGACTGGTTTATGGCGAAGGCTGAGATCATTTTTGATATTACCCCCCACGATATCGGGTGGAGCGGCGGGGGCGCCATTAGTTTTGTTACCGGTAATCCGCCGGGTAATGAAGGCAATATTATCGCAAGACGGGAAACAAAATTTACCAAAGGAGAGCAGGCCAACGGTGCGGCCAACCGCACCCATACCGACCAGGTTGATTTTATATCTGCCGGAGACAGTACGGCAGATGACATGCAGGCGCCCACGAATGCAAAACCGAATGCGCTCTACCGGCTTGCCGGCGAAGGCTTTGATCCATCCGGTCTTTTACAGGGATATGTACGGGCAGACTATCGTGATTATATTGAGTTTCATACCGGCACCCAATGGGTCCGTATCAGCCCGTATGCGGAATGGTTTGCCAACCTCACCGGCACGCTGAATACAGCGCCGCCACCGGGCACGGCAGATCCCAACAATATGGGCGCCGGCGCCAGTGCGGAGAAAGTCCCCAATCAAAAACCGGTCATTACACCGGTGGAGGCTTTCCGGGAAATAAAGCCAACCGAAAATCTTACATTGAGTGTATCCATTACTGATAGTGATAATGATTTAGTTACTGTAGGGTGGACTCAAACCGCCGGACCTACTGCTGCTCTTAGTACCTTTATCGGCACTTCCACTGTTTTTACAGCTCCTGCAGGAGATTTTCAATTCAAATTTTCTGCAGTGGGTAATGATGATACGGAATTATTATCGCGTAATGCAGGTAATTTCAAAAGCGATCCTGTTGAAATAGTAGTGAATGTAGTAGAATGGAAAAATACAGGTGGTGGTGATCCCATACCCGGCAGGAATATCACCGAAGTTTTCAATGCCGCTAATTTCGGTATTGGAGCAGGGGGGCTCAACTGGGATGTCACTACCGGTGGTATTGCTGCTGTAATTATTGAAGCGGATGGTGCGGTTATGGCACCTGCAGGTACTGTAAATGGCGCAACTACTATTAAAGTAAGGTATGATAATGCTTCGGGTGACCTCACAAGGGCTCAAACCGTGAAAATACAGGCAACACATCCGGTGAGCGGTAAATCATGGTTTAAGCGGAGAACTGTATTTCGGGTAACTATGGCTGTTCATGCAAGTGATAAGCATACTTTTTTAATTCCCAGTCTTGCAGGAGTATCAGGTCAGGATCATTTTTGTACTGCTCAGGGACAGGGCGATACGCTGCTGCAGGCGGTGATCGTACCGGCTCCGGCGCCTGCGGATATTACCTGGCAGGGTACAGGAGCCTTTGCATTTACAGTACCGGGAACAGGTGCAGACCGTTTAACAGCAAAGATCAGCAGTAATACCGGCACCGGGCAGGACATCCCTTTTACCATCAGCATTGCAGGAGACATTTGCTATAATGGCCGTTATTGGACGATCTGGAGTACAGGAGCTACAACAGTGCGGCCTTTTGCAAGCGCCCGCAATGCAGGAGGGATTTCTACGGCAGGAGGATATAATTTCACATTTACTATTCAGCCTGCCGCAATTATTCCTCCGGCAGGTACTACGCCGGATTTGCCTGATCTTATCGGAGCAAATGCCACACCTCCGCCTGATGTGTCTGCAGGAGATGTTTCTGTATATCAAAAGGGAGTGGCATTAGGAGGGGGCGCCGTTGCAAAATGGGATGTCACCCGACGAGCCAGGCAACATGTATTTAATCCGGATGGCGTTGTGTGGGATCCGGGTACAAGAGTTGATTTCAGAACAACATTCCTGAATTATCCCTCAAATGTTATCGTTGGCAATGATGATACGCATACAGGAGACCCGGAAGATAACGATCCATATACCGCACCCGGAGTAGGAATAATAACAGGTACGGATTTCCCGACAGATGGAATGCTGGATACCGAAGGAGACGACGACAATAGTGTAGAGATAAGATTTCATTGCCAGGAATTTTTACGCATTGAATTAAATCGCAACTGGTTTTTAGCTTCTCCTAATATTAACTGGAAAATACATTTTCTGTGGCACAAACCGGGTGGGCATTGGGAGGATAACGGTTCCTTTATAGCGCTTGACAATAATGGCTTTTAAAATAATAATATGAAAGAAGAAATCCAACGGCAAATTGCTATGCTTAGTGCAATAAAAGATCAAAGAAGCATACGGAACGTCGCAAAAGAAATTGCAGAGAAAGGAGGCGTGCCGGTATTAATAAAAGCTACCAGGTCGTTAAATACATTTCAAAAAAAAGATGTGATTCATGCAATGATGCCATCCGTAAAGAAAGAGCACCTTGCTGATTTGCTTGATTTGCTGGAGGCAGAAGCCAAACCTGTTCATGGGAGAGAAGAAGCCACCGTTCATTCGAGCATTATTAAGGAGCTCTTCGAAAAAATATCCGGGCTATTGGGTGAAGATGTATTTGCCGGGGTAAGTGTTATTGATCAGGAGGAAATAAAGCGTAAGATAGAATTATTGAGAAGTCGTATTAACTAAATGCCAGTAATGCCACGTATCCGCAAAATAGAATATTTCGAAGACCAGCTCAAAGTATCTGAAGCAGGCAGAAATGTATTGCAGCTGATACGGCAGCATGGGGATGAAGTGATGTATCTCATTAATAAAAACCGGCAAACAATGGTTTGCTGGCAGCGCAACCACGGGCCAAAATTTGTAAAGTCAATAGTGGACAGCGGCTTTGAAGACGATACTTATTTTATCAGATCTGCGGATGGAATATCTCTTGAAACCCTGATATTATATATGGCGGAAGTATTACAGGACTATGGCAGCGCTGAGCTGAAAATGAGCATCGGGAAATATGCACCGATGGTATTAAAAATGGCAAGAGAAACAAATTCGCTGCGGGAGATCATCCATCGTATTAACAACACGCAAAACATGGAGCAATATGCCTAAGGATACTTATATACCCAGAAATGAAGTGGTTGATATTAACAAAGAATTCAACAAGGTACGGCAACAGGCAGAAGAAGCGCTGATGAAGATACCCGGCGTACTATCAGTAGGCGTCGGGCTGAAAAGAGTAAAAGGGGTGATAGAACGTCAGCCATGCTTTAAAGTAACAGTAGCGGAAAAGAAAACGAGATCAGCGCTGAAGAAAACAGATCTTATCCCGCCTGAAATATTCGGCTTCAAAACAGACGTTACAGAACGTACAACCGGGATGGCGACGGGGATAGATTCATCAAAATACAGGCCGCTTATAGGCGGTTCCCAAATTGAAGGAAGCGGCTCATCCGCGCTCACCGGGACGCTCGGTTGTTTTGCTACCAGGAATGCAGACAACAAAATTGTGATACTCAGCAACTGGCATGTGATGGTAGGAAGCCCTGATGCCATTGATGGCGATCGCGTAGGTCAGCCCACACACAACGGATGCTGCAGTTGTTGCGCTACCAATGAAATAGGAAAAGTAACAGATGGAAAATTCCGTACAGATAATCTGGATGCGGCTATTGCATTGCTCGACGGACAGGATAGTGATGCTGTTCCTGATGTGCGGTTTCTCAATGAAATACTGGAGATCGGCGCTGTAGCCGGCAGCACAGATCCTTTACCCATGGAGACAGTATACGTGAGGGGCAGAACAGGAGGTAAACTGATAACAGGTCAGATCACACACGACAATGTGCCTCATGACACTCAATACAAATCATACGACAATCTTATTATCAACAGGGTAGGTCAATTTGAAGTAACGCCTGCAGGCGGGAACACTGACTATATTACGGAAGGAGATTCCGGCTCTATATCGGTAAACGAGCATAACCAGGCCGTGCTGCTCAACTTCTCCTATGTAGCGGCCAACCATACGGGATATGGCTCTAATATAAAGGCAGTGGAAACAGCATTAGAGATCACTGTGCTCAACAGCGGCTTTCACAGCTCCGTGGCAGGAAAAGAAGGCGTGCTGCTCCGTTCGGGCAGAGAAGCTGGTGTGCAGGGGTCTTTATCAGAAAGCCTTGCCGAGCTGGAAACAGAGCTTCGCACGTCCCGGGAAGGTATGCGCATCCTGGAACTTTTTAAAATACACCGCACAGAATTGCTTGACCTGGTGCGGCACAAAAGAGAAGTAATGGCGGCATGGAGCCGCTACCAGGGACCCGCCTACCTGGCGCATATAGCAAAACATATCCGCAGAGAGGATAAGCCTGTGCCCGGGCAAATCAAAGGTATCACCATGCCGAGCCTGCTGCTGAAGATGGCGGCAGTACTGCAGCGTAACGGCAGCGCACCACTGGCAGCGGCGGTATCTGACAACTATATAGAGATCATGAATATTTTATCTGCAGGCCGCACGCACCGGGAATGGAGAGCGTACCTGCAGCAATTAGATAATATCAAGTACGCATAACTGTTATATTATGGCAGATAAGGGAACAGGAACTTTAGAAGCGATAGGCATTGAAATGTCCAAGGTCTTTCGGCCTTTCAAAGAAAGAGTGGAAGAAGGAGAGATCATTTTGCTGCTCGCCGAACTTGGCATTGAATTCCCGGAAAGCCTTGCCAATAATGCTGCATTTCAAACAGCAACGAAAGATGTGACGGATAAGGTAGAGCAGATGGCCTCCCTTGTTAAAGCATTGATAGATGCCATTAAGGCCGAAGATTATAGCCTCGCTTCAGAAAAATCAATCGCTTTAATTGAGCTGATAGCCGGGATGGCAGACGATATCAGGATCATCGCTGACGCTATTGAAGCCAACGGTCCTTATGCCGGTATCAGCTCCGGTGAGCTGGGTGATTTTGTAGCCAACCTTGCAAAAAATCTTATTGACTATCTTGTGATCAATTACCTGCAGACAGCCATTCCCCTGTTTGCTGTTTTTCTTGAGTTTTTCGGATTGATTGAAGAGACAGATGAAAACGCAGGATCTACGAATCCCTTATTACCGCCATATACCAAGAAAAGTCTCCGGCTTGACCGTATTCCCACATTCCTGGAAAGCCCTGCAAAGCTCGCAAAAGAATTATACGACTGGGGAGATGCAGCCTTCACCGGCGAGAAGCTCTTCCGCATGCTGGAAAAATTATTCAATGCCATGGGGCTGCCGGCAGTATTTGATAACAGTGGCGGGCAACCGGAACTGGATGTACTGATGGCAACCATTGAGCCGCGTACAGATCTCACCCCCAAAGGCATCGCATTAACCATTCATGAAACACTGGGTAGCGCTATTACCCAAACCATTGAACAGGATCAGTGGACACTTGAAGTAGGCATGGAAGCCAGCCTTGGTGTAGGCGCAGGTGTTGCCATTCAGCCCAATGGTAATATAAGCATTGAACCGCCGTCCGCCTCTACCACAACTATAGAAGGCAAGGCATCTGTAAAATGGACGGCAAAAGATACCGTTACCAATCTTCCATTACTGTTGATCGGGGACCGTGATGAAAGCCGCCTCGAAGCAAAAGAGATATCCGCATTGCTTGAAATTGATTTCATCTGGAATGGCTCACAGGCAACGGGCACTGTTACCACAGAAGCATCCATTAAAGAAGGGAAGCTGGTGATCAAACCGGGTAACCCTGATGGTTTTCTGGCAAAAGTGCTGCCGCCCGAAGGCTTTACGGTTGACTTTGATCTGCTGATAGGGTTAAGCAGCGTAAAAGGGTTTTATTTTAACGGCAGCGGAACATTGGAATTTAACATTCCAACTTCTATATCGCTCGGGCCTATTGAAATACAAAATCTCAAAATAGCGCTTACTCCCGGCAGTGATTTCAAGATAGGGCTGGGCGCCGATATTAAAGCGGAACTGGGTCCCTTTACGGCAGTAGTGCAGGGTATCGGAATGAATACCATACTTACTTTCCCCGACGACAGGAAGGGCAATCTTGGACCTGTCAATCTCGCTATCGGTTTCAAGCCTCCCACAGGGATCGGTCTGTCGCTTGATGCGGGAGTAGTAAAAGGCGGGGGGTTCTTGCTGCTTGATTTTGATAAGGGGGAATATGCAGGCGCTATTGAATTATACTTTGAAGGATTATTTGGCTTTTCTGCAATAGGCATCATCAATACTAAATTCCCCGACGGTTCACAGGGATTTTCGCTGCTGCTGCTGATCAACGTTACTTTTGATACACCCATCACGCTTGGCTATAACTTCTACCTCACCGGTATCGGGGGGCTGATAGGGCTGCACCGTACCATCAGCACTGCTGCATTACAGAAAGGAGTACAGGAAGGCACTATTGAACATATCATGTTCCCCGAGAACGTGATCGCCAATATCACTAAGATCATCAGCGACCTGCAGGCTATCTTCCCGATCAAACAGGACCAGTTTGTGCTCGGCATTATGGCGCGCATCACCTGGAATACCCCGGCTATTCTTACCATAGAAGCAGGGCTGGTGATTGAATTTCCCAACCCGGTTACCATTGCTATCATCGGCGTAATTAAATGTGTATTACCCACACCGGATGAGGCTGTACTGGAATTGAACGTAGCGTTTGCAGGTATTATTGATTTTGAAAACGAAATGCTTTCCTTTGACGCGGCAATCTACAATTCCCGTATTCTTACCATTACGCTCGAAGGAAATATGGCATTGCGGATAAGATGGGGCCAGCAGCCGGATTTCCTGGTGTCTGTCGGCGGGTTCCACCCTACCTATACACCGCCGGCAAACCTGAACCTGCCGGTCATGAAAAGAATAACGGTAAATATACTGAGCGGTAATCCCAAGCTGGTGCTTACTACTTATTTTGCCGTTACCACCAACACTATACAGTTCGGGGCTGCAGCAGATTTTGAATTTAAATTCTCAGAGTTCAAAGCCATTGCCCATCTTGGTTTTGACGTGCTGATACAATTTTCTCCGTTCCACTTTATTGCTGCCATTGTTGCAAGGGCGGCCATTAAAGCAGGCAGCACCAATATATGTTCCATTGATCTTGAATTCAACCTTGAAGGGCCAACACCCTGGCATGCTTACGGTTATGGTTCTTTCAAAATATGGTTTGTAAAGATCAAAGTGAACTTTGACAAGACATGGGGCGAAAGCCGCACCAACAGCCTGCCATCCACAGCCGTATTGCCATTGCTGCTGGATGAGTTGCAAAAGAGCACCAACTGGACTACTTCGTCAGCAAGCGCCTTACCGGAATCCGTGACATTAGCAGGATATGCTGTGCCGGATGGAGAAGTATTTGTGAAGCCGGACGGCTCGCTGGAAATAAACCAGATGGTGGTGCCGCTTAACCTTACCATGCAAAAATTCGGTAATTATATTCCGGCAGATATTTCAAAGGTCATCATCAAAAGCATTACTGCGGGCACTGAAACATTTTCAGCGGGAGACCTGTCAGACCTGCTTAACTCTTTTGCGCCTGCCGCATATAAGGAAATGGAAGATGAGGATAGGCTTACATCGCCCTCTTATGAAGACCAGGCGTCCGGCTCACGATTGAGCATAACTGATGATATTGTATTTGACTATGGCATCAACAGGCTGGTACAATATGAAACCATTCTTTCAGACTTTGAGGAGACGTCACTAGGCCCGGTCAGTGAGAATTCGGACTTCTTCAAACCTTTTGTTTCCGGTGGAGATGTGGGGCGTTGTGCGCTTTCTGTCACAATAAAAAACAATAATGCCAGGGCAAGCGCTACAGCAACTGTTTTGCAGGAGCCCTATGTAGTGGTTTCCAAAAATGATATGGCAAACATTCATAGCGGAGGAGTGGTGTTCAGCACAAAAACAGAAGCTGATGAATATATGAAAACAGTACTGAAAACGGATCCGGCCCAAAAAGGAAAGATACAGTTAAGCCCGGCGTTCCAGATGGCCTGACAAAAAGAGTGAACGGGCAATGGGGGCTGACCAAAAAGTTCGTTGAACGTCTTTGCGAGGGAGGAACGACCGAAGCAATCTCATTGAATGATAGAGGTTTAAATATTGAGATCGCTTCACTTCGTTCGCAATGACGACCTTTTTGGTCAGTCCCAAAATTAATACAACACAAAAAACAGCATACGATGAGCGATGCATTGGCACATTACGCGTTTCTTCCCTGGTTAAAGGAAGGCATCAATACAAAGATCGCTGAAACGGAAGCGCAGGGTGTTACCACAGGCGCTATGGCAAAAGAGCGTGCTGCGCTGGAAGTAAGCGTTACATTAGAAAGTACTGATGTAAATGACGGCAGTACTTTTGAAACCGTTGTGCCTAAAACGGTGAAATTGATTGGCCCTCCGGATGTACTGGCTATCTCTGTCAATGCAATTGTACGCACGGAACCTAAAGCCAACGTAAATAATTATGAATCGAACGGGCTGCCCTATATTGAGTTTTATGAAGAAGGTTTTTTGTGGACCTATACGCCTGCCGGTGCAGGCACTGCCGCAGACCAGTTGGGCAAGCTGACGCCCTGGCTTGCATTGATCTGTTTGAAAGATGAAGAATTTACTTTGAAAAATACCAGTGATGGCCGTTCTGTTGTAACGATTGATTCCGCCAAGATCAAGGACGTTTTTCATGATGAAAAACAACACTGGGCCTGGGCGCACGTTCATTTAAGCACTGAATTGGCAGCCACTACCCTGCCCGCTAAGATCAGCGAAGTAAAGTCAGAACTGGATGCCAACCCCGACAGCGGCGTATGCAGGTTGCTTTGCCCGAGAAAGCTGATCAAAGAAACCAAATATACATCCTTCGTTATACCGGCGTATGAAACCGGCAGGCTATCTGCGCTTGGGCTTTCTTTCACAGACGTGCCTGCACAAAAAATGTCGTGGGGAAAAACTGAAGATTATGATTCCAAACCCCAGGGCTATGATTATCCCGCTTATTATATGTGGAGCTTTCAAACAGGAGCGAACGGGGATTTTGAATCACTGGCAAGGATACTGAAAGCTGTGGTGATGGATCCGGAGTTAGGCAAGCGTGACATGTATATCGCAGATGCAGGATACGGTATTGAAACCACTGCACCGGATAGTGCGGTGCTGGGATTGGAAGGCGCATTAAAGCCACCGGATTTTGTAAGCGATACCTGGCCGAACGGTACGCACGATAACGCTTACCGTGAGCATCTGCGTAAGCTGCTCAATCTCTCTGTTGATAATGAAAAAAGGCAAACGGATAAGCCTGCTGTGCAGGCAGATAGCATGGTTGATAACCCGTTTTACAGCGCCACACTCGGCGAGGATCCCGTTGTAACGCCCAATATTTATGGCAGATGGCATGCTATGATAGACAGGCTGACACAAACCAATAACTATCCCTGGATCAATACGCTCAATCTTGACCCCCGCAACCGTGCTGCTGCAGGATTAGGCGTTACTATTGTTCAGAAGAACCAGGAAGACTATATGCGCAGGGCCTGGAAGCAGGTTGACCAGGTGAATAAAGCCAATGAAAAAATACGGCGCGCCGCATTATCAAAAATGGTGAGCAATGCTATTTACAGAAAACACCTTCGTTTTGCACCGCAAGACCAGGCCGTGCGCATGACGGCTCCCATGCATTCATTTGTAGTAACTGCAGGCAAAACGGCAGCATTTTCCATCAGCAGCAGCATTATTCCCAATGCATCGCAAAGCGCAACATTCAAAAAAATTACCCGCCCCGGTAAAAAGAGCAATAAAAAAATGAACGCATTCGCCAATCCGGGCGCTAATCTTATTCACAAAGAAGTTACGCAGCATTTCAATGCCGAAGTGATCAAAACAGCCCCCGATAAAACGGCGCCGCTGATCGCTGTTGATCTTACAGCCGTAACCACAGCCATCACTGCTTCCGTAACCAATTATCAAAGCAGCGATACGGCTATGGCACAGCAGGCATTGTTTGATACACTGCTGGCGCTGACCGACTTCACCAACCTGCAAAGCAACGCAAATAAAACAACCCTGAAGGCTGCCGTTGATGCATATCCCGGCTTGAATGCTGCAGCGAAAACGCTCGCCAAAAACGCCGTAGACGGTATCACTTCCTCCACCCGGGGAGATGCTGATACTGCCAACGTAGCAGTGATAGAAGAAACAGCATATAAAGCCATATTCGGAGAGGAGATCACCGCGAAAACGTATGAGAACCTGATCGTGTCCCGCAATACAGGCGGAGCGCCCGGTCAATTAGGCCGGGCAACGCTGTTGCAGGACATTACTGCATTCAGCGATTCTTTCACCGGCTTTAATACCGACCTGGTAGCTACCATGCTGCCCATCCCCAAAGCCACGCCCCTTGCCGATCTTAAAAGTTTCTCTACCAATATCACCAGCCTTCTTACACCGGCACAACTGATCACTTCACGTATAAAGAGTACTATTATACTCAACATTTTCAACCCTGCTACAAAATCATACGAGCAAAAAGAGCTGGACGACCTGCTGCCTGTTATGGCATATCCAAAATTTGATGACGCCATGTTCAGCAATCTTCAATCTTTATCGCAGGAATATATTTTACCCAACATTGATAAGGTGCCGCAAAACTCCATCACTTTAATGGAAACCAACCAGGTATTTATTGAAGCATTCATGGCTGGGTTGAATCATGAAATGTCGAAAGAGCTATTGTGGCGCGAATATCCGACTGACCAGCGCGGCACTTACTTCAGGCAGTTTTGGGATGTGGTGGATAATATACGCGAAACAGATCCTGAAAAAAAATATGATATCACCAAAATGCACACCTGGAAAGATGAGCTGGGAGATCACTCACCGAGAGTAAAAACCAGTCCTGATGACAGTCTTTACCTGGTATTGCTGATTCGCGGTGAGCTGCTGAAGAAATATCCTAACACCCAGGTATATGCGCAAAAAGCAAAGTTTACTGATCCGGCTCACCCTGCCGCGCCACGCACCTTAGCCGATGCCAGTGTACCCGCAAATATTTTGCTGCCCGTGTTCCTGGCCGCCCTCGAACCTGATATATACCTCTTTGGTTTTGATCTTGATAAAGAAGAGGCCAAAGGAGATAGTACAGATGCTTCCAAACCAGGCTGGTTTTTTGCGCTTCGCGAAAGACCGGGGCAGATACGGTTTGGGCTGGATGATTATACGCCTACTGATCCCGATGATCCACCGATGCCTGCAGGCGATCCGGCTAACTGGAATGATCTGTCATGGGAACATCTTGTGACAAATGAAGATGACCTGAGCAATTACCAGGTAGATGTCAACCACCATTTTGCTGCAGGTACAGGCAGCGAGAATGTGCCATTGGCAACCTGGGGAAAAAATTCGGCTGATATGGCCTATATCCTGTACCAGAACCCGGTGCTCTTTGCGCGGCATGCGCAGGAGATGCTGCCGGACTAATTGATCATTATTAATGACTGGATAATGAGTGAACCAATTATTGCCACAACGTTTACAGATCCCGGGCTCAACAATGTCCGGGCGCAGGTAGCAACAAACAGTGACCTGTTACCTTACCTCCTGCTGCCCGTGAAAATAGAAACCCGCTTCATGCGGGTAGACAGGCCTATTGTCAAACCTGATAAGTTTGGGGAGATCCTTACAGACACAGCTAACCTTAACGCATACTCGAATTTTGATCCATTAACGATGCCGGCTCACGAGGTGGCTGGCAGGTACAAAAAAGTTGCGGCTATGGCGGAAGCTATAGCGGCTAAGGTGAGTGAAATGGATACGCTCGACGGAGCTTCCAAAGAAACATTGACTGCCGCAATAAAATCTTTCCTCCAACAAAACCAAACCTTAGGCGCCGCAGCAGGAAAACTGAAAAATATTGATGCAGCGCAGATAGTACAACTAAGATCATACAGGAATGCCGCAGACAGCAGCCTGACTACAGCGCTTGCTGTGCTTGCCACACTGCAACCTGCAACGCCTGCAGGCGATACTTTTTTACAACCCTTGCAGGCAATAGTAAAGGCATTGACCAGCATTTCCAATGCTGATCTCTCGTCAAATGCACGGCTGGAAAAAAGACAGTCCTTCAGCTTTATTGAAGAGCAACAGGCGCTGATACTGGCACGTATAAAAGACATGCAGGCAATAGTATCCAGCAACTTCGCGGCTACTGAAGCCCAGGTAAAGCAGCTTTCTTCCTTGAATACACAATTGCAGGCATTGGGCAATAAAACATTAGCCGGCATTAAAAAATTAAGATCAAAATATCAATCAGTCATATATATTGCCCGGCAGGAAGCCATTATTAAACAGCTTGCTGTATTGCACGACCAGATCAGCAACAGGTTCAAGCTTAAGCTGCAGGTAATGCAGGAAATACAAAGCATCAGCACAGCTGCCCTGCTCACTATAGTAAATGATTTGCTCTCGCTCCTGGAAACGGTAAATGCTACTGCCTTTAAAAACTATACTGAGATTATTGCGAAGAGAAAAGTTCTCTACAAACTGCTGAATACACTTGTTACAGACAGCAAAAAAGTAATTGTGGGCAGGGAAGAGGAACTGGCGATCATAAAAAAAACATGGGATGCTGCTGATGCCGCGATGGCGAGATTTACGCAAAGGATCAGCAGGTTTACAGCAGTAACAGACGCTCAGAAAAAGGAGATCAGTAAAACAGTTGACCAGGTAAATACTTACCGTAAACAATTATCTAATTTAAAAACCGGTAAAACACCCACTATTACCAAACTGAATAATAAAAATCTTGATAAAGCAATAAGCGCTTATCATGCCTGCCTTGAAAAATTAAATGAGCTTAACGATAAAATGAAAGCTGCAAAGGAATCATCACCTTCCCTGTCCCGGAAGGCAGGCAGCTTTCACCATTATATCACAGAGGCTTTCCCGCTCCTGCGATTTTTGCCAAGACACGCACATGATACGCTGCAAAAGGCCGCGAAGGAGCTTGAGCAAAACATGAGCCGGTTAGGAAAATCATCTGCATCCTCAAAAAGTAAAACTAAAAGATCGTCTCACCCAACAGCCGCTCAACAAATTAAAGGGTTGCTGGAGTTATCACAGAAAACCGGCGTTACTGCGGCTAAAAAACCAGTTGTAACAGAAGAGATCATTCCATTAGTATTAGCTACGCCAACCGTTACGCAGGATGAATTGTGGGTAAGAATATATCCTGATGATATAGCCGTTCACACGCATGAGGCGCTGCTCACGCAGGCAGAAGCGGATAGCGGCAAAGCCTATTGGACAGAGATATGGGCGGCAGGCGATGATCCCGATCTGAAGCTGGCTGCATGGAGAGCTATTACGGAAACTTTCGGAAGCCAGCGCGCTGCATGGATCGTAAAAACAATGGAGCCGGCAGCAGGCAATAATACGGTTAAAGATGCTTTTCCGGGCAGCTCAAAAGCATTGCTGCAGATCAATACACTGCTGGAGGAGCTGTATGCCACGTTGAATAAGCCTGTAACAACCGATAGTGTGATCACCACATTGGGCACAGCTTACCCTATTTTGCGCAACATTCTTTCGGGGCTTAATAAAATACAACAGGATAACGCAATCATCCTGCTGAAGACACAACAGCATTTATTAAAAATAAAATCGCTATTGCAGCAGTATATAAAAGCTGCAGGAACTATTGCTACAACTGCTACCGGAGCAGCAGCGCAGGCAGCCCAGATGGTGCAGGAATTCGTAAAAACATTCAATGCGCTCACTCAAAAATTTCAAAGCATCGGCAAGCTCAGCTCTAAGGAAATCATCAGCAATACAGATACCACGAAAGTATTTCCCAATGTGACCGTAAAGGATGCTTCGTGGACGCAGGTACCCCACTCCCGTGTAATGCCGGATAAGTTTGTGGTTATTACTATGCGCAATGAGGTATACAGGCATATCAAAGTATCAGAAGCCATCCCTGCTAATATCCCGGTGGGCATACATCCTTCGATGGTATCCGGCGGATCATTTGTATATGATGAGAATAACGACCTTGTAGTGGATGATTCTATTAAATGGCTGACAGATTTTAATGATGCTGTTGTAAAAGGTATGGCGCTGACCATTACATTGGAGCAGGAAGACGTAGATGAAGGTTTTGATAAAATATTTGTGCTGGGCGTAAAAAGCTCAACGAGCGCTGATACAAAAAAACTAATTGAAGATCTTATAGACAATCACCATTATATTCCTGAAGGCGCGTCTTTCCTCCCTGTTGGCACAGCTACCAATAATACCGAAAGTAGCAGCTCCGGCTATCGGAGGATTGAAGAGGATGCAGCGCTTAGTTTTGCAGTGGAAAGAAACAGCGAACTGCCATATACGCATACCCCCGATCCCGGCTTCCCAACCGACAGTGAAAGATTAGCAGAATCCTTAGGCATTGATGTTGCCGTATTGCGCAATCTTGATTATAGTGACCGCACTGAAATCTCTGAAGCGCTTATGCTGAATAAAGCGCTCTTCCCCGGAACGATAGCCAATTTTATGGAAGAAGCGCTGGACAGTATGTTTACCCGTGATAATATCCAGCGCACCAAAACATTTTTCAATAATTACGTAAGCGCACGGGGATTTTTACCTGCACTAAGAACCTGCACACAGCCTTACGGCATCCTGCCTGCAACAGCATTCTCAAGATACAGCATAACAGCTAATGATGCAGCATTGCCCCTGCTTACCAAAGAAGATTTTGATCATCCTTCTACTATCCAGGATGATCTGCAAACCCGCTATGATATCCGCCTCAAACAATTACTCCTGCTGCTGGATGCTCTGTGGACAGACATCAGGAACAGCAAAGTGAAGTATGCAGGCAATACTGATCCCAATGACCCACAGGCTCATTTTATGACCATGCTTGGGCTTGATGCCATCTCTGATGAACAATTCTACCGGTATGGGGTAAACGTAGCTGCGCGGCAGGGTAATGAAGAAGAGAGCATCAATTTCAACAGTGATGATCCCTGGAGCCCGGTTAAAGTTGCCGATGCTTTCGGCAGCCAGTTATTTTCGGGTTATTATTATCAGTCAGATAAATTTGCTGACGAGCAGTCTCCCTCCACAGATCCCTCTCAACAGTTGGTCAGCAAATGGAACAGGATCAATAAGCAGATCGGCGATGCAAGAGTGTTCACCATGCGCGCCCTGCAGGCACAATCGCAGTTGCTGGGAGAAAAAATTGATAACACGGAATTATCTGATGCTGTTTTACCTGCAGCTGACCCCAACGCCGGCACTCCCGAAGACCAGGCAGCAGCAAGACAACAACTGCCCTATTTTATTGACTGGCTGTTAGATCAGAATCCCTGGGATGTGCATGCGGAAAATAAATTTTCTGCGGTTACCGATGCGGGGCTTACTGCAGGTATGCCGTCAAAGTCTTTACTGTTTATGCTGCTGCGCCATTCCGTACTTTCCGCTTACGCCGATACCATTCTTAAAATACTGGAGTTTGAAGGATTGACGGACCAGGTAACCATTAAAAAAATGGGAAGCAAAGATTTTTATTATCAGCGCTTTTCCGGCGCATTTTCCTATGTCACAAAATGGACTTACCTGTTCAGCAAGATCAACAAGCTGGACGGTGTGTTAGGCTTCGAGATGGATAAGACAAAGAGCTTTTACGTGTATATGAACGGGCTGTCAAATTCAGCTAACGGTTATCTCAACCGGTACATTTCTCCTGAAAGCACTAACGTATTCAATAATTATGCTAATCATACACAACATCAAACATTTATTGATGAGCTGAATGATACCAAAAATGCCGTAAGGAAACTAAAAGAAATACCAACTGCAAGATTAGAAGCGTTGCTTCGAGAGCATATTGATCTCTGTACTTACAGGCTTGATGCGTGGAAATTGGGATTGGTGAATAAACGTCTTAAAGAAAATCGCGGCATTACGGCATCGGGCATTTTGCTGGGAGCGTATGGGTGGGTAGAAAACCTGCGTAAGGGCGGCGAACGTAAGCCCGCGCAAAACATTCCACCGGAGCTCTGGCAAACAGGTGATGAACCTGTTTTTACGGATGCGGATAATCTCGGATTTATACATACCCCTTCGCTTAACCACGCTGTTACTGCAGCTATACTGCGTGCAGGATTTCATGCCAACCAGGCAACGGATGAAATAAACAACCTGCTTTCCGTAAACCTTTCCTCAGAGCGGGTACGAATGGCGTTGAATTTACTGAATGGCATACGCGGCGGGCAGGACGCCGGCGCATTGCTCGGTTACCAGTTTGAAAGAGGGCTGCACGAACGCTACCTGCACGTACAGCCATCACTTGAATTAGATGAATACATCTACGATTTCAGGGATGAGTTCCCGCTCACTGTTCCTGTAGACCAGGCAGTGCAGCCGGGTGAAGTGAGCCTGACACAGGTAGTGAATGGTCTTGAGCTGCTGGAAACCGCGCAGGAGTTCATTGAATCAAAAGGCGGACCACCCAATCCGGGAGACAGCCTGTATCAAAGCTTAAAGCAATTCGAAGCCGGCTGGTGGAATTCAATCGGCAACAGTAATATCAGCAGCGCCGGCGCAGCTAAAAAAGATGCCATGCTGAAAGAAATAGACAGGATGGCGGATGCATTTGACGCATTGGGCGATCTGTGCATTTCAGAAAGCATTTACCAGGTAAGCAAAGGCAACTATGTCCGCTCTTCATCTGTTATGGATAAGCTGGCTAAGGGCGATGTGCCTTTTGATATAGAATTTCCTGATACGCCCCGAACTGGAACTGTTGTTACACACAAAGTAGCTTTGTTTTTGAATGCTATCGAAGGTATTGATCAGCCGCTTTCCGAGGGAGAGACGCCGGTCTCAGGCAGTGCGCTAAACACAGCTATCAATAATGCAGGCGCAAGACCCGCAGGCTGGAATGCAGATTTCACTCCTTCAGCATTAGCGGAACCTACGCTTAACAAATGGGCAGGAACGCTGATCGGTGATCCGGCCAGGATCAAATGTCTGGTAAACTATACCATTGAAAATACAGTAGCCATTACCGTTACATTGGCTGATCTTGCTGTACAACCGCTGGATACATTGCGTTTGTTTGGCACCGGCCCATTGGATGGCGGCGCTGAGCTGAATGCACGAATAGCCGCTCAGGTAAGAAAAACGGTAACGCTGCCTGCTGATTTTACAGGTACAGCCGATGATATCGTCATCAATATCCGGTACACGGCAAGAGATGGCAGTTGGACTAATGATGATCATTCTTTCTATGAAAAAGCAGGCTATATACAATCTCTCAGGGAAATGATCACCGGGAGCGCTGCATTGGCTGCCGATGACCTGCTGATCCCCGGCGCTGAAGAAGTGCCTGATGCTGAAGTGCGTAACCTGCAGCCTGACGAGCTATTGACAAGGATCAGCAACCTGTCGGTAAGATTGCAATTGGTATCGGATGCCTTTGCCGAATTTTTTGAAACACAGGTATCTCCGCAAAATGGCAGTACACACAGCTTTACAAATGATGAAATTGACAGCTTACGGTCATTGCTGATGCAGGCTGCTGCTTTTGGAGTGCCCGGCACTATTCCTGATGCTATAATAAGCTATGGAGATGTTGTTGGGCTTGCATTATTGAGCGCTGCAGATGGCGCTGCCAAATCAATGGCGACCCGTTTGCAACAAGCGGCTGCTGATCTTACTACCGGGGCCAATACCGCGCTTTCACCTGAAGTAAGGGTAAATGCCTTAAAGGAAGCCGCTAAAAAATTATTGGGAAAAGTATTCGTGGTGATACCTCATTTCAGGTTGAGAAATGCCGCAGACCTGCAAACGCAAAACAATTTAACGCCCGCACAGGGATTGCTCCGGCAGGCAATGCCTTTTGCCATGGAAGAGTGGAGCCAGGGTGTGGGAAGGGTAAGACAACGGTTATCCATACTCGAAACCGTAGAAATGTGGGCATTGAATTTCGGTATAGGTTTTCCGGAAAAAAAGCCGTTCCAGTTTCCCTTTACCGTGGCATCAGACGGCTCATCCGCTGATCCCTGGCTGGGCATTGCATTCCCTGAAGGCTATCAGCCCGAAGAGGATAAACTATCATTGGTACTGATGAATGCGGATGCTGCATTGAGCCTGCCGGACAATAGTAATTGTTGCGGTATGCTGCTTGACGAGTGGGTGGAGATCATTCCCAATGCTTCAGAAATAACGGGCATTACCTTCAATTACGATCAGCCGGATGCTAAAGCGCCTAATACCATACTGCTTGCAGTTACACCGCGGCAAACAGGCAAATGGAGCTGGGACGACCTGGTGGAAACATTGAATGATACATTAGAGATGGCGAAAAACAGGGCGGTAGAGCCGGAGCACCTGGAAGATACGGTATTCGGGCAGATATTACCGGCGCTGCTTACCGAAGTGGTACCGCCGCAGCTCTTGCCCGGTGATGGAGATAATAGTGGCAACGCACAAAACAATCCGTTAGGATTGCAGGTGGTAACGGATCCGGGGATTGTAAATGATACGTATGTGGCGGAGGGGTAAGGTGTAGGGTATAAGTAGGGAAGCGGCAGGTTGGTAACAGTAACTCATCACACACTGCACAATTTGAAACCTGTAACCTGTAACCGACACAAAAAATGTGTACTTCTTCAGGACATGACACATATTTGCTAACTATCAAAAACACCAACATGCGTGATTATAAAAAACTGGAGGTTTGGAATAAAGCTCATCAATTGTATATCTACGTTAAAAAAGACATTGCAGTGAAATTTCCAAGAGAAGAAAAATATGAACTGGCTTCACAATTACAAAGAGCAGTTTTATCTGTTCCTTTAAATATTGCAGAAGGCTGCGGCAGGTATACTGAAAAAGATTTCGCCCATTTTCTGAATAATGCTCTAGCCTCATTGAATGAAACTGATTACTGCTGCTTTGCTGCATCCGAATTAAAGTATATAAGTACGGGTGAATATGGTGCGGTAAATAAATTAATTAATGAAACAAGAGCTATGCTGATCGCTTTCATAAAATTTTTACGACGATGAGTACCCTATATCTTACACCCTACACCCTACGCCTATTTTGTCACTAAACCAATCAATCATGGCTACTTCACACTTTGACTACGCTACCTGCCAGCCATTCCGTTCGTGGAACAGGTTGGAATCCCGTCCGAGAAAATCGGAATTTGATGAGGTGCTGAAAGCAGCCATACACGATCCGTTGTGGATGCTTACCCGGCAATGGCAGTTTGGCGAGTTCCAGGGAGAGGATACCGGCTCTGCCGTATTTGCAAAGATCATGATGGAGACTACAAGGGTAAATAAATTCAGGCATCGCGACGGCAGCATCAGCGACTATGATGAATCTGTGCCATTGGAAACCTTTGTGGAACGTATGCCTGTGTTATATGATATCCGCTTTCGTGCTACAGCCGGGCAATACTGGCTCCGGTTGTTGCAAAAAAGATCGCTGGAATATGTCCCTCCTACCCCTGCCGATGCTTACGATCATGCTATCATGCAGAAAGCATTCGCATCCATTTTTTTATTGGAGCTGCCTGACATAGATCATACAAACGATCCCACTGCATTGCAGGTTGCCAAGGCCCGTTTGTTATCCAATAAGCTTGCCCACCAGGCTATTACCGGTCTCAGCGGTCGCACACCCGATGGCGTAGCCTGGTATGAAGTGCTGCAGCAAACCGGCAGCCCGGTATCCATTCCGGCTGTCTTAAAAAATCATCCTGACTGGAAAGCTGCTTTCAGTGATTTTGTATTATCCGCGGCAAATGATTTCATAGCATGGTTTGAAAGATCTCATGAGCACCCGCAAAATGCAAATGACAGTTGGTCGCCTTCCAACCTGGAATATAGTTTCGGTTGCAGTATGCCCAATAAAGGAACAGCAGGCAACACCGTGCTTGATGCCAGAGAATATTATTCGGGCACGCTTGACTGGTATGCTTTCAATCTTGAATTAAACAGCGATAACAATGATCTGTTCACCACCGATGCGAATGCAGAAACCGGCCTGGTAAAAACAGAAATACTTACGGTAATACCATCAGAAGCGCGTTTTGGCGGTATGCCCAACAGCCGCTGGTGGGAGTTTGAAGATGGCAGCACTGATCTGGGAAACATAACAGCAGAAACAACCAACCTGGCCAAAATCCTTTTGGCGCAGTTTGCATTAATGTATAGCAACGATTGGTTCATCGTTCCCTACAGTGTGCCGGTTGGCGCTGTATCAGAAGTAAAAGGCATTCTGGTTACAGATACCTTTGGCGAAAGAACACTTGTTGAAATAGCGGGGCAGGGCGATGCTAATGACTGGACAGGGTGGACGATGTTCAATTTTACTAAAACCAGTGCCAGCGAAGGAAAGACCGGGAAGGCGGATCCGCGCATTTATATCCCGCCGCTGATCAGCAAAGCGCAGGAAAGCAAGCCCCAGGAATCTGTTGCCATCATCAGGGATGAAATGGCTAATATGGTGTGGGGAGTAGAAGCTGTTATACCCGATCTGATGGGCGGCGGCCAGGACGGCAATGCTGCCGCACAGGAGTTGCAGAATTATTTTAAAAAGCTGGAACGTGGAGAAGAAGTTGCACCTGTCCCTGTCCCGGATGGGGTAAAGCTTAGTTATAGCCTGGGTAATACTGTTCCTGAAAACTGGATACCGTTCCTGCCTGTACACCTGCCCGGGCAAAACAGGGATATACAATTGCAGCGCGCTTCTATGCCCCGGTGGTTTAATAATACGTTCTCGCAGGTAAGGCCGCTCACATCCATTTTAAGAGAAGGAATGAAAAATGATCCTGCTGCAGCAGACCAGTTATATGTAAATGAATCGGATGAAATACAGGATGCGCCTTATTATATTTATGATGAAGAAGCGCCGCGCCGTGGTGTAATTGTGGAAGCCGCCTGGCAACGTACCCGGTGGTATAATGGAAAAACGATCTGCTGGTACGGGCGAAAGAAAAAAACAGCACGCGGAGAAGGTGCAAGCGGACTGGCATTCGATGAAATTATTTATATAGATTACGCCAACCAGGAAGCGCTTGTTCCTGCAGAGTAATGTGCGTAAAATATTTTACAAATAGATGGCAACAGCTATTGACAAAGCGGCAGCAATATTGTATCTTGTAAGAGTACTAAAATTATTTAAGATAGTGTTATTGCACCAAGCAATAGCGCGGTTTGTAAGTTGTCGAAAAGACCTGGACTTTTAATCCAAGAATGCTCCGAAGCGGGTGTTGATTTACTTTCTTTTCATTAAGTTCCCTGTGGTAATACTACGGGGTTCTTTTTTTATTCCACCTATAACGTGAATTTTGGGTCTTAAGCGAGTATAAAAGCGTATTATTTCACGCAGCGAACGCAACGGAGCGAAGCCCGCAAAAAAGTATTCATTGTGAATGCTGCTTTGCTGCGAACGCCGCGAGAAAATTACTGATGAAATATTAGGAAGAAGGCATAACAACTTGCTGAGTATCATTTTTGAGCTCCGAAAATTCACGTTATCATTGCTTCCAATCGCCGTATGCTTTCGTTGTTGGTGCATGCAGAAAATTCAATACTATGTTTGGTTGTAGCGGTAGTTGTTTTCAAATGATCATAAGCTCTGTCGTAATAATCGAGTAACAGGCGCAGGCATTTATCTGTCTGCCCGGTTTCATGAAAATGCAACGCTTTATGATTGGCGCTAAAACCCATTCGCTTCTCTAATTTTTTTATACAGGCGGCAAATGTTCTTTTATCCATACCTGTATATTCTTCCCGTATGTGTTGCAGCCGTGATGCTAAAGGAGTATCTAATTCAAATATATTAGCGCTGATCATTTTCCGGTACAGCTTTTCCGGCACTCTTAATTTTCCAAGCACAGGGCCTTTGTCTTCTATCCAAACAGGTAAGTCCGGATTAAAAGAAAGCCAGGTGCTTAATACGTCAAATTGAAACTGCCCCACAGCAGGCTGGCTTGTTGTCAAAGCGCCAAATACAGATCCCCGGTGGTTGGCGAGCAATTCCAGGTCCATCACCTGCTTTCCTTTCTTTGCAAGTGTTCGTAAAAATTCAGTTTTACCACAACCGGTTTTCCCGGCAACAACAGCAATGGGAGGGCCTCCGGTATAAATGTTGTCCCGCCAGTGTTGAAAAGCATTATAGCCACCTTCCAGGCAATCCATACCGTAAGGAGCCAGTACTGCCGCAATACTTCCATCCGTATCAATGATATGTATAGGTGCCGGGGCATATTTTTTTCTGAGATGAATCAAAAGAGCAGGAACGGAGCCGGATTGTGCTGCAGGAACGGACAATGCCCCAGGGAAGTTTTCCCGGGAAAAAACAGCCGCCGGTCTGATATCAACTATATATCTCTTTATTTTCCAGCTAAAAAATGCAGGCGGTGGAAGCGGCATGGCATTTATTCAGTAATATACGAAAAAGAGAAAAAAACCATCCCTGCCCGGTTTGAATGCACTGAGCGTTACGTCAATCTAAATTATAGGTCTCAATTAATTATACAATGCTTTTACCAGTATATCGGGAAAAGCACCGAGAAGGATCACTAACCCTGCTGTAATAAGCAGAGTTGCTTTGTATGTTGCTGAAACCGGCTTTGCTTCGGCATTGCCTTCTTTGAAGTACATTGCCTGGATCACACGGAAGTAATAAAAGGCGCTGACAGCAGCCATCAGCACAGCAAATATGGCAAGCCAGGAATAATGCCCGCTCTTTACTGTCCCGATCAGCATATAATATTTTGCGAAAAATCCTGCGCTCAAAGGAATGCCTGTGAGAGAAAGCAGGAAAATAGTATTCATCAATGCAAGAAAAGGATTGGTTTTACGCAGCCCGTTAAATCCTTCGAGCGAGAAGTCTTTCATTTTTACCAGCACGGCAAAGCTGCCGATGGAGGCAAGGCTGTATGCCGCTGCATAAAGTATCATTCCTTCTTTAGCAAAGGTATTCAGCGCGAAAACCGACAGCATCATAAAGCCAGCCTGTGCAATGCTGGAATAAGAAAGCATCCTTTTTACACTTTGCTGAAAAACGGCGGTGATATTGCCTATGAACAATGTGGCTGCCGCAATGAGCGCTGCGAGCAGCTGCCATTGCGCATGCATTTTTCCAAAAGCATTGTCAAAGAGGCGGAGGAACGCTACAAAAGAAGCCACTTTTACTATAGTAGCCATAAAAGATGTGAATATGGTAGGAGAACCGTCATATACATCCGGCGCCCAGAAATGAAAAGGCGCGGCGCTTACTTTAAAGGACATGGAAACCAGCAGCAGCACAAGCCCGATAGCCACCATAGGGTTGGGCTTGTCGGCCCCGATATGCATTCCCTGGATATGGAATGTGCCTGTAGCGCCATAAAGGAATACTATACCCATCAGCATAATGCCCGTGGAAAATGATCCCATCAGGAAATATTTCAGCGAGGCTTCATTGCTTTTAAGGTTGCGTTTATCGCTGCCCGCAAGAATATACAGCGGTATGGAAATGATCTCAATCCCAAGAAAAAGCATCAGCAGGGTATTGAAGGAAGTAACAATGCAGATGCCGCAAAGAATGAAAAAGATGAGTGCATAGTATTCATATACATCGTTGCCTACTTCTTCAAACTCCGATGCATTGAGCAGGAAATATATCAATGTACAAATAAAGGCAACCGTATTAAAGACCTGGCTGAAAGGTGTGAAGGTGAGCATGCCTTTTACATCAAGCGGCAGGTAGAGGTAGGAGCCATACTCCAGAAGGCTTACAATAATGAGGGCTGTAATGCCTAATACGGCGATAACGCCTGCCGCAGATTTTCTTTTAAAAAAAATGCCGCTGAACATCATTACAACGCCCCATAATGCCGATAATATAATTGCAATCATAATATTTAAATATCCTTTATTTAGAAAAGCCCCCTGATCTTTGACATAAACGTGTCCACCGATCCCTGGGTAAGCTCAAACATTGGTTTGGGGTATACTCCCAGGAACAGGATAATAATCACCACTATTACCAGTGCCGCCACCACATTCCCGTCTATTGTCGAAAGGCTCAGGATATTTTGCTTTTTTACCTCGCCGTAAAATACTTTCTGCACCATGTTGAGTGTATATACTGCAGCGAGTATTATGCTCAGCAATGCTATAGCCGTTATCCATATACCGTGGGTAAACAATCCGTTGAACATTAAAAATTCACCCACAAAAGCATTGGTGAGCGGGAGCGCAATATTGGCAAGGGCAATAATTACCAGGAAAACAGTTAATACCGGCGATGCATTGGCTATTCCGCCAAGTGCAGATATTTTTCGGGTGCCCCATATTCTTTCAATAAGCTCTACTACTATCCACATCCCGATGATATTTATACCATGGTTGAACATTTGCACCATCACTCCCTGCACCCCGCTCTCGTCACGGGCGAATATTGCTGCGCACATCAGCCCGATATGCACAATGGAAGAATATGCTACCAGCCGCTTCAGATCGTCCTGCATCCAGGCAATGCAGGATGCGTATATCATGCCCGTTACGGCCAGTATGATAATGACATTGGCAAATACCTGAGAGGCATAGGGGAATACCGGTATCAGCCAGCGGATAACTGCAAATACCCCCATTTTTACCATCACCCCGCTCAGGATCATGGTTACAGATGCAGGCGCCTGCTCATAAGCATCCGGCTGCCAGGTATGGAACGGGAATATGGGCATCTTGATGGCAAAAGCTATGAAAAAGAGCCAGAATACCATTTTTTCCTTTTCTGGAGGAAGCTTGGTATCCATGAAAGAACGGAGTGAAAAAGTAAGCTCAGGCGTATGAAGATATACGTATATAATCCCAATCAGTAACAGCAGGGAACCTGCAAAAGTGTATACAAAGAATTTAAATGTCGTCTGTATCCTTCTTTCTCCCCCCCATCGCGACGAAAGGAAATAAGCCGGGATCAATGCCAGCTCCCAGAAAAAATAGAATACCAGCGCGTCCATTGCACAAAAGACCCCTATCAAGCCGCTTTGCATCAGCAGCATCAACCCGTAGAAAGAATTGGCTTTGGGATAGCTTTTATTGTACGTAGAAAGAAATGCCAGCGAAAAAGCGAGGGATGTAAGCAGGCAAAGCATCCGTCCCATGCCATCGTACATCAGCGCAAAGCTGCTGCCCAGCGAAGGCAGCCAGAAATAGCTTACATTATTGAAATTATAATACTTTTTATCTGTAAAAAACAAGCTGGCTGCAACAATAGCTATAGTAATGAACGATGAGGTGAGTGCCCATTTCTTTACAAGCTGCTCTTTTTGTAATAGAAAAATAACCAACCCGCTCAGCAATGGAAACCATACCAGCAGCTCCGGAAATGTAATGAATACGTCGTTAGGATTCATAGCTTATTGTACAAACAATTGAATAATGAATAAAACCAAAGCTGCCACCACCATCATTAATATATAAGCGCCTACCTGTCCGCTTTGCAATAATCTCAACTGGCGTCCGCCATAACTTACCAGCCTGCCTACACCGTTTACCATGCCGTCTATTCCTGATTTTTCTACTATACTATTTAAAAAACCGGAAAGGGTACGCAATGGACGCACAAACAAAATATCATACAGCTCGTCTACATACCACTTGTTTTGAAGCACCCGGCCAAATCCTTTCGCTTCTTCAAGATCAGGTTTTTTGCTGAATCTTGATACTGCAAAAAGAATGGCTATAATGGCTGCTCCGGCAGATGCTCCCATCAGCATATATTCTGTAGCATGTGAGAGCGCATGCTGCTCAAGAGACAGCTTTACGGAACCGGCAAAAACGGGTGAAAGGAAATGTTCCAGCTCATGATGACCTCCTAATGCAGCAGGCACGCCTACAAAGCCGGATATCGCAGCAAGTATGGCGAGGATGATCAGCGGCCAGGTCATGGCGGCGGGGCTTTCGTGCAGGTGATGTTCCTGCTCATGGCTGCCCCTGAACTTACCAAGAAAGGTTGTTGCATATAACCTGAACATATAGAATGCCGTCAGCACTGCCCCGAGCACACCCACTACCCAATATACCGTGTTAGCAGAAAATGCGGCAGCCAGTATCTCATCCTTCGAAAAAAATCCGCTTAGCGGCGGGATACCTGCAATGGCGATACACCCTACAAGAAATGTCCAGTGGGTAGTAGGCAGGCGTTTGGCTAATCCTCCCATTTTCCTGATATCCTGCTCATGATGCATGGCATGGATAACGGAGCCTGCCCCAAGGAACAGCAGGGCTTTGAAAAAAGCATGTGTCATTACATGAAATACCGCTCCTGTATACGCACCTACGCCCAGTCCAAGGAACATATAGCCCAACTGGCTTACCGTAGAATAAGCGAGCACTTTTTTGATATCATTTTGCTTAAGGGCTATTGTAGCGGCGAGAATGGCAGTAGCTAACCCTATAACAGCTACCACACCCTGCGTAGTGGGAGCAAGCGTATACAGCAGGTTGCTGCGTGCGATCATATAAATACCGGCGGTGACCATGGTAGCCGCATGGATAAGCGCTGAAACAGGAGTAGGACCTGCCATGGCATCGGGCAACCAGGTGTATAAAGGTATCTGCGCGCTTTTGCCGGTAGCACCCACAAATAACAGCATAGTGATACCTACCAGCGCAACATCGTTCATCTTCATGCCGCCCGCTTTGCTGAATACATCCGAAAAGCTCAGTGTGCCAAACTGCTGTATCATCCAGAACAAGGCAAGCAGGAACCCGAAATCGCCAATGCGGTTCATGATGAATGCCTTATTGCCGGCAGTGGTATACTCGGTATTCTTAAACCAGTATCCTATCAGCAGGTAAGAGCATAACCCTACGCCTTCCCATCCGATGAACATGATCAGGTAATTGGCACCCAATACCAGCAGCAGCATGGAAAAAATGAAGAGGTTGAGATAAGAAAAATACCGTGCATAATGCGCGCTGCTTTCTTCGTGCATGTATGCCGTTGAATATACGTGTATCAGGAATCCCACACCGGTAATGATAAGCAGGAAGATGGAAGACAGCTGGTCAACCTGGAATGCAAAAGGTATCTTGAGGCTGCCGGCGGTAATAAAATCGAAATAAGTCACTACTTCGCTGTGCCCCGCTTTTACCTCAAAAAATAGAGCGACGCTAATGATAAAAGAGATCAATACTACGCCGCTCCCGATTATTCCGGTAAGGGATTTGGTAAGGCTTTTTCTTCCCAGCCCATTGATGAGAAAACCGATCAATGGAAAAAGCGGGACCAGGTAAACTAATTTGCTCATATCAGGTATATCAGTGCAGGCAGGGTAAAGCATATACGCTTTTATACTGCGATGCTCAATGTTTTAGTCTGTTCAGAAAATTTACATCTATGGAATGCGTATTACGGTACATCATTACAATGATCGCCAGCCCCACGCTTACTTCTGCTGCCGCCACCACCATAATAAAAAATACAAACAACTGCCCGTCGGTTCCTGCCGTGGTAGCGGCATCTGCCACCGAAGCGGCCAGGTAATGCATTTTGGAAAAGGCAACCAGCAAAAGATTCGTTGCATTGAGCATTAACTCAATGCACATAAAGATGATGATCATATTGCGGCGGGTTAACACACCGATAATACCGATACAAAACAACGCTACCGATAGAAATATATAATGATTAATGGTCATAATCTGATTTTTAGCTTTTAGCTCTCAGCGATCAGCTTTCAGTCTCTATAACTCACTGCGGATAGCTGATAGCCCACAGCTACTTCTTGCCAATTACCACTGCACCTACCATTGCACTCAGGAACAATACGCTGCTGATCTCAAAGGGCAACACATAATTTTTAAACAGCACAGTACCAAGGTTATTGATCAGTCCTATATTTCCCGTATTCATCAGCATTTCCTTTTGCATATTTTCAGTGTCTTTCAGTGCCCCTACTATCACCAGCAGCAGGCTTCCGCCGGAGATCACTCCTGCAAACCGCAGCCATTTATTCTTCACCGGCGATGAAGTCTCATTCAGGTTCATCAGCATCACTACAAAGAGGAATAATACCATGATAGCTCCGGCATATACAATGATATTGACTATAGCAAGGAATTGTGCATTGAGCAGAATGTAGTGTCCTGAAATAGAGAAGAAAGTAACAATTAACCACAATATGCTGTATACAGGGTTTTTGCTGAAAATAACCATCAGCGCACTTCCAAGTGTCATTATTGTAAGAAACCAAAAAAGCAATTGCGTAGTACCCATTATCGTAGTTCGTTCGTTTTGGTGCGGTTTCGAATTATTTGGATTTTTTCTTTTCTTCTATCAGTCCTCTGGCAATGTCAAATGCTTCCGGCTGTGTTTTCGGATCCGGTATCAGCAGGTCCTGTTTACCGTAGATGAAGCTTTTCCGGCTGTAATTAGCCGGTGCAAAAGTTTCGCTCAGGTAAACGGCATCTTTGGGACAAGCCTCTTCGCAAAGCCCGCAGAATATGCAGCGAAGCATGTTGATCTCGTAGCGGGCAGCATATTTTTCCTCCCGGTATAAATTTTCTTCGCCGGGCAGTCTTTCGGCGGCTTCCATGGTGATAGCCTCTGCAGGGCAGGCAAGCGCACAAAGACCGCAGGCTGTGCAGCGCTCTCTGCCTTCTTCATCACGGTTCAGCACATGCAATCCCCTGAAGACCGGGCTGAAGGGCCTTTTCTGTTCGGGGTATTGTATCGTAACTTTTTTCTTAAAAATATGTTTGAAAGTAATGAGCATTCCCTTGAAGATATTCCAGAGGTATATCTTTTCCAGCCAGTTCATCGGCCTCCTGTCAACTGGTTTCGCTCTTTGTGTTAATGCCTGCATTTTTTCTTTTTTTATTTCCCTGCACGGGAAATTTTAAAAAGTTGTACAAAAGTATTTTTATCAGCTATACAACCCAATTAAATCAGGGAGTTTTCATAGTATATAATACTACAGCTCCCGTAAGCACCATATTTAACAATGCCAGCGGTATCAGGCCTTTCCAGCCCAGGTTCATCAACTGGTCATACCTGAAGCGGGGAAGCGTCCACCTGATCCACATGAAAACAAAAATGAGGAAAAAAGTTTTGCCAAACAGTGCTGCCAGTCCTGTTAACAGCGCTGTAATGCCGCTCAACTGCGATTCATCCACAAACGGCATATCATACCCCCCGAAAAACAGGGTAGCTATAACAGCGCAACTGATGAACATATTGATATATTCCGCAAACAGGTAAAAGCCCAGCTTCATTGAGGAATACTCCTGGTGATAGCCCATATTTAATTCACTTTCTGCTTCAGGCAGGTCAAACGGGGCGCGGTTGCATTCTGCCAGCGCGCAAATGAAAAATATCAGGAACCCGAGCGGCTGGTAAACGATATTCCAGAAATGCCCGCTGATCTGCTGTTCTACTATGGTTTTTAAGCTTAAGGAACCGGTGAGCATAAGCAGTGCAATGAGCGACAGGCCCATTGCCAGCTCATAGCTTATCGCCTGGCTGGCGCCGCGCAGGGCAGCCATTAATGAAAACTTGTTGTTGCTTGCCCAGCCGCCGATCATAATGCCGTATACCCCCATGCTTACCACTCCGAATATGTAAAGGATACCGATATTGATATCCGCTATCTGGAGTGATATAGTACGCCCTCCTATTTCAATGGTATTGCCCCAGGGGATGATGGCGGAGGTCATCATTGCCGTCAGCATGGCCAGGCATGGCCCAAGCACAAACAGCCACCTGCTGGAGTTGTTGGGAATGATCTCCTCCTTAAAAAAAAGCTTTAGTCCGTCGGCAAGCGGCTGGAGTATACCAAAGGGGCCTGCCCTGTTGGGTCCGTGCCTGTCCTGCATCACACCGGCTATCTTGCGCTCTGCATACGTGGCATACATCGCTATCAGCAATGAAGCCGAGATCACGATGGCTATGAGCACCATTTTTTCTATTGTATAAGCCCAGTCTATAGCGAGTACTATCATAAAATAATATGCTTGTGTTCTATACGGTCAATGGCGTTTTCTATGGTTTATTTTTGGGAAGCGCCTTCCTGTTTGCCTCATTAAAATCCGTTGAATGCGCCGGCCCCGGGATCGCTGCAAGGTCAAGCCCCGGTGGATTCACCTGGCTCACATCATGTATATCCATCAGTATCTTTGGCTGCCTTCCGTGCATCACTTTGCTGAAGGTTTCCTCCGGCTTTTTAAGCCCTACATAATGCCCTTGTGATATTACAGAATGCCTGTTGACATTTACAGGTCCTTCAATGGTCCAGTCTTTTATATCCTTTCTTTCAAAACGGCAGGTATTGCATATCCAGTCTTCTACTTCTCCCCACTGGTCTTTGCGGGCGGTTACCCTCAGCACTTCATCACCACGCATCCACAGGTGCACCTTGCCGCAGCATTTATCACAATTACAGGAGGCATTTACAGGCTTGGTGAACCACACCCTGTTCTTGAAACGGAAGGTTTTATCTGTTAATGCACCCACGGGACATACATCAATCACGTTGCCTATAAATTCGTTGTCAAGCGCTTTTTCGATATAGGTCGCAATTTCAGCATGATCTCCGCGATCCAGCACGCCGTGCACTCTTTTACCCGTCAACTGGTCGGCAACAAATACACAGCGGTAACAAAGTATGCACCTCGTCATGTGCAACTGTATATAAGGGCCGAGATCGTGCTTGGTGAACGTTCTCTTAGCAAATTCAAAACGGGTGCCTTCTTTGCCATGCTCATAGCTGAGATCCTGCAGGTGGCATTCGCCTGCCTGGTCGCAGATAGGGCAATCCAGCGGATGATTCAGCAAAAGAAATTCTGTTACACCGGCGCGGGCATCCAGCACTTTTTCGCTGGTAATATTTTTTACAATCATGCCGTCCATAACATTGGTCCTGCAGGAGGCTACCAGCTTTGGCATCGGTCTCGGATCTGCAGTAGAACCTGCTGCTACTTCCACCAGGCAGGTACGGCATTTACCGCCGCTGCCTTTTAATTTACTGTAATAGCACATAGCAGGCGGCGTTACATCACCTCCTATCTGCCTTGCGGCATTCAGGATAGTGGTGCCGGGCTCTACCTCAACGGTAATGTTGTCAATGGTTACTTTAAATAGTTTTTTTTCTTCAGCCATAATGTATATTTCACGCGGCGAACGCAACGAATCAGCGACGCAACGTTTTATAATTTATTCGCTATCCTATGTATGCCATCTTTCAATAACACTACATTAAAGTTGATTAATAAACCGAGCTTAAGACCAGACAATTTCAAATAAGTCAATACTTGCTTATAATGAATATCTGCTAAAGCTTCTATGCTTTTAATTTCAACAATTACTTTATTCTCAATGATCACATCTGCTCTAAAGCCTACTTCCAACTTTACTTCCTCGTGAATCAGCGGAATTGCCTGCTGCCTTGTAAAGAAAACTTTCCTTTTACTTAATTCATAGCAGAATATTTCCTCGTATACACTTTCAAAAAGTCCAGGACCATATTTCCTATGTATCTTGAATGCTATATCAAGAACTAAGGTGGCAATTTCATTTTCGGTCATAGGTTAGCTATTATTATTTTATTTCTCGCAGCGTTCGCAATGGTGCAGCGGCGCAACGAATTTCATCTCCCGTGGCGGCGTCGCCCCTCCGCGTCCGCCGCGTGAAATCTTTTCCTCGCAGCGTTCGCAACGGAGCAAAGCCGCAACGAAACCTGAATATCCTATTCCTTCCGCATTATCGCCGCTCCTCCGCGTCCGCCGCGTGAAACTTCTCTTAAGCCACCACTTCCCTCGCATCCGCATAATGCGCCAGCCCGTAATTCCTTCTCAAACATTCCTCCGGGTTCAGCACATGCCATTCAAATTCATCGCGGAAATGACGGATAGCAGCAGCCACCGGCCATGCAGCAGCATCTCCCAGCGGACAGATAGTATTCCCTTCAATCTTGCGCTGGATATCCCAGAGCAGGTCAATATCACTCATCTTTCCTTTTCCTGTTTCTATATTCTTAAGTATTTTCTCCATCCACCCGGTTCCTTCACGGCAGGGGCTGCACTGCCCGCAGCTTTCATGACGGTAAAAACGGGCCAGGGTATAAGTGTTTTTTACGACACACTGGTCTTCGTCGAAAACGATAAAGCCGCCGCTGCCCATCATACTCCCGGTGGCAAAGCCGCCATCACTCAGGCTTTCATAGTTCATATATCTTGTTTCGCCCTTGGCTGTTTTCAGCAGCAGGTTTGCCGGCAAAATAGGTACGGAAGATCCACCGGGGATACAGGCTTTCAGCCGCCTGCCATTGGGTATGCCCCCGCAATATTCATCACTGTATATGAATTCTTCCACGCTGATAGTCATGTCTATTTCGTATACTCCCGGCTTGTTGATATTGCCGCAGGCAGAGATCAGTTTGGTCCCGGTAGAACGACCTACACCAATCTTTGCATATTCTTCGCCGCCTATATTAATAATAGGAACAACTGCTGCAAGCGTTTCTACATTGTTCACCACAGTAGGTCTGTCCCATACGCCCTTCAGAGCAGGGAAGGGAGGTTTAATGCGCGGATTGCCTCTTTTGCCCTCCAGCGATTCGATCAATGCTGTTTCCTCGCCGCAGATATAGGCGCCTGCGCCCCGCTGCACATATATTTCACAATCGAAGCCGGTGCCAAGAATATTTTTTCCAAGCCAGCCGTTGGCTTTGGCTTCTGCTATGGCCTGTTCCAGTATCTCAGGGATCCATGCATATTCTCCTCTTATATAAATATAGGTAGCATTACTGCCGAGGGCAAAAGAGCTGACGATCAAACCCTCGAGGAGCAGGTGAGGAATAAACTCCATCAGGTAACGGTCTTTAAAAGTACCGGGTTCGCTCTCGTCTGCGTTGCATACCAGGTGACGTGGAACGCCTTCAGGCTTCGCGATAAAGCTCCATTTCATACCTGTAGGAAATCCTGCACCGCCGCGACCACGTAAACCACTTTTCTTTACTTCTTCTACAATGGTTTCAGGCGTCATTTTCAAGGCCTTCTCCACTCCGGCATAACCGCCATGTTTCCTGTAGGTATCATAGTACCTGATACCTTCAACATTAGCGTGCTCTAATAATAATTTTCTTCCCATATTATGATCAGCGATTTTATAATTTCAACCGCTTAATTTTTATTTCGGCTGTACGGGCAATTTAGTTGCCTGCCTTGCCGCCAATTGCCATTTTCCTTTATTATTTTTTACCCAAACCTGCAGCACATGAAGCGCAATTCTAAACTCCTTGCCCTCATTTAATCCTTCTGCGATTCCGCTGTATCTTACCGTTGCCCAATCTTTAGCAATGGCTGCAACATACAGGTTATTTCTTTCTATTTTTTGATAAGCCAGCTTCCCGCTTTTACAATCATTAATCACTTCCTGCCTGCTTTGTATCCATCCTGTGGAGTGTCCAAAATTTACATCTTTATACAGCAAAGCCTCAATCTCCCGGTAATCTTTTGCGATCAAAGCATTTTCCAGGCGGGCGACATTTTCTTTTACTATTGCGCTGTCTGATTGCGCATGCACAACCGGGGCTATAAAGAACAATGCTATGGCAAAAACAAAACGCATCTTTTACTTAATTATTTACCGCTGCATTTTTCCTGCACTCTTCAATGATCGCATCCACTTTTTCTCTGGTCAAATGCTCTTTATAATGCTTTCCCAGTTGCATCATAGGCGCATATCCACAGGCGCCGAGGCACTCCACTGTCTTAAGTGTAAAGAGACCGTCGCTGGTAGTTTCGCCTGGTTTGATACCGAGCTTCTCGCCGATATATGCTATAATATCGTCGCAGCCACGTACCATGCAGGGACCGGTCTGGCACACTTCAAACATGTATTTGCCTACAGGTTTCAGGTTGTACATCGAATAGAAAGTGGCTACCTCATATACTTCTATAGGCTCAAGCTTCAGCAATGCTGCAACATAATCCATTGTTTCCGTGCTCAGCCAGCCGAATTGTTCCTGCGCAAGGTGCAGCACCGGTAACAAAGCACTTTTTTGCCTCCCTTCCGGGTAGCGCGCAATGATCTCGTCTACTTTCTTTAATTTCTCTTCCGAAAACTTCATTTTCAAATTTTCAAATTTTCAAATTGGATCATGCATCCATTTCTCCTGCTATCAAATTCAGGCTGCTCATTACTACTACCGCATCAGCAAGCATCGCGTTTTTAATCAGCTCAGGATAGGCCTGGTAATAAATAAAACATGGCCTGCGGAAATGCAACCGGTAGGGTGATCTTCCCCCATCGCTGATAAGATAAAAGCCCAGCTCCCCGTTAGCGCCTTCCACGCTGTGCCACACTTCCCCGGGAGGAATTTCAGTCTCGCCCATGATGATCTTGAAATGCCATATCAGCGCCTCCATCTTTGTATATACATCCTCTTTGGGAGGAAGGTAGTATTCAGGTACATTGGCATGGTATATTTCCGCTTCTTCCCCGCTGAACTGCTGTATTTTCTGGTAAGCCTGCTCAATGATCTTTAATGATTCCCACATTTCCTGGTTGCGCACCAGCCATCTGTCGTATACATCGCCGGTGGTGCCAACAGGAATATTAAATTCAAAATCCTGGTAGCTGCAGTAAGGAGTATGCACGCGCACATCATAATCTATGCCGGTGGCTCTTAAATTAGGGCCGGTGAAACCATAGTTCAATGCCCGCTCTGCATCAATGGGACCCGCTCCTACGGTGCGGTCAACAAATATCCTGTTGCGTTGCAGCAGGTTTTCAAACTCCTTCAGCGCCTTCGGAAATTCACGTAAAAATTTTTCCAGCTTCTGCCAGGCGGTGGCGTTGAAATTTCTTTCAAATCCCCCGATCCTGCCGATATTGGTGGTAAGCCTTGAGCCGCAAATCTCCTCATATATTTCGTATATCAGCTCCCGGTACTGCATTACATAGAGGAATACAGAGAGCGCCCCGGTATCCACTCCTATTACAGAATTACAGATAATATGATCTGCCGTGCGCGCCAGCTCCATAATGATCACCCGCAAATAGTCCACCCGTTTGGGCGTCTCAATGCCGAGCAGCTTTTCGCAGGTCATGTGCCAGCCCATATTGTTGATGGGGCTGGAGCAATAATTCAGCCTGTCGGTAAGCGGTGTGATCTGGTATAAAGGCCTGCGCTCTGCAATTTTTTCAAATGCCCTGTGTATATATCCCACTGTAGATTCTGCAGAGATAACACGTTCACCATCCACCTCGAGAATATTCTGGAATACTCCATGGGTAGCGGGGTGGGTGGGCCCTAGGTTGAGCGTTGTGGTCTCTTTCTCGATAGAACCTTCGGGAAGCTTAATATTATGCTCTTTGGGATGCTGTAATAATTCTTCTGTCATTAATCTCGCTTTAAATGGTTCCTCCTCTTCCAAACATTTCATCATCTTTATCCGCACGGGTCTGATCTTCCATAGGGTATTCCTTTCTCATCGGGAAATAATCCATCTCATCTACGTTCAGGATACGTTTTAGATTAGGATGCCCGACGAAGTTAACACCAAAAAAATCATAAGTTTCCCTTTCCATCCAGTTGGCGCAGGCAAACAACCGGGTAGCGGTAAATACATCAGGAGCATCAATACCGGTATATATTTTAAACCGCAGCCTTATATTATCTGCCATATTATGCAGATGATATACTACCGCCAGCTCTCTTCCTTTATCATTGGGATAATGCACCGCCTGCAGATCTGTGAGGAACCTGAATTTCAGCTCAGGGTCGTCATACAGGAACTGCAGCACTTTCAGGTTCATTTCCTTAGGCGCTTCAAAAGTGAGCATTCCGTATGGCTCGGCGAAATTGCCCACCTGTTCACCGAATTTTTCGGTTAGTTTCTGCTTGATATGATCGTTGGTCAGTTCCATTACTTTGTGTTCTAATTATACTCCTGGCGTTATTGTATGCCGTAACTCAGCAGCAGTTGCTGGTAGTGGTTGCTGTTCCTTCTGCGTATGCTTTCGTTCTGCACCAGATCCTGTATTGCCAGCACGCCATCCAGGATAGCTTCCGGCCGGGGCGGGCAACCCGGAACATATACATCTACGGGCATGATCTGGTCTATTCCCTGCAAAACCGAATAGCTGTCGAAAATACCGCCGCTTGAGGCGCATGCCCCCACTGCCATTACCCAGCGTGGCTCCGACATCTGGATATATACCTGCCTTAATACCGGCGCCATTTTTTTGGCGATGGTGCCCATCACCATCAGCAGATCGCACTGGCGGGGAGTAAATCCCATTCTTTCTGCGCCAAACCTGCCAAGATCGTAGTGCGATCCCATGGTAGCCATAAATTCAATACCACAGCAGGATGTTGCAAAAGGCAGCGGCCATAAAGAGTTTTTTCTCGCCAGCCCCACTACTTCGCTCAGCTTGGTAGTAAAGAATCCTTCCCCGTTGTGGCCGGGAGGAGCTCCTGCCACACTGATATGACCCTCTGTATCTCTTTCTTTAGGCGTTATGTTAAATCTTACCGGGCGTGCCATAATAAAAGTTTTAAGTTCACAAAAAACAATTCATCACCGGGACTGCAAAGCATTAGTCTTCCCATTTTAAAGCCCCTTTCCTGATTATATAATAAAATCCAGCAAGAAAAAAGCCAACAAAGGCAAGCACCGCCGTAAAACCTTCCCATCCCAGATGCCTGAAATTAACCGCATAAGGATAAAAAAAGATGACTTCTACATCAAAAAGCACGAATAAGATCGCTACCAGGAAGTATTTAACAGCCAGGGGTTGCCGGGCGTTTCCGCTGATTTCAATACCACTTTCAAAGTTCTCCAGCTTTTCGGGGGTACCTCTTTTTGGTCCCAGGAGGTGGGTCACAACCATCATTACCACAACAAAACCTGCTGCAAAAAGCAGTTGCAGGGCTATTGGAAAGTAATTAAAAGAGCTGTTGACATCTGCTGCCGGGGGAACTGCGGGAGATTGAAGTAAATAAAATGTTATCATCTCATCTCAAGATTTTCATTTTAACAGAAAAACGAACGGATCAGGATCAGTTTTGGTACAGCAGCATCAGTATTTTTTCTGTTTTTGGTAAGTTGTGAAATATCCAATGACAAAAATAAGGTAAGCTGTATTAAAAACCATTCTTAGTAAAAATAAAACCCCAAAATCAATACTGACTTTGGGGCTTTAATTATATAAGGTATATCTCTACTTTGTTGCTGTTTTCTTAGATGAACTGCTCTTTGGCTGAGGCCTGTTGAGCGCCTGCTGGAGAATATCCTTATTTTTTTGCGCATCAGCATTACCCGGATCTACCTCCAGTATCTTGTCTAAATAGGTTATAGCTGTTGCATAATCCTTTAAATTATTGGCATAATAACCTGCCATATAACCATAGGCCAACTGCAAAGATTGCTTGTATTTATCTTTGTCCGCCTCTGCCAACTGAATAAATTTTGTAGCGTCTTCAAGAGGAGCGGCAGAAGGGATACCGGAATTTAAAGCGGCCGTGTCCGCAGACCACTTCGTACGGAATCCGCCATAAAAGCCCTGCACATCATCCGGATATTTTGCCTTATACAGGTTGAAGACGCTGTCGGCTGTCACATAGTTTTCGCCGTAAAAATTCTCCCATCCTGCATAGAACAGATCACGCCCGCTATAATCTGGCTTGTACTGTAGTATTTTAGTGAGCCATTCTGCTGCTTTGGGGTGGTTATTCATTTTTTTATACATGTTAGCTGCCGCATTAGCATATTCAATGCGATGGGCCGCTACGGTATCCATGGCAATCAGCTTCCCGAAGTATTCATCAGCCTGGGCTATCTTGGCCGGGAATTTAGCAGAGATCTCTGCCATTTTAACGTAGTTATCCGGAAGGATGATATCAGGATTGGCTTTGGCAAAGAAGGCTTCCATATTCTGGAGCGCATTCACTGAATCACCAAGCTTGTCGTAAGCATAGGCTTTCGTACGGTATAATTTTATGTCAGCTTTGTCACCATCCCTCTTCAGTTTTTCATCTGCTTTTGCGATGGCGCCTTTAAAATCGCCGGAAGCATATACCAGGCTGATCTCCTCCGCTTCCACGGAAGGAGTAAAATCTGTATTTGCTTTATATTTCGCAAAGAAGTCGCGTGCCTTATTCACATCGCGGCTATACCAGTAGGAGTACAGGTCGTAGTAAGCAGGCGCATACTTTGGATCCATGGTAATGGCATCATTAAAATTTTCCAGGAAGATCTTTGCCTGATCATCACCCTGGGTGCGATAGATCTTGCCGATCTTGTATTTTGCTTCAGCCAGCTTGTCGTCTAATGTCAATGCACTTTGATAAGAGGTTACGGCAGCACCACCATCCATGAGCTTACGGTAGGCATCCCCCATATTGATATAAACATCCGGGTCTTTGAATCTTTTCACTTCTGTTGCCGCTTTAAGCTTTTGAATGGCATAGTTTGCATCGCCGGCGGCAGCATTTACATTAGCGTGCCCTACGGCATCATAAATACCCACATCTTTTCCTTTGGTAAGGCTGATAGCTGTTTCAAAACGCTGGCGGGCCTCATTGGTCTTATTTTCCAGCAGTTCTACATGTCCCATCCCCACAAGAAGAAGCGGCTCACTTCCTTTCGCCTGCAAAGCTTTCTGATAAACAGCTTTCGCTCCGGCAGTATCATGCAGTTCAATTAATGTTTGTCCAAGCCAATAAACAGCTTCAACATCATCCGGTTTGGAAGCTACTACTTTTTCAAGAGTTTCCTTTGCGCTGTTATACCTCTCATAGTAATAAAACTGTTTCCCCTCGTCCACCGATTGCGCAAAAGCAACATTGCACAGTAAAGCAGAAACTACCATTAATCTGATTGTGTGCTTGATCATTTTTGATTGAAATTTTGGTTTGATTTAAATAATATTATCCAATATATTACTCTTTGATTTCTGCGTCTCTCAATGTAAAATCCATTTTTGATGGCACAAGATAAGCTCTATAAAAGATTAATTGCCCTTTTTCGTTTTGCAAAAAGTTGGAAAAACCCTTTCCCAGCCCGCTAAAATTCTCTTTTACAATATAATACAAACCCCGCACCATCGGGTATCTTTTAGTAGCAATATTTGCCTGGTAGGGTTTAATAAACTTTTCCTTGTCGTCGGTTGCCTGTAGCGAGGCCACTCTTACACTGGTAAGAAAGGCTAACTGCTGCTTATCGTCTGTATTGCCGATCCAGCTCACACCCACAAAGCCAATAGCGTTCTCATGAGTAGCAACATAATTTATAACACCTTCGCTTGAATCAGCGGCTGCTATTCCCGGAGCCAGAGACTGCCCCTTCAGCACGGAATCAATCATATACCGGATAGTGCTTGTAGCGGTTTTGCCGTCAAGCACCGGGTTGAGCTTATAACCGCTCGTTCCGTTCATCAGCGATCTTATATCGCTCATGTCAAAAAGAGAATCTTTGGCTTTATTATTCACAATGACTGCTATAGCATCAGATGCAATTTTGCTCCAGGTAGGTGCAAAGCCAAGCGTATCTTTCAAAGAATTAACTTCTTCTTCACTTAACCCGCGTGTAACGATGACCATCCTGATACTGTCATTCAACAGGTCTTTAAGGCACTCAGCCTCAGATTTGTAGTGAGGGATCACCTTCGCTTTGGGAAAAAGCGAGGAAAATACCTTTATCTGTGAGTCAATAATAGGCTTAAAAGATTCGTCCACGCTGATATGGATCAGACCTGAAGTCAGGCTTTCATCCCCCGAAAAAACCTTCCTGTTTCCCCCGCTGCTGCAGCCTGCTGTAATAGTAAATAGAATGCCATATATACAGCAGGCAACTGTAAAATGTATTAGTTTGTTCATTTTCATTTCCTGAAATATTTCTTCTTATACCCTCTGTACAGCCTGAATGCCCCATAAGCTATGCCTACAGACCCAAAAATGACGTCTATTACAGGGTCGCTTTTCACCCATTCAATCCCTAAAGATTTATTTAGGAGGAAGAACAGTCCGACAAAAAGCCACAAAATACCCATTACATAGTCATATATGGCATGAAAGCCAGCATATCTGCGACGTTTTTGCTCTTCCCATTTTTCTTGAACCGACATATTTTTTACGGAGAGTGGCAAGTTAATAAATACTATGATAAATGCCATGTCATTGCCATTAAAAATTGCGGAAACCTGTATTCAGCAAGCCCCGTAAGCTTTATTAGGTCTTCAAAAAAAATGTCAGGCAAATCGCTTTGCAGTAGGTTTTCTGGTTTCATACAAAAAAATTGTTATGAAAAATATGATATCACCCAACAGGATTCTGCGCCTGCTAAAAAGATGCACCCGGCAAAAGATTCCATAAACAGGACTGTGCGCCGCATCTCAGATTATATATCCCATTTTACCACTTACCGCTTTTTCACCCTAATTAACATGATTTTTTAAAGCTTCATTAACGAATAAATTATTTTTACCGTTTGAAGATATAATAATATCCATACCAATTGTGTTTGCACGTCTTACCATTACCAGTATCTTTTCTTTTTTCCTGTTCCTTTCCTCACCGGGGCAGTCCTTACACCCCGATACGGTATCTCCCGATCGTTCCATTCCGCGGAAAGATGTTACAGACTACCTGCGAAAATGGTTCAATTTCAAGCCTTCAGCGAAAACAGAGCGCATGCAACCGGGCGATCATCTTACCGTATCTGTTTTGCCGGCAGCAGGATATACATTACAAACAAGGCTTGCTGCCATTTTAAGCGGCAATATCGCATTTTTTACATCTCCCCATCCCGGCACTAAGCTTTCAGTGGTCAATGCCAACGTCACCTACACTCAAAATGCGCAATTCACTATTCCCATACAATCCAATATCTGGCTGCCGGGTAATGAATGGAATCTTACAGGGGACTGGCGCTATATGAAATACCCGCAAAGTACTTTCGGGCTCGGCAGCAATGCCAGCCTGAAAGATGAAGACCCCATGGATTATCATTACATCCGCATCTATCAGAATATCCTGAAAAAGATCACACCCAATTTCTCTGCAGGCATAGGGTACGATCTGGATTATCACTGGAATATATCAGAAGAAGGATTGAACGATGGCCACATTTCTGATTATATCCTATACGGTTCGGCACAGAAGACGGTGTCGTCGGGGCTGTCAATGAACCTATCCTATGATACCCGGAAAAATATCATCAATCCATTGCAGGGGCTTTCGGCAATTGCTACCTTGCGCAACAATTCCACATGGCTCGGCAGCAGCAGCAACTGGCAATCGCTGCTGATAGATATAAGAAAATATTTTAGGATAGAAGGCCGCAGGAAGCAGGTGCTGGCACTCTGGAGCTACAACTGGCTGATATTGGGCGGAAAGCCGCCTTATCTTGATCTGCCTTCCACGGGATGGGACGGATATAATAATTCAGGGAGAGGGTTCATACAGGGGCGTTACCGGGGAGAAAGGATGCTCTACCTGGAGTCGGAATACCGGTTTGATATCACCGGCAATGGAGTGCTGGGCGCAGTAGCTTTTATCAATGCCGAGACCTTTTCAGGCCTCCATTCCAAAAGCTTCCAGTCTGTGCAACCCGGAGCAGGATTGGGCCTGCGCCTGAAGCTGAATAAAAAATCAGATACTAATATTGCCATAGATTATGGCTTCGGCACACAGGGATCGAAAGGCTTATTTGTGAATATAGGAGAAGTGTTTTAGTGTGGAAGTTTTATCGTTTGTCGTTTCACATTATTGAACCATCACGGCATTATGACACCAGGTTTCTCAAAGGATTTCTTTGCGGGCTTTGCTTCCCCTGCGCCTTTGCGTGAAACCTTTGGAATTTGCCGTGCCCCGCATAATTTTTATATTTGTTACTTTACAAAAACAATTCAACGCTATATCCCTGCAAAAGCATGAAAGCGAACTGGTTTCCTGCATTGATTTTTCTGATCACACTGGTTGTTATTGCCACAGACAGCATTGGCACTTACCACAGCAGGAGCACCATCTATAAAAAGCTCTCTGCTGCAGCAGCCTCACCGGAGGCGCCATGGCGGGGATGGGGCAAATACCAGATACCCGGTTACAACAAGCAGGGAGAGCGTATCCGCTACGGCTACGATCTGATTGCTAATACCTCACATTACCTGGGACCCAATGGCACGGTGGTACAGATCACCAATGGGCTTAATTGCCAGAATTGTCATCTCGAAGCCGGCACCCTTCCTTACGGCAACAATTTCGGTAAAGTATTTTCCACCTATCCCAAATACAGGGCGCGCAACAATGGTGTGCAGGATATATATGAACGCATAAATGACTGCCTGCAACGCAGTCTTAATGGTAAAACCATAGATACCGCTTCACGGGAAATGCAGGCCATCTTCGCCTATATAAAATGGTTGGGTGATGACGTCCCCAGGGGTATTGCATTGCCTGGCACCGTCCTTATAAAGCTTCCTTATCTCGATCGTGCTGCAGATACTACTGCCGGCCGGATGGTTTACATTGCCAAATGCCAGTCCTGCCATGGCAACTCGGGGCAGGGTGAGCTCAACGCTAAAAAAGATGGATATACATATCCTCCGCTGTGGGGGGCGCATAGCTACAACGACGGAGCAGGGTTGTTCCGGCTCGGTAGCTTTGCATCTTTCGTAAAAACCAATATGCCTTTCGGAACAGATTTCCACAAGCCGGCGCTTAGCAATGAAGAGGCCTGGGATGTTGCAGCTTTTGTAAACAGTCATGAACGCCCTCATATGGATCAGAGCGCCGATTGGCAGGACCTTTCCAAAAAACCGGTCGACTATCCCTATGGTCCTTATATTGATACTTTTTCAGAAAAGCAGCATAAATACGGACCATTCGCACCTATAAAAAATTTTAAAAAATAGATCATGAAAAAATGTTCCATCGCATTGCTTGCGCTCATACTGATGACCGGTACACTCAGCGCTCAAACAGCTATTGAAAAAAACCGCGGCTTCACAGGCGCGGTGCCCAAAAAGAAATTCTATCGCGCTATCTACCAGCTGGACAGCAACGACCCAAAAATCATCGGGAAAGCCATACGCAATATCAATAATGCGCTCACCGACCCGCGGCTTGCCGGCAGGCTGCAAATAGAGCTGATCACCTTTGCCGGCGGTACTGAAGCAGCCATGAAAGGCAGCCAGTTTGAAGAAGACCTGAAAGCGCTGGTAGAAAAAGGAGTGATCGTGGCGCAATGCAGCAACAGCCTCCATGAGCGCAAGCTCACACGCGACCAGATATATGATTTCTTTGCACTTGTGCCCAGCGGCAACGGAGAGCTCATACTGCGGCAGGCTGAAGGCTGGGCTGTAGTGAAACCTTAGAACAGCTATCAGCTAAATTGAATTGCAAAGTCATCAAAGTACGAGGCATCTAAAGCGTGATTCGCTTTCTCATTCGCCTCTATTTCCTTAAAAGAAGAGAGTATATCGGGTTTATGCTTTTGTACACAGACGGTATGTTCATAATGTGCTGCCGGTCTGCCGTCTCTGGTCCTTACTGTCCAGCCGTCTTTATCGTAATAAACATCTTTTGTACCCATATTGATCATTGGCTCTATTGCGATCACCAGGCCTTCTTTCATTTTAAGACCGGTTCCGCGCTTGCCAAAATTGGGTACCTGCGGTTCTTCGTGAAGTTCCTTCCCAAGACCATGTCCTACCAGTTCCCGTACTACACCATAGCCGTATTTTTTTTCGGTATGTTCCTGTACCGCGTAAGCAATATCGCCCACCCTGTTGCCTGCAACAGCTTTTTCTACTCCTTTATATAAAGATTCTTTGGTAACCCTGAGCAGTTGCTTTGCCTCATCGGAAATTGTACCGACAGCAAAAGTATATGCACTGTCTCCATGATACCCGTTCATAAATACGCCAACGTCTACAGAAACGATATCCCCGTCTTTTATGGGAGCATCGTTGGGGAACCCGTGTACAATAGCATCATTCACTGAAATACAGCAGGTAAAGGGAAAGCCTTTATAATTTTTAAAAGAAGGCACGCCGCCGTTATCACGGATATACTGCTCGGCCATGGTATCTACCTGTAGCGTAGTGATACCCGGCTTTAAAAAACTTGCCACCTCAGCTAAGGTGGCACTTACTAATAAACAACTTTTCCGGATTAAACCGATCTCCTCTTTTGTCTTATAATAAACCATGTCAATATCAGATAGAAACAGGTGATGATGTTTGCCTTCCCTGTATACGCCCGCTCTTCATCAAACCGTCGTACTGGCGCATCAGCAAATGTGTTTCAATCTGCTGCAGTGTATCAAGGATCACGGCAACCATGATAAGCAGGGATGTACCCCCAAAGAATGTAGCAAACTGCGGGGTAACACCGGCCTTGTGAATAATCCCCGGCAATATACCCACTACCGCAAGGAATATTGAACCGGGCAGTGTAATACGGTCCATGATCTGCCCTATATAATCCGTTGTAGGCTGACCCGGCTTAACCCCCGGGATAAAGCCATTGCTTTGCTTCAGGCTGTCGGCCACCTGCTTGGGGTTAAAAATTAATGCAGTATACAGGAAGGTAAATGCAATCACCATTACTCCATAGATCAGCATATACCAGCCATTGCTGTAATCTGAAAATATTCTTGCTATACCTTTGCCTGTTTCAAAAGAAGTGAAGGAAAACAATGTAGGCAGGAACATGATCGCCTGTGCAAAAATGATAGGCATTACACCCGCCGCATTTACTTTCAGGGGAAGGAACTGCCTGGCGCCGGTAAATTGCCTGTTACCCACAATTTGTTTGGCATAATTCACAGGTATCTTACGTACCCCCTGCACCAATACAATAAGCCCCAGTATAATAGCGATCAATACAGCTATTTCAATCAAAAAGAATATTAATCCCCCGCCGCCTTTTACCTGCTTTGCACTGAACTCCTGTATGAGAGACTGCGGTAGTCGTGCCAGGATACCCACCATGATGATTATGGAGGTACCATTCCCCAGCCCTTTATCCTGTATTTTTTCACCCAGCCACATTACAAACAGAGTACCTGCCGTTAGCAATACTACGGTTGATATCCAGAAATAAGGCTGATAGGCAGGGATAAGCGCTTCCCGGTTCTGATTGGTCAGGTAAGCTACATAGGTACCTGCCTGGAGAAAAGTGACTATCGCGGTAAGATATCTTGTCCACTGGTTGATCTTCTTTCTTCCGCTGTCACCTTCTTTCTGGATCTTTTGCATGCTGGGCACCAATATAGTCATCAGCTGCATGAAGATAGAAGCAGAGATATACGGCATAATGCCCAGACCAAGAATAGAAGCATTGGAAAATGCGCCGCCGGCAAAAGTATCAAACAAGCCGAGAAGCCCCTGGCTTGCTTTTTGTGAGAAAGAAGCCAGCTTGTTAGGATCAATACCAGGCAAAACAATATGCGTACCGAAGCGATAAACCAACAACAGCAGCAAGGTTACCAGTATTTTGTCCCGCAGTTCTTCGATTGTCCAGATATTCCTCAGTGTCTGAATGAATTTCTTCACAAATAGTGCAATTTAAATTTAAGCCCAAAAGAAAAATAACGCATCCGTGATGCGTCGTGCAAGGTAAGAAAAATTACTTTACCAACTCAAGCGTGCCGCCTGCTGCCTCGATGGCAGATTTAGCCTTTTCGCTTGCGGCATTTACCCTGAAGGAAAGCCTGGTTTTTAATTCACCGTTACCAAGGATCTTCACGATATCATTCTTCCTGATCAGGCCGTTCACATATAAGCTTTCCTGGGAAATTTCCTGGAAATTATATTTCTGTGAGAGCTGTTCTATCTGCCCGAGATTAAATACCGCGTATTCTACTCTGTGCGGATTTTTGAAGCCACGTTTTGGCAAACGGCGCTGGATAGGCATCTGTCCGCCTTCATGAGCCATTTTTATCTTGTAGCCGGTCCTTGACTGTTGGCCTTTATTACCTTTGGTAGAAGTGCCTCCATGCCCGGAAGCTTCACCACGACCTAATCTCTTTTCTTTGTGTGTAGCGCCTTTGGCAGGACGCAATTCATGCAGTTTCATGTTTATCTTTTTTTACTCAACGCCCGGAAAACATCGGGCTCGCTTAATTATTAATAATTTGAAATTTGAAATTAGGCGATTGACGATCATCCTACATTTTCAATTTTTCAAATTCATACATTTTCAAATTATTTCACTTCTTCCACTTTCACCAGGTGATTCACTTTGGTCACCATTCCGAGTATTTGCGGAGTGGCTTCCACTTCCACGGAAGCGTTTATCTTTTTTAATCCCAGCGCTGCGATTGTCTTTTTCTGACGCTCAGGTCTGTCTATTATGCTTTTAACCTGGGTGATCTTGATTTTTGCCATAATATTATCCGTTAAAAACTTTTTTAAGAGCTATCCTTCTGTCTTTAGAAACCGCGATAGGTTCGCGCAATTGCGACAAGGCTTTAAAAGTGGCTTTTACCACATTATGAGGGTTGGCTGAGCCCAGCGACTTTGCCAGTACGTCTGTAATACCGGCGCTTTCCAGCACGGCACGCATACTGCCCCCTGCTATCACACCCGTACCATGAGCGGCAGGCTTGATAAGCACTTTGGCAGCTCCTTCCTTCGACCACTGGTCGTGCGGGATCGTACCTTTCATTACAGGTACTTTGATCAGGTTCTTTTTGGCATCATCAATCCCCTTAGAGATAGCCTGCTGCACTTCTTTTGCTTTTCCCAAACCGTGACCAACCACACCGTTTTCATTGCCAACAACTACCAATGCAGAAAAGCTGAAAGCGCGTCCGCCTTTGGTGGTCTTAACCACGCGGTTGATAGCCACAACTTTTTCTTTGAATTCGATGTCGCCGGCTTTTACCTTGTTTGAATTTACTTTTGACATTATATAACTTGTTATTATAGTTATGATTCTTTTACCAGAAAATATCAGAGTTGAAGACCGCCTTCCCGCGCGCCTTCTGCTACTGCTTTAATACGTCCGTGATACAGGTATCCTCCACGGTCAAACACAGCAGCAGTAATGCCAAGCGCCACGGCTTTCGTTGCAATAGCTTTCCCCACAAGACCGCTAAGGGTTGCTTTAGGTGCCTTCTGCGCTTTAATATCCTTATCTTTCGAAGAAGCGGCAGCAAGTGTTTTGCCGGTTTCATCATCAATCAATTGCGCATATATATCAGTATTGCTTCTGAATACTGACAGCCTGGGCTTTTGCGATGTACCAGATATCTTTTTGCGGATATTATACCTGATCTTTTGTCTTCTGATAACTTTTGCGTCCATGATATTCTATTTTGGTCCCGATACTGCCGGGATTACTTATTTAAATTTTATTTACCGGCAGCCTTACCAGCTTTACGACGTAATTGCTCACCCACATATTTAACCCCTTTACCTTTATACGGCTCTGGCTTACGGAGGCTGCGCAATTTAGCTGCCACCTGTCCCAGCAACTGTTTGTCAATCCCTTCCAGTGTAATGATAGGGTTTTGTCCTTTTTCCTGTGCAGTAGCTACCTTCAGCTCTTTAGGCACCTCAAAAACAATATTATGAGAATAACCAAGCGAAAGATCAAGCAGGTTACCCTGGTTAGTAGCTTTGAAACCCACACCTACCAGTTCCAGGTTCTTTTTGTATCCTTCTGTTACACCTTTTACCATGTTGGCTGTTATGGCGCGGTATAAGCCATGCAGGGCACGATGACGTATCTGGTCAGTAGGACGGCCGAAAGTTACTTCTCCATCCTTTACCTCTACTTTAATATCGCGGTCAACCGACTGTTTCAGCTCACCTTTTGGCCCTTTTACTGTTACTATATTATCCCCGCCTATATTCACTGTTACTCCTGACGGGATGACAACGGGCTGTTTACCTATACGAGACATGATAATTTGAAATTTGAGATTTAAAATTTGAGATTTTATTATGACCGGCTGAAAGTGTTCAGCTCCGTATAGAGAGCTTAAATTATCATTCAACCTTTTACGTCTGTCTGTTTTAATTAAGATATATAGCAAAGTACCTCACCACCCACGTTCTGCACCTTTGCCTGTTTATCAGTCATTACCCCTTTGGAAGTGCTCACGATAGCAATACCCAGTCCATTCATCACACGCCTGAAATCTGCAGGTTTGGAATACTGGCGCAGACCCGGGCGGCTGACCCTCTCAAGCGACCTGATAGCCGGCTGACGGGTTTGTGCATCATATTTCAACGCGATCTTGATCACTCCCTGCTTATTATCATCTTCAAACTTATATTTCAGAATGTAACCCTGATCATACAGTATTTCTGTAATACGTTTTTTAAGGTTAGAAGCCGGGATTTCCACAATACGATGACCAGCCATCTGTGCATTACGCACTCTTGTGAGAAAATCTGCAATAGGATCTGTTACCATTTTTATGAATTAATCAGTTGAAAATTTATTTTTTACTCCATTTGAAATTTGAAATTTCAAATGACTACCAGCTTGCTTTCTTTACACCTGGTATGATGCCATTCAACGCCATATCACGGAATGCCACCCTTGATAATCCAAAATAACGGATATATCCCCTGGGGCGTCCAGACACCTGGCAGCGGTTTTTCAAACGTACTTTGGATGAGTTTTTAGGCAACGCATCAAGCGCTTTCCAATCGCCTTCCGCTTTAAGGGCTGCACGCTTTTCAGCATACTGCTCCACTAAACGTTCTCTTTTTCTTTGTCTGGCTTTTACTGATTCTTTTGCCATATTAATTTGATTCTTATGATTATAATTTCAAAGCCCGTTAATAGCCGTGGCTTTGATATTTAATTCCCGGTTTTAGTCCTTTTTGGCATTTTTGAATGGCATGCCCATCTCTTTCAGCAGTTCATACGCTTCTTCATTGGTATTTGCAGAGGTAACAAAAGTGATATCAAGCCCGGTGATCTTGTTCACCTTGTCAATATCAATTTCAGGAAAAATGATCTGCTCTGTAATTCCGAGCGTATAGTTGCCTCGCCCGTCAAAAGCTTTTTCATTAATACCCCTGAAGTCGCGCACACGGGGTAATGCAGCAGAGATCAGGCGATCCATGAATTCATACATTTTTACTCCCCGCAGCGTTACCCTTGCACCGATCGGAACACCTTTACGAAGCTTAAAGTTGGAAATATCTTTCCTTGATACTGTTGCAACAGGCTTCTGACCCGTAATGGTAGCCAGCTCTTCTACTGCAATATCAACCAGCTTTTTGTCGTTCACTGCCCCGTTTACCCCACGGTTCAGGCAAATTTTTTCCAACTGAGGAACCTGCATGATGCTTTTGTATCCAAAGCGTTTCATCAACGCGGGTACAACATCCTTCCTGTACTTTTCGGCTAACCTCGGAGAATATTTTGTAGTGCTCATCTTGTCGTATTTTATTACACGTATCTTTTCAGATCGTTAAAAAATGAATTAAACTGTTGCGCCGGATTTTTTTGAAGTACGAACCAGCTTACCGTTTTCCCTTGCACGCTTTACTTTGGCAGCTTCACCCTTTTTTGCATCCCAAAGCATAACATTGCTGATGTGAATAGGAGCTTCTTTTTTTACCAGCCCACCCTTTGTATTCTGAGCAGAGGGCTTGGTATGACGGGTAATGATATTGGCTCCTTCCACTACTACACGACCCTTGTCGGGGAATACTTCCAGCACCTTGCGGGGCTTTTTTACATCTTTGTCGTCACCGGCAATGATCACTACTGAATCGCCTTTCTTAATGTTAAACTTGGGTTTAAATCTTGTGCTCATTTTATTTCGCTTTTGGCTGTCAGCTATCAGCTATCAGCCGATTAAGTTTATATTTCATATTCGCTAAAAGCTGATAGCTGATAGCTGAATGCTCTATAACACCTCAGGCGCAAGAGATACAATTTTCATATATCCTTTATCACGCAGCTCCCTTGCTACCGGTCCGAAGATACGGGTGCCCCTGGGCTCATCTGCCTGGTTGAGCAGTACTACCGCATTATCGTCGAAGCGGATATAAGAACCATCTTTACGACGCAGTTTGTTTTTAGTACGAACGATCACTGCTTTTGTAACGGTTCCTTTTTTTATGCCGCCGGCAGGGATGGCGTCTTTAACTGTTACAACGATCTTGTCGCCGATCTTTGCGTAATCCTGTCCGCTGTTCCCCAGCACCCGAATACAAAGCACCTCTTTCGCACCGCTGTTATCTGCTACATTTAACCTGCTTTCTTGCTGAATCATTTTATTTAGCTTTTGGCTGTCAGCTTTGAGCTGTCAGCATTTATACAATTAATAGTGTCCAACCCAGCTGATAGCTGATAGCTGACAGCTTTTCTTATTTCGCTTTTTCAACTACTTCCACCAGGCGCCAGCGCTTTGTTTTGCTCAGCGGGCGTGATTCCATGATCTTCACGGTATCACCAACCCCACACTCATTCTTCTCATCATGGGCATGGAACTTGGTAGTCTTTTTTACGAACTTACCATAGATAGGGTGTTTTACTTTGATCTCAATTGCAACCGTAACGGTTTTATCCATCCTGTTGCTGGTTACCACCCCGGTCTTTGTTTTACGCAAATTTCTTTCAGCCATTGTATTTAGCTTTTAGCTTTTTTCTTTAATTCAGTTTTCAACCTTGCAATATCCCTGCGAAGCGACTTAATGCTCATCGGGTTTTCCAATGGCGAAGTAGCATGCGCGAATTTTAATTTCTTCAGACGCAATTCGTCTTCATTGATCCGTGCCTGCAGATCCACTTCGTTCAACCCATTCAGGCTACTGACAAATTCAGCTTTCTTTGACATTACTATTCAGTTTGAAAATTAAAAACGTTTATCCCGCGTAATCGCGACGGACAATAAATTGTGTTTTAATGGGCAGCTTAGCCGCAGCTAACTGCATTGCCTCTCTCGCTACCTGCTCCGGAACTCCGTCAGCTTCGAAAATGATACGTCCCGGTTCTACTACCGCAGCCCAGAATTCAGGATTACCTTTACCTTTACCCATCCTCACTTCCGCAGGCTTACGGGTAATAGGCTTATCGGGAAATATACGGATCCACACGTTACCTTCACGCTTCATAGCACGCGTCATAGCCTGGCGGGCAGATTCGATCTGCCGGTTGGTAAGCCAGATTGGCTCCTGGGCCTTCAGTGCAAATGAACCAAAAGAAATGGTTGAACCACGTTTGGCTACTTCCCTGATACGTCCTTTCTGCGCTTTTCTGTGTTTTGTTCTCTTCGGCTGTAACATTATATTACAATTTGAAAATTTTAAATATTATTCTTATCCCTTCTCCCTTATACCTTACTCCTCATCCCTTACCCCTTATAAAACTATCTCCTGTCTCCACCTCTCCTATCTCTGTCACCCCCTCTTCTGTCTCCGCCTCTTCTGTCTCCGCCCCTGTCTCTGTCACCACCTCTCCTGTCGTCACGGCGGCCTTCATTCATCCCTCCTTCTGCCTTTCCGTCTATGATATTAGGATTCAGGTCTCTTTTGCTAAGCACTTCTCCTTTACAGATCCACACTTTAATACCGATCTTTCCATATACGGTCAGTGCAAATACATTTGCATAGTCAATTTCCATACGGAAGGTATGCAAAGGCACGCGTCCCTGCTTGATCTCTTCTGTACGGGCAATTTCAGCGCCACCCAAACGGCCGCTGACCTTTACCTTAATTCCCTCAGCACCCATACGAAGCGCAGAAGCTATTGATAATTTGATAGCGCGCTTATAGTTGATACGGTTTTCTATTTGCCTTGCAATGGTGTCGGCTACGATATTTGCATCCAGCTCGGGGCGGCGAACCTGCAGAATATTGATCTGCACATCTTCCTTCCCGGTAAGCTTTTTCAATTCTTCCTTGATATGGTCAACTTCTCCGCCACCCTTACCAATGATAATACCAGGTTTGGAGGTATGAATGGTAACGATCAGCTTATTCAGCGTACGCTCTATTACGATTTTGGAAATACCACCTTTGTTGATACGGGCATTCAGGTAAGTTCTGATCTTGTTGTCTTCAATCAGCTTTTTAGAGAAATCTCTTTTGCTGCCGTACCAGTTGCTTTCCCAACCGCGGATGATCCCTAACCTGTTACCAATTGGATTTGCTTTCTGACCCATGTTTATTATTTGAATATTTTCACTTATTGTTTCTGGTCAACAATTACAGTTACATGATTGCTGCGCTTACGCACCCTGTAAGCCCTGCCCTGGGGAGCAGGTAACATTCTTTTCAGTACCCTGCCGCCATCCACAAAAATTGTTTTTACCAGCAGCCCGCTGTCTGCTGCGCTTTTTCCTTCATTCGCCTGTTCCCAGTTGCTTACCGCGCTGCGCAGTAATTTGTATAGGGGAGTAGAGGAATGCTGAGGATGATGTTCCAGTATTGACAAAGCTTTCTCTACATCCATTCCGCGGACTACGTCTGCCAGCAAACGCATTTTGCGGGGAGAGGTAGGATAGTTTCTGAGTTTTGCTACTGCTTCCATTATTTTATAATTTCTGGTTGCAGGCTCCATATAACCTGAAACCTGTAACCTGTAACTGTTTTATTACGCTATTTTCTTACTTGAGTGTCCCTTAAAGTTCCTGGTTGGTGCAAACTCACCCAGCTTGTGTCCTACCATAAACTCGGTAACATATACCGGTATGAATTTATTACCGTTGTGCACCGCGAAAGTGTTACCCACGAAATCCGGAGTAATCGTTGAGCGGCGGCTCCAGGTTTTGATCACACCTTTCTTTGCTTTTCCTTCGTTCATAGCAAGCACCTTTTTCTCAAGGTAATCTGCTACATAAGGTCCTTTTTTAATTGAACGAGCCATGTTTAATTAGTTAATTTGAAAATTTGAAAATTTGAAAATGTCTGATTCTTTCTTTTCTACAACCTGAAAATCATTTTCAAATTTTCAAATTGCCACATTTTCAAATTTATTTAGTCAGCTTCTTTCCGTTCTTACGCTGAATGATCAGTTTATCAGAACCTTTGTGCTTACGTGTCTTAAGCCCTTTGGCATACTTGCCGGTTCTTGATCTGGGGTGACCGCCGGATGCTCTTCCTTCACCACCACCCATCGGGTGATCAACAGGGTTCATCGCCACACCACGGGTACGCGGGCGAACACCTTTCCAGCGGTTTACACCTGCCTTACCTGCTCTTTCAAGACTGTGATCACTATTGCTTACGATACCTACAGTAGCATAACAATTGATTAATATTTTCCTCAGCTCACCGCTCGGCATTTTTAATACGCCGTAGAGGTCTTCCTTGTTGCTCAACTGGGCAGAACCTCCGGCGCTGCGCACCAGCTTACCACCCTGTCCCGGCTGCAGCTCTACATTATGTACATTGGTACCCAAAGGCATATTCTTCAGTTGCAATGCATTCCCTACTTCAGGAGCTACACTGTCTCCGCTGATAACCGATGCGCCCACCTGTAAGCCCTGTGGTGCTATAATGTATCTTTTTTCCCCATCGGCGTAGTTCAGCAATGCAATGAAAGCAGAGCGGTTGGGATCATATTCGATACTTGCTACCGTAGCCGGAATATTTTTCTTATCTCTTTTAAAATCAATGATGCGGTATTTCTTCTTATGACCACCTCCAATATAGCGCATTGCGCGGCGCCCCTGTACGTTGCGGCCGCCAGTGCCAGGCTTGGCTTCCAGCAGGCTTTTTTCGGGGGTATCTGTAGTAAGCTCAGCGTATGAGTTTCCTATTCTCCAACGCATCCCTGCCGTAATCGGTTTGTATTTCTTTACTGCCATATCGTATACTTTTTTGCGAAATTTTCAGCTTCGCAGACTATAATTTTTTTGCGGTTATAAACTGCCGTATAAATCAATGCTTTCACCTTCGGCTATTGTTACATAAGCTTTTTTGTAAGCCGGCTTGCGCCCGGAGATTACACCGGCTTTAGTGAAACGCGACTTACTCTTGCTGGGAGATACCACAGTATTCACATCAGTAACATTGATGCCGTAAAAAGCTTCTATCGCCTTTTTTATCTCCAGCTTGTTGGCTTTGCGGTCAACACGAAAAGCATAGACATTTCTTTTCTCAGAAAGCTTATTGCTTTTTTCGGTTATGATCGGCTTTATCAGAACATCTGCAAATTTCATCTTAGTTAATTTGAAAATTTGAAAATTTGAAAATTTGAAAATCTTTTCAAATCTTTAGCTATGCTTCAGCAGCTACTTCTTCTTCAGAAAATATTTTTGCTGCATTCTCAGTCAATAACAATACATCACTGTTTACGATGTCGTATGTATTCACATCTGCCAGCAATACACCCAGCACTGTAGGGATATTGCGAAAGCTCAACTGCACACTCTCATTATATTCAGGCATTACAAACAAAGTCCTTTTTTTGTCAAGCTTAAGACCTTTAAGCACGTTCTGCGCTTCTTTGGTCTTAGGGGTGTTCAATGCAAGATCCTCCACCACCACAATCGCATTTTCTTTGGCTTTATAAGACAGCGCGGAGATCTTTGCCAGATCCTTCACCTTACGATTCAGCTTGATATCATAACTGTGCGGTTTGGGTCCGAATACGGTACCACCGCCTTTATACAGCGGGTTGCGGATATTACCTTTACGGGCGCCGCCTGTGCCTTTCTGGCGGTGCAGCTTGCGGCTGGCACCGTGTACTTCAGCACGGGTCTTTACCTTGTGCGTGCCCTGGCGCTGTGCAGCCAAAAATTGTTTTACGGAAAGATAGATCACATGATCATTCGGCTCGATACCAAAAATATCATCAGGCAGTTCTATAGTGCGGCCTGTCTTGTTACCTTCCTTATTTAAAATATCTACTTGCATTGTATAAAAATTTTGCCGGTACACAGTGAACCATGTACCGGCAGTGATATTACTTTTGAATTAATACAATTGAACCATTATAACCGGGAACCGCTCCGCTCACCAGGATGTAATTCTTTTCAGGGAAAAGCTTTACCACCTTCAGCCCTTTGATCTTCACGCGGTCGGTGCCCATGCGGCCTGCCATGCGCATTCCTTTAAATACGCGGGAAGCATCGGACGAGTTACCTATAGAACCGGGAGCTCTCTGGCGGTCGTGCTGACCGTGGGTCTGCTCTCCTACCCCGCTAAAGCCATGGCGCTTAACCACGCCCTGGAAGCCTTTACCTTTGGTAGTACCCACGACATCAACCTTATCGCCTTCAGCAAAAATGTCGAGCGTAACTGTTTCACCAATATTTTTTTCGAGAGAAAAATCACGGAATTCTTTTACGAACTTCTTAGCGGGAGTATTTGATTTGGCGTAGTGCCCGGCTTCTGATTTAGAGGTATGCTTTTCATTTTTATCGCCGAAGCCTAATTGAACAGCGCTGTAACCATCCGCCTCTTTTGTTTTCACCTGTGTAACTACACAGGGGCCAGCTTCAATAATAGTAACAGCAGTCTGCCTGCCGTCTGCCGGATTGAAGATGCTGGTCATCCCGATTTTTTTTCCGATAATACCTTTCATTGTTTTATATTTATACCCCTGTGTTAAAGAGACAGACGGATAGTATTATCCAATCTTCAATCCCCGTTTGCCGCCGACCTTTTCCCGTGTTTCCCACTTGTGAAAGAGGAAGTACCAGCGGTAAACTAACCTCGAGGGGCTAGTTCATATTTTTAATGCTCAAAAGCCGGAAGCTTACCTTCATCAGGTTCAGCCAGAGGTTTTATACTCTTTCCGGCTATCCAGTGCTGCTTTATCCCCCGCTGTAGCGGAGCGTTGGCAGATGGAATATATTTTAAGAACTAAAAGTTTCTTTTAAAATATCCTTTCGGATATACTTACGCTTTGATCTCAACATCCACACCACTTGGCAGATCAAGCTTGCTCAGCGCATCTACCGTACGGGAAGAAGAGGTATAAATATCCAGCAGACGCTTATGCGTAGACAACTGGAACTGCTCGCGACTCTTCTTGTTTACGTGGGGTGAACGCAATACCGTAAAGATCTTTTTCTGAGTAGGTAAAGGAATAGGACCTGTTACCACTGCACCGGTACTGCGTACAGTTTTTACGATCTTTTCTGCGGATTTATCCACCAGATTGTGATCGTAGCTCTGTAATTTTATTCTGATTCTTTGAGACATACCGTTAAGTACCCTTTTGATTTTGGGAGTGCAAAGGTATGTGGCTGAATGATCATTGCCAAATAGTTGAGAGGGAAATTTTGAAAAATATTATGTTTTTTAGCCCACAGATGTTTCAAAATGGAAAAAATGCCCATTTTGGTATAAATATCCTGGTATATCCATAACAAATTTACCGGGTCAAAAGATCATATTCCGATTAATGGAGCCGGCTAGCAACCAAAACATGGAATGGTAAAAGAAGCAGAGACTTATTATATATTTTTTTAATTTTATTAAGATTCGGCAACTCATCAGGCACAAGACCGTCAAAATTTTAAAGCAAGCTGTAACATTCGGTAACCAAGAGTGACGGATCAGTATACTATTCTTCATCTTCTTAATTAATAATAAGTATGTCTACCAACAGGAGAAGCTGGCTGAAGCAAATAGGGCTCGGACTTGCCGGTGTGAGCATAGCCCCATTAGAAAACATAGCAGGCACATTCAGCGGATGGTCCCCTGATAAAAGCGATAACAAGCCCATCCGGCTGGTAGCGAATGAAAACCCTTACGGCCCTTCTCCCCTGGCGCGGAAGGCAATGGCGGAGAGCATCGTATTCAGCAACCGCTACAATGGGGAGCAGCTTAATACATTGATAGCGCTGGTAGCGCAAAAAAATAAAGTAAGGGCTGAAAATATTCTGATGAGCGCAGGCTCAACAGAAATACTGGACATGATGGCCCGCCTGGCAGCTTTAAAAAAAGGGAACATCGTGGTGCCTTCACCCACCTTTGACTATTTTACCGGCGCAGCACAACATATAGGGCTTGCAAAAATCACCGTACCGCTCACTGCAGATAAAAAAATTGATCTGCAGGCAGTGCTCAACGCTGTTACGCCGGCTACAAACCTTATCTATATATGCAATCCCAACAATCCTACAGGCACTATATGCCAAAGGGATGCATTGGTTCAATTTGTAAAAGAGGCTTCGCAAAAAACAATGATATTACTGGACGAAGCCTATCTCGATTTTACGGAGGAACAGTCTTTAAGTGAACTGGTTTTACAAAACAGGAACCTGGTGATCGCTAAAACATTTTCGAAAATTTATGGGCTGGCGGGTGCGAGAGCCGGTTATGCCATAGCGCATGCGGAAACCATTGACGCCATCGCCCGACTGCAATCATGGCCTAACGGCAGCATCAGCGTGGTGAGCACTGCCGCCGCGCTGGCATCGCTGCAGGATGAGCATTTTGTAAAAGAAGTATATACAAAAATTCATCAAAGCAGGAAATACACTATCGAAAAACTGGAGAAAATGGGTATCCCCTGCATTCCATCCAGTACCAATTTCATTTACTTTTCGCTGCTGAACTATACAAAAGATTTTTTCGAGCAACTGAAGCAGCACAACATTATCGGCACGCGCATCTATGAAAAAGAGGGCAAATGGTCGAGAATTACTGTGGGCACACAGGCAGAAATGGAAAAATTCATCACGGCGATCGGGTGAGGGCTGAGGCTTTCAGCTTTCAGGATCTGTCTCTTTAAAATTTTGTACGCCTTCTTGCTCCTTTGTCTTTCTAATTTTTATTTTTTTCAAATTACTCTCCCAATACTTTTTCCAGCCATTCCATATTCAATTCAAAAGAAGGATTAAAATCTTTACCCGATGCATATTGCAGCAGGCTGCTCTTTAATTGTTGTGCGGCAGGACGGGCATTTGCATCCGTATCCAGGTCGAGCGCACAGATCAGCAGCTTTCCTTTCCCAACCCTGGTTTCAAAAACAACTCCCAGCTTGTAATTGCGTTCGTAGTTGTCTATCACCTGAATGATCGGCTTATAATCAGCAGGCGTTTCATTCAAAATAATGGATTTAGATCTGTTGACCCTGTCGTTCCAATCATGCGCTTCATTATCACCCGCAATAGCGTATGAAGCTTTTGCTGTGTATTGTCCCAGCAGGTCAGCCCATTGCCAGTCGCTATGCTGCTCTGTTGGAAAAGATTGTAATGCAGGATGATGCGGATCACACAAAATACTCAGGGTTCCGGGCTGATTAAACAGGCGCATGTTCCAGAAGGCAGGCATAAATGAACCGGGTATAGCGCTCTTACCTTTTGTTACCGGTGGAAAAAGCCGCAGGCTATCTCCCGGCAAAAAAGCTGGTTCAATAGTATTCAAACCTTTTGAAGGATTCGAAAACAACAATACATTTTCCCCATGCTTCAATGCGATCTTGGTAGCTTCATCAAATGCATATACCACTTTTACATTGGCAGGTACTTCCGGTTGTTTTGCAGGATATACCCATATATTCCAACTGTTTAAAGTACCTGCGGCCCTGACAGTAACCGTTAGGCGGGACGGAGCGTGAACATCTTTTAAAGAAGCATGTATTTCTCCCAGCGCAGTTAGCTGCCCCCTCATTATTGATTTGCTCCTGAAATCACCCCTGCCTATTATCTGATCATGCGCATCCGTTATACTCCATTCCGCAGGCAACATGATATTGCTGTGTGTGTAATTAGACACTTCAGCATCTGCAACAAAATCTTCATCGTTGGTATATATCCTCTTCGGCATGCGCAACAAACAAACTACCGGTCCGCAAAAGCGTCGGAATTCATCCGGAGAAATCAGTCCTTTTGAATCCCAGAAAGCATCCAACCAGCCGATGACAGCCGTTCCTTCTCCCGGAAAATCACGCGCCTCCACTATTTGAAAACCTCCATAGGGAAATGTTCGCAGGCAACCTTCTATCTCATCTTTATATAGTGATACGGCAAACCTGCCGCTCGCCATCGCGAAATCCTTTGCCTGTGAAGCCATATGATGTGCAGCCAGTGATTGCTGAAAGCGTTCGTAATTATAAGGTTTAAGATTACCCGTAAATTTTTTTAACTGATCAAAGCCGGGATAGCTGGCCCATTGCCCCACCTCATGCGCAAAGGTTGGCAGCGGTGATTGTTTATAGCGATCTGTTGTTTTGCTTTTAAATAAGCTCCAGCGGTCCCAATCTGTACGCGGTCCTTTTACACCACGCTGACCAATTTCTGTTCCACGTTCTGCATAGTCGCCATTGCTGATGGTATCACCATTCTGGCAACGATACAACATTCTGCTATCTGTTTTTTTGCCCGCATGCACCAATGCTTCAAAAGGTCCCGGGCTTTCGTTGCCCATTGCCATAAAAGCGAAAGAAGGATGATTGCCATACGTGGTAAGAATGCGCCGCAATTCATCAAATAAAAATTGATCCCGTTGCGGATGCCCGCCAAATACCGGCGCATCAAGAGACCAGAAAGGAAGCTCTACCTGCAGATATATGCCTGTTTCATCAGCAGCCCGGAATGCCGCTTCCGGCGGGCACCACGAGTTGAACCGCATAAAGTTAAATCCGTACGATTTACAGATGCGCAGCACACGCAGCCATGCCTCTTTATCCATGGGAGGATATCCCGTTGCAGGATACACACACTCGTTCACCGGCCCGCGCATCAATACAGCCTGGCCATTTACCATGAATTGTCCTTTGCCGGTTGTCAATTTGCGAATGCCGTAAGCCACTGTTCGTGTATGTTGATATTTTTTTGATTGCAGGGTAACCGTAACCGAATGCATAGCAGCGGAAAACTCATCCCACTTCCCGGACGAAGGCGTAAACGGGATATCGGTTACCGTGCCCCTAATGGGAATAACCAGCTTTTTACCCTGCACGATGGCCTGCTGTGATATACCGGTAGCATTGCCAACGCTCACCTGTAAATGATCAGGATAAACCTGCACATCGCGGATCCATACCGGGTCGGTGGCCTGCAGTTCCATGCGCCCGATAATGCCGTTCCAGTTTCCCTGCGTATCATCTGTAATAGCAAACCCCCAGGTGCCGATGGGAATGGCGCCATAGGTATTATCCATGCATATTGTTATGCTGTGTTTGCCCGGCGGCAAAAGCCCCGTTTCGTATATATGCGGTGCCGAAAGACTATTTTGTGTGCCCAGCGGCAGCCCATCTATCCATACCGAAGAGACCCAATGGCATCTTTCCAAAAAAAGCACGATTCTTTTTTCTCTCCACGACGGAGGTATGGTTATGCTCCGCTGGTACCAGGCTTTGCCTTCATACCTGACAGCCCTGGTTAGCCGATGTGGATCTTTCACCGTGGTCTGTATGCCAAATCCTTTTTCCTCGCAGGAAGCGGGTAGTACAATCCTGTACGGGAGCGCCGTATCAAACCATTTTTCTTCCAAACCCTTATTGGCAGAATCAAGCCGGAATCGCCATTCACCGGCGAGGCTAATAGATTGGCTTTGTGCTGCAATTGAAACCGCCAATAATTCAATAGTTAAAATAAAGGAGCGTATATTTTTTTTCATGAACGGTTGAATATATGCGTGATGATGTATGACGGGACATATTATCAAATTTACCGAAGCAGGAAATAGGAAATGAATTTTTGTGGAGCCGGCTGGAGTGGTGCTATGTAGCGATAGTTGCGTCGCACTCTTGTGCGGCTGGAATATGATTGGACAACTGCATCAAGGTATTTAAATATGAATTCCCTCCTCCACATATCTCCTGGTACTGTAGCTTCAATTGCCGTTATATTTTAAAATCATTTGAGTTTGCAGGTAAACCCCAAGAAACGATCCATGAGAAGGCAACCTTCTTGCACTGTTATAAGGAGATTGTTTCTAACACCCCCTGCACATTGCTTTGCCTTGGTGTCGTCGTAATAACGCGAATAGAGACCACAAAGCCGATGATGAAAACAAATTTCTTCGGTGCTCTCCCCTGCCTTTGTGCTTTAGTAGTTCACGCCAAAAAAAATTGCTTCTCCCGCTTGGCGCGAAAGAAGCAATGATATGAGGAGAAATGTATGCTATTATTTCACACCGTTACCGGATACTCCATTTCCATTAGCGCTATGGCTTTTCTGAGCCAGGTTGCTTATTTCTGATTGTTCCATCTTGTTTTCTTTGTATGCGGCAGTATCGCTATAATACTGTTCTGGCATAACAGGTCGTTCATTGGCCAAAAATCCCACTCTTAAAAATGCAGATTCATGCCGTCTGATTATTTCCTGCAATCTTTGCGCAGCCCTGTATGCGTTTATTTTCCCGAAATCATAATCATTCTTCAATTCCTGTAATTCAATTTTGTACATAATACCTGATGAAGATCTTCTGGCAAAATCAAAAGTTTTATCAAGCAGCACTACTAACCCGGGAATACCCGCTACAATTGCCAGCCAGATATTATTTACAAATATCTGCTGCCCCGAGGCAACCATAATGGCTGATGCAAAGCTTGCAATGATAGAGACCCATAATATGATATGAGCTAAGCTGGAATCGCGGCTGATAGACTTTACGCGCTTTTGTAATTCCCTGTTTATCTCTGCTTCGAAAGATTGGGTGGCTTTATTTGTGTCCATAGAAACTATATTTATTGCTTGTGAAATTTTTTTAGATAACATAATGAATGTCATTTTTCAAGCGCCGAAATGTCAGCACTTTATACCGATACTATATAACAACAATTCCTATAGTTTTTGCAGGTAATGGGTTTGGGTATCCAGAAGAATATTCAGATTGGAGAGGATAAAAGTAAAACGTTCCGGTGAATAAAATCGATGGATATGGTTATTTGAGGTGGAAATTACCAATTGGTAATTGTTATGATACATAAACTTAGTTCCTTGTACGGCTTTTATTGATTTGTTCGGTTTAAGAAAGAAAATTACAAATTGCCAAATACAGATATGATCAGGATAAGTAAGTGTGTCTTACCAAAAGTTATCAACCAACCTCAATCAAATAGTTATAAACCCCTACATTTATCATTTCGAAGATGTTATTGGTACAAAGTATATATACAACCTATTATTCCTCTCCCATTGGCCTGTTAGAAATAAGGGTTGATGAAGAAGCGGTAAGTGCCATATTATTTGTTAATACATGGAAGGGACCGAAACTGGATGAATCATCATTGGCATCCAATCCTGAAAAAAATATGACAGCTGAACGTTGCATACAACAGTTGAACGAATATTTTGAAGGAAAAAGAATAGCATTCGATTTTCCATTCAGGCAGAAGGGAACAACTTTTCAATTGAAAGTATGGAATGCGCTTTTAGACATTCCTTATGGTAAAACCATATCCTATCTCGAACTGTCAAAACGAACCGGAGATGTAAAGGCAATAAGAGCGGTAGGTACTACCAATGGGAAAAATCAGTTGTGTATTGTAGTGCCCTGCCATCGTGTAATTGGCGCAAATGGCAGCCTTGTGGGCTATGGCGGCGATTTATGGAGAAAAAAATGGCTGCTGGACCACGAAGCAAAATATGCCAATGGTGTGCAAACACTTGGAGAATGGTAAGCAACAGGCGGAACAACAAAAAATTATCAACTACAGCTATACCGGTTAAGCTATATCGTATTTTTGCCGGCTTTCAAATCTCAAATTTCAAATTTCAAATCTTCCATGCCTTCATCCCAAAAAGCTGCGCTGGGCTTTATTTTCATCACATTACTGGTTGATACCATCGGCTTTGGCATCATTATACCCGTCATGCCAAAGCTTATAGAGCAACTGATACATGGCAACCTCAGCGATGCTTCCCGCTGGGGCGGCTGGCTCACTTTTGCATTTGCCATTATGCAGTTCCTGTGTGCGCCTGTATTGGGTAACCTTAGTGACCACTATGGCAGGCGACCTGTTTTACTGTTCTCTTTATTCGGGTTCGGGCTTGATTATTTGCTGCTTACCGTAGCTCCCAGCATCTCCTGGCTATTCATCGGGAGGATCATTGCAGGTATTACCGGTGCCAGCTTCACCACTGCGGCAGCTTATATAGCTGATATCAGCTCACCTGAAGACCGGGCCAAAAACTTCGGCATGATAGGGGCCGCTTTCGGGCTTGGCTTTATTATCGGGCCTGTAATTGGCGGGCTGCTGGGCAGCCTGGGCCCCCGGGTGCCCTTTATGGCAGCCGCAATACTCACGCTGCTCAACTGGCTGTATGGCTATTTTGTTTTGCCAGAATCGCTGAGCAGAGAACAAAGGCGTAGTTTTTCCTGGAAAAGGGCTAACCCTGTCGGCTCCTTACTGCACCTGCGTAAATATCCTGCACTAAGCGGATTGATCATTTCACTGATGCTGGTATATATAGCGGTACATTCCGTACAAAGCACATGGGCTTTTTTCAACATGGAAAAATTCCGGTGGGACGAAAAAATGGTTGGTATTTCATTAGGGATCGTAGGTTTGCTGGTAGGATTGGTACAGGGCGGACTGATAAGAATAGTGAATCCCAGGCTGGGCAATGAGAAGAGCATCTATGTAGGGCTCGCATTATATGCCATAGGCCTGCTGCTGTTTGCTTTTGCCTCGCAAAGCTGGATGATGCTTGTATTTCTTATCCCTTATTGTCTCGGTGGCATTGGCGGTCCGGCCCTGCAGGCAGTGATTTCCAATCATGTTCCATCTAATGAGCAGGGCGAGCTGCAAGGTGCTCTTACCAGCATGATGAGCGCTACTACTATCATAGGGCCGCCGCTGATGACAAATCTTTTTGCTTATTTTACGGGTAAAACAGCGCCGGTATATTTTCCGGGAGCGCCTTTTTTACTCGGGGCAATTATGATGATGATCAGCACCGTGCTTGTATACCGAATGTTTAAAGCAGAGAAGGCGGGTGTGCGGAGATAAATAATTTATCTTTCCGCAAGCGCTTTTTTGAGTATTAACAGTAGTATTTTCAACTCTTTAGTAAAAAAAATTTAACGCAGCAGCAGGCTGCATCATCAAAAATACCGGTATGAAACCAATTGTACAGATATCTCTTGACCTTACCAATATAGACGAGGCACTTGAAACAGCAGCGCTTGCCATGCGTGCAGGTGTTGACTGGCTTGAAGCCGGTACCCCTCTGATCCTTGCAGAAGGACTGCATGGAGTAAAGAAATTGAGAGCAGCTTTTCCGGGAGTGCCGATAGTTGCAGACTTGAAAACTATGGACGGCGGCTACCTGGAAGCCGAAATGATGGCTAAAGCAGGCGCAACACATGTGGTAGTAATGGCAAGAGCTCATGAAGAAACTATCAAATGCGTGGTAAAGGCAGGGCAGGATTTTGGCGCTAAAGTGATGGGAGACAACCTGGGATGTCCTGATATGGTTGCCGCAGCAAAATGGCTGGAAGACCTGGGCTGTGATTATGTAATCCATCATATCGGGTATGATGAGCGCCGCGGTATTGCAGCACGCGGGGAAAGAATGCCCAGCCCGCTCGACCAGTTGAAAGAAGTAGTGCAGGCAGTAAAGATCCCCGTGCAGGCAGTGGGAGGCTTAACGCTGGAGCAGGCTATCCGTTGCCCGGAATATGGCGCACCCCTGGTGGTTTTAGGCGCCCCGCTCACCATTGATGCAGATGCTTTTAAAACCGCCGACGGAGACCTCGAAAGTTCACTCAGGCTGATCTGTCAGAAAATACATGAGTATGAAATTTGAAATGCTTTAGTTTGATCAACCTGATTAAATTTTGGCATTTCAAATCTTAAATCTCAAATGTTGCTATATTCCTGAAAATCCCAATGATGAATAATCTCAAATTTCAAATCTCAAATTTCAAATCATAACATGAAATCTGCAGCCGTTGTAAATTATGCTCCTGAAAAAGGATCCGTCGAAATAAGAGAAATAGAAAAGCCGGAAATAGGCGATGAAGACGTGTTGCTGGAAGTTGCCAATGTAGGCGTTTGCGGCAGCGACCTGCATCAGTGGACGGCAGACCATAGCTGGCCGGTAAATTACCCGGTAGTATTGGGTCATGAATTTGGCGGACATATCGTTGCCCTGGGCAGCCGTGTTACTGGCTGGAAGGAGGGCGACAGGGTAGTTAGCGAAACAGCAGCAGTGATCAATCCAGACAGCCCGATGACGAGAAGTGGCTTATACAATCTTGATCCGGGACGCAAGGGATTTGGTTATGGTGTAAATGGCGCTATGACAAAATATGTTCGTGTGCCCGCACGCTGTTTGCATAGAGTGCCCGACCAACTGGCTTTCGAACAGGCCTGCTTAACAGAACCATGTTGTGTAGCATTCAATGCCGTAGTAGAAAACGCAAGATTAAAACCAGGCGACCGTGTGATCGTAATGGGCCCGGGTACCATTGGCATTTTGTGCGCTGCAATGGCAAGACTTTGCGGCGCGGAAGTAGCGGTAGTCGGACTGGAAGCAGACCGTCACCGTCTTGAAATTGCAAAGCAATATGGTTGCGAAGCCATTATTGGTGATGCCATGCCCTGGGCAACGCAGCGCGACGGCATGGGCGCAGATTGCGTGATTGACGCTGCCGGCGCAAGTATAACTTTAAAGATGGCGTTACAGTTGGTTCGACCCAAAGGAACAATTTCAAAAGTCGGCTGGGGTCCTCAGCCCTTAAATTTCTCTCTCGATCCGCTCGTACAGAAAAATGTAACGCTGCAGGGCAGCTTCAGCCACAATTGGCCGATATGGGAAAGAGTGATCGCATTGCTGGCCAGCGGTCAACTGGATGTAAGACCCATTATCGGCGGGGTATGGTCTGTAACCGAATGGCACGAAGCCTTCGAAAAAATGCACAAGGGAGAAGTAGTGAAGAGTGTGCTGAAACCGGTATAGCAATTTCAAATTTGAAATCTCAAATTTAAAATTAGTACATGCGCTTACAAAACAAAGTCATCATAGTAACAGGAAGCTGTACAGGGATCGGCAAAGCCATTGCCACCCGCTGCGTGGAAGAAGGCGCAAAAGTAGTGGTACATGGATTGGAAAAAGAATGGGGAGAAGAAGTAGCAGCAGCCCTGGGAAAAGAAAATGCCGTACTGCATATTGAAGATATAACTAATGAAGGCGCCCCGCAAAGGCTGGTTGATCTTGCAGTGAAAACCTTTGGTAAGCTAGATGCCATAGTAAATAATGCGGCTGTAGTGGCCTCCTCCAATCTCCATACTACAGACCTTCCCCTGCTCCGGAAAGTTATTGAGATCAATACTATTGCTCCTTTTGCACTGATCAGGGCAGCGCTTCCTTACCTGAGCAAACAAAAGGGTTGTGTATTGAACATCGGGTCGGTGAATGCCTTCAGTGGCGAGCCCAATTTATTTGCTTACAGCGTTTCTAAGGGCGGACTAATGACAATGACCCAAAACCTCGGGGATACATTATTCCGGGAAAACGGGGTCAGGGTCAACCAGATCAACCCCGGATGGGTGCTTACCGAAAACGAGACTATCCGCAAACGGCAGCATGGACTGGCAGACGACTGGTATAAAGATCTGCCCAATGTATATGCCCCTGCGGGAAGAATTATATGGCCAAAAGAAATTGCCGCCGCTGCTATATACTGGCTCTCTGATGAATGCGGTCCCATCAGCGGGCAGATAATGACGCTCGAACAATATCCTTTTATCGGCAGGAACCCGCCAAAAGATACCTCTACTATCCCTGCAAAATAGTGTTGTAACTTGCAGCATCATGCAGCAACAGTTACCACTGCCTATATATTTAGATAACAATGCTACCACACCCGTTGACCCGGAGGTGTTGCAGGCAATGTTGCCCTATTTTACCCGCCACTTTGGAAATGCAGCCAGCCGCAATCACAGCTTCGGATGGGCAGCCGAAGAAGCAGTGACCATAGCAAGGGAACAAATTGCTTCGCTGCTGGGAGCAACCGCGGAGGAGATCATTTTCACTTCCGGCGCTACGGAAGCAGTGAACCTAGCTATCAAAGGCGTATATGAAACCTATGGCAGCAAAGGAAAACATATCATCACCTGCGTTACCGAACACAAAGCCATATTGGATACCTGTAAGCACCTGGAAAGATCCGGAGCATCTGTTACTTACCTGCCGGTAGACAGGCATGGTGTCATAGACCTCCGTCTGCTGGAGCAATCCATTCAAAAAGATACTATACTTATCGCCGTTATGTTTGCCAATAATGAAACAGGGGTATTACAACCTGTTGAAGCCATTGGCAGGATAGCCAAAGAAAAAGGCGTCTTATTTTTTTCTGATGCTACCCAGGCTGTAGGAAAAATCCCGGTGAATGTTGAAAAAAACGGTATTGATCTGCTATGCCTTTCTGCACATAAGATCTATGGACCCAAAGGATCAGGCGCTTTATATGTAAGGAGAAAAGGACCCCGTGTCAGGCTTACGGCTCAAATAGACGGTGGCGGTCACGAAAAAGGAATGCGCAGCGGTACGCTCAATGTACCGGGAATTGTCGCCCTGGGAAAAGCCTGCGCTTTATGTGCACAGCGGATGGGTGAAGAATCCATTCGTTTAAGCAGGCTGAGGAATACACTTGAAGCCGGTCTTACTGCAATAGAGAATGTAAATATTAATGGCGGAAACGTTCTACGGCTCCCGAATGTTACCAATCTTTCCTTCAGTGGTATTAAGAGCAACAGGTTACTTACAGAGATCAGCAAAACCATAGCTGTATCTTCCGGGTCAGCGTGTACTTCCGCTAATCCTGAAGCTTCTTATGTATTAAAAGCTATGGATGTTAATGATACGCTTGCCAAAAATTCCATCCGTTTTGGATTGGGGAGGTTTACCACCGAAGAAGATATCGCTTATACTATTGCTACTGCTACACAAATCGTGACATTCCTGCGGCAATAAGAAGAAAGCATGCCACGGGTAAAACCATTTTAAATACCCAATCGAAAACATTCCATTCCTGCTATTGTCTGTGTTTTTGCAAAGCACGTACTTTAGTTCAGGTATCTCTGCATCTCTTCGTGATACTGCGCCGCTATCGCTTTCGCTTCTTCAGCAAAATTTTCACCCTCCCCTGCATAGATTATTGCCCGGGATACATTTACCAGTATCCCGCAATCCTTGTTCATTGCTTTTTCTGAAATTGCTTTAAGGCTGCCTCCCTGAAAGCCCACTCCCGGCACAAGAAAGAAATGCTCCGGTAACAGTTTGCGGATATTGACAAATTCCTCTGCCTGTGTAGCGCCCACTACAAACATCAGGTTGTCGGGATTACCCCAATTGCTCACCGTGCGCAATACCTTTTCATAAAGCTTTTCGCCGCCTGCTTCCTGCAGCTCAAAATCTGCCGCTCCTTTATTGGAGGTAAGACCCAATACTATCGCCCATTTCTTGCTATATTCCAGGAAGGGCTGCACGCTGTCTGCACCCATATAGGGCGCAACGGTTACTGCATCAAAGGGAAGCGCTTCAAAAAAAGCTTTGGCATATTGCGAGGAGGTATTCCCGATATCACCTCTTTTGGCATCCGCAATTTTGAAATGGGAGGAGGGGATATAATTAACCGTTTTTTCAAGAGACTCCCAACCTTTTATGCCCCGGCTTTCATAGAAAGCTGTATTGATCTTATACGATACACAATGTTCCAGGGTAGCGTCTATTATCGCTTTATTGAAAACAAATACCGGGTCGGGTTGGGAAAGCAGGTGGACTGGGATCTTCGTGATATCACTGTCTAAACCTACGCATAAATAGGAACCTTTCTCTTTAATGGCTTCAATAAGTCGTTCTCTGTGCATGCAGCGAAGATATAAATTATCGGCTATCGGCTGTCAGCTATGAGCGGCGGGCTATGCGACCGGCTCATGGCTCACTACTGGCAGCTCATAGCCCACCTCTCACACCACCACTTCCACAATTTTAGTAGTATCCATGTTGGCGTTACGCATGGCAATGCTTCTTGCTGCATTCCCCGCAACATGCCAAAATGCCTTTTGAGTAATGACATCATCGCTTACCATCACCGGTATGCCGGTATCGCCACCTTCCCTGATGCCCTGTACCAATGGTATTTGTCCCAGAAGAGGAATATCAAATTCTTCCGCCATCTTTTTCCCTCCTTCCTTCCCGAAAATATAATATTTGTTGTCAGGCAGTTCAGCGGGAGTAAACCAGCTCATATTTTCCACGATACCTGTTATAGGTACTTTGATCTGTGCCTGGCCAAACATAGCTATAGCTTTTTTAGCGTCTGCGAGCGCTACCGGCTGGGGTGTGGTAACCACCACCACGCCGGTAACCGGCACTGTCTGCACAAGCGTCAGGTGAATATCTCCGGTACCGGGCGGCATGTCAATGACCAGGTAATCCAGCTCCCCCCACTCTACATCGGTGATAAACTGGCGTATAGCGCTGCTTGCCATAGGACCGCGCCACACAATAGCCTGTTTTTCATCTACCAGCAAGCCTATGCTCATCAGCTTTATCCCAAACTTTTCCAGGGGGATGATTATTCCTTTATCCCCGTTAGGCTTCATCAAAGGGCGCTCCCCTCTTACTCCAAACATAATAGGTACGCTTGGCCCGTAAATATCTGCGTCCATCAGCCCCACGGAGGCCCCACCTTCAGCCAGAGCTAATGCAAGATTAGCTGCTATAGTAGATTTTCCTACGCCTCCCTTACCGCTCACTACCGCAATAATATTTTTCACTCCCGGCAATACAGTGCTCTTGTCTTTTCTGTTGCTGTTGGTATTAGCCGTAAATTTTATATGTACGTCAGCATCTTTATTTACCATCAGGTGCACCGCATTCAGGCAGGCATTCCTGATCATATCTTTCAGCGGGCAGGCGGGAGTGGTAAGCACTACCGTAAACGACACCATATCTCCTTCTATCACAATATCTTTCACCATATTAAGGGTTACGAGATCTTTACCGAGATCCGGCTCAATCACGTTGCTCAACGCTTTTAAAATATCACTTTCTGTCATCTATCGAACTTTTTGTTAAAAAGGTTAACTCTCCCGCAAAGTTAACCCCATAAATGCTTACTTTGTTTTTTTCCTAAGTTCAGTTATTATTGCACCTATTAACTATATTACGCGGCTGATGAAATATTTTCTACGATATACTTTTTTTTTATTGCTTGTTTGCCCCTTTGCCGCTAAAGCGCAGTTCGAATCACTGAAAGATTCCGTTGTTCAATTGTATGGTATTGTAATGACACACGACAGCCTGAAAGGGATACCCGGGGTAACAGTGATGGTGGAAGGGCAGAACCGTGGCACTGTTACCAATGAGCAGGGGGTATTTTCTATCGTGGTGCTCAAAGGAGACAAAGTTCGTTTCTCGCATGTGTCGTACAGAACGGAGACCGACAGGATCCCGGTAGATATTCCCGGTAACCAATACAGCATGATAAAGCTGCTTGCAGAAGATACGGTATATCTTCCTACAGCCATCATCAAAGCCAGGCCGACCAGGGAACAGTTTGAGCGAGACTTTGTAAATAATGACGTACCGGACGACGGTATTGAAATTGCCCGTCAAAATACCAGTGAAGCCAAGCGCAAGGCCCTCATGCGCATGCTGCCGAGAGACGGCGGTGAAGCCACTAATTATGCCTTAACAAAAAGCGCGCAGAGCTACTACTACCAGGGACAGGCCCCTCCTATGAATATATTCAACCCCTTTGCATGGAGTGAGTTCATAAAAGCCTGGAAGCGCGGGGATTTTAAAAAGAAGGATTATTAGCGGTGGGGAATAGTGAATGGGCAATGATGAATTCATTCACCATTCACAAAATCATCAATTGGCTATGGATACGATCAGGAACATTGCGGTAATAGGAGCAGGTACTATGGGCAATGGCATTGCGCATATATTTGCACAACACGGTTTTACGGTAACGCTTACCGATATCAGCGCTGCTTCACTGACAATGGCAATCCGGACCATTGAAAAAAATGCTGAAAGGCAATTGAACAAAGGAGCCATCATGCCTGAAATAAAAGCACAGATCTTCAGGCAGCTCTCTGCTACTACCAGCCTGCCGGAAGCTGTTCAAAATGCTGATCTTGTTATAGAAGCTGCCACAGAAAACAAAGCCGTCAAACTGGATATTTTCAGGCAACTTGACGATATTGCTTCTTCCAACGCTATACTGGCTACCAATACTTCTTCTATTTCCATTACGGCTATTGCATCTGCTACCCGTCGGCCCGGTAAGGTGATCGGTATGCATTTCATGAACCCGGTGCCGGTAATGAAGCTCGTGGAGATCATCAATGGCTACTCCACTGAAAAAGAAGTGACGGAACAAATCGTAAAGCTGAGTGAGGCGCTGGATAAAACGCCCTGCATCGTAAACGATTACCCCGGCTTTATAGCCAACAGGATATTAATGCCTATGCTGAATGAAGCCATATACAGTCTTTATGAAGGCGTGGCAGGCGTCGCCGGAATAGATACCGTGATGAAGCTGGGAATGGCACATCCTATGGGACCATTGCAACTGGCAGATTTCATCGGGCTGGATGTTTGCCTGGGCATATTACGTGTATTGCAGGAAGGCTTTGGAGATCCTAAGTATGCACCATGTCCTTTGCTGGTGAATATGGTAGCCGCCGGAAAGCTGGGCGCTAAAACAGGTGAAGGGTTTTATATTTATTCCAAAGATAGCAAGTCGCTGGTGCCTTCTCCTTCTTTTGCCGGATGAAAGGTTTATCGTTTGACGTCTATCGTTTGTCATTCACACTATTCATGACTTCTGCAAATACGGGTGTATTTCAATTTGCGGCAAACGGAAATATGCAACGGATTTCAACCCAATGCGAAAAATTGAAATGCACCCTGCAAATACAATGATTGCGCCTGTATGGACTGATTTCCTTATCTTGGTATCGTATGCTTATCCTGTCCAGAATAATATCAGTCTTTTTGAATCCATTGCTATGGATCGTTATCATCCTTGTATGGGCGATATGTACTAAAAATGAAAGGCGGAAGAAGAGATGCCATATAGCCGGGATCATCATGCTCCTTTTTTTCAGCAACGGCTTTATTCTCAATAAGCTTATTATGGCTTACCAGCCTAAGAGATATGAATTACGTGATAATGAAACATTCAGCGCAGGCATACTTTTAGGCGGTTTTGCAGGCATGAACAAAAGAGACCATCAAACTTATTACAGCGATCATGCCGACAGGTTCATCCAGGCTGCCGAGCTGTATAAAACCGGGCATATCAGAAAAATTATTATTGCCGCAGGCGATGCTTCGATCCTCAATAAAAATGATTTCAGGGAAGCAGATTTTGCACGACAGCAACTGATCAATCTGGGGATACCGGCGGCAGATATTTTTGCAGACAGGAATTCCCGCAATACCGCAGAAAATGCGGCCAATGCCCGAGCTATCATTGACTCAATGCACTTTTACCCGCCTTATTTGCTGATAACCTCCGCCCTTCACATGCCCAGAGCGCAAAGAACATTTGAGAAAGCCGGGCTGCAAATACAAGCCTTCCCCTGCGCTTTCCAGGTAACACCAATGGAGAAATATGCTTTTGCCGACTATTTCATCCCATCCGCAGGAACTATCAAAACCTGGAGCTTCTTTCTACGTGAAATAGTAGGGATGATGGTATATAAAGTTACAGGAAGAGGATAAAGCAGATGATAAACGTGAAACGGCAAACCTGTAGCGCAACTTTGTGCCTTTGTGGTTAAAAGGGTTTCATGCAAGCTGCGAAGAAGACAAAGCTATGAAAGAAATGCTTTGTGGAACTTTGTGACTCTGTGTCTTTGAGGTTTACCTCTCTTCTCTGTGCAACAACCCGTCTATTTATCCCAAGTTTCCTACATTTGCCGCCACTAAATTCACTGTATGAAACCAATTTTGCCGGCACTGATGCTTTTCACATGCTATATTGCGCAAGCTCAGGAAATAGAACTGGATCCAATAACGGTAACGGCTACACTAAGCCAGAAGCGTTCCTCCGAAACCGGGCGCAATATCACCATCATAAAAGGAGAAAATTTTAAAAACCTTCCCGTCCATTCGTTAGATGAGCTGTTACGCTATGTGCCCGGCGTGGAGATACAGGCACGCGGGCCCATGGGCTCACAAAGTGATATTGTGCTGAGAGGCGGCACTTACCAGCAGGTGCTGGTCATACTGGATGGCATGCGCCTGAATGACCCCAACACAGGGCATTTCAACAGCTATATCCCCATCGCCCCGGCAGAAATAGACAGGATAGAGATACTGAAAGGAGCTTCGTCTGCTATATATGGCGCTGATGCTGTCGGCGGCGTGATCTATGTTTTTACCAAAACATTTACGGCAAAGCAAAACCAGGATGTTGCCACGACATCTGCAGGCATTGCAGCAGGGCAATACGGATATTTGAATGCGGATGCGGGTATATTTTACAGTAAAAAAAATTTCACCGTAAGCGGAGGGCTGATCACCAATAATGCCGATGGCGTGCAGCAACGCGGCATTAAAGGATATTTTCATAACACTACGGCTTCCGTTTCCGCAAAATATTACTTCAGCCCGAAGTGGGATATCGCTTACCGCTATGCTTATGATAACCGGGACTTTGCGGCACAGAATTTTTATACTATCTATTCTTTTGATACGGCAAGAGAAAAAGTGTCTTCCCACTGGCAGCAGGTCAGCCTTGGGTTCCATACCCAAAAGCAAAAAATAAAACTTGATGCCGGCTTTAAACGTGTGAATGATAATTATCAGTTTGCGCCGGCATCTTCCGCAAACGCTAACATATCAAAACTTTTCCAGACACTCCTGCAATACGAAAATGAGCTCAATGCAAAGACCACGCTTATAGCAGGATTCAACTACCAGCAAAAAATCATTCGATCCAACGACAGGGGAGATCATGACCTTTTTCTCGCTTCGCCGTTCGTCTCTTTATCCCATCAGCTTACCCGTAATTTGTATGTTCACCCGTCTTTGCAGTGGGTGACATTCAAAAACATCTCTTCCGAGCTGGTGCCGCAACTGGATATTTCTTACAAAAACAAGGGAGTGCAGTTAAGGGGGAGTGTGGGCAAAACCATAAGAGATGCGGATTTTACTGAACGATATAATAATTACAATAAATCGCTGGTAAAATCAGGCTCTATCGGAAATCCTGATCTGAAAGCAGAACGATCTGTAAGCTACGAAGCAGGGGCTGACCTGTTCGTAAAGGCTTACCTGAAATTGTCTGCAACCTTTTTTCAAAGATTTCACCAACGGTTGATTGACTATGCTACAACTCCATACGATGAAATGCCACGAAAAGAAAATTTAATTCCAACAGGCACTTATGCGCTTGCAAAGAACATTGCAGCTGTGAATACAACCGGATTTGAAACAGATATACAGTTCAGTCGTCATTTTTCTGAACATCATCACTTTTCAGGGAGCATCGGAGTATTATGGCTTGACAGCAAAAGCAGTGATAGCGTACCTTCTATATATGTTTCTTCCCATGCAAAATTTCTGACAAATTTCTCTATCATCTATCAGTATGAAAATATTTCTCTTAGCCTGAACGGCTTGTATAAACACAGGAGACCACAGGCAACATCTCCGGCTTCTTCAAATATTACCGCATACATAACACCGGACTATTTTGTAATGAATGCCAGGCTTGAGTATGGCTTTTATCACAAATCGCTTGCAATATTCACAGAGATTGACAATGTTTTTGACAGACATTACAGTGATCGTCTTGGCGCTGTTATGCCCGGCAGTTGGTTTGTAGGCGGCGTAAAATTCCAATGGGCTAAAAAGCAAAAATAACTTTCACCACCCGATACCATAATCTTCCCCGTGATTGCTGCTCCCTCCCCACAGTGTCTTGTGCTTCCAGTCAAAATATATGGCATTGATCGGTCCTGAGGTTTTTGCAGAATAGCTTGGCTTATAGCCTTTTTGTATAAGTTCATGCCGTACCCACGGCGGCGTTTCGCTGTTAAGCAGGATATCGCCTGGCCTTGGAGCCCTGTCTGCATTGGTAGTGCCTCCCAGCGAAAGCCACAGTTGATCGGTATTCACATTAGCCGCTTCCACCGCTTCCTGCACTGTCATGCCAAATTCGGTAACATTCAGGAAAAACTGGAGCAGGTTCTGATCCTGCGTGTCGCCGCCCTGGACAGCAAAAGCCAGGTATGGCCTCCCGTCTTTTAATGTCAGGGTAGGCGTAAGCGTTACCCTTGGCCTTTTGCCGGGCGTCACTATATTAAACGGATCGAGCGCGCTGTCGCAGACAAAGCTTTGCATACGCTGGCTCATACCCACGCCGGTATTGCCCGCGATACAGGCCGGTATCCAGCCCCCGCTTGGTGTAACGGATACTACCCATCCTTCTTCATCTGCAGCCTCTACAGAGGTAGTACCGCGCCATAGCCTGTCCATATAAACGGAGTCAATAATATTTTTTCCCGGGTTTTTCAAAAAAGAAGTTGCATCATGCTTTGGAATAGCATTAGCCGGCCGCCCCTCTCCTTTTTCATTTGGAATAAAGCCGCGCTGCCTGAGTAAATTAAGATAAGGGTTCGTTTTCCCTTCATACGGATACGGATCACCGGGACCAGCATCCGGATTATTTTTTGCAGGATCAATAAGTGCTGCCCTTGCTTTGGCATATTCTTTTGAAAGCAGTCCCTTCATAGGTTCTTCAGGAGGAAAATAAGGATCGCCATAATAAAAATCACGGTCGGCAAACGCATATTGCATCGCCTGGCAAACCGTATGTATATAACGGGCAGAATTATACCCCATGCTTTTCAGGTCATAGTTTTCAAGGATATTGAGCGCCTGGAGCATTGATGGTCCCTGTGTCCACTGTGCGAGCTTATATACTTCTATGCCTTTGTAATCAGTAAAGAGCGGTTCTTCAATCTTTACATTCCAGCTTGCGAGATCTTCCATCGTGATCAGTCCTCCCTGTTCCCGGCATCCTCTTACAAATTCTGTTGCAATATCACCTTTATAAAACCTGTCGTACGCTGCATATATAGCTTCCTTCCTGCTCTTCTTTTTCTTCAAAGCCTGTTGCTCAGCATCCACCATCTTTCGGAGAGTTTGCAACAGGTCGGCCTGAACAAACACTTCCCCCGGCTCAGGCGCTTCACGTGCTGCTCCTGCATGAGGCAGCAATACTTTTTTTGAATAAGACCATTCCCTGATGCGGTCTTTATTTTTTTCTATGCTATTGGCGGTCTGGGCTTCAATAGCATAACCTGCAGCCATTTCCATGGCAGGCGCCAGCACTTCTTTCAGGCTCAGCGTGCCATATTCCGCCAGCATGGTACAAAGACCGCCGGGAGTACCGGGAGTAACCGCAGCAAGCGGTCCGTATTCCGGAGGAAAATCCATTCCTTTACTTTTAAAAAATCCCGGTGTGGCACCGGTAGGTGCAACGCCCAATGCATTAATGCCTATTACTTTCCTGGTTTTAGGATTATATATCAATGCCTGGGTTTCACCTCCCCAGCTCAGCACGTCCCACATGGTGCAGGTAGCAGCAAGCATAGCGCAGGCTGCATCTACTGCGTTGCCTCCTTTCTGAAAAACAGCAGCCCCGGCAGTAGCGGCAAGCGGCTTACCGGTAATAGCCATCCAGTGCCTGCCGTGAAGCGGAGGCTTTTGGGTATATTGAGCGATGTTTTGGCTGCTGAAAAATAACAAGCATAAGCAGGATATTGCATACTTCATACGCTTCGTTTTATTATCTAAAGGTATAAACAAAGCCGGGCAAAAAGATTGCCCGGCTTTCCTGCCTTGTATTGAGTATCAATCTTAATATTTTTGATGGCTTCCGCCTGCTGCTTTTCCGGTTCCGGCAGCTTATCGGCAACCGGCAGCAATAAAGCTTTCTTCCGTGCACCTGTTCTGTAGCAGCCTGTGCTGGCAGATTGCACCTTCCCGGCTGCTATCCCTTTTTTCAATGCTTCGCCTCTCTTTCCCGAAAATAAGAAAAAACAAGTTTTATTACTGACGGATTCCAATATAAATTTGACGCGTATATGAAAATCATATTTTTTTCGACCAAACCTTACGACAGGATTTTCTTTAATAAGCATAACGGGCAATTCGGATTTGAACTCGAGTTTTTCGATACTCATCTTGGTCCCCATATTGTGCACGCTATTACTGCTGCAGATGCGGTTTGTGTTTTTGTAAATGATAAAGTGAATGCAGATGTGATAAAAGTGCTTGCAGAAAAAGGAATAAAGATTATTGCGCTGAGGTGTGCCGGTTTTAATAATGTAGACCTGGAAGCTGCCCGAAAATATGGGCTTAAGGTGTGCAGGGTACCGGCATATTCCCCTGAAGCAGTGGCAGAGCATGCGCTTGCCATGATCCTTACGCTCAACCGGAAAACGCATAAAGCGTATAACCGGGTAAGAGAGCAGAATTTTTCCCTGGACGGGTTACTGGGATTCAATCTCCATGGAAAAACGGTAGGCGTAATAGGTACCGGGAATATCGGCAAAGCATTTTGCAGGATAATGACAGGTGTAGGATGTCATGTAGCAGGATATGACATTACAGAAGACCAGGAGCTTAAAAACAGAGGGATCGTGTATATGCCGCGGGAAGAGGTATTAAAACAATCAGATATCATTTCACTGCATTGCCCGCTTACAGAGAAAACGCATCATTTAATCAATAGTGAGACCATAGCGCAGATGAAGAAAGGTGTTATGCTCATTAATACCAGCCGGGGTAAGCTTATTCACACAGCAGATGCTATTGAAGCGCTGAAAACAGGCCAGATCGGCTATCTGGGCATTGATGTATACGAGCAGGAAGAAAAATTATTTTTTAAAGACCTTTCAGAAAGTATTATTGATGATGATACCATACAACGGCTGATGAGCTTTCCCAATGTACTGGTAACTGCACACCAGGCGTTTTTTACCGCAGAAGCGCTTAATGAAATTGCGCTGACCACATTTGAGAACATCCGGCAATTATCTTCAGGCAGGGAAATAAGCCATAAAGGAGCATTGTTGTGCTGAGGGTGAATGACGTGAAAAGTGAAACGTGAGAGGCGAGAAAATTTCACTTTTCACCTCTCACGCCTGCTATGTTTCTTCACCATTGCCTATTCACCACCTTTATCGCTTGATGACAATACGTTCACGTTCCCACCGGTCTGTAAAACGGATCAATATCGTGTATACTCCTTCGCTAAAGCGGCTTAGCTGATCAAGTGTAATGATATTCTGACCCGCTTCTATCCGCTGTTGCTCTTTCAGCACTACCTTACCTGTCATATCCAGCAACTGGATATCGATATTTCCCCTGAGTGCCGAATAGAAGCTGAGCGATACAGAAGAGCTTGCAGGGTTGGGGCTGACCTTTAGTTTCTGGCTGGCAATACCAGACAGGCGCACCACCAATATTGAGCTATACTTACGTCCTCCGTCCTTGCTGACCACATTGATGCGATAGTATAACACATTGCTGTTTTCTTCCCCTGCCGACGCGTCCTTATAATTAAATCCTGATGCGCTGTTCACCGGCGCATTACCTGCTTCCACCCTGCCTATGGCAGCAAAGCTGATACCATCTGTGGACCGTTCTACGTCGAAATAATTAAGCTGCTCAGAAGTGACCACCTTCCAGTTAAGGTTTACCAGGTCATTCTGCTGCACCGCATTGAACTGCAGAAAATCAACCGGCAGTATAACACACGGTATAACGTTGATAGTGATCTGGGCGCAGCTCGTTGTATTACAATCTCCTTCTGCACGAACATAATAGGTAGTGGTAACAGAAGGCACGACAGATATACTGTTTCCGGTACCTATCAGGGTATCACCGCAACTGTTCCTGTACCATTTATATACAGCGTTCGTTCCTAAAGATCCACCCGACGGCGTGAGCAGGATCGAATTGCCCGGGCAGGTGGTAGTAGAAGGTGACGCTGTAATAGATGTGGGCGCTGTAGATGGTGTTTTAGCTGTCAGATAATATCCGGGCGATATATACCGGCAATTGACATTACTCAGATTACCTGCAGCGGCTACTATTACTCTATAGTATTTGTTCACGTCGCCTGCAGTAAGCGGATTAATGGTATATGTAACATTATTAGCGCCAGGGATATCAGTCCACGTCGAGCCATTAGTGCTTACCTGCCATTGGTATTCCAGTGTACCAGAGATCACAGTAGGGTCGCTCAGCGCAGCGCTGAAAGTAGTAGTGCCATTAGTACACCCGGCGGTATTGTTTACAGATACTGAAGGTGTGGGATCACACAATCCAAACTGTATATCATCTATGGCAAGGTCATTACCACATCCCCCCGCCGCAGCGTTGGTAATTTCAATAGTTATTTTAGTTATCCCTGCCGGCATAACAAATTTCATCCCGTATTGCGTCCAGGCTGAGCTTGTAATGCCCGGAGTGGTCAGGTTAGTAATGATGGTGCCGTTAACAGCATTACGAACTGTAAAGGTCAGCTTCGGCGGCACTAACCCTCCGAATGCATCGCAAAAGCTGGAATAAGCAGAGTTGCCGATATTGGACACAAATGCAAACAACGAATATTTAAGATTACCACAGGTTATGTTGATAGTATCATAATATATTTTACTTGACTTCACGTCTGCGTTCACCAGCATCATCCTTCCGTTGGTATTATTGGTATGATCCGTAAGGCTTATCCATCTGGTAGTATTGCCCATATTGGCGTTCTTTGCCAGCGTATATTTTTCAATATCAATAGGCGCCGATGTACTGCCGGTATATCCTGTAGAAGCTGTGCCTGCAGAGCCTGTTGCTAACGGGATGGAAGTATTCATCGAAGTGCCTGTTCCAAAGTCCTGGAGGTATAGAATTTTATTCAGCGCTTCACAGGGAGGGCTTTCTGCCGCAACCAATACCACAAAAGGCGTAGGACGGTCTTCTCCCGGATCATCGGGTTTGGCGTTATGGTTAAGGTCCGGATCGTCGCCGTCCGTTGAAATATCTTCCAGAAAATTACCATTGTACCCAAAACCGTTTACTTTAGCGCTATTATTATATACTTTTCCAACTGTTATGTTAGCAACAGTAAATGAAATTCTTATAGTAAAATGGTTTATGGAAGGGATATTGGATAGCACCTGGTTATCAGCTAATAATTTATTAGCCGCACTACCTGAGGCGCCAACACCGGTATACCCGGCATTTAGTAATATACCTCCCGGGTTATCAATCCATGACACAGACAAATTTGAAATACTATTTGTAGAGGTAAATGGATTACCTGCCGCTGTACTAGGCCCACTGCTTTTTAAATATTCGACTACCTGCACATTGTTTACATCCCACCCACCATAATTCTTAACCGTAATGTCATAGCTGAGATTGTATGTACCGGGAGTAGCGGTTGGAGTAGCAGAAGAAAGCTTCTTGGCTATACCCACGCCTGAAATGACTTCTGTTAAGTCGTTACTCTGATAGCAGGGCGTTTGCGTAACTGCAGTTTTTGCACCCGTAAGAATATCCAGGTCCCAGTATTTATTATTATCATCTGCCGCGATCAGCCTTCCTTCGGCAAAATTTAAGCCTACGATCTGATTACCTGTCAGATCTGCGATCAGGGTAGCATTAAGAGGATTAGCTGTAGCATAATCTTCATAGTTCACCGTCATATAATGCTTGTCCCAAACCATAAGCATTTGGCCTGTCGGCATCAATGTAAGGTCACCTGATTGTTGTGTAACGGTTGTTCCAGATGGTAATGTAATATTTTTCTGAGGACCGAAAGTCCCGGTGGCAAAATCAACAGTGCGCAATGCCAATCCGTAGGGCCCCGGGCCTGTAAATATAAGCTGGTAACAAAGTCCGTCCGGCGCAAAAGCAAAACCTAAAATCGCTTTATTGGTATACTTTTGATAAACTGCAGTAGGTGGAGGGCAACCGCTCCCTGGCTGCCAGCGCCATACATAAGTGTCGCCACCTGTATACCGGTAATAATAAAGCTTGTGGTCAGCAGGGTTAAATGATATACCCGCTCCGTAGATACCAAATCCGGGTCCTAATAAGTTAGGGATACAGTTCTCAAAATCTGCTAATGTTTTCGTTAGTCCATTATATTGAAAAACATGAGCGGAATACGTGCTGGATCCTCCTCCACAAGGTCTTCCGATACCTACAGGGAAAGAATAGGTTGCCGGGGCAGAAGCTGTCGGCTGTGCATACACGCCGGTAATGCCAAAGCTCAAGCCAAGCAGCAGCAGGATGTTTAACAATATTTTTTGCAGAGGGTAGAATTTTATTTTCATAAAACCGGAATTAGGGTGTTTTACAATGGATATTCCTCGGTATATATCAAAGCTAATAGAGGAAAACCATTACTATTTGGGCATTCGACAATCCGGCGTTTTTTTTCGGTAAGCGTACTTTAAAGGATTATCATACATTAACCCGAATAAGAGTATTTCCCTATCAAATCCGGTATTATAACGTTCTAATTCCGATTGAAGTATTTTTTATACCGGGTGGCCGCTGGTATTAATAAAAAATCCCGGCATTTGAAGCCGGGATCTCTAACTATTTAATATATGTCAATTATTTATTTGTACCTGCCCATCAGTCCCTGTGCAAGCTCAGTCATCTTTTTTATGCCGTCTTCCGGGAGGTTGCCCTGCTTAAATTCGGCAAGCACTTCCGGGAGCTTGTTTTCCATTTCTATCAGGAAGATATCTTCAAACTCCTTCACTTTGTTCACCGGCACATCTTTAAGCAGTCCCTGTGTTCCCAGGTAAATGATAGCAACCTGCTTTTCAACTGCAAAAGGAGTGTATTGAGGTTGTTTCAATATTTCTACGTTGCGTGCGCCTTTATCAATTACGGATTTGGTTGCTGCATCAAGGTCACCCCCAAACTTGGCAAACGCTTCCAGCTCGCGGTACAATGCCTGGTCAAGCTTAAGTGTACCGGAAACTTTCTTCATGGATTTGATCTGTGCGTTACCACCCACACGGCTAACCGAAATACCCACGTTGATGGCCGGCCGTATCCCCGAGTTAAAGAGGTTGGATTCCAGGAATATCTGCCCGTCGGTGATAGAGATCACATTCGTAGGAATATATGCAGATACGTCGCCTGCCTGGGTCTCAATAATAGGGAGCGCTGTCAGCGATCCGCCACCTTTTACCAGATGCCTGATGCTGTCAGGAACGTCATTCATATTTTTAGCAACTGCGTCGTCACCAATAACTTTTGCAGCGCGTTCCAGGAGGCGGCTGTGCAGGTAAAATACATCGCCGGGGTAGGCTTCACGTCCGGGAGGGCGGCGAAGCAGCAGGGATACTTCACGATAGGCAACAGCCTGCTTACTCAAATCGTCATATACGATAAGCGCAGGGCGCCCGGTATCACGGAAATATTCTCCAATGGCAGCTCCGGCATAAGGAGCGAAGAACTGCTGGGGAGCAGGGTCAGAAGCTGATGCTGCAACAATAACAGTATAAGCCATTGCACCATTGTCTTCAAGCGTTTTCATTACGCTGGCAATGGTAGATGCTTTTTGCCCGCATGCCACATAAATACAATATACAGGCTTACCAGCCTGGTAGAACTCACGTTGATTGATGATAGTATCAATAGCAATAGCGGTCTTTCCCGTCTGGCGGTCACCAATGATCAGTTCACGCTGCCCGCGGCCGATGGGGATCATCGCATCAACAGCTTTGATACCTGTCTGGAGCGGTTCCTTTACAGGCTCACGGTAGATAACGCCGGGTGCTTTACGCTCCAGCGGCATTTCATACAGTTCGCCGGCGATAGGGCCTTTCCCGTCAATAGGCTCACCCAGCACATTTATAACACGACCTACCAAGCCTTCACCTACTTTTAATGAGGCAATGCTACCGGTTCTCTTTACCCTGTTGCCTTCTTTGATCTCGTTTGATTCACCCATCAATACCACACCCACATTATCCTCTTCAAGGTTGAGGGCAACAGCTTTTACACCATTTTCAAATTCAACCAACTCACCGGCGCGCACATTATTTAAACCATAAATACGTGCAATACCATCACCTACCTGGAGAACAGTTCCTACTTCTTCCAGATCGGCGCCTGCATTAAAATTGCTCAACTGCTGACGCAGTATCGCACTTATTTCGTCGGGCTTAATTTCTGCCATATAGTTTAGTTTATTTTTTTTTAATCAAATGTATTTTATCCAATTTTTCTTACCTGATATTCCTGATGTATACATTGCTCCGGAACTGCTTCTGAATATCTTTAAGATCCCTCAGAATACTTGCATCCACAAGCTTATTGTCAAATTCCAGCACAAATCCGCCAATCAATGCTTCTTTTACAACCGTTTCAAGCTCTATTTTAGGCAATGCGGCATCTGCCTTTACTTTTTGCTCAATAGCCGCTCTTAGTGTATCACTTATAGGCTGGGCTGTTGTCAGGGTAACTTTATGAATTCCCCTGATGCTGTTATACTGGTCAATATATGCCGAAACGATTTCAGGCAATATGCTCTCACGCCCTTTTTGCACAAGCAGCTTATTAAAAGCTGCAGTAAGGGGGGAGACCTTGCCGGAGGTAATGGCGGCAATAATAGCATTCTTTTTATCTGCAACAATAACTGGGCTGCGCATAAGCGTTACAAAATCCCTGCTTTGTTTGCATACCGATTGAAGATAAAGCATGTCTTCATATATCTTATCCAGGCTGTTTTGCTCAGTGGCCAGGTCAATCAGGCTCTTGGCATATCTTCCGGCTAAACGTGGTTGAAGCATTAGTTCAGTTTTATTTCATCAGTCAGTTGCTTAATATAATTTTCCTGCTCTGGTTTGTTTGCCAGCTCACGGCGCAGTACCTTTTCTGCAACTTCAACTACAAGATTTCCTACCTGGTTTTTGAGATCAATAACGGCAGCCATCTTCTGGTTTTCAATAGCCTGCTGTGTCTCAGCCATTATTTTTGACGCTTCAGTCTTAGCCTGCTCTTTTGCATCGTTGATCATCTTATCTTTAATATCCTTTGCTTCTTTAAGGATGGTAGCTCTTTCTTCCCGCGCCTGTGCAAGCAGCTTTTCATTATCACTCTGCAATTGTGCCATTTCTGCTTTTACCTTCTCAGCAGTGGCAATAGCATCATTAATGCCTTTTTCCCTCTCGGCAATGGCTTTCATAATAGGCTTCCAGGCAAATTTTCCCAATATGAAAAGCAGGATAAAAAAGGCAATGGCTGACCAAATCATCAGACCCGGATCGGGGAGCACCAAAGGATTTATTTCCAGTAGCATATTTAATAATTATATTAAGTTAATGAGCATAATGCATTTTAAAAAAGTACAGGCCTGTATTGCCCTGTGCTCAAAGCCTGTACAAGCTTGTTAGGTTATTGCACACCAAGGTTATTACCCAGGAGCGAAACCACCACAGCGAATAACGCAACCGCTTCAACGAGCGCAGCAGCTACGATCATGTTTGTGCGGAGATCATTGGTGGCTTCAGGCTGACGTGCCATGCCTTCAAGGGCGCCTTTACCGATCTGTCCGATACCGATACCGGCACCGATAGCCGCTAAACCTGCACCAATTGCAGCAACACTTCCTACTACCATTTGTTTTATATTTAAAAGTGAATAAAAAAAATTATAATACCAGGTCTTCTTCGTGATGTTCCTCTAAAGCCATTCCAAAATACAGTGCCGATAACATTGCAAAAATGAATGCCTGTATAAATCCTACCAGAAGCTCGATCATGCTGATGAAAACAGTAAAGGGTACCGCCAGGGCTGACGCCGCTAATGAATTCAGGATGAAGATCAGCGCTATAAGGCTCAATACCAGGATATGCCCTGCTGTCATATTTGCAAACAACCGGATGGTCAATGATATGGGTTTAATAAACACGCCCATTATTTCAATCGGTATCAGGAATATCTTCATGGGCACCGGCAATCCCGGCATCCAGAAAATATGCTGCCAGTAGTGCTTTTTACCATTCACCGTTGTAATAATGAATGTGAATAGTGCTAAAGTAAGGGTAAAGGCAATATTACCGCTTACATTGGCTCCCCCCGGAAAGAAAGGTACCATACCCAGGATATTGTTTATCCATATAAAGAAAAAGATAGTCAGCAGGAAAGGCATGAAAGCCGTATACCGGTCGCCTAAATAAGGCTTTGCTATCTCATCTCTTACAAATATGATGATAGGCTCAATAAGGGACTGAAAGCCCTTAGGAGCAGAGGTCACGCCTCTCTTTTTGTAGGCATTTGCCACGCTTACAAATATTATAATCAGCAGCAAAACGGTGAACAACATGGAAGCTACATTCTTGGTAATAGAAACATCCAGCACTTTTTTGGAAGCTTCTTCATTTACCGTACCGTCCTCATTTACAATTTTGATCTTTCCTTCAAAAGACTTATAGGGGTAGCTACCATTATATACAACGGGTTCATGGTGCTCGTTCATCAGCCGGGCGCCGGAAAAAACTTCAAACCCTTTGTCTGTCTTTAAAATAACAGGAAGAGGAACAGAATGATGTCCCCAAAGATGCCAGCTATGATCATCCCTGATATGCTCAAGGATGGTTGTGGCAACGTCAAATTTTTCTTCTTTCTGATGTTCGGGCGCCTCAGTTGCTGTTGCGTCGTGATGAGGTGTTTCCTGGGCAAAAGATAAATTACAAAAAAAACATATACATACGCTGAAAGCTGCTGCCAATAAGGGTTTTATGCGTTTTAAAGACATTGTTCTTTTGAAATTTGCGGCAAAGATAGGAGTTGAAGCGGAGAAATAATAATATATGAAATACGAAATAGGGAAATTATTTTATTTCACGCTTTTCATAGATAGCAGTCTAATCTTCGCCTGTATATATGTTCTCAATTCTGGCGTCGGGAATAAGCCAGATGAAGGCAACTGCAGTATACATCAGGAACCCCAGCATAGGGTGCAAAAAGGCAAGGGCGATGCCCAGAATATATACGAAAAGCGATAATTTCCCCTTTCTGTCGCTTCCTACGGCCTTTGCTATTACCGAACCTTCTCCTTCCCGCTTTTTTAGCAAAGAAAGCATAATAGTGTAGGACAGGGCGCACATTACCAGTATAAATCCATAAAAGATGATAGGATTTCTTGAAAACTCATGTTCGCCCATCCAGCCGGTGGCAAAAGGCAAAAGAGACAACCAGAAAAGCAGGTTCAGGTTGGCCCATAACAATTTACCATTGACCCCTTTTCTCACCGCCTGGAAAGTGTGATGGTGATTGTTCCAGTAAATACCAACATACATAAAGCTCAGGATATAGCTTACAAATTTGGGCCACATCGCTATCAAAGCGGCCCATTCCACAGATTCAGGCATCTTGATCTCCAGCACCATTATGGTGATAATAATTGCGATCACGCCATCGCTGAAGGCTTCCAGTCTTCCTTTTGTCATATAATGTGGCTCAAAAAGTTGAAAAAAGGAAAGATACAGTAATAGTGCTAAATTTTACAAGGATTGTCTTTGGCCAGCAGACGCGCCGGTAGGGCTTTCCTAAAATATTCTTATTCCTCATATCTTCCAATTTGTCTATCAAAACTTTGGACGGGATTAAGTCTAAATATCGGATATTGGCGATACGCGATATCATAGCCTTCGGATTTATTTCCACACGGTTGTCTGTTCATCTATATGCAAAAATTTTTTCCGGAATTTATTTATTTATAAAATAATTGTTCTACATTTATAGAACAAAACAACATATTGTAGAAATGAACCTCAGTAAAGCAGAAGAGCCCGTTATGGAAGTAATATGGAAAAAAGAAAAAGTATTCTTTAAGGCAATATGGGATGAGTTGCCGGAGCCCAAGCCTGCATCAACCACATTAGCTACCCTGCTAACACGTATGCAGAAAAAAAAATTTATCGGCTATACGCTATACGGCAATTCGCGGGAATATTATCCTCTAGTAAAAAAAGAAGATTATTTCTCAAAACAGGTTAACAATATGATAGAGCAATATTTTGATAATTCTGCTTTGCAGTTCGCTTCTTTTTTTACCACCGAGGCAAAATTCTCTAAAAAAGAACTGGAAGCGCTGAGAGCATTGATAGACACTCAAATTAAAAAGAAACAAAAATGATCGCTTATATTATCAAATCCTTTCTTTGCTCCGGAATATTTTTAGCATTGTATAAAATATTATTAGAAAGAGAAAAGCTTCATGTTTTTAACAGGATTTATTTAATACTTGCTGTTATTCTTTCTTTAACTGCGCCATTATGGTCTGCACATCTTAAAAACAACAATAATACATTTTCTCAGGTAATTTCTTCTGCAAACGAATCATTGACACATATTGATGTGTTGTATCAGAACGATCAGATTAAAAAAAACATTTCACAAAATGGCCCGGCGTTCCCCGGCCGGGAATCAGCAATCCCTAATGATTTTTCTTTTCAGTCAATAGTGCTGATATTGTATCTAATCGTTGCTATTTCCCTTTTCTCCGGAATAATCAAAAACATTTATCATCTTTTTAAAAAAATAAACCGCTCACCCTGTATCCCGCATCAAAATGCAATATTGGTGCTAATTGACAAGCCGGTAATGCCTTTCACTTTTCTTCACTATATATTTGTTGACAGTGAACAATATTACAATAACACAATCCATCCGGCAATATTAGAGCACGAGCTTATCCACGCACGCCAGAAGCATACGCTTGATATTATTTTTATTGAGATCGCAAAAGCCTTTTTCTTTTTCAATCCCTGCCTGTACAGCTATAAGAAAGCCATCCGGTTAAATCACGAATTCCTTTCCGATAATGAAGCAAAGAAGATAACCGCAACGGAGAAAGAATACCAGTATTTATTAATTACATCGCCGGCAACAACAACCAAGCCGGGAACGCTGACAAACTCATTTCATTATATCATCACCAAAAAACGCATTAAAATGATAACACATACAACAACCCGCTTCCAGTTATTCTTAAGAAAATTTATTATCGTATCAGCTACTATAGCAATTCCGCTGTTATTTAGTTTCAAAAATGCAGGTGAAGTCATAACTAAAGGCACAAGCAATATTATTAAACTATATACACAGGATACGCTTAGAAAGCCACTTCCGTACGACACTACTCCAAAGCCTATTGCATTTCTGAAGAAGGAATCAGTAGGTTTTACAGAGGAAGGGGTGCCCCAGGAAGAGCTTGACAAATTTCATGATATCTTATCGCGTTATTATCATAAAAGTATCGGTAAACCTGTATTCTTTCCGATAAAAATTACCCTGGAAGACAAACACCGGCTTGAAGCGATCTATAAAAAAATGAGCTTACGCCAGCAAAGCACCCTGCCTGTAGTAATAATAAAGCCGGCAAAGCCACTACCGAGAATAAAATTGTCTGAACAACAGTTTCAAAATTTTAAAAATGCGGGTATTTATGGCATTTGGATAGATAATCATAAAGTGCCGAATACAGCGCTTGACAATTATAAAGCAGAAGATTTTTCAGGATATTTCATCAGTAAATTATACGGGGCGGCTAAAAAGGACAGGTCATATACCCACCAGGCAGACCTGATGACAAATGCTTACTATGATAAATATTATAAGGCAACCATCAATAATACAGAGAGCCAGTTTGTGGTATTAACCAGAAGATGATCAGCAGTATAATAGTCTGCAGGTTTCAGGAATGAGAGGGGAATAAGGGACTGAGAAGCGGGTATACTGTATGATACAAAACAACAGCAGATCAATAGTAGTACTGTAGCCGGTCACCAAATAAAAAACCATCCCGGAAAATTTTCCGGGATGGTTCCTCTTGATTGATTCATGTAGTCAATTACTTCTCCACCCACTCCACTTTAGTATCCTTCCAGCTCCTGCTCTTTGCAGATTCAATTACCGCTTCGCATACTTTTTGCGTTTCATAAGCATCGCGGAAAGTAGGATGACATTCGTTGCCGTCTTGTAATGATTTCAAAAAGTCTGCAGCCTGGTGTATAAAGCTGTGCTCGTAGCCGATGATCAAACCCGGCACCCACCACTTATCCATGTAAGGCTGATCGCCATCAGTTACCAGTATGGATTTCCAGCCACGTACAATGCCTTCATCGTTGTGATCAAAATATTCCAGGCGGTTCAGGTCGTGGAGGTCCCAGCGCAAAGAACCTTTTTCACCGTTGATCTCAAAAGTATATAAGGCCTTATGCCCTCTGGCATAGCGGGTAGATTCAAACAAGCCGAGTGAGCCATTGCTGAAATGACAATGGAAAATACAGGCATCATCAATGCCAACCTTTTCCACTTTGCCGGTTAACTGGTGAAACCTCTCTTTGATGAAAGTTTCTGTTACCGCAGACACATCCTTTATGCCGCCGTTGAGCCACATAGCGGTATCAATGCAATGCGCCAGCAGATCGCCGGTAACCCCGGAGCCTGCAGCATTTATGTCAAGCCTCCATGCGGCAGTGCCGCCCTGCGGCACATCAGCGCTGATGGTCCAGTCCTGCAGGAAATTGGCGCGATAATGAAATATCTTGCCCAGCTTACCGCTGTCTATGATCTGTTTGGCAAGTGAAACCGCAGGCAGGCGGCGATAGTTGTACCATACGGTGTTTTTCACTTTAGCGGCTTCAACGGCATCCACCATTTTCTTTGCTTCTTCCAGCGTGCGCGCCAGCGGTTTTTCACACAATATCATTTTGCCTGCCTTTGCAGCGGCAATAGCTATTTCCGCGTGCATGTCATTAGGTGTGCAAATATCCACTGCATCAATATCATTGCGGGCGACGAGCTTTTTCCAATCTGTTTCAATGGATGCATACCTCCATTGATCTGCAAATGCCTGCACTTTTTCTTTGTTGCGCGAACATACCGCCGTTAGCACAGGTGTGTATTCCAGATCAGGAAAAAAGTTAGGCACCCTGTTGTATCCATTGGAATGTGTCCGCCCCATAAAGCCGGTACCGATCAAACCAATGCGTAGTTGTTTTTTATCAGACATGATTAATTTGAGATTTGAGATTTTAAATTTGAAATGGCTGTTAGCCATGAGCTATCAGCTTTCAGCTTTCAGCAAAATTCTTACTACTTATCACTTACCCCTTACCGCTAAGCCCATCCATGAGCCTCTCTTACTTTGATCATCACAGCCAGTATATCATTCCAGGTTTTTTGCTGCAGCATTACTTCGTTGGGGAACATACAGCCATCCCAGCAGATATGGTTAAGCGCTTTTGTCAGCCTACCGGATTCGTCCCGCAGCCAGTATCCTGCATCATGCACCACATCCAGCTTTCCGTTAGGGTCTGTTGCCAGGCAATGCCTGCCTGTCTTATCGTGTGAACCTGCGCCATGTACGGTGCCGTCGTTTTGGGCCACATGAAAATCTATTGTCCAGGGGCGGAGCGCGGCAGTAAGTTTTTTTAATCCTTCTTCCAGTGTGGCGCGGTCTTCCCACTTAAAGTCTGCCGGCAGAATCCTGTCTTCGGGAGCATTGTAACCGAGGAGGTATAAAAAAGTATGCGACATATCTGCCTGGAAGCCTATATTAGGGCGGTCAACTGCTTCAAGCGTTTCGAGCATTCTTTTCCAACTGTGCATGGCGCCCCAGCAGATCTCCCCTTCTGCAGCAAGCTTTTCACCGTAATCGGCCGCTACATCGCAGGCTTCCCGGAAGGTTTGCACAATAAGCTTTGTATTATTCACCGGGTCTTTCGACCATGCTTCCGGCGAAGATGCTGAATCAATACGCACTACCCCTGAAGGGCGGATCCCAAGGTGACGAAGCTCTTTTGCATATATGCAGGACTTTTTTACCTGCTCTACAAAATGAGCGCGGTCTTCTTTGGAGCCCATTGCAGGCCCGCCCCATATCGGCGCCACAAGACTGCCGATCTTCAGCCCGTACGAGGTTACCTTTTCTGCAAGCTTCTTAGGTCCGTCCTTGTCATCAAGGTTGATGGAAGGATCAAAAAGCCCTATATCAACGCCGTCAAATTTCACACCGTCAACTTCCGCATTAGCTGTCATTTCCAGCATGGTATCTAAGGGGATCGGTGGTTCTGAATCCGGGCCCTTCCCTACAATGCCAGGCCAGGTTGCATTGTGAAGTTTGGGAAAATTGTTTTGTGACATATCGTTATAATTTAGTCAGTGAAAAAATTAATTTGATTGGCTTAACACTATTTATAATACCATATCAGGATTTCCCGGTCCAAAATGTTTGAGGATCACAATAGGATCGTTTTCCGACCTGTTCACGATCTGCACGCCTTCTTTTGCAGCCTGCTCGCTGATGAAAAACTCATCATTGGTAAGCTGACCATACCTGATGAGTGCAGGCGTGTCTATATCCCATACGCCTAATTTTCCATGTCCCTGCATGAGGATCATTCCATAAGCGGCATTATCTTTTATTGTTACCGTCTTTCCGGGCAATACCGTCAGTTCCTTCGCACCGAAGGCATCTGACTTATAGCATATCCATGTTTCATAATATCCCTGTGGCATGGTTTGCTCAAACGGCTGTACGGGTACGGGCGCCATAAACCTGTGCTGGTATTGGTTGGGATCTACATTCAGTTCCCAGTCAATGACATCCATCAATGCATCATAGTCCCCTATTTTATCCGGAGGCGTTCCGTTCCATAGCAACACTTCAGGCACAATGGCTTCATTTACCAGGCTCTGGTACATGGCAAAAACATCAGAAGCTTTTTGCGGTTCATAAGTGCACAGGCTGCCGGGCGCATGCAGCAACCCGGGAGGTACATCCCAACCGGTACCGGGCTGCAGGCGGTATGCCTGTGAATAATTAGTGATCTTATTATCGCCTTTGGTAAAGTTCATCAGGCACTCTTTGATCTGTTCTTTGGTAGTGCCCGGCGCAATACCCATAAAGGTATAGGGAAAATCCCCTCCGTGATTATTTACCTGCGGCGGAAAATAGTATGCTTCGGGTTTGCCCAATTGTCCGATCAGTGCCGCTTTTTCATCATTGTGATGAATATGGTGAGGCAATGGTCCCATATTATCAAAAAACTTGGAATACATAGGCCAGCTTTGATATTCTTTCCATAAGCGTTCACCTATCAGTTGACCCTTTAATTCATTTACAGCATCCCTCAGCAGTACCTGCTGCGTTTTGCCGCCATCTTCAAATACCACCTGGCTGAGCCCTTCGTTCTCACCCGTAAGCGGTCCGTTTTTTGCAGGCGTGGTAGAGGAAAACCATCTTTCGTCTATACCACCCCGTTCGCCACCCAATACGTAATAATCATCAGGATGCAGCTTTATTCTTCTTCCCGGCACACAAAAAGACCTGGGCACCCAGTTTGGAGCTAGACGCAATATTCCTTTTCCCTGGTCGAATGCCTTCTGAGCTAAACTTAATTTTTCCATTTACTAATAGTTAAGATTGTTTTGATCAGCAAAAGCTGAATGTTTTAAAAAATGATCAATTTTTTCCTGTTGATATAATACTTCAATATCTACGCTATATTTTCTGCTCTCTCCCGGCTCCAGGAAAATAAGGGTATTATTGGCACGGGCAGCAGTCTGCCCGATGGGAGGATGTGTAGCCGGCTCCAGCCCGGTAACATATTCACCATGTCCCCAGTGCTGCCAGTTGATCAGCCAGGGCAATTCCGCTTTATTGAAAGACAGGCTAACGGCAATGCCCAACTGCTGGTTATAAATACCGCAGGCACATTTTCCTTCTTTGTCTTTTTCTATATCAATAAAAGCAGCTTCTTCACCTGTACCATTGTGCGATGCGAGCGGCGGAGAGCATTTTTGAAAATTGTTTCCTTTCACAAATATTTTACTGTTTTTTCCTTCCCGCGACTGCCATTTTCCTTTCCACACAATATCAGCCCCTTCGTCGGCAAGCGGCCAGCCGAAATTGCAATGATATAAAAGCATGTGCGGCGCAGGTGTATTGCCCCTGTTGGTCACTTCATCACGGACACGTATAGCCGCTTCCCCGAGCTTACCGGATATGGTTCTCTTCAATTCGATACAGGTGCCTAATGCCTGTACCTGTTGTATACGTCCGGTAATGCTGAAATGGAGATTGCCGGCGGCAGGGTCAGGCTGTACTACAGACTCTATTGCTGCGGGTATATTACTTATTGGTCCGTGCAATCCACGTTCCCCGAAGGCATCTGTTTCCAGCCCGCCCGCATGATCAAGCCCGCAGGTAGTGAGCAGCCCTCCGCCAAATGTTTTAAGCCATTCCGCACCGTGATTACTGAAGGGTTGCGGCGCTGTAATGCCGGTGTGGCTGATCCATGCAAGGCTATGCTGGTTGTAGAAAGCATCTGCTATATCCATTGCCCGGTCTATCACTATTTTATATCGCAGTCCGGTGCCTGTATTTATCCATGCTATTCTTGTGCCCCGTGCTATACCATTATCAAGTATGGAAGTTTCAATACCTCCGACTTGCGCATGGTGAGATACTTTTTTACTCCAGGGAAATATATTTTTTATATGGTCTTCTTGTTCAGGCATCGTTAGTATGCTACGGCGGGGCATAAAGTAAATGAGCTCTATCGCCCCAGCTAAAAAAAATTATAAACAGGCGCCCAATATAGGAAAATGATTTGATAATAAAAGGCAGGGAACCGCAGGATGGTTAAGTCCTTTTTTTTTATTAAACGCTGATTGGGAGCGGGTTGCAGCAAAAAAACTTCTTGCCGTCTCCAAAAATTTCCTTCTTTTGTAGCTCGTATTTTCAAAAATCGCAGGATATTATAAAACAGTATAATCATCAGATCATCATTTAAAAAAATTAAAAATGCTTGCAAAATTTGTTTCTCCCATGCTGCAGTCAGCGCTTATCTGCGGAATAGTTGTAATTACAGCCTGTAATGGCAGCAGTAGTAATAATGAAACGGCTGCTGCGCCAGCAGATGCTTCCTCTTCCGCCGGTGCAGCAGACGCCGAAGGGTTCAGGAAAATATTTGATGGGAAAACCCTCGATGGCTGGGAAGGCGATACAGCTTACTGGAGCGTACAGGATGGCGCTTTAACAGGACAGATAACACCTGACAAGCTTATAAAAACCAACTCTTTTATTGTCTGGCAGGGTGGCCAGCCCGCGGATTTCGAGCTGAAGGCGCAATTCAAAATTACCGAGGCAGGGAACAGCGGCATCAACTACCGCAGCGAAATGTTCCCCGGTATACCTCATGCAATGAAAGGGTACCAGGCAGATATTGACGGGAAAATCAATTATACAGGCCAAAATTATGAGGAGCGCGGCAGGACAACGCTTGCTTACCGAGGGCAAAAAGTAACCATTCCTACAGTTGATTCTTCGAAGGCTGTCAGCAAAAACAACGCATGGGTGCCTATGATCGTAGATGGTTCGCTTGGCAGTTCTGATTCTTTAAAAGGGCTGATCAAAGCAGAGGATTGGAATGATATTCATCTCGTGATAAAAGGCAATCACCTGCAGCATTATGTGAACGGGGTATTAATGAGTGATGTTACTGACGATGACACTGTGCACAGGAAAGATAAAGGATTAATCGGCGTGCAGGTGCATGTTGGTCCCCCTATGAAAGTGCAGTACCGTAATATTATGCTGAAAGAGCTATAATTATTGGGTTAATATAAAAAAGGAAATTGTTACGGCACAGGGTTGTAACAATTTCCTTTTTTAGTTAAATATAATGTGGTGATTTATGCTTAATTCAAATACCTTTGCGGCGTTTTAAAGTATGCGTTGCTCATTTTAATATCATGATAATGATTATAGACAGTAAGGCAATTTTACTTTATAATTTTTATCATTTTATTAATCACCGACTATGATCATTCTCGTTTTTTTTCTGCTACACTGGTATCTTTCTTTATTTTCTCAAACGTTTTACCTGCACCGCTATGCTGCGCATAAAATGTTTACGTTAAGTAAATTCTGGAACAGCTTTTTTTATACTTTTTTATGGGTAACCCAGGGGGCATCTTACCTTAACCCCAGAGCCTATGCTATACTCCATCGTATGCATCATGCATACAGTGATACCGATAAAGATCCTCACTCCCCCCATTTTTTTAAGGAGGTATTCAGTATGATGAAACATACAAAGTCTATCTATAGCGGAATACTAAGTGGAAAAATACCCGTAGAGAAAAAATTTGAAAAGAACATTCCTTCTTTCCCCGTATTGGATAAAATAGCCGACAGTTGGTTTTCAAGAATTACGTTCGCCGCAGGTTATGTAGCTTTTTATATTGCTTTTGCAACGCAGTGGTGGATGTACCTGCTTTTACCCATTCATTTTTTAATGGGGCCGGTACACGGAGCTATTGTAAACTGGGCCGGGCATAAATATGGTTATAGGAATTTTAATGAAGGCGATCATTCAAAAAATACACTCTTCTTTGATTTCTTAATGCTGGGAGAGTTGTTTCAAAATAACCATCACCATGCAGGCTCCCGTCCAAACTTTGCTGCCAAATGGTGGGAGGTTGACCCGGTGTATCCTGTACTTCGCGTATTTGATAAAATGGGAATTATCCGTCTGATGCATGTAGGGCACAAAAACAAGCAGCCTGATACGCTTGTGGATGATGACGCTCAGTCCGAGATTGCCGCCTGATCAGTAATATCTCCCCAATAAAGAATGTTCAACAATTATTTTTTTTCATCAGGCGCGGATCAATCCGCCCTCCCCTGCACACTCCCTGCTCCGCCAGGATGGTAAGGCAGTGCCCCTACCTCTCAGGATATACAGGTTCTATCGGTAGAGAAAGAAACAAGGGCGAAGCAAGAGAGGCGATGAGAATATTATTCTTCATGACCGGAGAGATCACCTACAGATTTGGTTTGCCGCGTTTTAATTACCCGAGGAATAAAAGTAACAGAGAACAAAATGCTCCAAACCGGCGTTTCACCATTCCCTTCTCCTATTTCTCTATTGCCGAAAGCACTTCCCCGGTAACACCGGTAAATGAAAAACCGCCGTCATGGAAAAGATTCTGCATGGTCACCATCCTGGTAAGATCGCTGAATAAGCTAACACAGTAGGAGGCGCAGTCTTCTCCGGTGGCATTGCCCAGCGGGCTCATTTTTTCGGCATAGCTGATAAAGCTGTCAAAACCTTTTACGCCGCTGCCTGCAGTAGTGCGTGTTGGGGATTGTGATACGGTATTGATCCTGACTTTTTTTCTAACGGCATAGTGATAACCGAAGCTGCGGGTAATGCTTTCCAGCAGTGATTTGGCATCTGCCATCTCGCTGTAGTGAGGGAAAACACGCTGGGCGGCAATATAGGTCAATGCCACCACGCTGCCCCATTCATTAAGCGCATCCAGGTCCCAGGCGGTACGCAGAATACGATGCAACGATAATGCCGAGATATCCAGGGATTTTTGAGTGAAATTATAATCCAGGTCAGTATATGACTTTCCCTTACGCATATTGATGCTCATGCCTACCGAATGCAAAATGAAATCTATTTTGCCGCCAAAATGAGCCATCGCTTCTTCAAATAATTTTTTAAGGTCATCCATATTGGTAACATCAGCGCCAATGACCGGGGCCTTAGTGATCTCAGCCAGCTTACTGATCTCTCCCATTCGCAATGCCACAGGTGCATTTGTCAAAACAAGCTGCGCCCCCTCTTCATGACACTTTAATGCAATCTGCCATGCAATAGATCTTTCATCGAGCGCACCGAAAATAATTCCCTTTTTTCCTTTCAAAAGGTTATAAGCCATATAGTAGTCTTTTTAAAATTAAGCATAAAAATAGGAATTCAAAGGGAAGAACCAAATACAGCGTATTTCAATTTTTCGCAAGCGGAAATGTACAACGGATTGAAATCCGTTGAAACAATATGCTACCGGGGCTACGGCTCCTGTAGTTTTGTGTTCCGGAGCCATCGGCTCGATCACATATTCCCACGTGGGACTTCAATCTCATGCGAAAAATTGACCACCTTAAGACTAAGCCCCAGCCTCAGGTAGTGATCATTTCTCTTGCATTGTTCATCACAACAGGCGTCGGTTTTTCTCCACCCAGCATTCTTGCAATAGCTTCCACCCTTTCCTCATCATTGAGCTGCCTGATATGTGTATGGATCTTACTATTTCTTTCCTGCTTATATACAAAGAAGTGCAGATCGGCCTTGGCGGCGATTTGGGGCTGATGGGTGATAGCGATCACCTGGTGCGATCGGCCCAGCGCTTTCATAATGATACCCACCTGTTTTGCCGCCTCACCACTGATACCCGAATCTATTTCATCAAAGATCAGCGTGGGCAATTCCACGGAAGCGGCTACCAGTGATTTGATGCAAAGCATGAGCCTGCTCAATTCACCGCCGCTGGCAACTTTCTTTAAAGGTTCAAAACGGTTGCTTTTATTTGCATCAAACAGGAATTCTATACCATCGGCGCCATACGGTCCCAATGCGGCAGGAGACAGGTTCACCCTGAGCCTTGCATTAGGCATTCCTACCTGGGCGAGCAGCTTTTCTGTCTTTTTTTCCAGCGGTGCAATCTGCTTTGACCTGCCTGCCGTAAGGGTTGCCGCCAATGCAGTAACTTCCTTTAATTTTGCCGCCATTTCTTTTTCCAGCCTGCTGATAGCTTCATCAAGATGCAGTATTTGCGTAAGCTGCTGTTCAAGATTTTCCTGAATGGATAGCAGTTCTGCCGTAGTCTGCACACCGTGCTTCTTCAATAGTTTATACCCGGTATCCAACCGCTCATTGAGCAATTGTATCCTTGCCGCATCAAATTCCAGCGCTTCATTTATCTGCTCAGCTTCATCTGCTATATCACGCAGTTCAATCTGCGCTGACTGGAGTCGTTGAATGAGCGCCGATATACCTGCATGGTATTGCTCTGCAGGCTGCAGTTGGTTCGACAGCATTTTCAGGTGATGCACAATAGGTTGATCCCCTTCCTGCAGCGTGAACTGTACCTTGCCAAGCGATCCTTTAATGAGCTCTGCATTATTCAGCGTTTTCAGCTCGGCTTCAATATCTTCCAGCTCATTTTCCTTTAAAGCTGCATCTTTCAGCTCAGAGAATAAGAACCTGTTGTAATCAAGCTCCTTTTGCGCCGATGCCTGCTGCTGCCTCGCTAAAGACAATTGTTTTTCTGTGTGAATATACCTTGCATATATACGCTGATAATCAGTAAGCGTTTCGGTGTGCCCGGCCAATGCATCAATAATATCTCTTTGAAAATCGCTGTCGCCCAGCTCAAGAGTATCAAACTGCTGGTGAAGATCTACTAGCATGGAGGCGAGCTGTTTCAGTTGTACAAGGGTTACTGGCGTATCATTAATAAAAGCCCTCGACTTGCCATTGGCGCTCACCTCTCTTCTTATTATGATCTCATCCCTAGCGTCGAGGTCATTTTCTGCAATGAATTTTTGTATATCCCTTCTTTTATCTGCTGCAAATACCCCTTCTACAATACATTTGCTTTCGCTGTCGAACAGCACGTTGCTGTCGGCGCGCTCACCCAGTATCAGTCCCATTGCTCCCACCAGTATACTTTTACCGGCGCCTGTTTCGCCGGTAATGATATTCAGCTTTTCTGAAAAAGTGATATCTATTGAATCAATAATTGCGTAATGCTGTATGAAGAGTTTCTGAAGCATAAGCCGGTACTTGCTGCTGCAAGTTAACAGATCGTTTTTTCTGTACCAACAAAATAAAAGGCATCCGTTGCGCGGATGCCCTTAAAATATAATTACAGCCTTATTTATTTGGCTTCCACTTCATTGTAAAGGTCTTCGTCAATCAATATACGCCCGCAGTTTTCGCAAATAATTATTTTCTTGCGCTGGCGTATCTCACTCTGCCTCTGGGGAGGGATAGCGTTAAAGCATCCGCCGCAGGCATCTCTCAGCACAGGCACTATTGCCAGCCCGTTACGGTAACTTTTGCGGATCCTTTCATAAGAAGCGAGCAAACGGGGCTCTACTTTTTCTCTGGCCGATGTTGCCGTAGCCTGGAACTCATTTTCTTCATTTTCCGTATCAGTGATGATCTTCTCCAGCTCTCCTTTTTTGTGCTTCAAAACACCTTCTTTATTAGCAACCGCTTTCTTTGCATTTTCAAGAAGGCGTGCCTTATCTGCGATCTCTTCGTTGGCATCCTTGATATGCTTTTCAGCCAGCTTTATTTCAAGGTTCTGCAGCTCCATTTCCTTGGTGATGGCTTCAAATTCACGGTTATTCTTAACATTCTCGCTCTGCTTTTCATATTTTTTTACGAGCGCCTGGGAATCCTTTATAACATTTTTTTTCTGCTCAATAAATTCCTGGATGCCGTTGATCTCTTCTTCCACCCGGGTTTGCCTTGCATGAAGCCCGTGGATCTCATCTTCAAGGTCTCTTACTTCCATCGGAAGCTCGCCTTTAAGTATCTTTATTTCATCAAGCTTGGAATCTATTTTCTGCAGGGCAACAAGTGAAGAGAGTTTTTCTTCAACTGAAAATTCTTTTACGTTGGCCATAAAGTGCTGATGCGGTTTTTGTTTATGCGTAATAAAACACGGGATTGGTATTCACCGCGGTTTTAAGGACGGCAAAGGTAGGAAATTTTTCCCTCAAAATGTCATATATAAGATCAATCGTAAATTGTTCGCTTTCGTAATGCCCTATATCCGTAATGACTATCCTCTCCTCAGCATCAAAGAACTCGTGGTACTTCATATCTGCAGTAATAAATATATCGGAGCCTGCCCGTAAAGCATTGGAAATCAGAAAGCTACCAGCCCCGCCACATAAAGACACCGTTTTAATGGCCCTCCCTGTAAGTGCTGTATGGCGTATCACGGAAAGCTTAAAAACGCTTTTAAGCTGTGCTAAAAACGTTTTTTCATCCACCGGCTCAGGCAGTATCCCTGTCAGCCCGGAGCCCACCCGGTCGAAAGCATTGTCTAATGCTACAATATCATAGGCAGGCTCTTCATAGGGATGAGCGTCTGTTAAAGCGCTGACTATCTGTGCCTGCAGCCATGATGGAAAAATGATCTCCACCTTAATTTCTTCCTCAGTATGCAGCTCACCGCGCCTGCCTGCGAAAGGATCCGTATCTTCCCCACCCCGGAAAGTACCCTGTCCGCTCGAATTGAAGCTGCATTCACTGTAATTGCCGATATGCCCTGCCCCGGCAGCCCATATTGCTTTTCGCAAGTGCCCGGCATGGGCATGGGGAACGTAAGTGAATAACTTTTTAAGAGAATCTTTTTTAGGCAGCAGCACCCGGCGATCTGCCAGGCCCAGCAGATCGGCCATTTTTCCGTTCACCCCCGCAAGCATATTGTCGAGATTGGTATGTATGGCATAAATGGCGATATCGTGCTTTATGGCTTTAATGATAGTGCGCTCTACATAGTTCCTGCCCGTAATGCTTTTAAGTGCCCTGAACACCACGGGATGATGCGCGACCACAGTATTGCAATTGCTTTTAATAGCTTCTTCCACAACCGCTTCCGTGGCATCAAGTGCGCAAAGGATGCCGGTGCATGTTGCTTCTTTATTGCCCGTGATCAGACCCGCATTGTCATAAGCTTCCTGCAGGGATGGCGGGGCAAAATTTTCTAAAACGTTAATGATGTCTTTAATTTTCATGCTCATGGAAATACGAATATAAAAATAGCCATTACTTTGCTGCGAAATATATGAAAAACGGGATCCTGCTATTATTGGTTTTGCTGACAGGATTTTGTACATCAGCACAAGACTATTCCGGCGACTGGGATACTTATGTGATGGGGGTGGAAAACAAACCTGTATCGGTAATGGTTGACCTGGCTTTTGGCGTATCGCCGGAGGCTAAGGAAAGACCTAATGCCATCATTATACGCCTGAAGCTACTGTCGGTTTTGAAAAATGGCATGCCTTCCGATAAAGAAGTAAAGGTGCTGAATGAAATAGAAGATTCACTGGTTGAAAAGCTAAGCGGTTCACTACAGGCTGCGTATGTGGGTAGATACACCGCTTCCGGCGTAAGGGATTTTTATTTTTACAGCAATGATACTTTGGATTACAAGCACCATATTTCCGAAGCGCTGCAAAAATATCCTGCCTTCCGCTGGATGGCTAAAGCGCAGCCTGATGAGCGGAAAAGCAATTATTACGATGTATTGTATCCCACATCCGAAGAGATGGAACGCATACAAAACAGGCGTATGGTGGATGAGCTGCGCAACAAGGGAGATATCATCACCGCTCCCCGCAGGGTAGATCATTTTATTTTTTTTAAAACTGAAGCCGACCGGAAAGCTTTTGCCATAGTGGTGCAGGACAGCGGCTTTGTGGTGGAAAATGCGGGACAGGAGCAGGGTGTAAAAGATCGCCCCTACAGTCTGCAGATAAGCCGGGCAGATAAAATAGATTACGACAATATAGATAAAGTGACCCTGTATTTGTGGAAGCTGGC
>CAYWVB010000011.1:0-20529 GCA_964461595.1 uncultured Terrimonas sp. | reverse complement strand
ATAAAATAGATTACGACAATATAGATAAAGTGACCCTGTATTTGTGGAAGCTGGCCCTGCAGCATTTTGCGAAATATGACGGTTGGGAAACTTTCGTGGTCAGGGGCGAAGGAAAGGAGTAGTGAATAGTGAATAAAATTCACTATTGCCCATTCACCCAAAAATCAATTAAAATAACGGTACTATGCCCGGAGAAGAGCTTTACCAGCAGTACACAACAAAAATGCGCAGGATAGCCGACGTAAAAAATACGCTGGCGGTAATGCAATGGGACCAGGAAACTTATCTTCCTCCTAAAGGAGCGGAGCTGAGAGGAGAACAAATGGCAACATTGAGTGAAATAGCGCACGAAATGTTTGCGGAAGAGGAACTGGGAAAGCTGCTCAGCCAATTGTCAGGGATAAAAGCGCTTCCCTTTCCCGGGCGAAGAAACGTAGAACTGACGCTCGAAGATTATAATAAGAATAAAAAATACAGTGCTGCCTTCGTGCGTAAGCTTTCGGAAGCGACAAGCAGGAGCTATCATTCCTGGGTAGAAGCGCGCAGGCAAAACAACTTCGGGCTGTTTAAGAAAGACCTGTATGATCTTGTGGAATTGAAAAAAGAGGAAACACATATTCTTGGTTTTGAAAAACATCCCTACGATGCACTGCTCAATGAATATGAAAAAGGAGCTACGGTGGAATGGCTTGATGGCGTATTCAACCAGCTGAAGCAGCCTTTAAAAGAGCTCCTGGATGCCGTTATGCAAAAGGCGCCGCCTGCCGATACTTTTTTACACCAGCATTTTGATAAAGACAAGCAGTGGGCATTTGGACTGGAGATATTAAATAAAATGGGATATGATTTTGAAGCCGGGCGGCAGGATATCTCGGCCCATCCCTTTACCACCAGCTTCAATGCGCATGATGTAAGAGTCACTACCCGTATTGACGAAAATGATTTTACTTCCATGACCTGGAGCTGCATTCATGAAGGCGGTCATGCATTATATGAGCAGGGACTCCCCGTAGAAGCTTATGGTCTTCCGTCCGGAGAGTTTTGCTCGCTCGGTATTCATGAGTCGCAGAGCCGGCTGTGGGAAAACTGTATCGGCAGAAGCATGGCATTTATTGAAGGGAATTATCCTTTGATGCAGCAATATTTTCCCGGGCTTCACCAGGTAACGGCATTGGAGCTTTACCGGGCGGTAAATAAAGTACAACCGTCCCTTATCAGGACGGAAGCAGATGAGCTGACCTACCATTTTCATGTAATGATACGCTATGATATAGAGAAAAAGCTGATAGAAGGCAGCTTGCCTGTGGGAGATATCCCGTCATTCTGGAATGAAATGTATAAGCAATACCTTGGGGTAGATGTGCCAAGCGATGCTGTGGGCTGCCTACAGGATATTCACTGGAGCCACGGCAGCTTTGGATATTTTCCTACCTACAGCCTGGGCAGTTTGTACGCGGCACAATTCTTGGCGTATATACAGCAACAAAATGCCGGACTGCCATCGCAAATTGCAGTAGGAGACTATAGCTGCATTCATCAATGGCTCAAAGAAAATATATACCAATATGGCAGGATATATACGAGCGATGAATTGTGCAATAAAGCAACCGGCGAGCCGTTACAGCTACAATACTTTATGGAGTATATACGCAATAAATATGCTGACATTTATCAATTACAGAAATAAACTGTTATGGCAAACCAATTTCGTGCTTTGCTGATGTGTTCACTGGTGCTTACTCTTTTGATAGGGGGAACAGCTTGTAAAAAAGTGAAAGAGGATCTGGCCAGGAGATTTATCTTAAGCGCAATGACAGATGGGCGGTGGCTGGTAGATAAATTTACGGAAGATACGGCAGATATCACCGCTTCTTTCAGCGGGTATGAATTCCAGTTTAAAGAAGACGGGAAAGTATATGCTATCACCGGTGCCGGTCAGGAAGAAGGAACCTGGGTAGGTGATGTAAATGCGCTTACTATTTTTTCAAATTTTCCCGGGGCTACAGCTCCGCTGTCCAGCTTGAATGACACATGGAAGATCACCAACAATACCACTAAATTAGTTGAGGCCAAGCCGGTTAATTCAACGCGGAAAGCATATCTTAAACTGGTCAAGAAAAACTAACTATTTTTTTCTACATCCAACTTTCCCCCCGGAGGCTGCGTCAATGGATGGCATCCCTTTTGAACTCTCTTTTGAAGATGACGTACATATCCTGTAGGGAACCGACAAAAATTATGATAGTTTTGCCTTGCAGGCAATTAAAAGCTATACCTGGCTCTCATTAAAATTGAATATGTAGTTGAAAACAAGAACCTTTTATACTTTGCTTCTATCCCTGCTTAGTTTTTCCGTACACGCGCAAACGCCTGTGGCAGATTTTTCTGCATCAGTTGTTTCAGGATGTGCGCCGCTGCGGGTTTCTTTCAGGGATCTGTCAACGAACTCACCCAAATACTGGGATTGGAACTTTGGCAACGGTCAATTATCAAACCTTCAAAATCCTGCTACTACTTTTTTTGAACCCGGTACTTATTCAATAACATTGGTAGTACGTAATGCAAGCGGAGTGGACGGGGAGACCAAAAGCGCATATATAACTGTATTCCCATCCCCTGTGATCACATTTTCTGCAAATGCGCTCGTTGCCTGTATCCCTTCTGCAATACAATTCACCGGAAATGCCACAACTACCGGGGGCACCATATCCGGCTGGAAATGGGATTTCGGTGACGGCAGCACCTCCGCTGATCAAAATCCTTCACATACCTATACAGACAGAGGCTATTACAATGTATCTCTCACCGCTACGAGCAGTAACGGCTGTACCGGTAGTAAAAATGTCCCCCGATATATAAGGATGGTAGACGGCATCGGGGCAGAATTTTCCTTTCAGCCGCCGGCTGAATGTAAGACTCCGTTTAATGTGCCTTTCACCAATGAATCAAGCGGTCCCGGCGCCCTGACATACTCATGGGATTTTGGCAATGGGAATACAGCTTCGGAAAGAGACCCGGCGAATATTTATACCGCCGCCGGCAACTATACCGTAAGACTCACCGCGCAAAGCAGCTATGGCTGTAAGGACACCGTATCTCATACAGTTCCTGTAACCACTTACACTACTGCATTCAATGCCCCTGACAGTGTATGTATAAATGAACAGATCACTTTTCAGAATACCTCTTCGCCGGGCGCCGTTTCCACATTATGGGATTTCGGCGACGGATCACAGGCAGGTGAAGCGTCCCCGGTAAAATCCTATAACACAGCCAACAGCTATACTGTAAAGCTGATCAACACCTATCCCAATTGTTCAGACTCCATAAGCAGGATCGTCAAGATCATCAAAACCCTGGTTGATTTTACCGCTACGAATAATACAGGATGCGGAGCGCCTCTTGCGGTAGATTTTCAAAGCACTACTGCCGGCGCCACATCGTGGGAATGGGATTTCGGAGACGGCAGTACCTCCGGCCAGCAAAATCCGCAACATACTTTTACCAACGCCGGGAAATACGATGTAAAGCTTACAGTGACCAATGCACTGGGCTGCAGATTCAGCGCAACAAAGACCGGCTTTGTAAACATTACACCCCCTACTATACATATCTCCAACCTGCCATCAGGCGGATGCGCTCCCCTTGCAATATCCCCGGTGGCGTCGGCAAGCTCACCTGATGGCATAGCTTCTTACTCCTGGGATTTTGGCGACGGCTCTCCTGTAGTAACGGGTACTTCGCCTACTCATACTTATACAGCACCCGGAGTATTTAGCCTTGTGCTCACGGTGAGCAGCAACGGAGGCTGTACGCAACCTGTAACAAAAGTTGTAAGAGTAGGAACAGCTCCCACTGCTGTTGATTTTGATGCCGCGCCATCAGGTCCCTGCGTTTCTGATACCGTAAAGTTTACCGCGCTCACTACAGACGCTAATGAATGGTTTTGGGATTTTGGGGACGGGGAAGTATCTACACTAAAAGATCCGCATCATATCTATACAGACACGGGATATCTTGACGTTAAGCTGATTGCCGGGAATAACGGGTGCGCCGCTGCTCCCGTGATAAAGACCGGGTTTATTCACAAAGCTCCGCCGGTGGCAGCATTTGGTACAGCAGTGTCCTGCAACAACCGGTTAGGCGTTACTTTTAGCAATAGCTCTCTTGTGGATCCTGCCTTAGGTATTCCCGGATATGCCTGGGATTTTGGCGACGGCACATTTTCTTCAGTTGCAAACCCCGGATTGCATACTTATGCACAGGCAGGAGAGTATAAGGTAACACTAACGGTTACCAATGGTGCCTGCAGCAGCACTGCTGTCAAAACAATATATCTTGATCCGATTAACGGAAATTTTACTGCGTCCAAGACTATTCTTTGCCTGAATGAAAAATTAACCCTCGACGCAATAGAAGGCAGTACAAATATTGCTTCTTATCATTGGACTATAGGAGCCACTTCCTTCACCGGCGCAAAAACCCCGGATACTGCATTTGCTAACAGCGGCAGTTATAATATTACATTACTGGTCACTGATAAATATAATTGTACTGCAACAAGCAGCCAAACGATAGTAGCTACACAACCGGTAGCTCAATTTATCCCCGATGTGACCAGTGTTTGCGGCAGCAATGCGGTTACATTTTCGGATCAGTCCACTTCAGGCCCGGGCATAGCGCGTTGGCAATGGGATTTCGGAGATGGTACCACGCAGAATTATACAGCCGGTCCATTCACCCACCTATACACAGATACAGGAGCATTTACTGTTAAACTGACCGTTACAGATATTGCAGGATGCACTGATAGCTATGTAAATAGTCAGCCCATAGTTGCCACCACAACAAAAGCTGCATTCGGAACACCCGATATAAAGTCCTGCCCCGGATCCGAAGTTCATTTACTGGACTCCTCAGTTGGTAACAAACTGGAATATTCCTGGGATCTCGGTAACGGGCAGACATCTTCAGTTCAAAACCCTGTGGTAACTTATAACTCGGGGGTATATACCGTTAAGCTGGTGGTTAAAGATAGTATTGGCTGCATTGATTCCCTTGTAAGGACCGGTTATATTGATGTTAAGGCTCCTGTTGCAGCTTTTGATATTGAAGATACTTCTTCTATATGCGGCTTGCTGAATACCAGCTTCTATGCAAAGATCAGCGATTATGAATCCTTTTACTGGGACTTTGGCGATGGCACGGCACAATCCAGGCTGCCTGCTCCAAAGCATGTATATGATACTTACGGGTCATATACTGCCAAGCTGTATGTAACCGGCTATGGCGGTTGTGTGGACTCGGCGTCACACCAGATAAATGTGTATAATCCGAATAGCCAAACAAGCATTGATTATGATGTGCCGGCCTTTGCCTGCAATGAGCTCCCGGTTGAATTTACCATTAAAACACCTCCCGGCACTACCTTTCAGTTCATGTTCAATGACGGTATAATAGATTCTTCCGGGCACACAGTACTTAATCATACTTATTCCTATCCCAATAATTATCTCCCGTCAGTTGTGTTAACAGATGCGCAGGATTGCCAGGTTCCGGTAAATGGCACGAAGATCATAGCTATAAAAGGCCCCCTGCCTGCCTTTAATACCGACACAAGAGCCTTCTGCGATTCGGGCACTGTATTTTTTACCAACTTCACCATAGCGCTTCCTACAGATACTGTGATTTCCCAGGTTTGGGACTTCGGCGACGGTCAGACTTCCACTGATAAAGAACCTCCTCCTCATACCTTTACAATCCCTGACAGCTATATCGTAACGTTAACCGCTACTACTCAAAGTACTTGTGTGCAGACCTTCAGGGATACGGTGAGGGTTTTCCGCACACCGGTGCCGGTGATTAATGCCGGAGATCTCACCTGCGCTAACCGGATCACCGACTTTAAGGGCACGCTTCAGCACCCTGACACAGCCATCACATGGAGCTGGAACTTTGGTGACGGAAGAACTTCCGCAGAACAGAATAATACTATCGCTTATAATAAGGCAGGAAATTACCTTGTTTCACTTACTGCAGCGAATAAACTGGGCTGCAAAAATACAGATACCTTATCGGTTAACGTAGCTCCGTTGCCTGTAATAACTTTTGAAAATCCTGTAATCCCCGTAGGCGGCTCTTCTCCGATACCCGTTTACTATAGTGGTGGCATTACCGGCTATAGCTGGTCTCCTCCGGGCGGATTGAGTTGCACCGGTTGCCCCGTGCCCACGGCAAACCCTGTAAAGACAACTACATATACAGTAAATGTCACAGACAGCAATACCTGTACTGCAAGTGCACAAATAACTGTTGATGTACGCTGCCAGGCGGAAAACTATTTTGTACCCAATACCTTTTCACCCAACGGCGATGGCGTCAATGATATCTTTTATCCCCGTGGCAGCGGTGTAGCCAGCGTGCAATCCATGCGCGTATACAACAGGTGGGGGCAAATGATATTTTCCAGGAGAGACTTTACTGCAAATGATGCCTCTAAAGGATGGGATGGACGCATAGGAAGCAGCCCGGCATTGCCGGATGTTTATGTATATGTTGTGGAATTTGTCTGCGAAAATTCGCAGGTCGTAACCGTTAAGGGGAATGTAACGTTAATCAGATAAGTGGCAATTATGGATAATGCATTGAAAATATACAGGAGCGCAATTAAAAAAATATTTCATTATTGCATTGCAGGTATGGTTGCTGGCATTTCGCAGGAGCTGTCAGCACAGGATCTTCATTTTTCACAGTTTTATGAGGCGCCGCTTATACGCAATCCCGCTCTTGCCGGTTTGTTTGACGGGGATGTCAGGGTTCAATTAGTATATCGTAATCAATGGGCAAGCGTCACCACTCCCTACCAGACAGGATCGCTTAACGGGCAATATAAATTCGGGATAGGTAAAGGAGATGATTTTCTTACAGCAGGCTTGCAGGTGCTTTGGGACAGGGCCGGCACCGTTGCGCTGAGCACAACCCACCTGCTGCCCGCGGTAAACTATCACAAGTCGCTCAGTGCGGAGAGAAACAGATACCTGTCCCTGGGTTTCATAGGCGGCTGGATATCAAGAAAGCTCGACAGGTCGAAAGTGACCACTAACAGCCAGTATGTGGATGGCTTTGGATATAATGGCTCCCTTCCCGACGGCGAGACATTTGTAGCCAATTATTCTTATTTCGATGCAGGAGTAGGCATGAGCTATAACTCCTCCATAGGGGACAATAAAAACGACAATTTTTTTATCGGGGTAGCTTATCATCACTTTAATAAGCCTGTAAACGGGTTCTATCAAAAATTACAACATTTACCCCGATGGGTAGGATCGGCCGGGGTCCGTACTACTCTTGGCGATATGTCTTTTATTACCCTGAATGCCGATGTGAATATCCAGGGACCTTACCGGGAATACATAGCAGGCGCTATGTTCTCCCGGAGAATTGATGACCCGGAAGATCCTCAATACCTCCTGCACCTGGGAGGGTATCTCAGATGGAACGATGCCATTATACCGGTAGTGAAGCTTGATTATAAGCCTTTTTCCATTGCATTTAGCTACGATATGAATATTTCCCCGCTGCGTACTGCCAGCCAGGGACGGGGAGGTTTTGAAATCTCACTTGGCTATACCGGTTTTCTCAATAATGATAACAGTACCAAAGATATATTGCGCTGCCCCCGGTTTTAGATGCAACTCCTTATACATTTTCGTTGTCATAAGCTTAAATTATCATTTAAGAATATGCCCCCGATACTGTGAGGCATAAATTTTGCGTTTCTCTAAGAGATAAAATGTTAATTTTATAGAGTGAAAACTTTTACGCTGACATTTTTACTGGGCATTTTACTGCATTTTTCCGGCTTTTGCCAGGAAAGATTTCCTGTGCCGGTAAAAGCGGATATCAGTGTTAAAATTGTAAAATTCTATCCCAATCCTGCTACCACCAGCATTACTTTCGAGTTTATAAAAGGAACAGAAAAAAATTATGATCTCCAGATCTATACCTCCCTGGGAAAAAAGGTTCTGGAGATCAAAAATCCTTCAATGACCAACCCGGTCAACCTTAATGATTTTAACAGAGGCGTTTATATTTTCCAGCTTCGCGATAACAGCGGGAAAATTGTAGAAGCCGGTAAATTCCAGGTATCTAAATAAAATAGCCACGAATTCCATTATCCTGCCGGTCATCACATTTCTCTCCTCAAATGGTATTGAAATAAGCTATTTTGCAATAAATCATTACAAAATGATCACTTTTTTGCTCTGGCTGATACTGTTTGCTTTATGCGCACCGCTTGCGCTGCTTGCACTGGTGCTTTATCCCGTTGTGTGGCTTCTCCTGCTTCCCTTCCGCATCCTGGGAATTGCGGTAGATGGCGTGCTATCCCTGATCAAAGCTGTATTTTTTCTTCCTTCCCGCCTGCTGAAAAGGATCTGAACGCAGGGAGGATATTTCTCACTTCCTGCATAAAAATATGCTGAAAGCTCTTCTCTTTCTTCTTTTTCAGTTTCCTTACCTTTGTTGTCCTTCTGCCAATATGGCTGCAGCTAAAATCTGCATCATATTTGACAGGTATAACTAATATAATCATCTGATAACTACATTTATATAATACATTCTCAACATGTTGCAATTCATTTCCCGGATTTTTGGAGGAAACAAATCAGAAAAAGACATTAAGCTTGTTACTCCGCTCATCCAAAAGATCAATACACATTTTGATTCATATAAAGACCTTACCAATGATGAGCTCAGGAGCAAGACTCCCGAATTTAAAGCCCGCATTAAACAGCATATAGCCGAAACAGACAGCGAAATAAACGCATTAAAGGCTAAGGCTGAAGCGCTCCCCTTCAACGAAATTGTGCAGAAAGATGAAATCTACCAGCAGGTGGATAAGCTTGGCAAGAAAAGATATGAAAAGATAGAGGAGGCCCTGAACGATATCCTGCCTGAAGCTTTTGCCGTGGTAAAAGAAACAGCACGGCGTTTTGCAACCAATACAGAGCTTGAAGCCACAGCCACTGATCTGGACAGGGAACTAAGCGTGAAAAAAAATAATGTTATCATTAATGGGGATAAAGTCATTTATCGCAATACATGGCTTGCAGGGGGGAATGAAGTTACCTGGAACATGGTGCACTATGATGTGCAATTGATCGGCGGTATAGTGCTGCACCAGGGAAAAATAGCCGAGATGGCTACCGGCGAAGGTAAAACGCTGGTATCAACATTACCGGCTTATCTTAATGCGCTGGCTGACGAAGGCGTGCATATCGTTACGGTAAACGATTACCTGGCCAAGCGTGACTCCGAATGGAATGGCCCGTTATATGAGTTTTTGGGATTAACAGTGGATTGCATTGATCGTCATTATCCCAACAGTACCGAGCGGCGCAAAGCCTATCATGCCAGCATTACTTACGGCACAAACAACGAATTTGGCTTCGATTATCTCCGCGACAACATGGTGCACAACCCTGATGAAATGGTGCAGCGCAAGCATCATTTTGCAATGGTGGATGAAGTGGACAGCGTATTGATTGATGATGCACGTACACCATTGATCATTTCCGGCCCTGTATCCAAGGGTGGCGACGACCAGCAGTATATCCAGTTGAAACCACGCGTAAGCCAACTGGTGGAAGCACAAAAGCAGGTAGTAAACAAAGCGCTTAATGAAGCAAAAAAATTAATAGCAGAAGGCAGGGACGATCATAAAGAGGGAGGACTATCCCTCATGCGGGCATTCCGGGGGCTTCCCAAAAATACGGCGCTGATCAAATACCTGAGTGAGCCCGGGATCCGTGTAAAATTACAAAAAGCAGAAAATTTCTACCTGGCCGACCAGCAGAAGCAAATGCATATCATTGATGAGGAGCTGTACTTTCATATTGATGAAAAGAACAACCAGGTGGAGCTTACCGACAGGGGACTGCAGTATATTACCCGTGGAGGCGAAGACCCTAACTTCTTCGTACTACCCGACCTGAGCATCCTGCTCTCTGATATTGAAAAAAGCGATGAAAGCACGGAAGAAAAACTGCGCAGAAAAGAAGAAATTTTAAATGAATACGGTCAAAAAGCAGATCGTATTCATACGGTACAACAGTTGCTGAAAGCTTACACATTATTTGAAAAGGATGTAGAATACATCGTTATAGAAGGGCAGGTAAAAATAGTGGACGAGCAGACAGGGCGTATAATGGAGGGAAGACGATACAGCGACGGGCTGCATCAGGCCATTGAAGCGAAGGAAAATGTAAAGGTGGAAGCTGCTACTCAAACCTACGCCACTGTTACCTTGCAGAATTTCTTCCGCATGTATCACAAGCTGGCGGGTATGACCGGTACCGCGGAAACAGAAGCCGGGGAATTCTGGAGCATTTACAAGCTGGATGTGGTTTCCATACCTACCAATATTCCCGTGGTAAGAAAGGACGAGCAGGACCTGGTATATAAGACCAAGCGTGAAAAATACAAAGCGGTAATTGAAGAAATAGAGAAGCTGCGCAATAGCGGAAGACCAACACTGGTGGGTACAACTTCAGTAGAAGTAAGTGAATTGCTCAGCAAAATGCTACAGGCAAGAAAAATACCTCATAATGTACTGAATGCAAAGCAGCATGCACGTGAAGCCCAGGTAGTGCAGGAAGCGGGATTGAGCGGCGCTGTTACGATAGCTACCAATATGGCCGGGCGTGGTACCGATATTAAATTAGGAACGGGCGTAAAAGAAGCAGGTGGATTGGCTATTATTGGTACGGAACGGCATGAGTCAAGACGTGTAGACCGCCAGTTGCGCGGTCGTGCAGGCCGCCAGGGCGATCCCGGTACTTCGCAGTTTTACGTATCCCTGGAAGATGATCTTATGCGCATGTTCGGCAGTGAGCGGATAGCTTCGCTGATGGATAGGATGGGCTATAAAGAAGGAGAAGTGATACAGCACAGCATGATCTCCAAAAGCATAGAGAGAGCGCAAAAGAAGGTGGAAGAAAACAACTTCGGTATCCGTAAAAGACTGCTGGAGTATGATGATGTAATGAACAAGCAGCGCAATGTAATCTATACCAAACGCGAACATGCATTATTTGGCGACAGGCTTGCCCTTGACCTGGATAATGCATTTTACAATGTAGCGGAAGGACTGATCGTGTCTTTCAGGGAGCAGGATGATTACGAAGGGTTCAAGCTTGCCGCTATCATTAATTTTGGAATTGACAGCGCCATTACCCACGAAGAATTTACCAGGGACGATATCAATACCGTTGCCGACAAGCTATATGTGGAAGCCTCTTCCCGCTACCAGGAACGTAAAGAAGGCATCAGGAAGCAGGCTATGCCGGTTTTCCAGAACATCAAGCTGATGCAGGGCAATCATATTGAAAATGTGGTAGTGCCTTTTTCAGACGGAAAGAAAAGCATACAGGTGCTGGCCAATATGAAGAAAACCCTGGAATCGCAGGGGATGGAGCTGGCCAATGCGCTTGAACGCACTATAACGCTTGCCGTAATTGACGATGCATGGAAAGAGCACCTGCGCGCTATGGATGACCTGAAGCACAGCGTGCAAACAGCAGTATACGAACAGAAAGACCCCCTGGTGATATATAAAACCACTGCCTTTGAATTGTTCAGGAATATGGACGGTGATGTGAACCGTGATATCGTTTCGTTCCTGAGCCATTCGGCGATACCCGTGGAGCAGAATGCAGGGCAGATACGCGAGGGAAGAGAGCAAAAAACCGATATGAGCAGGATGAAAGCTAATAAGCATGAAATAGATGTGAGAGGGCAGGATTACGCAGCTAATGAAAATGACTATTTCGATCCTTCGGAAGGTCCGGTAAAGCAGGAGCCTGTTAAGGTGGGGCCAAAAATCGGCAGGAATGATCCCTGTCCCTGCGGAAGCGGTAAGAAGTATAAGCAATGCCATGGCCGCGAAGCATAGCTGATCATATCTGAAAATAGTAATCCGGAACCTCCCCGATCTTCAAAAGTGGTTTCGGATTTTTTATAAGAAACAGTATCATGCACATTGAAAAGTATATAGACCATACTATACTTAAATCCACTACAACGCTGGAAGATATTCACCGGGTTTGCAATGAGGCGATCCGTTTTCATTTTGCTGCAGTATGCATTCCTCCCCTGTATGTAAAAACTGCAAAAGCGCTCCTTGAGAAAACTGATATAAAGACAGCCACTGTTATCGGTTTCCCCCTTGGGTATGCTGCAATAGAATCCAAAGTAGCGGAAATAGTACTGAGCCTGGTGGATGGCGCTGACGAGCTGGATATGGTGGCAAATATTGCAGCTATTAAAAACGGGGACTGGTCATTCATTGCCAGCGAGATCAATACCATACTGCCCATTGTAAGAAGCAAAGAAAAATGTATTAAGATAATAATCGAGACCGGTGTATTGACAGAGGAAGAGATCATTAAATGCTGCGGGCTGTATGGCGCTGCCGGAATAGATTACTTAAAAACCTCTACCGGCTTTGCTCCGGCAGGCGCATCTGTGGAGGCTGTACGGCTGATGCGAAACCATTTGCCGGCATCTGTCCGTATAAAAGCATCCGGAGGCATTAAAAGCTATGGGTTTGCGCTGGAGCTGATAGCAGCCGGGGCAGACAGGCTGGGCACCAGCAGCAGTATTGAAATAATGGAGCAGGCAGGAAAAGCTATGGCATGATTTTTATATTTTAACAGTTCTGTACAGGCAGGATGTGAGTGATCGGGTTATTTTTATAAAAGATACCATGAAAAAAACATTGTTACTTTTGATCCTTTCGGTAAGCCTTGCATCTGTAAAAGCCCAGGTTACCCGTAACACCCTGCAGCATATTCTTGTGGATAAAGACAGCAGGATTGACAGCCTGCTGCAAAAGAACCGGGATATGAATGAGGTAGTTTACTTAAACACGCTTAAAAATATGCAGGGCTACCGCCTGCAGGTCATTACTACCAACGACCGGAATAAAGCTATTGAAGTAAAGACACGTTTACTTACAGACTTCCCCGGAGAGAAAACCTACCTCATTTATCATGCGCCTTATTTCAAGATACAAATGGGTAATTTCAGGGAAAGGGAAGATGCAGAACAGCTGATGGACCGTGTGAAACAGGTGTATCCCACAGGCGTATTTATTGTTCCCTCACGCATAGAATTAAAACCTCCCAAAGATGGAGAAATTATTTTGTAGTGACTTTTTAATGCAGGCTTAAAGCATTATATCCTTAATTTACTGAGTTAATCTCGGTAAACCCTTCGGCAGAAGATGTTTTTACAATCCCAAAAGAAGGTGCATACCATTCTGTCATCTGCATGGAAAGTGGAATGCTTATAGGACCGGTTTGCAGGTTAAGCCTGAGCAGGCAGGTAATGACAAAGCAATCCCAGGTGCCTGCAGCGGTAGTAACAGGTTCCATACCGGTAACCGTGCGCTGTACTATCCTCATCTGCAGTATCTGCTTTAGTCCATTTTTGTCATTTTCCATCTGAAAAAACCCGTCCTTCAATTGATCGCCTGCTTTTAGATGAAGCGGGTATTCGAGAAATGACATCTTCATTTTTGCAGTAGGCGACATATATTGTTCTACCTGTTGTGCCGGTATAAAAAATCTCATATCTACGTTGATATATTGCCCCAGGCATTTTACCGAATAGTTGCCGGTATTGAGCAGCTTTTTATTACGGTCGTAAAGCTGAACATTCACAATAGCGTTGGCGGGATTGTTCTTTAAAGACTGCGCTGATATGGTATATAAAAGAGTGCCGTCCTGTATTCCCCTGGCGTTGTAACGGAGCCATTCAATTTTTTTGGGCTCAAAAAAATAGGAAGCGCATGACTGGCATGGCGCTACAAAATAAATGGCAGAAAGTATAACCGCGCTCAATATCTTCTTCATAAATCTGTCGCTGGATTTAAGAAGAAAGATACTGAATATTGTATAAAGAGTATGCCTGATTGCCGGAAGACTGCTTTCAGGGAGAGATCGTGAAGCCTAAGCTGCTTTTTTATCTTTTGTAAATAAATTCGCGGCAAACCTTTTGAGGATATTTATGTTCTTACTCAACAATTTTCCTGCACCCAATTCCAGAGCTACTCCTGCAGCTTTTTTGGCAATGCCACCTTTGCTGAATAACATCCTGCCTCCTGCAAAACTCAACCCCAGGTTAAGTATGGTGGAAAATAAAGCAGATTTTAAACCCGGCGTTTCATTCAGACCAGACAGCGTATTTTTCAGCAGATTCCCGGGAGTAAGGCTGTCTACTGTTGCCGAAAATTTACGCTTCAATTCACTTTCCATATTACCCGTCTGCGCTTCCAGCTCGGCTATTCGTTTTCTTATATCTTCTGCAGTCTTAAGATCGTTCATTTCAATATCTTATTGATGATACTGTTATATAAAGGAGTTTTAATGATCTTTTCCCGTGAGGCATATATAATTAGTCCAACCAAAGCATAAAACCCGGCCATAACAAAAAATCCATAATACGTTTCTCCCATCCACTTTCCGATCATCATTGCAAGTCCTACATTCAATGACATAAGCACCATACTGATTATGAAAAGGAAAATTACCTGGGAAGCCACAGAGCTGGCATTCTCTGACAATTTATCAACCGCCTTAAGCTTCCATAACTCCGTCTTTGCCTCTATATATTTTCCTGTATCATGGAGTAAGTCCTCAATATTGTCGGAAATGGATTCTTCTTTCATTATGTAAATTTTACTTAGCCGGGTTTTTACTTATAAATTGAATATAAATATAAAACGGAATGCAATCAGCTGACTGCATTTTTAGCCTGATTGAACTTGGAAGCTCCTTTTTCTGCCACTTCTTCCACTTCATGCTTGGCATGACGATACTTGTCCTTTACAGAATCTACAAAATCATTAAATGAGCTTTTGAGCGTTTCCCCCATCTCATTGGTGTTTTTTGCAATTTTTTTTCTTGTTTCCGAGCCCTTATCCGGGGCGAAAAGAATTCCTGCTATTGCTCCTATAGCTGCTCCTGCTAATAAGCCCAAAAGTACTTTTGAATCTGCTTTCATAAATAGTTCATTTAAAAGTGATCAATCAATTTTTATTTTACGTTTATATAGCAACCAGTATATACATTATCCTGCCAAAAATCTCTTTCCCCGGCTAATACTACGTTAATTGTTTTTTCTAAAGATATTGAAATGACAGCGAGCAATTAATTCCACGGTGCGGGGAATATCCCCTATACAATCTTACGGGCTCCTATAAAGTTACGCCTTTTATGAAAATGGCATTGTTTTTTAGCTTTAATAGTATCGGGTAGTTTAGTTTAGGGGTTTTTATACAAAGGCCGGGTTTTCCAGTCCGGCCTTTTGTAAAAAAGGAGCAGATAGAACATCTGCTCCTTTTTTATTACTGCGTTTGATCAGGGTATCCCGCAACAGGATATCTGAAAAACCTATTTCTTATCAGCATTATTTCCATTGCCGGTATATACGGCATTGTCTTTATTCCCTCCGGATATCAGGTAAGCCATAAGGTCTCTCAGCTCTTCGGGGTTTAAACGGTTGATCATCCCCGGCAGCATTGGCGACACATCGGAGATCCTTGTGCCTTGCACACTTTTTTTAGATACTTCCTTCAGATCCTGGGGAGCAAAAGGATTTTGGGAGATATAATAGGTATTATCATCCTGCTTTACTAGTCTTCCTGTGACAGATCCTCCGTCTTTAAGAGAAAAAACAGTTGCCCCATATTGATCGGAAATTGTTTTATCAGGCTCAATAATCGCCTCAAGGATATCTTTAGCAGAAAATCTTGAACCCAATTGTGTAAGGTCTGGTCCTGCCACACCTCCTTCACCTTTCATCGTATGGCAGTATATGCACATTGATGCAGCAAACATGGCCTTGCCCTGTTCAAAGTTTCCATGGCTTAAGCCGAGGCTGTCTACCGCCGCTACAGCTTCATCCACTTTCCACCTCCTCCCCGGTCCCTTCGGCGAGGGAGCATTGTCTGCAAGCTCATTGCCGGATCTGCTGGCTATCGAATCGCCTGAAATAGTATTGAAATGAGCAAACTCAGCCTTGGGAACATGCATAAGTGCATTTTTCCTCGCCAAGTTGATAAACCCTCTGAAGCTGTGTCCTCCTTTATAGCTGAAAGCAGTATAAAACCATTTGAAATACTTATCTCTTAATTCCGGGGTCCAGCCATTTACGGCTTCGCTTAGCACAACAGCGTAATATGTTTGTTGCTGGGGTGGCACTTTTGACAACATGCCTGCTATATCCATACCATACTGGGGATTGCGCATAATAAGATCCGAAGACTGCGTAAATGTTTTTTGGTCATTGGGATCGTCTTTTGCCGTAGCCAGCAAAGCCATGGTTTTTTCAACAGCCTGCGGAGCATCTATATATACCAGTATCTTGCTCAGGCTTCTGTTAAGGTTGTTGGTAGCTGCAGGATATTGAGCATTAAGGTATTCTCCGAGCTTAGCTTTGGCTACGGCATCCGGCATTCCCATCCTCAGCAGTACAAGCTCAACAGCCCGCAAAAGATCTATCTGCTGTGATGCCGACAGCTTTTTATAATCTATGGTAGTGAGCGCATTGATAAGTTGGCCCTTAACAGCAGGGTTTCCTGTACGTGCCAGCGCCACGGCTGCCTGGATCATTGTTTCAGGATCAGTTTCCTTAAACACCATATCCTGCCATTGTGCTGCAGGCTGATGTTCGAGTACTACTCTTGCAGCATACCTTATAAAACGGTCGCTGTGTTTTAGGTAAGGCCACGCTGTTGCAATAGCATCAGGCCTGGGATCGCCATGGAAGGTTTCAAGATGCCTTCTTATTTTCTGTTCTTCAGTTAATGGAGCAGGCGCTTCACTTTTTACTTCCAGGGTATTATCACCATAGTATACACGATAGAGGTCTGATTCCAACCGGCGCCCGCCCGTCATAAAATATAATGCGCCATCAGGACCAATTACGCCGTCCGTTAAAGGAAGCGGCGATCCGGAAATAAATTCTTCCCCTTTTGCTTTATAGGAAGCACCATCGGCTTCCAGGTGAATAGCGTAGATGATCCCAAAGCTCCAGTCGAACGCGTAAATAGCTTTCCTGTATTTTTCGGGGAAACGTGCATTGCCGCCATAAAATACATTGGTAGGAGAACCCTGCCCTATGTTCAGCACCGGGGGGAGATTATCGGGGTATTCGGGAGACCATTTGTCTGTGCCCTGCCTCCATCCGAATTCACCGCCGCTTGTAACATGACAGATCCTTGTGGGCCTGTACCAGGGAGTACCGAAATCCCATTCCATGTCCGAGTCAAAGGTGAACATATCGCCGGCATCATTAAATGCAAGGTCAAACGGGTTCCTGAAGCCATTGGCGATCAGCTCCCAGTCTTTACCTGTTGAATCAATATGCGCGATCCACCCGCCATGCGTATTCACTACATCATCATGTCCATTGGGATCTTTGATCAACGGTAAAAGATTATCAATCTGCCAGCTTTTTGCGCCTGTATATTTGTTCATCTCCGGTATCCTGGTAAAGTTGCCGGCAATAATATACAGCGATTGCCTGTCGGGAGAAAGCACGATGCTGTGAGGTCCATGTTCCCCTTCCCCATCCAGCGCTTTCAGCAAAGTGATTTTATCAAACCGGTCGTCGCCATCGGTATCCTGCAACCTGTATAATCCGCTTCCTTTTTCAAAATTTTCGTCGCTCCTGTGATTGATCATTACATAGAGACTGTTGAAAGCATATAACAATCCATGCGCATACCCCATTTTTATGATGGACCGCGTAGAATCTGTGCCCGGGATAGTATCTAATCCCACCATCAGCTTTTCTACCACCGGGCGGGAGGTGTCGCCAATCGGGGGAAGCTTCATCCGGTATAATCCGCCATACTGGTCAGAAGCAATTAACCTTCCTTTATTATCAAATGTCATGGAAACCCATGATCCGTCCTCATTCTCTGAAGGTCCGAATAAATGCTCTGCATGAAAGCCCTCAGGCAGCTTCAGCTTGGCAAGCTTGGGATCTGTGATTTTGGTGTCTTCTTTTTTATCATTGTTACCCGTACAGGAAAACAACAATAAAGACAATGCTACTACAGTAATAATTGACCTCCGGGAAGGATTGTTTACATGCATAAATAGAAAATTAATCGTACAACAAATCGGGTTTTATTAATAAGAAAGACGAACGGTAAAAAAAGTGTGGGCCCGACAGTAGTTGCAACAGAAATGTGGTAATGGCAAACATTCTTTCAGGCATGGCAATATGGGCTAATTACATAGAGAACTGCTGCCTTTGTATTGATAAATTTTAACAGCAACCCTTTAAAAGTTGAAAGCTAATTATTCCATTTTGTTCATGCGTCCTGCACCATCCTGCAAAATACTCCGGGACAGAAAATCTGCCCGAGGCTTTGAGCCTGTCCGGTATTGCGAATTCATGAGGTTCTGATCTTATCAAGCGCGCCATGCCACTTTATAATTTCAGCGATCATGGCGTGGGCGGCCCTGTCTAAAGATTCATCGCTCACAAATCTTTCATCTTCATCAATATATTTTGTGAAGAACGGGATATTAACACTTTCAGTCGCTGTCACCATTTTGAGGGCGGATAATACCGGCTTAAGGAGCTGAACACAACGGGTGCCTGCTGCTATGCCACCATAGCTTACCAGCCCTACAGGCTTATATTGCCATTCCCGGAAGAGATAATCTATTGCATTTTTAAGGGTAGCCGGAAAGCCGTAATTATATTCGGGAGTAACAAAAATAAATGCATCGGCAGCAGCAATTGTCCTGCTCCATCGCTTTGTATGCTCATGTGTGTATTTAGCAAAACGTGGATGATGCGGTTCATCCATAAAAGGAAGGTTGATCACTTTGAGATCAAGATGTTCCACTTCAATATCCTGGTATTGTTTCAACAGCTCTAAGATCCACGCCGAAACTATTGGGCCTTTCCGTCCTTCCCGGGTGCTTGCGGTGATTAATTTTAATTGTACCATAGCTTATTATTCCTGTAAAATATTTTTTACAAGATTATGCAATAATCCTCTTCCACTCCGGGTACCGCTTAAGGAAAGCCGCTACATAAGGACAAAGAGGAACTATTTTTTGATTTCGTTCTTCAAGGTATATAAAGGTCTTTTCTACGAGCGCTGCTGCAACACCCCGTCCTTCCAATGCAGGAGGCACTTCCGTATGCAGGAGAGCTACAGCATCACGCATGTTTTTATATTTTATAAAGGCTGTAGCTCCTTCCACCTCCATCTCAAACCTCCCGGCAGCGGTATTATTGACAAGTGTATTGGCTTCATAACGTATATCCATCAACGTAGGTATTAGTGAATCAATGCAAAAATACGTCTTGTGTAGAGTAGAGACAAGGCATGCCCTGTCTCTACTTTACACAAGATGCTTATCAAAACCGGATGAAAGCAGTAATTCATAAGCAGCCCATACATCAGCAGGGATATCCATCGGTATCTGGAATCCCCTTGACGGGTATAGCTTTATGCGCTGAAGATCCCCTACCATTATATTGATGACTTTTTCAAGGCTTATATCCGCGGTGGGATATGTTTCAAAGCTGAACTGAGGCGACGTAACCAATACTTCTTTTTCGGGCCAGTGCTTTTTAAAAACAGCATAGCTCCTGCGTTCCATATATGGTTTTTGTACTACAATGAAAGAGCAAGGATCTAATCCCTTATCTGCCAGCAATTTCCGGGTAAACAGGATATTTTCTCCGGTATTGGTAGATTTATTTTCTATAAGAATAGCCTGGTGAGGAACACCTTTTTTTACAGCGATCTCCGCAAACTGGTCGGCTTCAGGAACCGTCCATATATTACTGGTGAGATTACCAAGTCCCCCGGAACATATGAGCACCGGCGCAAGTCCTTCCAGGTATAATTCCGCCGCCCGGTCTGCAACCCTCAGGTCGTGGCTTCCCAATGCAAGAATACAATCTGATTGCTTAAGCTCATGGTGCATGTGGTGATACTCCCAGAGCTTTTTTGCGGACTCCGTAATTTCCGGTCCAAGCATATCCCTTTTTTATATAAAAATATTGAAAACATCCAGATTTTATCCCGGGTGGGCGTTCATTCATAAAAAAAGCGCAACATGGTTACGCTTTCAATGACAATCTTTATATGAAGCTACAGGCTTGTTAACTGAACAATTCGCCGTTACCTTCCCCTTCTTCCGGCGGTGCCGGCTCAATGATTGGGCTTTCAGTTATGATTATTTCCTCAACTGCTATAATATCCGGCGTTACTTCTTCCTGGGGAATTATAATTGTTTCTGCTTTTTTAGGAGCGGCTTTTTTCTTTGGGGCGGCTTTCTTTTTAGGAGCAGCCTTTTTCTGGGGCGCAGCTTTCTTTTTTGGTGCTGCCTTTTTCTTCGGTGCTGCTTTCTTCTTTGGCGCAGCCTTTTTCTTCGGGGCTGCTTTCTTTTTTGGAGCGACTTTTTTCTTCGGGGCTGCTTTCTTCTT
>CAYWVB010000010.1:0-126528 GCA_964461595.1 uncultured Terrimonas sp. | reverse complement strand
TATCTGTTGTCCTTACTCTCATTGAGAACTTAAAATTTTAATGCGTCTGCCCTGAAATGAAACTGCCCTTTTAAAACGTTTTGGCAAAAAGACCATAGCCAATCCTTACGAATTGATAGCTGCTGTTTAGCCTTCCCTTTTCTCATCATCATTCTTCCCTGCGAATAAAATTAAGTGTAACCGGCCCCAGCAGCCCGGATATTCTCAGCAGCTTCTCTGCATCGGGGGCGTTGAACTTCATAACATTTGTTTTAGTGCGTCTTTGCTCCGGGGGAAGTTTGCCGTCTCCTATCAGCCGGTTGGGCCATAAATTAGTTACTTTAACTTCCAGCGTATTATCACCGGGCTTTACAAATGCGGTAATATCTGTGGTAAAAGGCGGCGTCCATACTACAGGTAAAATATGCCCGTTGATCTTTACAGTTGCCAGATCCGATACATTTCCCAGATCAAGGATTACTTCAGATCCTTTCAGGTGAATGGAGTTCACAGAAAAATGTTTCCTGTACACAGCAGTACCGGAATAATATTTTATACCGCTGTCTTCAAAATCTGTCCACGACTGTAATGTATCCGTTGTAATGTGTGCGGGACCTCCCCAGGCAGTATCAAAGCTTAGATCCCAGGCCCCGGTCAATGTAACAACGGTATTGGGCTTTGAAAGTGTATGGCTTGTCGTCTTTCCGTCAGACCAGTACAATTTGTAATTACCGGGCTCGAATAAAGAGATAGCAATCTTTCCCGATTTCCTCAGCACTTCAATAAATGGCTTACCCGTTTTATTTAGTTGCACTCCCGGGAAAAGCAATCCGCCGTCTTTTTCTATTTTGACAACGTGCGGAAGAATCGGCTTTTTTCTAAAAATAATAAACTGTGAACCATCCGGGTTGAAATGCAAAGGAATAATGGTTTGGCCATTTTCTTCACGGTATACTGCTATTTCACTGGTTTCACCGGTTACCGGATCCCATAGCTCCGGCGCCATACCGCTTACACGGAAGGAGCACTCCGCATTTTCATACCTGTCGGGCAAAGTGGTAAGATAGCGGTATTCAAAATCACTGATCCCTTTTCTGCCAAAGCGGTTAGCCACGAAATAAATTTCTGCCTCCTTACCTGTGCGGTGAATATAATCAAGCGCTGTAGCGCTGTCTGGGCTTGTAAAGCTGAAATCAGGAGCTACTTTCATTTCATGCATTACAGTATTGACATCTTTGCCCCAGATCACTTTCCCTTTTCCGTATTTATTTTCTGTATGGCTCAATCCATCTGTGGCGCCCCACATCCGGTTAGCTATTGCCGTTAGCTCCCGGTCATTTTGGGGATAATTGCTCAGGCTGCCGTCTTTAGCAGGTTTGGGGCCAACAAGGGTGAGCCCCTGCTGTACCATTGTTTCCAGCCTGCGCAGCAGTGTTACGTCAATAGCCTTTTCATCAGGCAAAATCAATAGCTTATATGTGGTCCCATCCGGGAAGATCAACTGGTTGTTTTTTACCGACGCATTGTTAAGCAATGCTTCTTTTGAACATTTATCCCAATCATACCCCGGAGCCAGATCTTTGATATCTTCTTTCAGGAAAACAAAATCAGGAACATCGTCGCCGTAGTAATACAGCACATCCCCTGCAAATACGCCCTTTGACAACAACCAGGAACAGCGGTTGAGATAACTGATGAAATTGCCCGCCTGTTTCCACCAGGTAACATTGGGGTTCATGTGTGTTCCCGCAAAATATTCATTACCGGGAAGCCCGAATTCCTTCGGTGAAGAAGTGAAGGTATGCCATACTATCCTGTTGACTCCGGAGCAGAATACCCGGTCAATATTGCTTTTCAGGTCTTTTGGCGATCTTTCCCATTGCGGGCCTATAGACGTTGGGCCTTCAGCGCCTACAAATCTTTTGCCGTTGGTATGCGCCACGCTGGCGCTTTGTTTTACTGCCAGCCGCTCATCATCTTTCACACGATGAGTATTGGACATTGCCCAAAATTCACCCTGCGGAAAATCATTGATCGCCATTACTTTTAATGCATCCACGGGAGCAGAATGGGGACCTCCGGACTCGGGATGAAATCCCAGCCCGTACTGATGCGCCAGGTTGCTGAATAGCCGGTAATGATTATCCGCAACACAATCGCCTATAGTTACCCGGTAGTCGTGCAGGAAGCGGTTGGAAACGTCCAGGTTTTCTACCACTCTGCCTGCCAGCACAGGCAGATAATCGGTGATATCATAGCCCCTGTATTTTTTAAACTCTTCGGGGAAATCATTTGTCCATCCCACATTCCCCATTTCCCAACTGTCTGTTTGTAAAAAATGAAGACTATTACCCGCCGCCTGTGCATTGGTGATCAGCGGCAGTATTACATCCTTACTGAATACCCGGAAGGCATCCGGGTTAAGATGATCTACTGACAGCCCGCTCCAGCCGTCGCTATTGGTAGAGGTAACAGCGCCTGTACAGGTCCAGCCGTAGCGGATAATAGTCCATTCCCCTGCCGGTACATCCCAGGTCAGCATACCATTTACAAATTTATCCGTGAGGTTAATGATAGAAGCTATTTTGATGCCTTTAACCTCTTTCGCATCAGGATCTTCTTCTCTCAGCTTATAAAGCGGGTAAGTTCCTTTAGCGCCAAAGCTTTGATTGAAAGATTTCAGCTTCCAGTTTTTGATAGCATCATCCTTTACCGGTGCATATGCCGGTTCGGGAAAAGCCTGTACTATAATATCCCGGTACATCAGTTTCGAGGCCGGTTGTGGCAGGGAGATCGCTATTTTTTTTCCACCCTGTATTTTGGTTTCGGAAAAGACAATTTTCTTCTGTGCCAGTTCGGGAGTAATCGTCGGGCCACCGGGGTTCCAGCCGCTTTGTGTATTCACGCTCAATTCTATCCCCAGCCGTTCGGCTTCTTTCACTGCATGTTTATACAGCTCCATCCATGCAGGGCTCATAAATAAGGGCCCGGCCGGCGTTTTAGCAGCTACATTGTAGCTGGAGCTGCCGGCATCTATAATGGATGCGCCACCATAGCCGTTTTTCTTCATTTCTTCCAGGTCACGGGTGATGGATGCTTTGGTTGCCATACTGTTGAGCCACCACCAGTAGCAGCGCAGGCGGGACTCTGCCGGCGGCTGCACAAATCCCGACCGCAACTGCGTATAGTCAATATCGTTAGAAGAACGAAGAGAATAGCTGATATTTTGCGCTGCCAGCACAGAACAGCAAAACAATACCGGTATAGTGAGCTTAATTTTCAGCATAATGGGCATCAGTCTTTATATATTTCTTTTACGAGGCTTACCAGCCGGGATTTTGTCCCAGCTTTACGTCTTTGTTGGCATCAATCACAAGCTGTGGAATAGGCCAGAGATTATAATTAAAAGTAAGCGTAGCTGCCGCCTCCGGCCAAAAGGCATATTTCCTGATACGATCCGCTGCAATAGTGCCCCCCATCCGCAACAGGGTATTCCACCGGCATTCTTCATATACCAGTTCCCTTGCCCGTTCATCCAGTATCATGCCGAACTGATCATCCATATCTGCGGAGGTTACCAGGTAACTACAGTTGGCGCGGGCGCGTAGCAGGTTGATATCTGCGGCAGCGCCTTCTTTATCACCGCTGCGCTGCTTGGCTTCGGCACGCAACAGGATCGTTTCGGGCAGCCGGATAAAATAATCATCCCGGAAGAGGTTGCTCAGATTTTCACCATCGGCTATACCGGTATACTTGTCGGTGGCTATTTTGCAGGATATGGGATAATTGAGGCTCTGGTGATCTTTGGTATCATACAATACTGACCAGGGAACGGGCTGCTGGTAGTAAGGCGAAGTCGCTACATTTCCCAGAATATTTCTGCGAAATACTATATCTGAATTGCGCATATCATCTGCAAATGCCCCGCCGTAAATACTATCCCGGGTATACATGGTAGGTATTATCTGCGCGACTCCCCGCCCGCCTACATCAGCGCCTGTGCCGGTCAGGTTACCCGGGGAGCCATCGCGAAAAACAGGGCCATAAGTACGCGAATAGGGCAATTTTGACCTGGGGTCTTCCGCACGGTATGCTGCATAGTCAATCTGGAGGGCCCAAATACATTCTTTGTTGCCATCCTGGTAATTAACATTGTTTTCCTGGAACAGATCCCAGTATACATTGCCCTGTGGTTCTGTTTTACGGGCGCCATAACGTGAAGTCATCAGCGAATAGACGCCGCCGTCAATCACCTTGTTCGCATAAGCAATGGATTGTGCAAACGCATTGGAAGCCGCTCCGGCATCACCATCAGCCTGCAACTGCGTGCCGAGCGCCAGGTAAAGTTCACATAAGTTGTGCTGGGCCGCACCTTTCACTAACCTACCACCTCGCGCAGTCACATCAGGCAAATCATTTTCAATAGCAAGCAGTTCATCTATGGCATACTGATAGACTTCTGTCCGGCTGGCCCGCGTATAATCATAGCGGGCCTCTTTTGTAATATCGGTTACAAGGGGTACCCCGCCAAACAACTCTGCCAGGTTACGATATGCAAAAGCACGGAAAAACCTGGCTTGTGCAACGGTATATGCTTTTTCAGAAGCGGAAGCCCAACTAATGCTGGGTTGTTCTGCGCTGTAAATGGCAAGATTTGCTTTTGCAATGATCTGGTACCATGCACCGAATATACTATTGAAATTACCGCTGTTAGGATTGATAAGACCATAGTTGTTAAAGGTATTACCCCGCCTGATGCTCGGCACATCAAACATATCTGTGCCATTGCCCCGGAATACGAAAGTCCAGCCTTGCTCGGTAGGATTAGCCCACATATCTCTCAATATGGAATAAATGGCTACTACCGCCTGATCTACCTGCTGGGAAGTGGAAAATATATTATCTACCGTATAAAATGTTTCGGGAGTTGTTTGAAGAAACTTATCATCAATTTTCTTACAACCCCAGCTATTGAGGAGTAAAACACAAAAGCAAATACCACTTATATATTTTAATGTTTTCATTTCAGTTTGTTTTAATGGCTTAGAAACTAAAATTTGCACCTATTGAATACGAAGACGGTACGGGGAATGTATTTGATTGTACCGTAGTGCCGGTTTCAGGATCACCTCCTATCCATTTGGTAAATGTGGCCAGGTTCCTTCCTGCCGCAAATACTCTTATCCCATTGATATGACTCTTTTTCATCCATGCAGCATCAATAGTATAGGACAGCGACAGATCCTGTATCCTTATAAACTGCTGGGACTGCAATCCGAGGAAACGGCTGTCTCCTGAAAAATAGGCTGACGGGTAGACATTGCCGGGGTTCTCAGGCGTCCAGTAGGGCTTATAGATGGTATTGTCATTAAAACGACCCGTTCCCGAAGTCATATAGGCAGAAGTGTTGCTTTTCATATACATATTGTTACCACCAAAAATGCCCGATACCATAATGTATAATTCAAAGTTTTTGTAACGCAATGTATTGCTCAGGTTTAATCTGAAATTTTCTTTATTATATCCTAATATGGTCCTGTCGTTGGCATCAATCTTTCCGTCTTTAGTCAAATCCCTGTATTTGGGAGCGCCCGGCGCTGCGCCTGTCATATTAATATAATCAGCATCTCCCGTCTGCACGATGCCATCCTGCTCATAGCCATAGATAGCTCCCAGCGATTTGCCAATAAAAAAGCTATTAGCTATATCATCGTCTTCTTTTCCGTCGCCGTCTTTGTCTTCACGGTAAAGATGCGCCAGCTTGTTATTGTTTTTCCAGAAGGTGAGGGTTGAGCCCCAGTTGAAATTCTTCTGATCAATATTTACTGTTCTCACGGTTATTTCAACGCCACGGTTATCTACTTCGCCAAGTGAAGCGAGCTGCGTGGCAAAACCGGTCATGATGGGGATATTGCGAACAAATATCTGGTCGGTGGTCTTAGAGGTATAATAATCCACGTCTACAAAAAGGTGGTTCAGTAACCAGGCAGATTCAAACCCTATATTGATCGCTGTTGTTTTTTCCCATCCGAGGCTTGGATTTCCCAAAGAGCTTTGTACCAGCCCGTAGTATATCTTGCCCTGTGCGTCAGAAAACTCATACCGTGCATTACCTGCAGCTCCATTAAGCACCTGTGACAACGTAGCATAGGGGCTGAGCCCCTGGTTACCATTTTGTCCCCACGAGAATTTTAATTTCAGGTTATTCAGCGGGCGAAAATCTTTCAGGAAAGACTCGTCTGAAATTCTCCAGGCCACGCCGGCTGCCGCGAAATTGGCATACCGCTTATCTTCACCAAAAACAGATGCCCCGTCGCGACGCAGAGAAGCGGTTAAATAATATTTGCCGTCATAATCGTAATTGATACGTGCGAGGTAGCCAACATTGGAACGTTCAGTGTTGTTGAGAACCACCTTTTGCACATCAGCTTTGGATAGTCCGTAAATGCCCAGTGCTGTATTGCCATTGGCGGCGAAATTGCTACCGGTGGTATTGATCGTATCTGTCTTTAAATGATCCCGGGTCGCTACCAGGGTAGCTGTAATCTGGTGCTTGCCAAATCTATTATCGTAAGTGACAATATTATCGAGCACATAACTGTTGGTGTTTGTATTATTAAGGTTGCCATTGGCATTAGACAATAGCGCCTGCACGCTGGCAGGATCATAACGTCCCTCAATACCTGTTCCTTCCTTAATATAATAGGTTTCGTAGTAAAAATTCCCGCTTAGCCGCCTTTGATAATTGGAAAGCAGGTTTGCGCGATAGCTCAGCCCTTTAATAAAAGGGATTTTTACAACGGCGTATGTATTCAGGCGAAAGTCATTGTATACATCCAGATTGTTTATTGTCCCGTCGTTTACTCCCCATAATGGATTTACCTGTGATTGAGTATAGGGGTATTTTTCAAGATTCCCGAGCGAGTCGCGATACATTACGCCATAGGGTGACACGAGCTCAGCGCCGCTCACACTGGCTGCAACCCCTGAATAATCTCTTTTAGAATAACTGCCATCCAAACCCAGTTCAAGCCAGGGCGTAACCTTAGTATTAACCTTTCCCATTACAGAGATATGTTTGTACTTATCTCCCACCACCAGTCCGCGGTTCTTGTCAAAAGAAGAAGACAGGTAATAATTCACATTCTGTGCTGCACCGGAAATAGATGCCTGGTAGTTTTGCGTTATACCGGTTTGAATTACTTCGTCTAACCATACTGTTTCTTTTCCTGCATTCAGATTTGCCAGCTCTCCGGGCTTGAGCCAGTTGGTAGTGCCCGGAGCATATTGGTTTCTTGCGTTCACCATTTCTATCCATTCAGCGCCTTTCAGCATCACCGGGCGGTTTTGCCATTTTTGAATACCCGCTTCTGTCCTGATAGCAATAACAGGCTTGCCTGTCTTGCCTTTTTTAGTATTAATAGCAATGATGCCATTGGCCGACCGGGAACCATAAGCTGCTGCGGAAACCGCATCTTTCAGCACGTCGTAGCTGGCAATATCATTAGGATTGATATCGCTGAGCGAACCCAGATAAACAACGCCATCCAGCAGGATCAGCGGATCGTTGGAGCCGCTGATAGAACGTTGCCCGCGTATCTGTATGGAAGGCTGCCCGCCTGCAGAATTTACTGCTCCTACATTCAGACCGGTTATACTGCCTTTAAGGGCCTCAAGCACATTCATATTAGACATCAGTGCCAGTGGGGAATTTTCCATTTTTACTGAGGAAACAGCCCCGGTGAAATCCTTTCTTTTAGACGTGCCGTAACCGATTACCACTACATCGCTCAGGTCTTTGGCATTTTCTTTCAGTTGTATCAATATATTATTACGACCGCTTATCGGGACTTCCTCGGTAGTAAAACCCACATAACTGATAACAAGGATAGCGCTGGAACTGGTTACATTCAGGGAGAATGTACCATCTTCCTTTGTAACGGTGCCATTAGTGGTACCTTTTTCCACCACGCTCACGTTGGCAATCGGCTGGTTACCAGAACTAACCACACGCCCTGTAATAAGCGCCAGCGGGGATTCTATTTGATCATTCTGATTGGATATTACGATCAGGTCGTAACCGATGATCTTGAAAGTAAGCCTGGTATTGGCAAGCAATCTTACCATCAATTCATCAGCCGGCATGTCTTTTACAAAGAGACTTACTTTTGGTTCGGATGGCAGAACACCATCGTTGTAAAGAAAGTGATAAGATGTTTGTTTCTCTATGGCTTTAAATGCCTTTTTCAGAGAAACATTTTCCAGCTTAATGGTAATGTTACCTTGCGCCATACCGGTATTGGCAAAGGATTGCATGGAAAAAACGCAAGAAAGCAATATTACCATTTTCATTAGCAGCAGGCATTTGATTAATGAAGCAGGGGCACAATAATATTTCCTGCATCCGATTTTTTTCATAATTTGATGTTGAAATGTTAAAGGATGAAAAGGTCTCGCCCGAGACTTTTAATTTCTGAATTTAACCAACGGAGTATGCTGCGAACATGCTCCGTTTTTTTTAAGGAAGATTTTAAGTGATTTTACTCATAAGATTATATAGTTTGGTTATCAATCGTTTTTATGTGTTATCTACCAGATAGTAACTATTCCATCTTTTACCTGATATTGAAAGTGTGCTGAGAACTGAAGCCCTTCCAATACTTCATCTAATGATTTATTTTCAAAAGTAACGGTGTATGTATTGGCGCTTAGTGTCTTGTTTTTAACAATAATCTGCACATTATACCATCGTTCAAGTTCTGCTATCATCTTGTCAAAAGGCGTTTCATCAAAAGCCAGCTTGTTTTTTACCCACATGGTTTCATATACTTCCCGGTCCTTTTTATCAAAGTGTACGGGGTTTATTACCATGGGTACTTGGGGCTTGCGAACGCTGACGGTATCGGCAGATTGCGCCGGCAGCAGAGCGCCTGCATTTTCAATCACGACTTTTTCATTGGGCTTAAGTATCACTTTTTTGTCGGGGTTGGTATTCAGAGCGACTTCTACTGAGGGACCTCTTATCAGGGTCGTTTCCGTTGTTTTCTCCGTAGGATAGGAGCGTACGTTAAGCGCGGTGCCCAACACCTTTACCTGTACTGTGCTGGTGTGAATTATAAACGGCCTGGAATGATCCTTAACCACATCAAAATATGCTTCGCCTGTAAGTGCCACCTCGCGGGTGCCATTGCCAAAATCCTTGTCGTATACTAATTTGGTATCAGCGTTTACCCACACTTTAGTGCCATCGGGTAATACGAGATTGGTTTTAGAGCCTTTTTGTGTGGTAATAATATTATTGCTGGCTTGTAACGGGCGCTGCCGGGGAGCTAATAAATAAAAAATCGCTGCTCCCACTATGAGCAATACCGAGGCTGCAATACTCCAAAACTGAATGCGTGTGTATTTATTAAAATAAACCGGTTCCGGCTCCGCCCTTGCCATTTTTTTATGCAGGAGATTAAGCGCATCATTTACCGTGTTGCTGCTAATGCTTTTTCCGTAATGTAAGCTGCTCTCAAATACTTCGTCTATACCCTCGCTAAGAGACAGCCCGGAATAATCACTCTTAAGGATTTCGGATAATTCCAGTTGCTCTTCTAAAGTTATTTCACCTGACTTTTTTCTTACCAGTAAATATATAAGTCTTTCGTCGTCCATGTGTTAGGGGTATATAGCATATAGACGCAGGATATCATTCCTACCCCCCAAAGAAAAACAGGAAATTTTTAAAAGATGGTTAAGAAATATTCTTCTCCTGATCCTTCATCATTCCGGCAATGATCGTTGTTAGTTTTTTCATGGCAATTGTCATCTGGTTTTCTACTGTTTTTACAGATATTTCGAGCAGTTGCGCCACTTCGGAGTATTTAAGCCCATCCTCCTTGATCAGCTTAAAAATAAGCCTGCACCGTGAGGGCAAAGTGTTGATAGCAGTGTTGATACGTTCAAGCGTTTCCTTATTTATCATTCTCAGCTCATGATTACCTAACTCATAAATAAAGCTCTCGCCGGCTTCCTCCAGCCCTATTTTTTTCTGTAACGCCCTGTATCCTTTGGTACGCATATAGCTGATAGAGGAATGTTTGACGGCAATGTATAAATAATGAGAAAGGTTTTTGACGGTAGGTAATATTTTCCTGTTCTGCCACAGTTTAAACATTACATCCAGACAGATCTCCTCTGCATCCTGCTTATCTTTCAATATGGAATAAGCATAAGACAGCAGCGCCGGATAGTATATCCTGAAAAGCTCATCAAAAGCATGCTCATCGCCATTTTCAGCAATAGCATATACCAGGTATGACAATCTTTCGCTATGCATCTTGTGGAGTACAAATATACTCATTAGAGATATCTCTTACTTTATACCGCTGCGTATTTCAAATTGGCCAAGGCGCCTGCAAAACATGGGATATACCCCTGGAGTTTCAACGAGAGAATAGATTATTTGTAAACCTGGATTATCGCAAAAGGTACAAAATCATTTGGCCCCCTGCGCGTCCTGGCGCGGCGCAAAAGTATTGCCCGGCATAAAGCACCACTTAATGCGTCAAAGTCATCCTCGTATATTTATCTCTTTGCCATTGCGAGGGCTGCTTCTCCCGCCTCAGTATGCATTTAATTAATACAGCCTCCTGGCGGGATCGCAGAGATGCGAGATTATTTTGTTCTTTGTAACCGGTATTTTTGCAAAGAGGGATATATGATGGTGGTCAAAAAAACCTTTAAGCTCATAAAGTCTTAATATCTCTGAAGAGCTTATAACTTGATTTTGAAGTCAACGTGTTCTTTGCACGCGTTGAAAAGGTAACTTTAATAGCCTTTGCCTGTTTCCAATATACTTATTTGTAAACAATACAGATACTCTTACGATACCGCCCCATCCTCCCTGTAGATCCTTTCCACCGCATCTTTATGCCTTTCCATGATCACTTTGCGCTTGAGGCTCATTTTAGGCGTTATCTCTCCTGAATCAATGGTCCACTCGCGGGGCAGCAGCTCAAAGCGTTTTATTTGTTCCACATGATTGAAGAACTGGTTCATTCCTTCAACTATCTCTTTGTAATGCGCCAGCACGCGGGGGTCTTTAACAGCGCTCTCGTTCGATCCGAAAGGAATATCATTTTTCTGGCACCAGTCTTTTAAATTGGTAAACGAAGGCACGATCAGCGCACCCACAAATTTTTCGCCGGCGCCGGTAACCAGCACCTGCTCTATAAAGCGAGATTCCTTTAGTTTGTTTTCTATGGCGGAAGGCGCTACATATTTACCACCGCTGGTTTTAAAGAGCTCTTTTTTACGATCGGTAATTCTTAAAAAAAAATTGTCTTCCAGCACACCTATATCTCCGGTGTGCAGCCATCCGTCAATAATTGCCTCTGCGGTAAGATCCGGTCTTTTATAATAGCCTACCATTACAGACGGTCCCTTTACGCAGATCTCTCCGTCGTCCATAAACTTAAGCTCCACGCCTTTAATTACAGGACCTACCGTACCAAATTTGGTTCTTCCCGCACCACGGCTGTTCACTGAAATCACCGGAGAGTTTTCGGTAGGGCCATACCCTTCATAGAGCGGAATCTTTGCCGCATTGAATATACGTATCAGCTTTTCCTGGCAGGCGGCGCCGCCGGTGATGATATATTTGATATTACCGCCGAGCGCTTCACGCCATTTGCTGAAAATGAGCTTATTGGCAATAGCAAGCTTCATATTATACAGCACTCCCCCGTCAATAAGGTTGTCATATTTTTTACCCAGCTCTACGGCCCAGAAAAACAGCCCTTTTTTAAAGCCCTTTAATGCTGCGCCCTTTCCAATGATGCGCTCATATACTTTCTCAAGAAGGCGCGGCACTGTAGTAAATATATCCGGCTTCACTTCCTGCAGGTTGGCGCCAATGGTATCAAGGGTTTCCGCATAATAAATGCCGATACCGCTGAACAGATAGATATAGCTGACCGTTTTTTCAAAGATATGGTTGAGGGGCAAAAAGCTCAGCGCTTTATATCCCGGCTGATCATCAAAAGGAAAAGCTTCTTTGGCGAAAAGCGCATTCTGCACAATATTGTTGTGGCTCAGCATCACGCCTTTGGGCGTGCCTGTTGTGCCTGAAGTATAAATGATGGTTGCCAGGTCGTCTTTTTTAATGCCGGCTTTTACCGTTTCAATCGCCGCAAGGCTGTCGTCGCCGGAGAGCGCGGAGATCTCGCTCCAGTGATTTACATTTTCAATGGTATTGAAGCTGTAGATCCCTTTCAGGCTTGGTATGGAAGGCTGGATATTTTTAATTTTTTGAAACAGCTCTTCGCTGCTTACGAAAACATATTTCACTCCGGCATCGTTAAAAATAAATTCTATTTCGAGCGGGTTGGTGGTAGGATATACAGGCACCAGTATAGCGCCGGTTTGCTGCACTGCCAGGTCGGTGATCAGCCATTCCGGGCGGTTATTGGATATGATAGCGATTTTATCTCTTTTTTCAGTGGTCATGTCATTGCCGGAAACGCCAAGCGCGTGCAAACCTGCTGCCAGCCGCAGGGAGCTGTCTTTAATTTCCTGTGTGCTGTATGGCTTCCACACCCCATTTTCCTTGGCGGCAAGCATATCTTTTTTAGGGAATTTTTCCAACTGGTAATCCAGGCAATCAAACAATCTTGTGGGCTGAGTCATGGCGATAATCGTTTTAGATCTGTAGTGTTCAAGTTAATGAATTACAGAAAAATAACCTATCTATTTTGATAATATTGGGCTTTGGGTAATTTAAATACTCTTCCGCGCTGAAAATTATTGAAGGCATCATAGGCTTCTTTATTGTTTTTTATCCATGCCTGGTAATCAGCGGGAGCTATACCCGACCCGAAGATCCATTGATTGTAGGCGTCAAACATCCTCAGGGAAATAAGCTGCCGCTGGTATTCAAAAAGGCGGAAGGGGAACTGCCTGGCATAGGTTTCAAACCAGGTTTTGACAAAACCGCGCCTGATCTCGATCAGCTTTGCGGGGGTAATGCCGGTGGCAGCGAGATACGACTGCGCATTCATCGCGCGCAGGAAATCCAGCTCAAATTCATTCCTCTTTTTAGGCGTATATGCTTTTACGAGATCTGCGTCTGCAAATAGTTTTTTGTACCCGTCATAGAGTATATTTTTTACTTCGGCAGTGCGCACGGTATAGCTTTCAAGGTTGACAAAAACCTCACCGTAAAGCAGGCTCCATATTTTGTCGGTAGTAAGATAATAATAGCGGCAGGCATTATAATAATTGCCGGGATAATTTGGGTCAGCTTCAATACCTTTTTCCCACTGCCTGATAGCGCTGTAATCATTTTTCTGCCACAGCAGCTCTCCGTACTCGCTGTAGAGCACTCCGCTGCCGGGAAACTTTTTTAAGCCTTTGGTATATACTTTATCTGCATCTTTGACTTCCTCAATAGCGCGGTATACGGTGCCTGCTATCTGGAAGCTGCGCACATCTGCCTTGTCGCCCGCCACTACAGGCTTTATCGTTTCAAGCGCATGGGTAAAATCCCGCTGCAGGAAGTAGGTGTAGGCAAGATCGTTGAGCAGATCCACATTCTCCGGCTGCAGTTGGATGGCGCGGTTAAACACGATGATGGCATTTCCCCAGTCGCCCCTGCGCATATATTCCCTGCCTGCCTGCTGCAGGGTATCGGAATGCTGCTGCGCTGCCCCGGTTAAGGCAGAAAGAAAGGATAATATTATTATAGCAAATGATTTCATAGTGGTAAAGATAAGGCCTGATGGATTGGCAAGTGCGGGCGCATTTCAAGTGCCCGGAATATTTTTACTTATATCCAAATGCTTCATCAAGGACTTTCAGCAGGTACAATTTTTTATCGCTGAAATATTCCCAGAACATAGCACCGGCAAGCTTATGCTTTTTTATATAATCACATTTGATCTTTACGGATTGTTCATCGTCATAAACGATGAGGGCTTTTTTATCGGCATTAAACAGGTATGGCGCTTTGGAAGCATCATCCCAGTATCTTACAAAGCCATTGCGGTCAACCAGGCTGTCTTTCAGGTAAGTGTAGCCACCGCCGCGGAAAGGCCTTACAGGGATTTGATATAAACCGTTGTTCCCGCTGCTTTCCACTATTTTTCCCTTTCCATAAAAAGGCAGCCCCATTACTATTTTGGAAGGATCCACACCCACTTTTTTCAAATTTTGTATACAAACATCCGCTGAATAAATATAAGGCATGTTTGGAGGGGAGAACAGGTTGGAGTGATGCGCCGCCAGGTTGTCGTAAGTGCCGTCAAAATCATAGCTCATCAGGTTGATATAGTCAAGATATTTTTGCGCTTCTTCCATCCGGGTATGCTGCAAAAACTCCGGTGAGCCGCCAATAGCAGTGGTCACAAAATATTTTTTGTGCTTCTGTTTGCCTAATGCATCCAGCTTTTCGCGAAGGTTTTTAAAAAGATCCGTATAGCCTTTCCTGTCCTGCGGACGGTACACATTGCTGTCCCCGATCATGCCGGGATATTCCCAGTCTATATCTACGCCATCAAGATCATAGGTTGAAACAATATCCACTGCGCTTTGCGCAAAGTTTGCAGTAGAAGTATCGGTAAGTACAGCATCGGAAAAATGCTTGCTCCAGGTCCACCCGCCAACGGAGATCATAATTTTCAGATCGGGGTTGATCGTTTTCAGCTCATTTAACATTCGAAAATTTACCGTGTCGGTTTTTTCATTGTGCAGCCAGGCCCGGTTATCCTTAATGTCAACAAATGCATAATTGATATGCGAAAGCCCTTTAGCATCAATCAAAGAAGTTGGTATGATGTTCCCGTTATATCCCCCTACATAACCTATAATAACCTTTTGGGACTTATTTTGAGCCATTGCGGAAGGGCTGCCGGATATAAAGGAAACGATGCATAAGCAAAGCAGGGAAAATAATTGCTGAGGCTCCATTATTTCAGGTTTGATTTGAACCGCAAAGATGCATAAAGATTTTACGAAAAGAAAAGGCCGGGCAGGCGCGCCTCCAAAACAAGAGATATACCCATGAGGCTTAGGCAAAAGAATGGGTTATTTACGAACTTGAATTATCGCGAAAGTTACGAAATCATTGGTCTCCTGCCCGCCATGGCGCAGCGCAGAAGTATTCAATACAGCTATGCACCAGTCTATTCATTGCATAAAATCAGATTATTTTTCCTCTTCCTTTACAGAAACACTTTCTCCAAATTCAAATTGCAGCTCATTTAGCTTACGGTATAACCCATTATTGCTCATCAGCTCCATATGGGTTCCCATTTCACTCACCCGCCCCTTATCTATCACTACTATTTTATCGGCATTGCGAATAGTGGACAGCCTGTGCGCAATCACAAAAGATGTTCTGCCTTTCATCAGGTTATCGAGCGCTTCCTGCACCAACTGCTCGCTTTCGCTGTCGAGCGAAGAGGTAGCTTCGTCAAGAATAAGTATGGCAGGATCCCTGAGAATGGCTCTTGCAATAGCAATGCGCTGGCGCTGCCCGCCACTGAGCTTCATTCCATGCTCCCCTACCACGGTATCATATTTTTCAGGGAAGGCCGATACGAAATCATGCGCATTCGCCTTCTTTGCGGCAGCAATTATTTCTTCATCTGTTGCTCCCGGCTTGCCATACGCAATGTTTTCCTTAATCGTACCGCCAAATAATATTACATCCTGCGGCACCAGCGCCATTTGACTTCTTAATATGGAAAGCGGAAAGTCCTTTGCAGGGCGTTCGTCAAACAGCAGTTGCCCGCCGTCAGGTTCATAAAACCGCAACAGCAATGAGGCCGTCGTGCTTTTTCCCGCCCCGCTGGGGCCTACGATCGCTACCTGCTCTCCGTTAGCTACGGAAAATGAAACATCTTTCAACACTTCAACATCCTTCCTGCCCGGATAGCTGAATGATATATAATCAAACCGGACAGCTCCTTTTAGTAAATACTCAGGCCTAACAGGAGGTTGTACAGGCTCAATTGCTTCTCCACCGGTGCGCAATATCTCCCGTATGCTTTGTGTAGCGCCCAGTGTTTTCTGCAACTGGCTGAACATGTCTGCAAAGCCTGCGAAAGTAGAGCCTACTAAAACTGAAAAGATAACAAACATCGTAAGAGACCCAATAGTAAGCTGGCCTGCCTGCACCAGGGTAGCGCCATACCACATTACAAAAGCTATTCCGCCAAATACGCTGAAGATCATAAAAGAAATAAAAGCGCCGCGGTAACGTGCATTGGCGACTGCAGTTTGCACCACTGCATAAATGCTTTTTACATACCGTGCAATCTCAAAGTATTCATTGGTGAATGCCTTTACAATAGCAATGCCCTGGAATGTTTCCTGTACTATAGTACCACTTTCCGCCAGTTGATCCTGTGCCTTGGCAGCCATCTTCCGGATGCGCGCGCCAAATATCACCCCGAGTATTGCGATCACCGGCACTACCGCAAGCATTACCAATGCAAGCTTTGCCTTTATCCAGAAAATAAAGATCAGCCCCATGATCAAAGTAAATACGCCCCGCAGAAATTCTGCAAGCGTAAATGAAACCGCATCCTGTATCTGTGACAGGTCGGAAGATATCCTGTTGCTCAGATCACCCACTCTTTTTTCTGCAAAAAAAGACATTGGCATGCACAGCAACCTCGTGTATACATCGCGACGCATATTTGCCAGCGATTTTTCGCCCACTTCCGTAAGCAGGTATACACGCATATATGAGAATACTGTTTGTGCAGTGAGCTGCACAAAGATCAGCAGCAAGGTAGTATTAAGGCTCCAGTGAATCGTTTTAAGGTCAAGCCCAAAATTTCCGCTCATGGCGCCGGGGCCTCCCTGCAATGATGTGCCGGGAACGGCCGCATCAATCATCTTGCCTAAAAACAGGGGAAACAGGCTGGTGGTAAATGCGGATAAGCCGATAAACATTAATGCCAAAACAAATTTCACCCGGTATGGTTTCAGGTATTTAAAAAGAATGAGCGCCTGAGAAATATTCTCCCGTGTGATCCTTACTTTAGGAGTACCCTTGTTTTCATTATTATCCCTGCGTGATTTTGCCATTGATAAACTATATGTGAAACAGAATGAATGCTTTTAATGATATGGTGGCAAAATTATCGTTTCTTAAAAAGCATAATTGCCTTTTTTATTCGTTTCTTTTTGTATAAGTTGTATTACCTAAAACCCCCATATATGAGTACTTTATCTTATCCAGCTAACCAGCCCGGTGTCGTCCAACAACAAATTGAAGTTTCCGGGTTGTTTAAAAAACAGGGAGGTAAGGTCGTTTTCTCCATCATCTTGTTTTTCCTGGTTTATCTGCTGTTGGTGGCCGCAGCAATAGCGCTTGCCGTTGCCTGCTTTTATACGGGCATGGCAATAATTATTGCTTTACCGCGGCTGATAATTATTATTCTTAGTTTAGGGCTTATAGCAGTAGGGGGATCTGTAATATTCTTCCTGATAAAATTCATATTCGCCGTATCGAAAAACGAAAACCCCGGCAGGGTGGAAATTAAAGAAGCAGATCAGCCCCGGTTATTTTCATTAATACGCGACTTAACGCAGCAAACAAATACAAAGTTCCCTAAAAAGATATTCCTTTCCCCCGAGGTGAATGCATGCGTATTTTATAATTCGAGTTTCTGGAGTATGTTCTTCCCTGTGAAAAAAAACCTGGAAATAGGGTTAGGGCTTGTTAATTCTGTGAATATGAGTGAATTCGAAGCTGTGCTGGCACATGAGTTCGGCCATTTCAGTCAGAAAAGTATGAAGCTGGGGAGCTTTACCTATAATGTAAACCGTGTAATTTATAACATGCTTTATGAGAACAACAGCTATACCGGCTTTTTAAGCTCATGGGGAAATATACATGGATTGCTCGCGATCCTTGCCATTGTAACAAGTAAAATAGCACAGGGCATACAGTGGATATTACGCGGAATGTACCGGTTGATCAATAAGAACTATATGGGGTTGAGCAGGGAAATGGAGTTTCATGCAGATGCCATCGCGGCAAGTGTGGCAGGTGGTAATAATATTATTTCAGGCTTAAGCAGGATAGAAGTTGCCCAAAATTGCTACAACTCTGCATTAAATAAGGCCAGTGAAATGCTGAAACAACATAAGAAGTCGAAAAATATTTTCAATGACCAGTTAACTATATTTCAGGCCATTGCTAAAGAACATAAGCTGAACATAACAAAAGAGCTCCCGGATGTATCTTACCAGTTCATCCGGTCGTTTTCTTCTTCCCGCGTAAATTTTAAAAATCAGTGGGCAAGCCATCCAACGCTTGACGAAAGAAAAACAAGTGTTGAAAAGCTGAACATGAACAGCGAGCCGGATACAACAAGAGCCTGGGAAATCTTTGATAATGCCGGGCAATTACAGGAATCCTTGACAGGCAGGATTTATGCCGACGTAGTGCTGGACAAAGAGCCTGTACTGTATGATAAAAAAGAATTTGAAGAGTTGTATCAAAAGGAACGCGATCAATATATCCTGCCCGAAGCTTATAAAGGTTTTTATGATGGCAGATATGTTGATACCAAAGATTGGAATCTCGGTGAGATTTTAGCTACTCTCTCTGACAAAAGCTTTCAGGAAATATTTACAGATGAAAACTGCGCCTTATATAAATCAATAAAACAAAATGAAAATGATCTCGACGTTGTAAAAGCGATTGCTGATAAACACATTGACACAAAAACTTTTGATTTTAACGGTGAAAAATATAACAGTTCGGACACAGGAATCGTAATTAAAAAACTGGAAAATGAGATAACGCAGCAAAAAGAGTTATTGCGTGATCTGGACAAAGAAGCGCTGCGTTTATTTTACCATAATGCGGGAGTGCAGGCAGAAACCCTGAAACAGTTATATGAGCAATACATGCTTTTGGCAGAGCATCAAGCAGAGTATCTGAATATAGCCGGCAAAACTTTTGACACTATCAATCCTTTATACCGTAATGGCAATTCCATAGATTTCGTAAATCGCACTATTCATGATTTAAAACAAGATGCAGAGCCGAAATTGAAAAGCGTATTTCGGGAGGCTATGATCAAAAATATTGTAACAGCGGAAAAAAAACCGGAACTGTTTGAAAAGCTGACCGGGTTTCTTGGTAAGAACTATGCGTACTTCATTAGTGGGGAGTTCCAGAATAATGAGATGAGCGAATTAACAGATCTGATCAATGCTGTTGCAGGCGCATGGGATGAGCAGAAGTTCAAATTATTTAAAAAGATACTGGAAGAACAGTTAAAACATTCCCATAACTGATTTGTCCGGTTCATTTTATTTACAAACCATTAAGTTAAGATCAGGGCGTTTCCCGGGAGGTTCTGTTTATCAGCCCGTTGATTTGGATATTGGCAATATTTTTGGTAAACTTTGTATGTCATCCTTATTGCTGTACAAAAAACAATTATCATGGAAACGATACAGCATATTCAAAAAAAGCGTACTGATAATTTGCCGGCACTGTTTTTCGTCTTACGCGTTGTCTTAGGCTTTTGTTTATTTATCAAAGGAATTTCATTTATGCGTAATATGGGCGAGCTGGAAGCCCTCCTTACCAAAAGCAGCCTGGCGGCGTACTCCTCGTGGTTGGCTATAGTGATCACCTGGGCGCATTTTCTTGGCGGCTTCCTGATAGCCATCGGCTTGTTTACCCGTCCCGCCGTGGTATTGCAGATCCCGATCCTGCTCGGGGCTCTTATATTTATAAACCGGCCCGGGGCGGATATGGGAGAATTTTTATTTGCGCTGGCAATTTTAATATTGCTTGTTTTCTTTCTGAAAAAGGGCGGAGGGCTGCTTTCGCTTGACCGCTATTTTACCCAAAACCCGGTTTAAGAAGCCGGGATTTTGTATTCATTTTTCCTGGACCCGGCTCTTATTGCTTTCAATTCCCCTTCGGCGGGGTTAGTAACCTTTATTGCATCAGGCGGTAAAGCTCATCAAGATTGGGTGAAAGGATGATCTCTGTTCTTCTGTTCAGCGCTCTTCCTTCTGCAGTGGAATTGGTATCCCGCGGATCAAAATAGCTGTGCCCGGAAGCGATAACCCTTGCGGGATCCACATTATACTCTTTGGTAAGAATACGCACTATAGAAACCGCCCTTGCCACACTCAATGCCCAGTTATCTTCAAATGTGCGACGGATAGGGATACTGTCTGTATGTCCTTCTACCAGTATCTGTATCTTGGGATCCGCATTCAACACGTTGGCTATTTTCCCCAATGCTTCCACACCTTCTTTTCCTACGACCGCGCTACCCGATTTAAACAACAGCTTTTCCTGGAGCGATACATACACTTTACCATTTTTTACGTATACGTCAAGGTCTTCCGCCTTATACTGACCTAGGGCAGCATCTATGGTTTTATGAAGATTTTCCACTACTGCACGCTGCTGTTCAATAAGCTTTTGAAGCGCTTCAAGCCGTTTTTGCTGCTCTTCAATAGTAAGATTGCTGCTTGATAATTTTTCCTTTGCCGAGTTAAGCATTTCCTGGGTAGAAGTAAGCACCTCCTTTGTTGAATTCAGGGCCTGTTCTTTTTGCCGGGCTGCATTGGTCAGATCATCATATTTTTTTTGAAGGTCAGCATTTTGGCCTCTGCTGTTTTTCAGGTTATCCCTGGCAGAAGTAAGATCATTCTCAAGCCTCAGGCTATCCTGCTTCAGGGCAGAAATAGTATTAGTGGCTTCCAGAAATTTTTTCTTTGAAACACAGGAGCTGAAGAGGAAGACAAACAATAATGTTGTACAAGATAATTGGATAAACTTCATGTGTAGGTTTTTTAACAGAAATAAAAAATTCATGCCAAACAAAATACGAATCAATCAATTTCTGTCAAAAATAGCCAAATATCTATTTATACCATGAAGAGGGTGTATTTCAATTTTTTCGCAAGCGGAAATGTGCAACGGATCGAAATGCGCCCCCATGAAGATATAGCCACTAATGCACTAATGAATGTATCAAAATACATTTGTGCATTAGTGGCTATTTTAAATTGTATCCATAAAAGAAAGAATCAGCCGCAATTTACCAACTGCTAAAACGTACGCCAACCGTATAAGGATGCTGATCAACACCATACTGATGCAGCGGAGTAATGGCATAAGAACCGTATAATCTTACGGGACCTAATCCAAGCTCTCCTATATAAGCAAGCTTCCAACGTTCCAGGTTAAAGTCGCCGCTAAATTTCTGCTTGCCAAAGTCATCGCTGCGCTGCTTGTTCCTGGCGCCGTAAAGGTAGCCCGCACTGGCGCCAAAGCTGATATTGAGTCCGCCGCTTCTGTGATTTCCATTAGGATTGATATTGATCATCAAAGGAACGGTTACATAATCAAGCGCCAGCTTGTTGCAGGAGAAGTCAACATTTTGTCTTTCAACATAGGGGTCCGCTCCGTCAATGTATCGTATACCGGATTTATAAAAATACTTATACAGCTCTATACCCACCCCATATTTCAGGTTCACCACTCTCTTCACCAGGCTCATGCGCTGCATAAAGAGCCAGAGGTTGAAATTGTAAGAGCCGGTCTTTACTGTAAAATCGCTCTGGGCCGCCGGATGCCCGGACGTTTGCCCATGTACAAAACTCTGGGCTTCGGCTGAATTGTAATTAGTTTTGTCGTCCTGGTTGGCAAAACCGATGTCTACCACAAACCAATTAGTGGAGACATTGTTCTTCCAGCGGCTGGTATGGTGATAACTATGCCGGTTATTTTCCGCGGTTCCGGATTCTTTACCATCCTTCACTATCAGGATGCTGCCTACCCGGAGGGTATCTGCTGACTTTGCCTGCGGGCCGGTAGTATCTGTTTGCGCCAAAGCGTTCAGGCACAGCAAAACACTCCCTGTCATCATAAGATGTACTTTCTTCATTTTTCCTGCTTTAAATTGTTGTTGTTATTTTTTTACGATCTCAAAACTGGCGACCCTGACGATTGATTTTTCATCTTCAGTTCCGGCATTGGTAACCCGGTCAATCAGGCGGGATGCCTTTCTGAACAAACCCCGGAATTTACCTTTAGATCTTTTATCATCATTGTTTGTGCTCAGATAATGCATATCCTCCGTTTTCTTTTGCCCAGCAACTGTTATGTCACGGTCTCCTCCTTTAAATGCGGCAGCATCCAGGATTACCGGTTTTACCGGGGATGGCTCCTTCCTCCTTATGTCTTCCCGAGGCGTCGGGGGCGCCTCATACACAGGTTGGGTTTTTACCGGCTGTTGTGCGGTGCGTTCAACAATAGCTGCAGATGGCGGCTGTAGTACAGGCAGAGCATCAACAGCAGATGCTGTCCCGGGCATTTGCGCTGACTTTTTAGCCGTGGTTTTTACAATATCTCTTTGATCATTGTTGTTTTTATAGATTGCTTCGTGCTTACCTGCAGGCGCAACTGCTTTCTCAGAAGGGGAAACATTTTCGCGGTTTGTGGCTGCCATATCCCGGGAAATATTCCTGCCGGTTTTGCTGTCAGGCCGGGGGGTCGCAGCAATTTGCTGTTGTACGCCACCTGTCAATTCCGTTTTATTTCCCGGCTTCATCCACAATAATCCGCCTGTGATGATAACAGCGGCAGCCGCAGCAACCCGTATCCATGCAAAGGGTATGATACGGGAAGGCCTTTTGCCAATATTGTAAAGGCTTTCTTTATCAGGGCACATGATTAATTCATCTGCCTTTAATCTGGTATGCTGCAGCAATACCCATTCCTGTTTTTTTGCCGGGTGCTCTTTTACAAACCTTTCTACTGCAGCGCGCTGTTCTGCAGGCAGCTCATTATCTGCATACAACAGGAAGAAAGATTCATAGTTATCCGCAGTGATCAGCCCGGGCATTTCCTGTTTATAAAGTAATGCTTTCCCTTCAAAAGAGATCTCTTCCGCCGAAGAAAGCTTTGTCTGAAGCAATACATTCAGCTCTACCTGAAGATCAGGATGCACAGCTGCAAAAGCTTCTACCTCGGCTCTCAGGGCTGCTTCAAGCTCATTATCCACATAAAGCAGGAAAAATTCTTCGTAATTATTACTGTTGATTGTCATTTTACAGTTTTTTATTACACCACATATTCTATTTTCACCAGGTATTCTTTGAGTTGCAGCCTCGCCCTGTGGAGATATACTTTTACCTGGCTTTCGCTGAGTCCCATGATCTTACCAATCTCATCATAAGAATATCCTTCATAATCCTTCAGCATTACCAGGGAGCGCTGTGTTTCATTCAGCCTTCCTAATGCCGTTTCCAGCACTTTTCTTAAACTGTGCCCGGGCTCCTCTGTTTTGGATGCTTCATTAAATTCTTCCTTAAGGCTGACCCTTTTGCCTTTGCGTATATGATCAATCATCTGGTGGTAGGCAACAGTAAAGAGATAAGATTTACTCTTGTCCCACTGTACATTTTCTCTGTTGCGCCACAATTTTTCAAAAGCCGATTGCACCACATCCCTCGCATCTTCTTCGTTCCTCAGATTCTTAAAAATGAACCGGAACACTTTATCAGCATAATGGGTGACACATTCATTATATTCTTTTTCCGTCATACAGTCAGTTAAATCCCGATAAAATTACATCCCTAATATGTGATCGTGAATATTATACGGTCAGGCGGCAGAAAAGTTACATAAATGAAAAAAATCATTGCGGCTGAAGAAGAGGTCTGGGAAATATATAGGTTTGCAGGAAGATAACCTCTCAATATGAGCCAACATGATATTATCCTGGTGAATGAAAAAGATGAGGAGACCGGAACGGGGGAGAAGATGGACGTTCACTATAAAGCGCTGCTGCACAGGGCATTCAGCGTATTTATTTTTAACCATAAAGGAGAAATGCTGCTGCAGCGCAGGGCGCTGACCAAGTATCACAGCGGCGGCTTATGGACCAACGCCTGCTGTAGTCATCCCCGCCCCGGCGAAACCAGTAGTGCAGGCGCGCAGCGAAGATTAAAAGAGGAGCTGGGATTTGCTGTTCCCCTCACCAAAGCCTTTGAATTTATGTATAGGGCAGCCTTTGACAACGGGCTTACAGAAAATGAATTTGATCATGTGTTTACGGGGGAATATAATGGGATCATAGCGCCTGATCCGGCAGAGGTGATGGACTATTGTTATAAGCCGATGGAAGATATCAAAAAGGAGCTTTCCTCTTCGCCGGAAAAATATACCGCCTGGTTTCTTATAGCTTTTCCGCGGCTGGAGGAGTATCTGAAAAAGGTGAGCCGCGAAAAGTAAGATTTTCACGTTCGACTATATAGCAATGATATTATTTTAGACAGTTCCTCACAACTGGTTATTAAGCAGCGGAAGCGCATGAGCTACTTCATTAGCTTTTTGACGAAGCTGCGGGCTTTGGAGGTTTTGCATGTGGCGGGCATGATGAAGATCAGAGCCCAGCAGTTCTATCTGCTGCTTTTTGAAGAACCGGTCGGCTACCTGCGCTACAGTTTTGCCATAATAGCCGGTCAGTGAAAGCAGGTTCACCTGGAACAGGCAGCCCACATTGCGAAGCGCTTCATATATCTCCGGTTTGTTATGAAGATAAGTATACCGTTCGGGATGTGCCAGTACCGGTTTATAGCCATTCAACTGAATAGAAAATATTTTTTCTTTATAATCAAGGGGAAGACTGGCAAAGGAAAACTCTACCAGCACCAGGTTATCTTTAAGCGTAAGCAGGGGCTCTTTTTTTTCCAGCAGGCTGTCAAAATGGTCGTCAAGAAAATATTCGGCGGCAGCCTGAATTTCAATGTTTATCTTCCTCTTTTTCAGCTCAGCTTTGAGCTTTTCAAATCCTTTGGCGATTGTTTGCCGGTTGTTGGGATAAAGGTCTATCATAAGATGCGGTGTGGTGATCAGCTTTTTATAACCGAGGCCTATCATACCCTGTATCAATTCTACAGAGGTATCGAGATCGGGTGAGCCGTCATCAATTCCGGGGATCAAATGAGAATGCATATCGGTGCCGAGGATGCTGAGGTCGCCGTCGAACAAAGGTTGCTTTTTTTTGAAGAAGGAGAACATAAATGAATTATATCTGGGCTTAAAGGTAAGGTTAATTACTTTTTAAAAAATTGTCCCAGCTTACGCACAGGTTTCAGGTATAAAGTAAAGGGGTGAGGGGACAGGTTATTGATCTTCCAGGCCATCCTGTCTTGCATATTAGCTTTTATCCTGTTCCTGAAAGACGCGGTGCTCATACCACCCACCCGCATTTTTATAATTACTTTATTAATATAATAAGCAGGGATCTCATGTTTAAGTAAAATACGGAGCATAAGCTCATAATCCGCGGCCGATTGCAGGTTATTATTAAAGACCCCGGCGCGGTCATATACTTGCCTGCGAACAAAAAAAGTAGGGTGGGGCGGCATCCACCCGTAATAAAAGCTCTTTTTGGTATAGCTGCCTGCTTTCCATGTACGTACCACTTTTCGGATATCATCGCGCTGCACAAACTGTAAATCTGCATAGCAGGCCATAATACCCGGCCGGTTAAAGGCTGCAGCAATCAGAGAGAGCACCTGCCGGTCTGCGTATATATCGTCTGAGTTAAGGATACCGATAATATCTCCCGTAGAGGCAGTGATGCCTTTGTTCATGGCATCATATATCCCATCATCCTTTTCCGATATTATTTTCTGTACATGAGGAAACTCCCGTACTATGTTCAGCGTATCATCCGTTGAGCCTCCATCAACTATGATATGTTCTATGTCATCATAGTCCTGGCTGCTGATGCATTCCATTGTATCGCGAATGGTAGCGGCGCTATTAAAAGTTGCTGTGATGATGGAGATCTTCATACCCGAAACCGGTAAATTACATAATTACCCGTTGTTTTATAGCCACTGCCGGGTTTCCCGAGTAAATAATATATGCGTCAAGAGAAGTTACCGCCACCGATCCTGCTGTAAGCATAGCATGAGAATGAGCGGTTATCCCCGGGCAAATAAGGGTTCTCGCTCCTAACCAAACACCTTCTTCCAAAAATATTTCTTTTACCATAAGATCAAAGCTGCTTTTCTTATAATTATGATTCCCGGTCAGCAGCATGGCGCCCTGAGAAATACAAACATGGTTGCCAATAACAACAAAGGCAAGATTATCAATCCATACTCTTTCTCCGACCCATACATAATCGCCAATAACAAGCTTCCATGGGTACTTAATATTAACCCCGGGTTTGATCATTACTCCTTTGCCCAGCTTCGCTCCAAACCATTTGAGCAATATACATTTCAATCCCGATGAAGGATTGAGCGGGTTTATAAAAAAGAGCGCGTTAATAAAAAACCAGCAGGCCTGTTTAAACCGCCCGGCCCCGATCTCTTTCTTATACCAGTCATTATTATATATACTATGGTCTGTACGGTTCATTATACAATATTAACTGAACAATTTTTTATACTGTTCTCTGAGTTTTTCATTTTCTGAATGTGTATTTGCGTATTCCCACGCACCCTTGCTCCATTGTTCAAAGGCGGTATTGTCCATTTGGGCAACGCTTTCAATGACGTTGATGAACGCCCCAGGATCATTAAGCGCAATATCCCAGCCTGCATGCTGCCGTTCAAGATGCCGCCAGGGTGTCTGATCACTGATCAATACAGGGCGCCCGGCCGCAAGCGCTTCAAAAATAGCATGCCCAAAATTTTCGCCAAAAGTGGGAAGCACAAAAAGGTGGTGTTGCTGAATGATCGAAGATACTTTTTCATTTTCAACCGGGCCATCATAATGTACCTGTACATTGCCCGGTAGTTTATTAATGAGGGTTTTACATTCCTCCCAATAGCTATCGTCCTCAATGCTGCCTCTTATTGTCAGCTTCACTGTTATTGAGCCGGCCATCCGGTGGAGCGTAGCTAACAAAAAAGTAAGATTTTTTATGGCTGAAATACGAGAAATAAACAGAAGATTTATTTCGCCGGTCTTTTTCAACAACATTTTATAAGAAGGTACAGGGGCAGAGAAATTGGGTATTACTTTTACGTTGCTGATATCAGGAAAACGAGAAGCTATATCTTTTTCTTCCTGTTCATCAGTAGCATGACCGCTTACATTTTTTAATACGTGCATATTTTTTAGCAGCCGTAGAAAAGGTTTCTTTTTCCCTGCTTTGTATTGAATAGCGCCTTCCCTCAACATCCCCCGCGGCGCCAGTATGATTTTGGAAGATATCTTGCTCACCCGATGAAGCAGCAGCGGATAAATAGTAAAAAACCGTGAATACATGCTGTTGAGATAAATAAAATCAGGCGCAACGGTGCGGATCAAATTTTTGATATTTCGCCAGCCCAACCACCGAGGAGAAGCATAAAATATATGTATGCTCTCCCTGCGGGTCCATTTATCCGCCTCAATATCAGCATAAGGCTCCGTATCGCCCAGGTCTCTGTCGGCAGTACAAATATAAATATCATAATCCCTGCACATTTCCCCCGCAAAATTGACGGCAGACCGTATAGGGCCTCCGCCTTTGAAGCCGGGCGCATACCAGTCGGTAAAAAGCAGGATCTTAGGGTTAGGCGTCAATTCCATTTTTTTCAAGCCAATATTCCAGTACCACGAAAAGCCAGATATCCATCCACCTGATACCGGGATGATTATTTAAAAAGCGTTTCCAAAACTGACTCAATGCCCCTGCATTTATAAAATCTCTTCCGGATATCCGTGCTATACGCTGATCACAAAAATCGTAAAGCTCATTTTTCATCCAAACCTCCCAGGGGAATACAAAGCCCTGCTTTTTTCTGAATACTATTTCATCCGGCAATAAGGGTTTAACAGATTCCACAAGTAAGCTCTTGGGATATAAAGGTTGCTTATATTGATCCGGGATCCCAAGCACATACTCAATAAGATCACTATCAAAAAAAGGCTCTCTCACCTCAAGCGCAACGGACATGCTCATCTGGTCGGTATCTTTCAGTAATGTATTCTGAGTATATCCATAATATTCTGCGGCCGTGACCTGGCTCAGAACGGGCAGGGAATCAAGCCCCGCCTGGTTATCAAGGAGCAGATCCTCCAGCATTGTTTTTTTTAAAGAGGTCAGCCGAAGCAGCCGCTCCTGCAGCGCGGGAGGGAGCATTTGCCGCAATAATGGATAAACATGCGCTATATCCGGGGCCGGGAGATTAAGCAGTTGTTTTAGTCTTAGCGTTTTGTTTGAAAATCCGCCGGAGGGTAATAGCGCTGAAGCAAGTTTTCTTAATAGGGTTGAATGCTTCCAAAGACGGGATTGGGCATGTAATTTTTGATATTGTCCAAAAACAGGATAGCCTGCAAACAATTCATCCCCACCGATACCCGATAATGCCACTTTTATTCCTTCCTCTCTTATAGCTTTTGATACCACATAACTATTTATTCCATCGCCGCTGGGAACATCAAGCGCAGACAAAGCCGCTTCCAGCTGATCAAGCATTGTTCCCGGCGATAATTGTATTTTTCTATGCTCTGTATTAAATTTCGCGGAAATAATTTCAGCATACTTTGACTCATCGTATGTCTCTTCGGAGAAAGAAATATTAAAAGTAGCAGGCTTTACGTTGCAATATTCAGCCATTAAACCTACAACCACGCCGGAATCAATACCCCCGGACAGAAAGGCAGCAACAGGGACATCGCTTACCAGCCTTCGTTGCACAGACTTACCTAGCAGCTGAAAAATATTCCTTTTTATTATTGCACTGTTGCTATAGTCGTTGCACGAAGCGTAGTCACTTACTTTCCGGTACCTGTTAATTGTCAGCCTGCTATTTTTTACGGTAAGATAACAACCCGCTTCCAGTTGTTGAATGCCTTCTATAATAGAAAGTGGTGAAGTAACGGACTGATAGGTGAAGTATTCCATTAACGCCTGCCTATTGAGCGTTTTCTTCACCAGGCCACTTGCTAAAATGGCCCTTACCTCCGATGCAAATATCAAATGGTTATTGTCAACATAGTAATATAGCGGCTTTACGCCCATCCTGTCCCGGGCAATAAACAACGTCTCCTGTTGCCTGTCCCAAACAGCAAAAGCAAACATGCCTCTAAAGTAGTTTACACAATGCACCCCCCATTTCGCGTATGCGGCAACAATTGTCTCCGTATCACTGGTAGTTTTAAATGCATACCCGGGGATCTGTGATTTAACTTCATTATAGTTGTATATCTCACCATTGAAAACAATAATATACCGTCCTGAATTATCTGCGAACGGTTGATTGGCTGCGGAAGAAAGATCAATTATGGATAACCGGCGGTGCCCCAGGGCTGTTTCATTTTCTATCCAGGTACCTTCGGCGTCCGGTCCCCGGTGAGCCAGGGCGCGGGTCATTTTCCTGATAACAAGATCATTGGGATGGGAGTTGTTAAACTCTAAAATACCTGCTATACCGCACATATTATTATAAAGAAATTCAAATATTTAAAATGAAAGAGGGTAAATACCAGTAATTTGCAGGAGAAGCAGCTCGTTCTATGAAATTCAAGCATACCTTTTCGGAATATCTTGCTATTTTATGTATTTTCTCAGTATTCCTGGATAAAGCCGTCCGGGGCGTGCTGCCTTTTGATTTGTATTACAACTATCCTGTTTTTCTATTGTTCCTGATTTCCCAACTCCTCCAAACAGGGAAGCTTGCCTTATTTCCCCGATGGTTCTCGATTAGCATTGGGATCATTTTTTTAACCAGCCTGTTTATCACCTGGTACAAAGGTCTTTTAGGCTTTGAATATCTGAAGCAGGTTATAGGTATCTTGTTTTCTTCCTTCACTTATTATAATGTATTATATGTACTAAAGTTCAATATTTCAAAGGTCTTCCGCTATTACCTGTTATTTGCATTTTGGATTTCCATACATGGTATTATTGATAATGCACTACACTATGCCGGTATTCACCTGACAACTGTTAATCACGCCGGTCCCGGGCTATACAGAGAATATGGCATTATGGGTGAGCCCTTTTATCTCGCTATGGCTTTAACTCCGGCTGTAGTATATTATCTATGCTATTTTGCTGACACATGGAAGAAAGCTAAACTCAAATTTTTGATCATCTTTTTATGCTATTTTCTGACCTATTCTTCCATTGCCGTATTAGGTTTTGCATTAGGGATATTAATATCTCTGTATATAAATGATTATTTTAACGCCAGAAGAAACAAGCTAATCCTGATACCGGTGTTAATATTGCCCGGCTTTTTCCTGATCAACTTTCTGATAGAGAATATTCAACTCATCAATGCGCGGTTTTATGATACGACCCGCCTTTTCCTGTCTAATGAAATTATGGCAAAGGAAGCGGGGAAATCTAATTCGAGCACTTTTGCCCTGTATTCCAATTATGCCATTGCACGGGACTCGTTTGTAGAAAGCCCGCTGTTTGGTTCGGGTTTAGGGTCTCATCCCCTGATCTTTGAGCAAACCTTTAAAAAATATTTTCCTTCCAATTATTTACTCATGTACGGAGCACAAAACCAGCAGGATGCTAATTCCAAATTTTTGCGATTAATGTCAGAAACTGGTTTGACGGGATTAATATTATTTTTCTGTGCTTTTATTAAGTTTTTTGCTCCAAAGCGTTTAATGAGAACAAGCCGCCTTAAAGATTTCGGTGTTATTAATTACAGCATTTTTGTATATATGATACTTGCCCTGATAAGAAACGGCAACTATATCAATATTGGCTTTTTTCTTTTCTTTTTTATGTATTGGATAAGTCACAGGCAAATAGCTGTCTCCGGATTTGCCAAAAATTTCAGGCAGAAAGTAATTGAAGCGCCCATTTCTGAGGTGTAAACTTTTTTGCCTTATCAACACTTATTAAACACATTCTTTCCATATCTTCTGAATACAATTTATTTACGGTATCAAAAATGTTGATCAGCGCTGCCCTATCGTTTGGGGGAAATACCCATCCGTTTTCTGCATCCAGGAATGCAGATGCTGCCCCAACTTTGGTACTCAAGATCAGGGGATAACCAGCTGCGGCAAATTCCTGCACGGCGACGGCCCATGGCTCAAACAAGCTTGGTAATATAAAAATACCTGTTTCAGCAATGATTTCAGGCAAGTCTTCCTTATGTACAAAGCCGAGATGTTTTATGGCCGGATGGATCATGCGTGCATCAAAATTTTCACCCGTACCCGCACACCACAATTCCCAATCACTGCCTGATGTCTTTTTCCACTCTACAAAAGCCTCCCACAGCAATTCATAATTTTTCTGCGGTATATACCTTGCCACACATAAAAACCTCCTCGGGAAATGGCTCCTTTTTTTAGCTCCCGCGGCTTTGCCCATATTTACATAGCGCTCGGTTTCGCAGCAATAAAACCCTTCCATTATTTCATCATCTTTGAACCCCAGCTTTTCTGCATATTCACGTTGCGGTTTACCAGGTATCCAGATCTTTTTAAAAAAATTTTTAAACGTTAGCCCGAAGATGCTCTTTAAGATATACTGCTTTATGCTTCCGTTCCAGTGATTGTCCATCGTTAGCACGCAACGGGCTTTGCTCCGATAATACCTGCATATTCTCAGGTAATTTTTATTAGCCCATCCACTCACTACAATTTTATCCGGAGAAAAGTTGTCTACCTCCGTCCTGAGCATTGAATAGTCAAGAAAATGTTCTATGGAAACAAATTTACCGATTGATGAAAAATTGAAATTAAACGGAGCCTCAGGGTTTACCGGGTAATGAATTACTAATATCTCCGGACTAACAGAAGAATATTTTAATGCTTTTATACAGGCTAACGTATATTCTGCAAGCTCTGTATATAAAAATAAAATTTTCATGTATCATTATCTTTTCTACCTTCTTTTAATAGAATTTTAGAGTTAATTGTTTCGATCATTTTCTTTACTAACCTATTCCAGGTAAATTTTTCAACCAAAGACCTGGAATATTTTTGTTTTTCGGTTATAATTTCCCTGTTCATTTGTAAAGCTTCTTTTATTGCTTTTTCTATTTCTTTAGGCGATTTAACCAAAATTCCATTTTTATTTGAAACTAACTCCGAAACAGCACCAACGTCTGTAGCAATAATAGCACAACTTCTTGCCATTGCCTCTAAAATTACAGTTGGCATACCTTCAGAATAGCTTGGAACTAATAAAAAGTCTGTTTTATCCAATAGCCGCTTTATTTGTTCTTCATTCTGTAACAACCCATAATAATATACATTATCATTTGTAAGCATTTTATCTGCGGGTATAGGCCCTATAAAATGAAACTCGGCATTATATAAATTGATATTATTTCTGATCGCACATGTCAATTCGGAAATTCCCTTACGTCGTTCATACCGTCCAATAAATGTGAAAATTCTTTTTGTTTCCTTATCAAAATGCATTATCTCCTCAGAAAGCCATTTATCTTCAATTCCAATACCGGAAAGAATAATCTTATTTTCAGGAATACCTGTTTTATTTAAACTGTCTGTCAGTTTTCCCCCTAGTGACTGTACGTAATCAGCAGATTTCAATATTTTTTTTACAAACGGGCGAAACATTTGGTTTTGTAGCCAACTTGTTAATGATGCGGAAGGCTGAAACATTTCCAGTCCGTGAAAATTCACCAAGCATGGAGGTATATTTAGATCTTTTTTATGTGTCAACGTATACCAGCCGCTAAATCCCTGTATATATATTAGATCATATTCGTTTCTATAATGCCTGAATACATCAAATATTGCTTTTGAGTATTTATACGACTCCATCAGGTAATGCCCAGGAACCTTAATGACTGAAGAAAACGAAATAAAAAACCCGGTAATATTCTCTAATTCTTTTTTTTCAAAAATCGCTGATAACGCCGACTTCTCTAAATCATTATCTGCAGTATAATAAAGATGTACCTGTATGCCCGCATTTGCCAGATGTTTACACAACAGGTAAGAATGTTTTTGCATTCCACCTATTACATAGGGCCAAATACCATCGGTTAAAAGTGCAATCTTCAAGGGTATATATATTAATTTAGTTCTGATGCTTATTCAGGAACAACCGATGCCAGTAGCTTTCTATATTCTGAAACAAGACTACTCTTTGTAAACTTTTTTAAAGCCAAGTCCCGGCCACTTTGTTTTTCTGCAAGGGTAACGGCAGATGGCCCCAGGAACTTCGAGTATATATACCCACACCCATTTCCGGAAACAAAATCACTGTAATCGCCCAGGTGCTCAGAGATAATTACCTTTAAGCCACAAGCCAGGTATTCTGCAAATTTTACCGGGGAAGCCACTTTATTGGTAATGCTCTCTTCGCGGATCAGTATGCCATAATCGCCCGCCATTAAGTATTCCGGTACTTCATGAGGTGCAACTTTGCGCCGGGAAACCTGTGACGGAAATTCTTTTAACAGGTTCCGGATATTATCATCCTCGTCTGAGAGAAAGAGCAGCTTGGCCTTTTCAGTTTTTTGCATAATGGGTTTAATAAATTCATACAATACACTGAACGATTGCCAGCCGGCAACAGAGCCGGCGTAAATAAATACAATATCTCCCGTATTAAAATTCAACTTTTTTCTTATTGTTGCAATATTTTCTTCAGTGATTTCTATATTCTCAAAAGCCTTATTAAGCGTGCAGGGAATTATCACCTCCCGGCTATCCCTGTAACCATAAGACTCCCGCCAATAATTTACTAACTGCGCAGAAACGGCTATTCTGAACCGGGAATCGTGAACCGCCTGCTCTTCCAAAAGAGGGATAGCAGAAAGCAAGCCAGGGTCAGTAACAACGTCATACTCATGCCACTCTGCCGAAATTGCACCACGACCGTCATAAATCACATTCTTAATCCCGCAGCTCAGGGCTAATTGTGTTGCCAATACGCTCCGTCCAATTATTGCTTCCGGCCTGCCCATATAGCAAAGCATCCTCAGTAAATAACGATTCCGCCTCCACCGGCTTACTCCCGGTATCATTGGAACGACTATAGCATCAGGGCAGCCATCTCTTATTTTTCTTCGATTTATATTGAATTTCCGTAAAGAAATAAAAGAAACAAGCCGGATATCCGCTTTTAATTCCTGCCGCAAAAAATTTACCACGTCAAGCACCTGGCTTGAAAATATCCCGGATGGAGCATCATTAAATGTAAGGTAATAGATCATACAGTAGCTAAAACCGAGAGGATACGTTCTGTAGCTTTCCCATCCCACAAAGCAGGGATTTTTCCTTTCTTATAGTGCCCTCCTTCAATTTCGAGTATATACTTCTTCACCAACGCCATATCGAAATTCAAAAGGGTGTTCGTGCCTTCGTCAACAGTTGCCGGGCGTTCGGTATTGGGTCTTAGTGTGAGGCATGGCTTTTGACGAAACGTGGATTCTTCCTGGATCCCGCCACTGTCTGTAATTATAAAAGCGCAGTTCTTGATAAGCTTCTGAAAGGCAAAGTAATCTAATGGTCCGGTACAAATAAGTTGGGTATTATTTACCAGCCTGTCATATAAGCCAAATTCTTTTGCATTTTTCTCCGTACGCGGATGTACAGGAAAAACGACTTTATACCTCCCGGTGAGGGATTCTATTAATTGCAGCAACTTTTGCAGCTCAGGTTTGTTATCTACTGTAGCAGGCCGGTGCATAGTCATCAGCACAAATTGCCCTTCCCTTAATCCCAGCTCTTTCAACACCGTAGAGATTTCAATTTGATCTTCAAATGCAACCATTGTATCTATCATGGTATTACCAACATAATGAATAGAAGAAGCCCTTTTATTTTCACTCCTCAAATGCCGGAGCCCGCTTGGTTCCGTAACAAAATACATATCACTTAATTCGTCCGTAACGATCCTGTTGAATTCTTCCGGCATTGTTCTGTCAAAGCTCCTTAATCCTGCTTCAATATGCCCCAGTTTAATATTGTGCTTATTGGCAAAAACGGCCCCGGCCATCGTGGAATTAACGTCTCCCGGCACCAGGAAGACATCAGGTTTACCGATTTTATCAATGAGATCCTCCAGCCTGATCATGATCTCCGCAATTTGCTTATTTGCAGAGGCAGAAGAAATATTCAGATAATGGTCCGGCACCAAATTAAATTGGCGAAAAAAAACATCCGCCATTTTTTCATCATAATGCTGACCTGTGTGGATGATGGAAATATTTAAGGCAGGAAATAATTGCGCTGCTACTTTTTTAAATTGGGTCACTTTAATAAAATTCGGTCTCGTACCGATCAGAATACAGATGTTCATTTTATGCTTATATAAAATCGTGCTCTATCTCAAATTTTGAATAGGCGTATTGTAAAAATTTATCGAATGTTTGTAACCCATGCTTCGTAAACATCTTGGGGTGCGAGATCCAGTGCATATAATTATGTTCTTTGAGGAACTTCTTATACGTGTTTAATTTAGCTATATTTAAAATATCTATAGAGATCATCTCAGCGGCAGGCTGTGTTGATCGTAGTGCGGCAGTTTGTGCACCTGTTCCATCACCAAAACCTTTATCCTTCATTGTCCACAAATATTTATTTATTATCCTGCTTAAAAATTTTACTTTATCATCTATTGAAATAGATGAAATGGGGAATTCTGTAAAATCACCCTTGCTATCAGCAATATTTACATCATTCTGAAACGGGTATGGTTCCTTTTCTTTGTTTTGTGAAAAATCAAAATACTGCTCCTGCTTTTTATTTTTATAATATGGCAAAACACTAAAGTCGTAGCGGATATGATATTTCCTGAAAATTTCAACATACCTGCTGAACGGCTGGATGCACCAGCCTCCCGCACGATACCCCCAGGCATTATAATAAATACCAAGGTCGCTGAAAAGGGAAAAGCTTTGCTGAAATAAATCTTCAACCTGCTCATTATTAACGGATGCAAGAGAATATTTTTCAAGATTGCTTAAATCATATTGTTTTATGTCAGGCAGGTATTTTGCGTCTAACCAGTGTGGGTGTATGTGGGGAAAAATATAATGCCCTTTTATATAAAGCTCTCTTATTTGGTTTATTGCCCTGTTATAATCCTCCTCTGATCCCGGGTTTCGTTTTAAGTTTAGTATATAAAGAGTATCTATAAAAAAAACCGCCTTTGCACTGTATTTATTTAAAGCATTGATCAATGCAATCGTTGGCTGTATCAGGCACTTATCCGTAGTACCGGATCTTGCACCCAGATAAGGCTCATAATCAAATGTCAGCAGGATGTTTTTCTTTTTCATTTTCCTGATCAATAATGTCTTTCGGAAATTTCGCTCCTTTCAAGGTCGCTTTTAGCCGAAGTAAAAAATCATACACAAAACATTTCGTTTTGCTTATATCTATTTTCCACAAGTAACCCCTTTTTAATTCAGCTCCGAAGCGCTCTTTAAATTTTTGAATTCCTTCTAATCTTGTTCCTGATATATTTGACAAACGTGCACCTACGAAATCGTATAATTTTACATTTTGGTGCTTTAAAAATTTTATAGTGTTCCAATGCAAATAATTCATTGCTCCGTTCACTTCTATTTTAGAGGCTGATGCCCCATACAAATAAAATGCGCCGAATAATGAATATGGCATAAATATGGCTCCCTGAGGGACATTATTGTAATAGGCCACTCCGCATATTGTACTTTCGGGAAATGCCATGTAAATATTTTTGAAATGTGATATATCTTCACAATGCATACCTGAGCGTTGCATTGTTTCCTTATACAACGAATAAAAACTTTCTATTTGGTCTTTGCCATATTTCAAAACCACTTTATTTCTTTCTGCGTTCCGGATAACATTTCTATGTTTCGAATGAATATTGTTCCACAATTGTTCTTCCGAAAGCGCCAGATCTATCTGATACGTCCCAAATCCACACCAGGTAGCATTATCCGGAACCGCACTAAAAAACACATAATTGGAAGGCGATACAATTCTATCGGCGATTTTATGCTGTTTTATATATATCACAAACTCATTCAGTATTTTTTTCTCATCAACAGATGACAAACGAACATTTTCTTTTAATGGATAGAACTCAATTCTGCAATACTTTAGAAAATAGATTTTTTTTGTTGAAAACGGGATAACAATATCATTAAGCAAAAAAAAGTAAAGATTATTCTCTCTATAAAAGAAAGGGAGAGCATTCTCCGAAACATATAACTTTTGAGCTAGATTTTTAATCCCGCAAATAATTTTCATAAGTGTTTTTACTTGTAGTCAGTCAATAAATTTGCCACCCTCTCAAATTCATTCACCGGAATCGATCGTTCTGTAGAAAATTCTATAATGTTCAAATATGTCCGGTGAAAATTAACTGCGGCAGAAAGTTCTCTCTGCCTCAAATTTATATCGTCTGCCAACCGGTAATAAGGAATATTATTCTTCCTTAAATAGCTTATCAATTGGGGAGTATTATTTTTTACATAACACACAATTTTAAAATAAAGGCCTTTTCCATCATCATAACAAAGGTTCAGTTCTTCCGAATTAATAATAGCATTTCTCAATAGCTCGTATCTCAATTTTCGTTCTTCAAACTTTGTTTTTACTATCACTTTAGCCTGCATCGCTTTTTGTTTCTGAAAAGCAGACATGTCAAAAATTTCCGTTGATCGTGATTTAAGTTTTTGGCTCAGCCGCCACTTAATTGAATCAATTTTATTTCTTCCATTTCCATAGATCCTGGAGTTATAAAATAATTGTGCATCTATTCTATCCCAAAACCCAGGCATTTTTAGCTCCCGATAACCGCCCCCACTGATATTGATAATTTCACCTCCTTTTGCAGCTGTAGTTGACTTTCCCGGCCCAAATGAGTAAACGACGGGCGAGTCTTTAAATAAAGACACATCCATACCATAGCTCTGTGCAGCATCATGAATAATTTTTAAATTTAACTGCTTACCCCATTTTACTATATCTTGTGTGTCGGGGTGCATAAATCCGTACAGGTGAGTGATGATGATTACCTGAATATGGCTGGCTTTTATTTTTTCAACGTCATACTTTGCCCAATAACTTCCAGCTTCGCTTACGTCAAAAAAAAAAGGAATTAACCTTTCTTCCCGAACCGCAGCAACAACTTCATTACAACAAAACGCGGGGACGCCAACCCTGGCTCCCGGAGAAAGATTAAAAGAGCGCAATACAAGGCGTAAGGCATTTTTTCCTGAATTTACCGTAAAATCAAGAGAAATGTCCTGTATATCAACAACTTCATTTTGTATAAAAGGGCTGGGGAAAAAGTAGGTCATTTATTTATGATTACCATCAATGAATCTTCTCCGGAAAATTTCATCTCATATGTTTTAGCTTCTATATATCCTAAATTATCCAGGATTGATTTTAATGGGTGTACGTAACCTATATCATATCTTTTAACTTCCACAGAAGAAGAAAGTTCTTTTACATCCTGAATTTTTATTTTTCTGAGCGAATTGACAATTACGACCTTTTTATTTGCCAAACTAATAAGTCTTGACACAAACGCTTCTATTTTGTCGGGAGTAACATAATCAATTGAGCCGAAGATGGTAACTATGTCATTTGTATGATTATAGTTAAAAAAGTCAACCTCCTCAAAGCTCAGCCTTGATGAGACCTCTGATCTTCTCACGGCTTCAGCTATTACAGCCCCGCTCACATCAATTCCCTTTATATAGGCAACATTCGTTTCTTTGGCAACTTTTCTGCAAAAAACGCCCCAGCCACAGCCTACATCCAATAAGGAATCTGCTTTTTCACGGTTTATCAATTTAATGGTTTCATCAAAATAAGATTTATTGTCATTATTGTTTCCCGTAAACCATAAAAAGCCTAAATCGCTTGCCCAAAATTTTTCCTGAAAATTATGTTCTCCCACTAATATTTTAAACTCCTCGTGAATCTGCCGGTTGGCGGACATTATTTCATTCAGGTTTCGCAAAATAATCCTGCCCATTTTACTTTTCCGCAATTTATTTCGTGCTGCTGCCTCAAACATTTTGTGTCTAAATCCAGCATTTTGCAATTTCAATTTATAAAACGTATTAAGTACACTGCTGATGATGATCATTTTATAATATTGATATTATTTTTCCTGGCAATTAAAATACTGGAATTTTTATATGTCGCATTAAATTGTGGATTTAATGGTTTATATGGCATTCTGTCAAAGTCGGAAATGACTCTGTTATCAACAGTATGCTTATTCTGCAGAATTTCAAAATATGGGGCAATGATTTTATTTATGAACGCCGGTGAATAATTGATATAATTGATATTCAAAAACTTTAGATCATTTTGTGAAATTGCATGCGGGTAGCTGATGAGGAGCATTCCGTCATCTTCTAATAATGAATGGATTTTAATGAAAAAATTTTTGATCTTGCTCTTTGGAATGTATTGCATTACGCCGATAGAGTAAATAAGATTATATTTCCGTCTAAAACTATAGCTCAGAAATTCATCATTAATCAGCGTAGCATCGGGATTGTTCTGCGCAGCAATTTCAATCATATCATGGCAGATATCTATTCCCGTCTTATTTATTGTCATTTGAAAATCTTTCAAAAACAACCCCGGACCACAACCAATATCTAAAACAGATGCATGTTCAGAAAAATATTCACAAAAAACCTTTCTAATCGTTTCGTGTGTTTTATCCACAGCTTCCTGCACATCAATAAAGTGAGAATATCCCGCTATTTCCTGATGAGATTTATTCAGGTCGGTTTGATGCTTTGACCAATAGTTATTGGCACGGTGAAAGAACCTGTCCAACTTTAATTTTACAACTATTTGGTTGAAATATGGATTTGAAATTAGCTTATGTAACATGTGAGGATTTTACTATCAAACCACCCGATTTAAATTCAAATGGATTATGGATAATTTACTCTATATATTTCTGGTATATATACATCAGCTCCTGACAATGCACCTGATTTGAAAATTTTTGAATTACTTTATTTCTGTTGTGCGGCAAACGTTTCCAAGACACAATGTTTCTCATAGAATTTGCATAGGCGTCTATATCTTTTTCCTGGACTAAAAAACCATTTACTCCATGCTCAACCAACTCTGGAATACCTGCGTGATAAGTAGAAATAACAGGAAGCTCCATAGCCATCGCTTCTATAATAGCGTTGGGTAAGCCCTCTGTGTCGCCATTCTTCGCGGTAACGCTATGATGCACAAAAACATCTGCCTTAGAAAGCAATTCTTTAGCCTGCTGGTGAGTGATCTCTCCTGTAAATTCAATAAACTCGCTTAATCCCATTTTAGCAGCCTCTGCTTTAATTTGCTCAAACAAGTACCAGCCACCAGCCAATATAAGCTTGTACTTCGTTTTATCTTCAACTTTATTTAAAAATAATTTAAAAGCTTGCAGCGTGTAGATATGTCCCTTTTTTTCGTTAAAAGAACTTATTTGCAAAAAAATAAATTTATCATTACCGTGTTTAACAGGTTTGGGGGAAAAGAGATCAACATTAATTCCGTAATATAAAAATTCAGCTTTGTTCAGGTTAACGCCTGCTTTAATTAAATTTCCTTTTATAAAATCTGAAACACAAATTGGAATAACATTATCGTGCTTCAAATACTTATTCAGCTTATTTATATATACTTTCCGCACCAACATTTGTGAAGCGTCATACCCGTGAAAGCTGATAAATATAGGAACCTTGGAAGTATAATTCAGATTGTCTAACAACTTTATACTTTCATAGCCAAAGTGGGAGTGTATAATGTCCGGCTTGAAGTTATCAATAAGCTTTTGAATCTGAGTTTTGAATCCTGAGTTTTTACGGGTCATAAAAAAACCAAGCTGTTCGGTATACCAAGCAAGCTTTCTGCGAATAAACCTTTCTTTAAACGGTACTTCAACAACATTATCAAACGGAAACCTTTCATCAATAAAATATTCGTTACAAACCACCATAACCTCATGATGCTTCGACATTTCCATTACCTCATTGTAAATAAAGGTAAGCGTAGGTGTCATGAATCTTTCAGAGAATACAAGAATTTTCATATCAAAAGCTTACCCAACTTTTCGGGCACATAGTAGGGTTATAATAATTTTTATTTTTGTACCAATTTTTAGGGTAAACAACCTTTTTGTTTTCATTGGCAGAAAGCCATGCACCCCACCAGGCATAGGTGCTATTTGAAATAATAAAGTATTTACATCGCTGGATCAAAAATAAATGTCCTTCCGCCTTTTGCCCGGCAATAGAGTTATCCATATAAAAAGTTTGCTCAGGCAGGAGAATGTTTTGTTTACACCAATCAATATCATCAGAAAAAATAAAAAATACAGGATTTACAACCTGTTGCCTGATGTAATTTATTGCCTGCGTATAATAATCTAACGTAAGCGTACCGATACTGGAACTATATATAGCGTTGGTAACTAAATCGCCGCGACGAATGTGCAGGCAAACGGCTTCACAAGATTTTATTTTTGCAGTGTAAGATTTGATTTCATCATTAGCCAGATCGGGAATGGTGAAATCCATTCTTATTTGTGCAGCAACATCTTTAAAATACAATTCACTCTGCCAACGACCCACAAAACACGCATTGCTTTTTATGGAAAGATATCCTTCATTAAACTCGTTATATTTTTGGACAATGAGCTGTTTGGGAGAAAAAGTGTTTTTAATTCTTCTGATAATTTTTTTTTTCCAGGAAGCATCGGGGCTTCCATTGTAGGCAAAAATTTCATCTTCAGTAGCCCATCTGTAACTTTTCAAATTAAAAATATCTAAATCAAAATTTCTATGTGTAACCAATTCGTGAGGCTGGGATTTATCTAATAATAAGGATTGGTCTAATACTAATTCCGTGTTATTAATTAAGGCCATTCGCCTGCCGAATGAGTATTGAAACATTTGGTTGCCTAAGCCTCCCATTAAACGAATGAAAATCACAGTTTATTTCTTTACAGCAATTATATGAAATCCAAAATTCAACAGTCCGGATGATTTAGAATCCCGAGCTGAAGCTTTATGATAAAAATTCAATAAAATTTTTTGAGCAATCGTATTTTTAAGCGACCATTTGAGACCTGCATATTTAAGAGCGACTTCTTGAGAAAACCTTAATTCTTGTGCAATGTATTCAAAGTAATTTCCATTAGGATTTATTTCAACAATATCAAATCCAAAATCTTTTAAATATTTTTCATAAAAATATTCATTAAAGCCACTATAAAAATGATAAGGTGCAAAATGCGTTAACGAACAAAATGGAGCAGTTAAAATCAATTTGCCCCCAGGTTTAATAATTCTTGCAAATTCTTTTATCGCTTCTGCAGGGTGAGGAATATGTTCTAAAACTTCAGTGCATAATATATTATCAAAGCTCGAATCAACAACAGGAATTGATGCAATATCTGAAACAATATCCAATTTTGAATTATCCCAACTGGTAGTCTGGATCCCCACCCCATCACCTTTTCCGTCATACTGGCCGAAATCCTGACTCATATAACGTAAATGACTACAATATTTTTTAAACTGAAGTTCGCCTGCACCCGCGTCTAGAATAGTTTGCTGTGCCGGAATATTTTGTAATTGGTGCTGTATCCAATTATGGCGATTAGCTTTATTATTTAAACCGATTTTTGATGTGTCTCCAAAAATCAAACTAAATATACCCATGTATCTATCAGATTTGAATTTATTGTTCTATCAACTTGAGTAGTTCTAAGGCTCTGTTATAAAATGTATGTTTAGCTAAAGTTTTTTGCTGGCCTCTCATTGCTATTTGTGATAAGACATCCTTTTTTGATACGTAATATTTTATTTTTTGAAGACATTCTTCTTTTGTTTTAAAAGTAATGATTTCATCTTCATTAAACATTTCCATTAAATTATCTTGGTAAGAAGCACATAATGCAACGCCAACTCCCGTTATTTCAAATATACGCTTGGCCCCGGCATACGACGACCAGTCAATTCCATCGTTTTCTGTCCCAGCTCCAAAAACATGCAAAGCCATTTTGTATTGTTTGTAGACATCAAACATTTCAGCACCCATAACGGGTGCTTTGATTTTGCCCTTTAGAAGTGACTCTGGATAAAAATTATCACTTATTGTACCATATATATCAATATTCACATCATTTTGAAGCAGGTACTCCACAATTTCAAATCTATATAAATGATACCTTGAAAAATTCCCGATAAAAACAATATCCTTTTTGTGATTGCCGCTATTATTTTTGCTCATTATTTCGGCATCAAACGCCTGCTGCAAGTAAAAACTTTTAATACCCCTTTTTGTAAAATACTCTGCAATAGAAGGAGAGGCAGAAACAATAAAGTCAAATTCATAAAAAGGATAATCAGTCCATGTAAAAATGGGACAACTCCACTGTAATATTATTTTTTTTGCCACAAATTTCATTCTTTGTATTGTACTTCTTTCTAACCAAATGCCTGAATATACAAATACAATATCAGGTTTAATTCTTTGAATTTGCGCCAATAAAATCTTACCTCTTATAACGTCAAACGTATTATATTGTTTTAAAACCCTTGACTTAAGACTACGTAACGGCTTTTGTAAATGCCATTTATAGAACAATGCCTTATCATTTTCTCTAGCCCAGCTTACCTGCAACGGATTGCAGGCAGGAATGATTACTTCCGCCTGATGTCCTTGTTTTATAAGGGCTTTCGCCAAACTATCAGCCTGGTAATATTTTTTTCTTAGTAACAAATCCATTTTCTCTTGATACGGCTTACGGTTCAAATCCGTATGTTGATTTAAATAGTCTGTATAAAACAAATTATAATCCTCTATCAGAATTACGAATTTCAACTTACTTGGCTTTTTTTCAAAAGATGTGTATTAAAATGGCGCCAAAAAACCATACACTCCTGGCTATCTTGCCATGTTTTGGTTTTTGTCTTTTGAGTTGCAAATGCGGCAATTTCCTTACCGTTCCAATATGGAGAGTTTAAAAAGTCCGATGAATTAACTTCATCCAAAATTATTTGATTAAGTTTATAATTGTACCAATCATACATTGGCGCGTTAAGCCCTATCTTCAATTTGCGCAGTCTGACAGCCTCTGGCATTAAACCCCTCATTGCATCACGCAAAATTCGCTTAGTAAAGCCCTGCCCTATTTTACTTGAAGTAGGAAGAGAAAAGACATATTGCACCAACCGATAATCCATAAAAGGCATACGCACTTCTACCCCGTTAAGCATAGAGGCCCTGTCAAAATTTCTCATCAATGTAGGAAGCATGGAAGTATGGAAAACACTGAATAAATTTTGTTCAGCGGAGTTTAATTTGCTTGTATTGTAGGGTTTATCCGACAAATGAGGCAACACAGATACTGGCTCATTATTTTTTATGGCAAGATAAATATCCCGTAAAGGGGAATGTTTAATTTTATTTTTTATTTGCTGTATAAAAGTTCGTGAAGGAAATCCTTTTTTGAAAGCGGTACGTATGCCGCTTTTTGCATCGGCATAAAACAAATCAATGTAAATCTGTTCTATATCGGACGTATTCTTCGCATCATTTTTATCGTAATAATATCTATAAGCAGCTTTTACTAACCAGGGATAGCCATATAACATTTCATCAACGCCATGCCCATCCATGGAAACAGTAACGTTATTTTTACGCATTGCTTCATACACCATATAAGCAGAAATAATCGGAGTACCGAGTATGGCATCAGATTTTACGGTAGTATCAATAATTTTGTTGTAGAGTGTACTTTCATCAAGCGTAATAAAAGTTCCTTTTAAACCTGTGTAATCAATAACTTGTTTCGCATAAACTTCTTCGTCAGATAATGTGCCGGGAAACGTAGCCACAAACGCCTGTTGCCAGTTGGCAGGTATACGTTCCCTTTTTTTTGTATGCTGCATCATATAATTAAGCGTACAAAAAACAGACGAAGAATCAACGCCACCGCTTAACCCCGTTGCAACAGTTACATCACTACGTAGCCGAAGCTTAAGCGAATCAACCAGCAATGATTTGAATTGTTCCGTTTGCTCTTCATATTTTTCAGGAACAGCCTGCAGGTTTTCCAACGTATTCCACCAACGCTTTTGCACGGGCGTTCCATTTTTGGAAACAAGCATATTGTGCCCGGGCAGCAATTGAAAAATATTCTGGAAAATGGTATAACCAATCCCCTCAAGCGAGGTACTGTCTTCTAATTGCAGCCTGACATTGTTATCATCAAACTTCCTTTGATAATTATCTAAGTGCTTAAATGCAATAGTTTCCGAGGCAAAAGCAAACATCGAGTTAGGAATATACAGATAATAAAGCGGCTTAATACCAAACCTGTCGCGGGCTAAAAAGAGCTCTTGCTCACGGGTATCCCAGATAGCCATAGCCCACATACCATTAAATTTTTGCAAAGCATCAATACCCCAACAATGATAGGCAGCTAAAATGACTTCGGTGTCTGTTTCGGTTTTAAAAGCGTACCCTTTGCTTTTTAGTTCAGCCCTTAGCTCAATAAAATTAAACACTTCACCATTGTATGAAATCCAATAACGGTTATCGGCAAAGCTCATTGGCTGCTTACCTGCTTCAGACAGATCTAAGACAGATAAGCGACGGTGGCCTAATCCTAAGCTGGTTTTCGCGTCAATATAAAAACCAAAGCCATCGGGACCTCGATGCGCAAGCGAATTGGTAAACCTTTGCAGTGCTTGTTCGTTCAAAGATTGGCTATTTAATCGCCATATCCCGGCTATTCCGCACACAGTAAATATTTATTAATATGGTATATGATATACTACCGCTATCTCAAACGCTAAATGTGAGACATGGAAGTTCTTTTCACATCTCACGTTTCATGAAAATGAACAGACATAATTTGATTGACTTAACACTACGTTTCTTATCTTAAATGTGCCTGATAATTTTTGCGGGCACGCCTGCGATCACACAATTGGAGGGAAAACTTTTTGTTACTACCGAGTTTGCTCCAACTGTAACATTATCTCCCAGTTCAACGCCTGGCAAAATAGTAACAGCAGTTCCTAACCAACAGTTCCTTCCTATTTTAACAGAACCTGTCCTATATTTATTTCTGTCAATAAAATCATGATTCCCTGTTTGAATACAAACATTTGTTGCCCAAACCGTACCTTCTCCTATCTCTAATGTAGTTCCATAAAAAACAGTAAAATAACATCCTCCGCTAACCGCAAAGCTTATCCTTATGCTCTCAGAACCTTTAGGGAAAATAATCCTGTTTGCCCCCTGGATACGTGAGGTAAATGAAACAGAGTACGGCACATCACTATTGTATCTGAATATTCTTTGAAACAACCAGTTAACAAATAATTGGGCATTATTTATTTTGTAATAATAAGGTTTAAGCAGTATATGGGTAAAAAAAAACTTTCTCATCTTCTTCAGCCCATTACTTATATAATTTCTAATTATGAAAATTATTGCTTTAATAATCCTTCCCATTCTATACCCTATTCATTCACAACATTAAACTGTTGGTAAAACCCATCATAGCTCTCCAAATAAAAAGCACTATTGCCATAATAATTGCCGTCTTCTACCCTGAAGCTATATGCGTTCTCTATAAAATCAACATACACATCACGCATAGAAATAAGCAGGTTTATGGTGTATTCTCCGGCATTTAAAGAAAGCTTGTCAATAATAAATTTGATTTTCCCATTTCCCCGGGTTACCTGTATTTTTTTATTTAGATACAAATTAGACAACATAAACATCGGAGCACCCAGGCTATTCCATATTCCTATGGCAAAATCATAATTTTCATTTAGATCATTTATCTGCGTTTCATAATATAGCACTATTTCCGTTACTTCACCTGATTTAATAAGAGGTTGTCCTTGAATAATTTCAATCTTTGTAAATTTTAAATCCCCTATTCCTGATCTGTTTTTTATTTTGCTTAAATCAGTATCAACCTGATTTCTAATACTTGAATATTGAGAAATAGTTTGTGATATATCTCCGGAATAATCAACGCATCCATGCTTTAGTAATAATCCTTTGTTGCATAAGTTTCTAATAGCAGACATATTATGGCTTACAAATAAAATCGTTCTGCCCTGCCCGCTTACATCTTTCATTTTGCCCAAACATTTTTCCTGAAACTCAGCGTCGCCGACAGCAAGCACTTCGTCCACAATCAAAATTTCAGGCTCCAAATACGCAGCTACCGCAAAGCCCAACCGCACCATCATACCCGAAGAATAACGTTTTACCGGTGTATCTATATATTTAGCTACCCCGCTAAAATCAACAATTTCATCTAACCTGCCTTTTATTTCAGCTTTTGTCATACCAAGAATAGCACCATTTAAAAAAATATTTTCTCGTCCTGTCAGATCAGGATGGAACCCTGTGCCCACTTCCAGCAAAGCAGCAATATGCCCTTTCACTTTTACCTTACCGGTAGTTGGCATCGTTACTTGCGATAATATTTTCAGTAAAGTGGATTTTCCTGCACCATTTTTGCCGATAATACCAAGCACTTCGCCTTGCTTCACTTCAAAATTGATATCACGTAAAGACCAAACGTATTCGCTGTCAGTAATTCTTGTTCTGTCGTTCACGTCGCCCAACTTCAAATAGGGATCTTCTTTCCCCCTGATCCTCGCCCAAAAGCGATTCAGGTCATGCGAAACAGTACCTGTACCCAATTGTCCCAACCGGTATTGCTTTGAAATACTTTCCACTTTTAAAACAACGTTGCTCATTCCTTTCTTTGAATTAAACAGTGTCCATAAACGACTTTTCAACGCGATGAAAAACCATTAATCCTGTTAAAAATATAATAATGGTGAATATGGTACTGTAAGCCAGGTAGCTCCATCGAAATTCGCCCACACCAAGAAAAGCGTATTTAAACGTTTCGATAATGCTTGTTACGGGATTAGCTACAATCAGCCATTTATACTTTTGGGGAACTGAAGATAAAGGATACACAATTGGCGAGGCATACATCATCAACTGAACACCGAATACAACCAGAAATTTTAAATCCCGGTATTTGGTTGTCATAGAGGAAATAATGATACCGAATGCCAGTCCTAAAAACCCCATCAAAATAATGAGAAAAGGAACGAGCAATAAAGTTGCATTGGGGTGAATGTCTTCTCCCTTGATGAGATAATAAACCCAGATAACAATAAACAAAAGAAACTGCACACCCAACTTTATCAAATTAGAAACAACAACCGACAACGGCACAATTACTCTCGGGAAATACACTTTACCGAAAATACTGGCATTGGCAGTGAAGGTTTCCGAAGTTTTTGTGAGTGTATCAGAAAAATAATTCCACAAAGTAACGCCACAGAGATAAAATAAGATTTGCGGCACGCCATCAGTAGAGATTTTAGCCAGGTTACCAAAAACAATGGTAAATGTCAGTGCTGTAAAAATTGGCTGAATAAAAAACCACAGCGGGCCTAAAATAGTTTGCTTGTAAAGTGAAACGAAATCCCGCCTCACGAACAAAAGCAAGAGGTCTTTGTATCGAAAAATTTCTTTTAAGCGCAAATCATACCATCTACTTTTGGGCGTAATTACTAAATCCCAATTTTCATCCTGCATATAAATCACTGCTTATTCGAATAAAATCATTTCCTTATATTGTACCAACTTCTATTTTGTTGTAAATCGGATTCCTGGAAGTAATCGCTGCCATAGCCATAGCCATAACCATAGTAAGCTCCTCCCCCATATCCATAATAGCCTTTGTAGCGGCCCCGCGTTTGGATATCGTTTATCACCAGTCCAATATTTGGCAGGCGCTTTTGTAAATAGAGGTCCTGCACCATATTCAACTGCCTTTTAAACGTGTAACCCTGCCGGACAATATAAAGGCTCGCATCAGCAAAGGCGCTTAACGTAAGCGCATCACTCACTAAGCCAACCGGGGCACTGTCTATTATGATATAATCGAATCTTGTTTTCAGCATCTTAAACAGTTCTTCTACATGTTTGTCCAGCAATAATTCTGAGGGGTTGGGTGGCACCGGGCCGCAACCGATGACATAGAGGTTGTCAAAGCCAGGTACAGGCTGTATAATTTCTTCCATGGTAGCGGTGCCGACAATAAAATTAGTCAACCCTTTTGTTGAGAGCATATTAAGCCCTTTAAGCAGGCGGGGCTTGCGGATATCAAATTCAAGCACTATGGTCTTTTTGCCGGTAAGCGCCAGTGCGGCGCCATAATTAGTGGCTACAAAAGACTTGCCTTCGCCGCTTGCGGAAGAGGTAACCAGCATTACCGGTGCATTGATTTTTTTAATCAAATATTGCACATTGGTACGCATGATCCTGAACTGCTCGGCAACCACTGTTCGCGAAGCGGCTTTCACTACCAGGGTTTCCTCCCCGGCATGACCTATTTCACCAATGATCGGCGCCTGTGTATGATTTACAATTTCTCCGCGTTCCCTAACCTTGTCATTCAACATCTCCATAACAGCAATCACAAGCACCGGCAGCACAAGCCCCGAAAATAAAGCGATAAGATAAATGGTGGCGGGTTGGGGCTTAACCGGGTTCCCGGAAGAAGAGGCATCTTCTATTGGATAAGATCCTGAAACCGTTGCTGCAGCAGCAATGGCAGCTTCCTCTCTTTTTTGCAACAGGAAAAGATAAAGATCCTGTTTGATTTTTTGCTGCCGTTCAATATCAAGAAGGTTTTTTGCTTTTGACGGTACAGACCGGATATTAGCCTGGTAGCGGTTTGCCTGTTCCTGCATTTTATTTGCTGCGATCCGGTAGGAATGCTTTACGCTTTTCAGCGCTTCCAGCATCTGCTGTCTCAATTTATCAATGCCTGATTCAATGGCTAATAAATTAGCGTTGGAGGGCCCCGTTGTTTGTACAAGTGTATTATGCTGTAGTTGCATGGCATTGTATTGAGAAACGAGCGACATCAATGCCGGCTCCTGTATACCAAGATCCGTAGGGACCATGCTGAACCGCTTTGCCGGCTCGTTAATATAATCCGTTAAATAATCTACAATGCCTATTTGTACCTGTTGTGTGACCAATTGCTTATTTAACTCGGAAAAATTTTGAAAATATTGCACTGACTGAGTAGGAAGATCAATAATTTCATTCTTTTGTTTGAACCGGAGCAACCCTGTTTCCACACCCCCCAGTTCGTTTTTGAGCGTATCTAACCGTTCGTCAATAAATTGCATGGTCACCTGCGATATCTCTCTTTTATCTTCAATATTCATCTTCGTATATTCCTTCATCAGGGTATTGATCACATCTTTTCCAAGCTGCACATTATCTGTTTCCATTGAAATATCCAGTATCGTAGCCTGTTCTATGGCTTGTGCTGTAGTGAGTGAAGAAGATAAAGCGGCCGCCGCCGACAGTAATGGCGTATAACGGATAAGATAATTATCGCTGTTAGAAATAAAGAAAGTTCTTCCCGGGATTTTTTCTAATTTAAAGGATCCTGCATTTGTCTGGAATATCGTATTATATTCAATAGTAGTAGTAGTGTTACTGAACTTAAAATTTTTTTCAGTTGCTTCAATATCCAGGGTAAAGCTGGCAGAAGAATCCGTAAGGCTAAAGATTTCCAGCTTGATAGGCGAGCTTCCATATACATTGGTGGTCCTTACATTTCCTTTGTTGAAATAGGAGAGCTGAAGATCCAGTTTTTCTACAACCCTCTTTAAAAGAGACTTGGATTTCAGTATTTCCAGTTCATTTTTCAGGTTTACATTATCCGGGAAAAAAAGCATTGTTTGCAGTTCATTAGAAGAACCGTTATTGCTGTTTTGCCTGTTAACGAATAATGAACCCTTTACGCTGTAGATAGGCGTGGAGTACCTCAGCCTGATGTAAGCCAACGTAAAGGCGATCATAATAAAGGCCAAAAACATTGGCCAATACCGGAGGTATTTAAAAAGAAATTCTTTTAGTTGAAATTCTTTTACCGTTGAGTTGGATTCAAATATGGATTCAAAATTCTCCGACATAGATTGATATTACGCACGTTTATGCCTACAGGTGACTGTGATTAAAAAAATCTTGAAAGAAGTAACGATAGCGACACTAATATCGAGGTTACTGTTGCTGCCACGCTCAGCCTTCTCATAGACGCTTCTTCGGAGATATTTGGCTTTTTGGGATTAGCCTTCACAATCACCACATCATTTTGCCGCAGATAGTAATATGGCGAAAGCATTACTTCCGGTTTGCTCACATCCAGATAACCAAAGCTTCTTTTCCCATTTACTTCTCTTATTACAAGAATACTATCCTTTTCTCCATATAAGGTGATATCGCCCGCCATCCCCAAGGCCTCAAGGATGCTGATTTTTTCATTAGAGATAGGGTAAACTCCTTTGGTGGTCACTTCACCCATTATGGTAAATTTATAATTGAGAAAGCGAATATTACAATAGGGATTTTTGAGAAAGGGGGTAAGCTTTTCTTTTAGCATCTGCTCCAGCTCCGGCTTGGTCATGCCTTCTATATGCAATAACCCTAATGACTGAAGCCGGATGTCTCCATTGCCATCCACCAGGTATCCCGGCATGGAAGGACTGGACTGCCCGGTGGCTGCACTTAATCCGCCAGAGGAAGTCGCGGCAGAAGAGGTTGCCAACGTTGCCATCTGCTGGTTGTATACCGCTGTTGCCTCGGGGTTATCGCTGTAAACAGTTATACCAATAAGATCTCCTTTCTGTATAACAGGTTCGGGGATAATTATCTTACTCAGCGCAGCAGTATCAATTGGTCCCTGCAGGTATTGCACCTGCCTTGGCGCTTTACAGGAAAAAATAAAAAGCAGCATTATCCATACAGCGCTGCCGGGAAAATGCCGTACTGGTTTTTTACAGGTGATATTCATTGTGTTGGTTCTAATAAAAAACTGTCCGGATTTAGCTCACCGGGCGGATTTCGTTGCCGGTCAAATGAGCTGTAAGCCTGAAACCCAGACTATATAATACTACTTCCACTTTATTCCTGTCTGACCTCACAACCACTCCTTCTTCGTTCATGAGCACGCCGTTCATTATTTTAACACGCTGTTCAGGTCTTAGTTCGGCAGGAGAAGCTTCTATAAAATCAAATTCATTAAGAAACCGCTTGATCAGCCCTATTTCTTCATTCCGTATAATTGCGGGGCGGTCATTCCAATATACAAAATTTACCACACCATCCACCTGTCTTACCTTTTTGATCTCTTCCTCCGTGATATTGATAAACACATACGATTTAAACACCGCCTCTTCTATTACTTTATACCTGTCGCTCCACCGTCTTCTTACTTTATGAAGAGGACAATAAGTTGTAAACCCTTTTTCCGAAAGCAATGCAAAAACTTTCTTTTCCCACCGCGGTTTTGTATATACAGCGTACCAATATTTCTGACCCATAGCGGTTTGGTTATGGCGGCCTGAGTAAATTTTTTAAACAACTGTAATTTTGGCGGTTAAAGATAGTTGTTTAAACGAATTTGTTGCCGGACCTGCACGGCTTCGCCTCCCTCAGTCCCATTCCTGAATTTTTCCATTATCTTTTTCTGCTATTTTGTCTGCTCGTTCTAAAGTTATGAGGAAAATCTCTTTATCTCTACTGAAATAATGGAAGAACTTGAACAAACTCAAGCAATTACAGGAACGTCTGCATCTGAATTTTCGTATCGCAAATATATTATTTTAAATGTTTTGATTTGATAAGAGACTCTGCTTACCTGTAATAATGACCTGCGATTATCCCTGCAATTTTATCAGAAGCCTTTCCGTCACCATAAAGTGGTTTCCAGGGAAGCCCCGGGTGGGTTTTATAAGCATCCGAAAGGTTGCTGTCGCCGGGCGGGGCTAATTGATTCCAGCCCCCTTCCAGGGTTTCAGTCCATTCTGTCTCTTCCCGGAGTGTTATACAGGGCTTTTTTGCCCAGTAGGCTTCTTTTTGCAATCCCCCGGAATCTGTAATCACGGAATGGCATTTTTCCAACACCAGCAGCATTTGAAAATAGGAAAATGGTTCCGTTACCGTAATATTGAGGGGAAGCGTCAATTCCCGGATATGATCCCTGTTCCTCGGATGCACAGGCCAGATTATCCGGGCAGGCAACTCTCCCAACGACGTTAATATTTTAGATAATTGCTCTTTCCTGTCGGTATTAGAAGGGCGGTGAAGCGTAAGTAAAGTAAATGCTGATCCAATATCTATACCGCTGATAACCGGGTTTATTTTTTTTGCAAGCGCCGAGAAAGTTAAAAAAGAATCATACATCACGTCCCCTACATTATATACATTGGATACAATTCCCTCTGTAGCCAGTTGCTTTACCGCACTTTCTGAAGGGCAAAAAAGTATATCCGACAAATGGTCCGTAACCACCCGGTTTATTTCCTCCGGCATAGTGCGGTTAAAACTTCTTAATCCGGCTTCGATATGAATAACCGGTATATGCAGCTTGGATGCTACGAGCGACCCGGCTACTGTTGTATTGGTGTCTCCATACAACAGTATCGCCTTCGGCGTTTCATTCAAATTGTTAATAATGCTTTCCAGCCCCGTCATCATACCGGCGGTCTGCACAGCATGGCTTCCTGAACCGATATTCAGGTTGTAGAGGGGTTGGGGAATACCCAGCTCTTCCCAGAATATCTGGCTCATTCTTTCGTCATAATGCTGCCCGGAATGCACAATTGTCTCCGGTATCCCTTTCTCAATAAATGCTTTCGAAACCACAGCCGCCTTTACAAACTGCGGTCTTGCGCCTATAAGTGTAATGATCATCTCCTATTTATCTAATTGATTATATATCCTTTCAATTATTTCTACCACTTTCAGTCCCTCCAGCGCATTCGTAGTAATGGGAGACCGTCCCTTTAAAACATCAACTACATTTTCAAAAATATAATGATGATTTGCCGCTGAGCCTTTATACGGGCCATAATCATTGGGGGGATTTGCCGGGGGCAGCTCCGGCATCGTATAATCCTTAATATGGCAAAACTCTACCTCATTCATATACTGGCCACCAACCTTTACCATCCCATTTTCTGCTATAACAGTTATGCTGCTTTCGAGATTCCTGTTCCAGCATGAGGTGGAATAGCTGAAATTTCCCATCCCGCCATTCACAAAATCAAACTGCACAAAACCGGAATCCTCAAATTCAGTCAGCCCCTGGTGATTGAAATTGGCAAAACGGCCGCTGATATTTTTTATATCGCCAAACAGCCAGAACATGATATCAATAAAATGAGAAAACTGGGTAAAAAGCGTTCCTCCATCCAATGCTTTGGTGCCATGCCAGTTGCCGGGGGTATAATACCTTTCGTCCCGGTTCCAGTAGCAGTTGACCTGCACCATAAAAATCTTGCCCAGTATGCCTTTCATAAGCACATCTTTGAGCCATACCGAGGTAGGGGAATACCTATTCTGCATGATGCAAAACACCTGCCTGTGCTGATGCAGGGCCTCGTAAATGATCCGCTCGCAGCCTGCTTTTGTGAGCGCCATGGGTTTTTCTATCAGCACATGCTTACCTGCTTTCAGTCCCTGAAGTGCATGCTCCTCATGAAACCCATTGGGAGTAGCAATGCTCAATACATCAAAATCCAGATCGCTCTTCAGCAAATCTTCTACCGAATTGAAATATGCAATACTGTTGTTCTCTACTTTTACCTTTTCTTTGGAAAGCACATCGCAGCCGGCCACCCAGGTACACTCGTTATTCTGGCTTACCATGGCAGCATGGCGTTTTCCTATATGCCCGAGTCCTGCTATAGCAAATTTTATTTTTTCCCTGTCTTTCATATTATTATTGTTACAGTTTTATTTTTCAATATATATTTTTCTTTTGTTTCGGGACAAAAAGCCACTCCCTCCGCATCAAAATGCAGCTTATGACCATTCTTGCTCATCCAACCAGCCTGTCTGGCCGGATTGCCCATCACCATCGCAAAGGCCGGCACCGGTTTGGTGACCACGGCCCCGGCCCCGATAAAAGCATATTCTCCAATTTCATAACCACATACAATTGTGGCATTGGCCCCAATGCTCGCCCCTTTCCTGACAATAGTCTGCCGGTATTCGTCTTTCCTGGATACCGCGCTTCGTGGGTTGAACACATTCGTGAATACCATTGAAGGACCTAAAAAGACATCATCCTCGCAAATAACGCCTGTATACACGGATACATTATTCTGCACTTTAACATTATTCCCCAACACCACCTGCGGGGAGATCACTACATTCTGTCCTATATTACAATTATTACCTATAGTGCAATTGGGCATAATATGAGAAAAATGCCAGATTTTCGTTCCGTCACCAATGATACAACCTTCGTCTACAACTGCAGTGGAATGCGCAAAATAACCCATAGAAGAATGCTTTGTTTTATATATGCTCCAAAGAAGAAAGAGCCGGGCGAAGTATTAACGCACTTCTTTACTTTTTCGTATCGCAAATATATATAAAGAGTGTTTATAGTTAAGAAGTTATGTCGTTTACGGTTGAATACGATTTTATGTTCCTGCTTATTCTTTGAAAAGCGGGAAACGCAAAACGGCAGAAACAGCAATACGGAAAGCTAAGGCTGTTGGGATGTTTTTAACAAGGCATAACTGCTCCTGCTGCCAGAAATGCTTATCTTCGCAGCCATAATAAGATGTGGAAGTTTATTGGATATATGCTCCTCGGGTACGTATTGTACCGTTTCCTTACGGGTTTCCTGATTCCTGTTTTCCGCACAGGAAAGCAGATCAAGGCACGATTTAACGAAATGCAGGAGCAGATGGATCAGCAGCAGGCTGCAGCCTCTGCCGGCAACAATAAATCTCCCGACAAAGCCCCTGTTGGAGATTATATTGATTTTGAAGAAGTGAAATAACCTACATTTGCCATCCTTTTTCACCTCATCTTTAAGATTATGGCAAATCAATTATTCGACTTTGGATTGATAGGGTTAGGCGTTATGGGACGCAACCTCTTATTGAACATGGCTGATCACGGCTTTGCTGTGATAGGTTATAACAGGTCTCCGCAAAAGGTCACCGAGCTTGAATCAGAAATAGTTCCCGGCACTACAGTTAAGGGTACTTCGGATCTTGCGGAGATGGTAAATGCTTTAAAATCTCCCAGAAAGATTATGATGCTGGTGCAGGCGGGTAATCCCGTTGACCAGGTGCTGGAAGAGCTTATTCCATTGCTCAGCAAAGGAGATATTGTAATTGACGGGGGAAATTCACATTATACCGATACCCTCCGTAGGGTAAAATATATGCAGGAAAAAGGTTTCCATTTTATGGGCGTGGGCGTATCCGGCGGAGAAGAAGGGGCCAGGAGAGGTCCGAGCATTATGCCGGGTGGCGATCCGGAAGCTTACCCTCATATACAGCCTATGCTAGAAGCGGTTTCCGCCAAAGTGAACGGGGAGCCCTGTGTAGCGCATCTTGGCAAGGGCGCCGCCGGTCATTATGTGAAAATGGTGCACAACGGCATAGAATATGGCATCATGCAACTGATCAGCGAAGTATATGATGTGCTGCACCGTGGCTACGGACTGGATAATGATGAGCTGCACGAAGTGTTCAAACAATGGAATGAAGGGGAGTTGCAGTCTTTCCTCGTGGAAATAACCCGTGATATTTTCCTGAAAAAAGATGATAAGACCGGTAAAAGACTGGTAGATGTTATCCTGGATAAAGCCGGCTCAAAGGGTACCGGCAAATGGACCTCTCAGGACGCGATGGATCTCGGCATCGCTATCCCCACCATAGATATCGCCGTAAGCATGCGCAACCTCTCCGCGCTGAAATCGGAACGCGTGGCTGCTTCCAAAATATATACCAGCCCGGTAAAGATCACCGGCATTTCCAAAGAAGAGATCATAGCAGAAGCAAGGGCCGCGCTATTTTTCGGCACGCTGATCAGCTATGCCCAGGGGCTTGCATTATTGTATGTGGCATCCAAAGAATATGATATGGAGATCCCGCTGCCGCAGGTGGTGAAGATATGGAGAGGCGGCTGCATCATCCGGTCTACACTACTTGAAGTGTATTATAAAGCGTATACGGCCAATCCTTCTCTTTCTAATATACTGCTTGATACCAATATTGCGGAACTGGTAAAATCACGGGAAGCCAATACAAGAAAATTTGTTTCCAAAGCTTCCCTGTCGGGCATCCCCGTGGCAGGATTGAGCGTGTCCCTGGGGTATTATGATGCCTATCGCAGTGAGACAATGCCAACCAACCTTATCCAGGCGCAGCGCGACTTTTTTGGAGCGCATACCTTTCAGCGCGTGGATGAAGAAGGGATTTTCCATGCACAATGGCAATAATTATTTTGACAGAACCATTCTTTAATTATGCAAAATCATAAGCGCCCACCCGCTTCTCTTATTTTTATTTTTGGCGGGAGCGGAGACCTGAACCTTCGTAAGCTGACGCCGGCTTTATTTAATTTGTTTCTGGACAACTGGATGCCGGAAAAGTTCGGTATTATAGGGATCGGCAGGTCTGAATATACAGATGAATCTTACCGCAGTCATCTCCTCGAAGGCATTAAAAAATTTTCAAGAAGAAAAGACGAGGCCAACGGCGAATGGATTGCGTTTTCCCGGCACATCGGTTACCTGCAGATGGATGGCGAAGATGCGTCAGCATATTCAAAGATCAGCGACCTGGTAAAAGCAAAGGAAAAGGAATACGGAGAACATCCGAATGTTATCTTTTACATGGCCGTGGCTCCACAGCTTGTGCCTGATATTGCTTCCAAGCTCGGTCCTCTTAATATTTGTGCAGACACCAAATGTACTCGTATTGTTGTGGAAAAGCCTTTTGGCCATGATCTTGCCAGTGCACAGGAGCTCAACCGGTTGCTGAGCACCATGTTTGATGAAAATCAGATCTTCCGCATTGACCATTACCTGGGAAAAGAAACAGTGCAGAATATACTGGCTTTACGCTTTGCCAATGCCCTGTTTGAACCGATATGGAACCGCAATTACATTGAGAATATACAGATCACTGCCGCAGAAACAGTGGGAGCAGAAAACCGTGGCGCCTATTACGAAAAATCGGGAGCGTTACGTGACATGGTGCAAAATCACATGCTGCAGTTATTGTGCATGGTTGCCATGGAGGCGCCTGTATCTTTTGAAGCCAACGAGATAAGAAATAAAAAAGTAGATGTGCTGAACGCCATCCGCCGCATTGACCCCGGCGAAGTGCAGGAATACGCAGTGAGGGGCCAATATGCCGAAGGCTGGGTGCAGGGCCAGAAAGTGGCCGGATACCGCCAGGAAAAAAATGTGAGCCCCCAATCCAATGTGGAGACTTTTGCAGCAGTTAAATTCTATATTGACAACTGGCGCTGGCAGGGCGTTCCTTTTTATGTACGCACCGGCAAACGGATGAGCAGTAAGAGCACTATCATCACTATCCAGTTCAGAAAAGCTCCCAGCTTTGCCTTTCCGCCTGAAGCGGCAAACAGCTGGCGGCCTAACCGGCTCACCATCAGCATTCAGCCTGAAATGGATATCCGCCTGCGTTTCCAGGCAAAGCGTCCGGGACAAAATCTTGTGCTAAGCCCGGTGGATATGATCTTTAATTACGATGAAGCCTACGAAGAGCACGAGCCGGAAGCTTATGAAACGCTGCTGCTTGATGTAATGGAGGGCAATGCAACCCTGTTTATGCGTGCCGACCAGGTAGAAGCCGCCTGGAAGATCATTATGCCGATCCTTGACACTTGGGAAACAAGGGAACCCGTTGACTTTCCCAATTATCTTCCGGCCTCCTGGGGACCCGAAGATGCAGAAGCCCTTATTGCAAGAGACGGCTTTAACTGGCTGACGCTTTCACAACCGCATGAAGAATAACGGCTTTTTATAAAAATACTTGTTATGGTGCTCCATATCCAAAAAGACCCTGCGGCAATAAGCCATGAACTGGCAGAATGGATAACAGCCTGTATTGAATCTACCCTTTCAAAAAAAGACCGGTTTACCTGGGTGTTAACCGGAGGCAGCTCTCCAAAAGTATTATATGACCTGCTGGCAAGCCCTCCTTACAGCAGCCGTATTGCCTGGAAAAAGCTGCATTTTTTCTGGGGCGATGAACGTGCCGTTCCTTTTGATGACGACAGGAATAATGCAAAAATGACTTATGAGCATCTCCTCAATAAAGTGCCGGTAACCGCATCGCAGGTGCATATCATACGCACAGATATTGAGCCTGATAAGGCTGCCACTGAATATGAACAGGTACTAAGAACATATTTTACCGATGAAGGCCAGAGCTTTGATCTTGTACTTTCAGGAATGGGAGACGATGGGCATACGCTTTCTCTTTTCCCCGGCACAGCTGTGGTGCACGAAAAAAAAGCCTGGGTAAGCGCATTTTACCTCGCCCCGCAGCAAATGTTTCGCATAACGCTGACCGCCCCCATAGTAAACAGGGCTGCACGCGTGGCATTCCTGGCCTTCGGCGCAGCAAAAGCCCACGCGCTTCATGAGGTGCTGGAAGGAAATTATGATCCTGATCTTTATCCCTCACAGGTGATACAGCCTTCTTCAGGGGAGCTACACTGGTTTACAGACAATGCCGGCGCCGCTTTGCTGGAAAAATAAAACCGCAACAAAACAATGTTGCGGTTTGTATTAAAATACGATCGTTCCCGATTATTTCCTGCTGTTCATTTTGGCTAACAGCCTGAGGATCTCCAGGTATAACCAAACAATAGTTACCAGCAGCCCAAATGCGCCATACCATTCCATATATTTCGGGGCGCCTGCATCAGATCCTTTTTCGATCATGTCGAAATCAAGAATAAGATTGAGCGCCGCTATACCCACCACGACGAGCGAGAAAATAATACCGAATGTGCTGCCCTGGTGAATGAAAGGAATATCTATACCAAAAAAGCCGAGCACAATGGTGATAAGGTAGAAAATAGCAATGCCCGCAGTAGCTGTGATGATCACAGACTTAAATGTTTCCGTTGCACGGATAATACGCATATTGTACAGGATGAACATGGCTATGACAACACCAAAAGTGAGCCCTACCGCCTGCACAATTATAAAAGGCGCTTTAGCCTCAAACGCGTAATTATAATAGGCAGATATGCCGCCTACAAAAAGCCCTTCCAGCAAAGCATAGGCAGGAGCCAGGTATGGCGCCCAGGTCTTTTTGAATACAATAACGAGCGCTACTACCAGCCCTCCGATAGCGCCACCCCACATATACGGTGCGACATCCACTCCTTTATCAAAACTGTACCAGCTAAAAAAGGCGGAAGCCATCACCATCAGGAACATAAACCCAAACTTATTGAGCGTTCCTTTTACTGTCATTACATCACTCCTGTCTCCCGTAAGCGAAGGCTGAAACATTTTTTCAGTAAGTGTAGGATTTCCAGATTTAAATAATTCCATGTCGAATGTTTTAGAAAGTAAAGATAACTAATTTTTTGAGGGTTTATTTTGACAACCGGAGTTAATGTTGACCTAACTTTGCAACGTTTAATCTTAAATTAAAAAAATGGCTGCTCATACAGAAGTTTTACAGGAAGTAGTGATAAAATTTGCCGGCGACAGTGGCGATGGCATGCAACTTACCGGTAGTCAGTTTACTAATAATACCGCCTTATTGGGTATAGATCTTGCCACTTTTCCTGATTTTCCCGCGGAGATCCGGGCACCGCAGGGTACGCTGCCCGGTGTCAGCGGTTACCAGCTTCGTTTTTCAAGCGAGATGGTATATACGCCGGGAGATGAATGTGATGTCCTGGTTGCCATGAATGCCGCGGCGCTCAAGGTAAACCTGAAATTCTTGAAAAAAGGGGGTAAGATCATTGCCAATACCGACGGCTTTGACGTAAAGAACCTGAGGCTTGCCAATTATCCGGACGGCGTTAACCCGCTTGAAGATAACAGCCTCGAGAGCTATCACCTCATAAAAATGGACGTCACTAAAATGACGAGAGAGGCGTTGAAAGATATTTCCATGGGAACCAAGGAAAAAGACCGTGCGAAAAACATGTTCGTCCTGGGCTTTCTTTACTGGATGTACAACCGTAACATGGATAGTACCATCGCCTTTTTGCAGGAAAAATTCGGCAGGAGCCCCGAGATATATGAAAGTAATATAAGAACATTACAGGCCGGCTATAACTACGGGGATACTACGGAAGCAAATAGCACTACCTATACCGTTGCAAAGGCAAGGATGGCGCCTGGCGTCTACCGCTCCATTATGGGCAACCAGGCTTTGGCGTATGGATTGATCGCCTTTTCACAAAAGAGTGAGCTTCCGATGTTCCTGGGCTCATATCCCATTACTCCCGCTTCCGATATACTGCATGAGCTGAGCAGGCATAAAAGCTTTGGGATCCGTACCTTCCAGGCCGAAGATGAAATTGCCGGGATAACATCCGCTATCGGCGCATCATACGGAGGAAGCCTGGGAGTAACTACCACTTCCGGCCCCGGTATGGCGCTTAAAACAGAGGCCATGGGGCTGGCCGTGATGCTGGAGATCCCGCTTATTATCGTTGATGTTCAGAGAGGCGGTCCTTCCACAGGCCTGCCTACCAAAACAGAACAAAGCGACCTGCTCCAGGCATACTATGGCCGGAATGGAGAATGCCCGATGCCTGTAGTAGCTGCAGCCACGCCAAGCGACTGCTTTGATGCCATATATGATGCCTGCCGTATTTCCGTAGAGCACATGACCCCTGTCATTTTCCTCAGCGACGGGTATATAGCCAACGGGGCGGAGCCATGGCGTTTCCCTAAAAGCGATGATCTTCCCCCCGTGAAGGTGACGTTCAAAACTGCTCTGGGCCATGGTGAAGAAAAATTCCAACCTTACCTGCGCAACGAAAACCTGGTACGACCCTGGGCTGTGCCCGGCACGCCGGGGCTGGAACATCGTATCGGCGGACTGGAAAAGCAAAATATTACAGGCAACGTAAGCTATGACCCCGAAAATCACCAGCTGATGGTAAAGCTACGCGAGGAAAAAGTGGAGAAGATCGCAAACAATATCCCGGATCAATCACTGGACAGTGGCCCTGAAAAAGGAAAGCTTCTTGTACTGGGATGGGGATCAACGTACGGCGTGATCAAAAGTACGGTTGCAGAGCTGCAGTCACAGGGAGCTGCAGTGGCTCATGCGCATATCCGCTACCTGCGCCCGTTTCCCAAAAATCTTGGCGATATCATCAAAAGTTTTGACCAGGTGCTTATTCCCGAGATCAATAACGGCCAATTGATAAAGATCATCCGCGACGAATACCTCGTAGATGCAAAGGGATATAATAAAATTATGGGTGTGCCCATTACCAAAAGCGAGCTGACTGAAGCGATCCGCAAACTGCTGTGAGCGTTCAGCTGCCTGCAATGAGATAAAATAAGTGCCGCATGAATTGGAGTGCATCCCGAAGAAGAAACTTTCCCTTTTCCTATCTGCCATAATGAACTGCAGACGCCTTGTATATTCCCCCATCTACACCGGATTAGTAGCATTGCTGTATACCGGACTGGAGCTGGAAGATGTTTTTGTACTTAGCTGTTGTGCTACTATTAAGCTTTACTTGCCACGCTCGCTTGTGCTGCTGTAAATTCTGATGAAGTTGACCCACTATTCCGGGATGTTGACCCAGCCCCCTTGCAGGCGTAGGATCGTTGATGTATTCATACCATTTTGCTATGGGCAGCTGCGATGTGATGATAACAGGATAATGAGGGTTTGCTTTTCGAGATGATTGAGCATCACTCTATTTGTTCTACAGTCGCGGGCAGGCGAAGCTTTGCCAGTTTGAGATAATAGGCAGAAGTGGCCCGCTATTTTCATCTTCTCTTCATGTTGGGGTTATAAGTTTGTTGCAATTAATCACCCTACTTAAAACAAAGTTTATGAAAACGACTATTTTATTGATCACTTTTGGTTTAGTATCAGCAACTACCTTTGCACAGCAATCTACTGTAAACGCTGCAGGATCAGGCAGTTCCTCGTCGTCGGTTAAAACAGACAAAACAAATGGTAAAATCGGTGTAACCGGAACTGCAGGCGCTAAGGCCAATTCCGATGCCGCCGGTAAAACAACAGAAGGTGCCGTTAAAGCTGTTGATAAAACAAAGGCTGCAGCAAAAGCCAAAATAAAGGAGGCCGGCAATGAAGCTAAAAGGACTGTAAACAGCACCAATGCCTCGGCTTCCATACAAGCCACTTCATCAGTAAACGGTTCGGCAATTGCAGGCGACAAGGATAACAGCGCGTTATCGGTCAAGAGTAACAACGATGTAATGTTGAAGAAAGAAGTTAAAGGGACAGACGCAGTGAAGACAATGGAAAAAGTTGAAAATACTGCGACAGCCGGAGTGGAGAAAACAAGCAGCAAGATAAAAGCCGGTTCAGCCCAGCTAAAGTCTGCAGTTAAAGGCAATGCAGGCAAAACCGTATCAACTGTATCTACCGTAAAAACAGCATTACAAACAAAGCCTGTAAAAGCCGCTGTTCACACTAAAACGATAGCAGGCGTAAAAATAAGATAACCCTTTGTTCGTTAAACAGATAATGAAAAAAAGAACCGTATATATTCAGTTTTTGATAACCGGACTTTTGACCATCCGTACCCTTACAGGATGGGGCAGTGAACTTAAACCACTGCCCTATTCTGCTTTATCAAAGCAATCTGTACCGGAGCTGGTGTATTGTATAAATGATACTGTGCCATCTAAAAAAACAGAACAGGATAAAAACAAAAAAACCGATGCCGGGATACAGGATCCTGTTAAAGTGCCCGAAAATAATGTTACAGCAACGGTTGAAGAAAAGATTAAAGTAATAAAAGAGGTCCCGAAATCAAAAAAGAAGATAAAACCGGTAAAGATCGACGGCATTCCGCCACCGAAAAATATCATAAAACCTAAGATCGTCATTAAGAAGATCAAAGTATAATCCCCTTAAATTTTTCCGGCTTATGAAACAATTTATTTTATCCATCATAGCACTCCTTGGCTGTGCCATGAGTATGTCACAGTCCGGAGCAGACAGTGCCCTGGCACCTTCGGCAGACAGTGTGATCGCTAAAAGATCAACGTTCACAATCGGTACCGTATATTCCAATAATGCCAGTTATTACGGGCAGAAATCGGTTGAAAAGATGCCTTATATTGCCCTTGCGGCTGTATACCGTTTCCGTACCGGGTTTTATGTAACGGGAATGGGATACCGGCTCCTGAACGATTCTGCCAGGTTCGGTTCAGCATACAGCATTGGTGCCGGATTTTCTTTTCCGCTTGGTAAATCGGTTAGTGCCGATCTCAGTTACGACTATAGCATTTATCCCAAATTGTCGCCCTTCCTGCAGGCAGCCAACCCGCATAGCATCAATCTCACCATAGCGCGTGAGGGAGTTGTGGACCTTTCCATTTCAGGAGACTATGCATTTGGCAAGACAAATGACTTTTTTATCACCCCGCAAATCAGCAGGGATATTGATCTTTTCAGCATCGGGAAAAACGATTTGATTTCGTTCAGCCCTTCGCTGGATATAACGGCAGGCACACAGCACTTTTATGAATACTACCAAGAAGAAAAGAGCATCCGCGACAGCATTCTTGGCATATTGGTACCGCCTATCTTCGGAGGATCTCCTTCGGAAGAGAACCCTACAATAAAAGCAACCAGCCGTTTTGAACTTTTATCTTATAACCTTAAACTACCGGTGTCGTATAATCGCAGCAATCTGAAGCTGGAAGTTTCGGGACAGTTTTCGCTGCTGAGCAAACAGGCACAGAGCCAGCCGGGTAAAGTAAACTCGTTTTTTAGTGCGGCATTTTACTACCAATTTTAAATATTATGAGAGCACTGATTGTTGAAGATGAACGGGGCATAGCGCTTGAAATGGAAGACTTTCTCAATAAATCGGGATACTCTTGCGAGCTGGCCTTTACCGCAAAACAGGCGCGGATGATGATGGAAGATTCGGCATTCGATTTTATTTTACTCGATCTTGGATTGCCGGATAAGGATGGACTGGTAGTGCTGGAAGAAGCCAAGCTCAACTGTCCCGGAGCATCGTATATTATTATAACAGCCAGGGGTAGAGTGGAAGACAGGATAAACGGATTAGATCTTGGCGCGGATGATTATTTATCGAAGCCATTTTCATTGCTCGAATTGCAATCGCGCATGCAGGCAATTACCCGCCGGAAATCGGGCTTGAAAGAGTCCCGGGTTGAACTGGGTGGTTTTACCTTATACCTTAGTCAACGGGTAGCCAAATGGGAAGACCAGGAAATTGAACTCTCCAGGAAGGAATTTGATCTTTTAAGTTATATGGCGCTTCACAAAAACCGGCCATTAACCCGCCTGCAGCTGAGTGAACACATATGGGGCAATCTTTCAGACGATGATTACGATTCTAATTTTATAGATGTTCACATCAAAAATATCCGCAAAAAAATGGGGAATTATGGCGAAACGGATTGGCTGCAAACCATCCGTGGCGTGGGGTATAAAATTAAATTATAAATAACTGCTGTTGCGTGAAGCTGATTACAAAACTTACCCTGTTTGCCACTATATCAAAAGCCATAATTGTATTGCTTTTTGTCTGGCTGCTGCCGTCAATGGTGGAGCGGGTAGCCTTTAACTACACCAATTACCTGTTGAGGCAACAGGAAAAAAAAGTATTTGCTACTATTGAAAAAAACGGCATTGATTATTACCTGGAAGGCGATTCCAGTTATGGCAGCTATACCATGTTGAAAGAAGAATATATTTCGCTCGAACGGAATAAACATCTTTCATTGCCCGACACTCTGCTCACATCAAAAAGAATGATAGAAGGTGATACGCTTACCTATCGGCTGCTGACACGTAATTTTGAATACGATGGAAAATCCTACACATTGGAAATCGGCAAAACGCTTGCTTCCATCAGTCAGTACAACAAGCCTTTGCAAAGAATTGCCTTGTGGGTGCTGTTGATGTTGGTAGTGCTTACCCTTGCTATGGACCTGGGGTTTACGCATGTGCTGTTGCAGCCGTTAAAACGTATTATAAAGAGTAAGCTCGATTCGCCCCGGTTCCCATACAATGAAAAGCTGGAGCCGGTTCTCACATCCACTTCCGATTTCCGTTATCTCGACGAGGCATTGATCAACCTGATGCACAGGATTACCGAAGACTTTGAAAGAGAACGGGCGTTTACTTCAAATGCATCTCATGAACTGATGACACCACTGGGCATCCTTCAGAATAAGATGGAAAATATCCTGCTCTCGACACAGGACCCGGATGTACTGGAAAAAGTGTCGGCAATGATGAAAACACTAAGCCGGCTCAAGAGAATAGTACGGTCGCTTCTGCTAATTTCCCGGATTGAGAACAAGCAATATGGGAAGCAGGATATCATTGAGCTCAATCCTTTGATTACAGAAATGATAAAAGAACTCCTTCCGCTGATGGAGGAAAGAGAAATTACTTCAATTATTAATATCCGCGGCAACATCACCATCAGGTCGGTAAACCATGATTTGCTTTTCCAGCTATTCTACAATTTGATTACCAACGCCATCCGGTATAACAACAAGGGTGGTGTTATCACAGTTAACGGCAATTTTATTGCCAAAGGGCATTATATGGTAACCATAAAAGATACCGGGATGGGAATAGAAAAGAAGGAATTACCTTATATCTTTGATAGGTTTAAAAAACTGGGGGCATCCAGGTCAAACAGCAACGGGCTTGGGCTTGCCATTGTAAAAAGCATTGCTGAGTTTCATGGACTGGAAATAAAAGTCTCATCGGTTGAAAATCACGGGAGTGAGTTCTCTGTTATTTTTCCCCAAACAATGGTTGGCTTACATTGAGCAGAATATCCAGGCATGGCAAATAAAGGTACAACCACATCACCATTTAACGGACCTTGGGACATCCGGCGGCAGCCAATGAATACTGTTTTAAGGAAATTATGCGAACCACGCTAACAACTGCTTAGAATAAATGTCGTTGCAAACTCAATACTAACAATTCTTTCAAAGGAGAAAATATATTCGAAAAGCAACGCTAGTGAAACCGCAAAAGAGCTTTAAAATAAAGGCTGATTTAAAATGATGTAAGCGAAATTCCAGTGTTTAGTACCTTTAATTATTATTCTGTTTATGACTGTTGGTGATAATGATTATTTAAAACTGCTTAAAGAAAATGATCCTGCTGCATGGCAGTATATCATTCGTATTTACTTACCCGTACTCAGCCGGTATGCTAAAAGAATATTGAATGATGATGCCGCCGCTGAAGACGTGGTGATGGATATATTTGTAAAGCTCTGGCAACAAAATGCGGATTTTGCTGATATGCAGCAGGTAAAAAAATATTTATACACCGCCACCCGCAATAATTGTCTCAACATACTGCGTAGTAAACAAAGGGAAAAAAAACGTCACGAAACATTTGCAAAAGCCAGTATGCAGGCGGATGATTTTTTTGAAAACGAAATACTGTATTCCGAGCTTTTGGCCGAGATACGCAAGGAAATTGATTCACTTTCGCCAAGAATGCGGGAAATATTTATTCTGGCTTATTTTTCTAAAAAAACGAACGAAGAAATATCTGCTCAATTAAATTTATCCAATCAAACGGTGCGTAACCAAAAAACTGCGGCACTGGCCCTTATCCGAAAAGCATTAAAACCTAAGTTTCTCCTTCCGCTTTTGCTCTTGTTTTTCAGGTTGAAAAATTTCTCTTAAAAAAAATTAAAAATTTCATAGTACAAACTGCCTGTTGCGGTATTTTCTATCTATAAAGCAAAAAAAGATGGAAGATAACAGGGCAGATGAGGTAATATTTATAGCAGGCTTAATCAAAAAAAGTTTCTTCCAGGAACTTTCAGAAGCCGAAAAAACCCGGATTGAAGCCTGGAAAAATCTTAGCGAAGTCAACCGCCAGCTTGCGGAGAAAATACAGCATGAAAATAGTTTAGCGGAAGACCTGCTGGAACTTGAGCAATATGATATTGAAGCCGGCACTAAAAAGTTCTTTCTACAAACCGGCATGAGTTATTCAGAACCGGAGCCAAAAACCCCGGTAATCAAAATCTTTCGCAGTAAAATTTTACGATGGGCTGTGGCTGCTGTTTTGATTTTTACCATTGCAGGTACAGGCTTTTATTTTTTGAATAAAAAGAAAACCGGCAGCTCCCAGTTACCGCCGGTGGCTGCTGTAAAAATTGTACCCGGCGGAAATAAAGCCGTTCTCACACTCTCCGATGGGAGCCAGGTTGCTTTAGACAGCACTGCGGATGGATTAATAAGAAACCAGGGAAATACAAAAGTGATTAAGCTGAATGACGGAAAACTTGCTTATCAGGCATCCGCATCAGCCAATGCTTCTATACCTGTTTATAATACAATTACGACGCCCCGAGGTGGACAGTACCAAATAACGCTGCCGGATGGAACGGATGTTTGGCTTAATTCTGCTTCGTCCATTACCTTCCCCACTGTTTTTAATGGAAATGAACGGCTGGTAAAAATAACCGGAGAAGCATATTTTGAAGTCAAGTCCATGTTCTCAAAAGAAGAGAAAGGAAAGATGCCGTTTATTGTTGAAGCTGCTGATAACAGGATAACAGTATTGGGTACCCATTTTAATGTAAATGCATATTCTGATGAAGATGCTGTCCGAACAACTCTGGCAGAAGGTTCTGTAAAAGTAAGCAGGGGCAACAGCTCAACAATGATAAAGCCGGGTGAGCAGGCAATGCTCGCAAACGGTGAAACTAATTTTAAAATTATCCATCCCGACATGGAAGAGGTGCTGGCCTGGAAAAACGGAAAATTTTTATTCAGAAATGCCAATGCACAATCCATCATGCGCCAGTTGTCCCGCTGGTATGACGTTGATATCAACTACAAAGACGATTTATCGAAAATTATTTTTTCAGGTGGTATATCGCGGAAAGACCGCATAGAAAAACTAATTGAATTACTGGAACTGGATGGACGGATGAAACTGGTCCTTACGGGAAGAGAATTGACCATTATGCGAAAAGAAAAATAACTGCCTTATATAATAAACCTCAATTTCATTCTTAAACTCCAAAAACTAGTGCTATGCCAACGTAAAATTAAAAACTGCAAAAAGCGGTAGCCGTATAAAAGAAGAATCCTGCGGGGGCAGGATTCTAAAGTTGTTCCGGCTGCTGTTGTTCATTCTTCTGTTCAAAAAAAGACAAACATTTAGTCATCCAAAACATTGCAAAATTATGAATGAAAATGCAAAGGTTAATACTTTTTGTTTCAGAAGGTATTTGCCGGCAACAATGCTGCTTTATATGAAATTTACTGCGTTTCTGTTATTGGTTTTCTGTTTGCAGGTGCAGGCAAAAACATACTCCCAGAAAGTGTCCATCAAGGGTAAAAACATGCCGCTTGAAAAAGTATTTGACATTCTTAAAAGCCAGACAGGATATGATGTGCTGTATAACCCCGATCTGCTTAAGAAAACAAAACCTGTATCGCTTTCAGTAAAAGATGTTGAACTGGAAACCGCATTGGAAATCTGTTTCAAAGATCAGCCGGTAAGTTTTCTTATCAGGTACAACACTATCGTTGTTACCAACAAGCCTGAAGAAATATTTTCCGGAACCAATAAAATAGCGGGTAAACCTGACATTGCTGTTTTGCCTGTAAAAGGCACAGTAACCGATGAAGCCGGAAAGCCCCTTGCAGGTGTATCAGTATTGGTAAAGGGTACTAATCTTGGTACCACTACTAATGCCGATGGCACCTTTGAAATCAATATTCCTGATGAAGCTGCAAAAGCGCTGGTATTTTCGTATGTAGGTATGGAAACAAAGGAAATAACTATTGGAAGCAATCATGAAATAAAAGTTTCTTTACAAGCTGTTACAACGCAGCAACAGGAAGTGGTAGTGATTGGTTATGGCACGCAAAAGAAAAAACTGGTTACCGGGGCCATTTCCACCGTAAGTGAATCTGACCTTAATGTTGCCACTACTCCTTCATTCGAGCAAGCTTTGGGTGGGCGGGCTGCAGGCGTAACAGTTACGCAAGCATCAGGGCAGCCTGGCGCCAGTGTAAGTATTAAGATACGGGCTAACCCGTCTTTTGCAGATGCCGGGGCATTGTTTGTTGTGGATGGTGTTGTAGTAAATGATAATGCCGGCGAGGCTTCTTCTTCTACGTATTATAGCGGCGCTGGTGTAGACAGATCGCCGTTAAACTTTATTAACCCCAACGATATTGAAACCATATCTTTTTTAAAGGATGCCAGTGCCACCGCGATTTATGGAGCAAGGGCAGGTGCAGGCGTTGTTTTAATCACCACCAAAAAAGGAAAGGCAGGCAAGCCGGTATTAACTTATGATGGCAGTAAGGCATGGCAGCAGTCCAAAGGCTTTTATGAATTATTGAATTCGAAAGAATATATGGATATGCGCAATAAAGTGACTTATGAAGCTTACCTGGCTGCCAAAAAAATAGCGCCGTATGGCAACACCAACCCGGGTAGTGTACCCGCTTTTGTACCCGTTTATACACAGGCGCAAATTGACGCGCAGCCCATTTTGCCCAGTGCAATGGATGCTATTACACGCCCTGGCAGTACGCAGCAGCACAATCTGTCGCTTTCCGGCGCTGCCAATGAAGGGGCAACAAAATATTACGCCTCATTCAATTACTATACTCAAACCGGGGTGTTGTTGAAATCTGATTTGTCGAGGTATAATGGCCGGTTGAATCTGGAACAGGCCATTGGCCGCAGAATAAAAATGGGCGCCAATATCATTGCTTCCGGTACAAAAGCCAGCAATGCCAGTGTTGATCCTACACAGCAGTTTGAAAGAGCTGGTATGATTGTAGCCGCCATTTATCACCCCGCTAATTTACCGCTTCAGGACGATGCAGGTAATTATACCCTTAACCCCCTTTATCAAAATGCACCCAATCCTTTATCGTTTAGAGAAATTACCGATTACACCATTAATTCAAGAATCCTGGCTTCAGGATTTGTGGAAGCAAGAATTTTACAGGGGTTAACGGCAAAAGCCTCTTTTAGCTGGGATAATTCTACTTCTTCCAGGTATTCTTTTTTGCCCACAACTTTTCTTAAAGGAGGAAATGTAGGGGGAGAAGCTTCTGTAAATGATAATAAATTAAATTCCAAATTGGTAGAATATACCCTTAACTATGATAAGTCCATGGGTGCTTATGGAAATATCAGCGCTTTGCTGGGTCATTCTTATCAATACCGGGATAACTTTTACAATGGTGTTTATAATAATCACCTCGGCAATGATTTCAGTTTTTATAATATTGCTTCCGGTACAAATCCTGCAGTATCTACCGGTGCGGATCCTACACGTGTATGGAAATCGTATTTTGGACGTGTAATTTATAGCTTTAAAGACCGTTATGTATTAACCGGCAGTGTTCGCCGCGACGGCGCTTCTCATTTTGCCGACAACAAAAAATGGGGAACCTTCCCCAGCATTTCCGGTGCATGGATAATTTCGGAAGAAGCCTTCTTGAAAAATTCTTCAAAAATTAATTTCCTGAAACTTAGAGCAGGCTATGGTACCGTTGGTAATAGTGAAATTGGCGGTAGCGCTTTTGCCTATTATGATAATGGTGGCTTTTGGAAAAATTATGCTTATGTATTTGGAAATACTGCTCCCATTTACGGGGTTGGATTATCACAACAGGCCAACCCGAACCTGACCTGGGAAACAGCAAGGGATCTTAATTTCGGTGTGGATTTTCAATTACTAAAAAACAGGATCAGTGGTTCGGTTGATTATTATATCCGCCGCATCTCCGGGTTGCTGGCAAAAGTGCCCCTGCCAACAGCCTTTCCCATTTCAAGTGTATTTATAAACTCAGGCACTTCTGGCAGCCGTGGATGGGAAGTTTCACTTACCACAAAAAATGTAATAAGCAAAGCCCCCGGAGGATTTAACTGGTCTACAACATTTAATATAGGCCATCATTATGAATACTGGATTAAAAGAGATCCACAGGCTTTAAAAGTACTTGAAAAATATATTGACCCAACCGGCGCATTTTATGGTGTATATGGTTATTCGGCAAATGGCATCTATCAAGGTGGAACTGTGCCTTCCGGCATGACAGGTATATTGCCCGGCGAAGTAATCATAAAGGACATAATGGGGGTAGATGCCAATGGAAATTATACCAAGGGGAGCAATGACAAGATTGGCAACGAAGACCGGACATTGTTATATTTGGGCATACCCACTCATAATTTTGGGTTCAACAATACACTCACCTATCGGAATTTCGATTTCACCCTATATACGTACGGTGCTTTGCAAAAGAAAGTCAATTCTGACTATACATCAAATAACCCCATTCAGGGAAGTATTGGTAACGTAGGGCAAAACACCCTGTCTCTTGCGCAACAATTGTGGCGGCACGACAACACTTCGGCCAAATACCCTACTGTGTTGACCGGCAATTATAGCGGTCAGGGCAAGGCCTCCGATTTTTGGGTAGAAAATGCCAATTATCTCAGGATAAGGGATATTACATTGGGATATACTTTCGATCCCCGCAACATAGTGAAGCAAAAGTTGTTCACTTCACTCCGGGTATATGTTACCTCTCAAAATCCTTATGTATTCACCAAATACAGCGGAGTGGATCCTGAATTGAATACAGCAAGAGTGTATCCAATGGTAAGATCATTTGTAGTAGGTGTTAATGCTAAACTTTTCTAACCATTTAAAATGATTACAATGAAATCGAAAAATAAAATTGTTATTCTTATCACAGCGCTTTTTGCAGTAGCGTCCAGCTCCTGCGAAAAAAAATTGGTTGAGGAAACCAAAACCCAATATGGAGCGGGGTCATTTTTTAGAAATGGATCCGATGCAGAGTTGGCGGTGGTGGCTATGTACACAGGTTTGGCAGATGACCGTGGTGCATGGAGCGGCGGTTGGGGCGCTGCTGACGCAGGCTGGGTGGCATCCACTTCGGCACAAACAGATGAAATGGTTTGTAATTGGGGAGGTGATATTTGGGTGGGCTTTAACCAGTTGAATTTTACCATCCCTACCCAACGCAATTATGAGCTGCAGATTGCCTATAATGATATGATGCCTTATGTAACGGAAATCACGACGAACATTGATCAAATCAACAAAATCAATATGAACAGTGAGCAGAAAGCCTATTTGATTGCCCAACTAAAGGCATTGCGTGCACATTATTCATGGATACTGTATAACTTTTATGGCCCGGTTTCTATTATTGTAGATCCGGCTATTGCAGCCAATGCCAATTCAGCGCCTATTCCACGCCCTACCAGTACCTGGATGGTGGCTCAGATTGAAAAAGATTATAAAGAAGCTATACCTGATTTAAAAACTTGTGCCAGTTTACCTGCGGCTGATTATGGCAGATTTACCCAAGATGCCGTATTGATGGGTTTGATGAAATTGTATGCACATGAAAAAAGATGGAACGATGTGTTGACAACCGGACAAAAGTTAATGACTTACGGACACAGCCTCCAGACCAATTATGCTGACGTATTTGCCTATTCCAACAAGGGCAATAGCCAGGAAATATTATTGGCTATATCCTGCCTCACCGATAAATCAAATAACATCAACCGGTGGCTGGCCATGTGTATGCCGGGTGATTATGTAGACCCGGGTGGAGTTAGCATCAGTGCACAATGGAATGGATACAGGATGCCCTGGAAAACTTATGACAAATTTGATTCAACAGATAAAAGGCTGGCCCGCTTATTGGCCAAATGGCCGACAGGACCAAACAACACTGCTATAAAAGATGCAAGAACAAACGGACATATTGGTGCCGTGCCCATGAAATACGGGCCAGATCCTGGCTCCGGCGGGTCTGACCAGGGTACCGATATTGTAATCTGGAGATATGCCGATGCCCTGTTGCTGATGGCCGAAGCCGAAAACGAACTGAATGGAGCTACGGCGGCTGCCTATAATTATGTATTGCCCGTAAGAACCCGTGCAGGCCTGGCTCAATTTCCTGCCGGACTTTCAAAAGAACAGTTCAGATCAAAATTGATGGATGAACGGCTTTTTGAACTATGGTGCGAAGGATCGAGAAGAGAGGATTTGATCCGTTGGGGTACTTATGTGCAACGGGCCATAGATGACGGTTCCCCGTTTGCCAAGCCAGAATATGTTCTATATCCTATACCTACCAAAGCCATTAACGAATCAAATGGCGTAATCAAACAAAACCCAGGTTATTAAATAAATTCAACTGCAACACCAAACAGTCGTGTTGCAGTTTTAAATCATTTTTAGGCTAATGGACAGAACTCTTTGTGGGTTTTGCTTTGTAGCAGATCAAAATAATGAATAAAAAACTGCTTTTATTGTGGTTTAGTAATCATCCTTAACTATGGTAAAATTATCGGGGCACAACGCTATAAATGTGCATCTTGTGGTAAACGATTTATTGAGAGAAACAGAATAAACATCAATCAAATTTGGAAAGAATATTTGCAGAGCAAGTAAACATACACCCAATTTGCTTCGAAAAATAATTATTCTGCAAAAACGATTCATAATAAGCCCTATTGACTCTGATACTAAACTGGTAATTTCTTGGTTGCTTGACGATAAGGAAGTAGAAACAGCAACATTTTTTTTGAAGAATGTTGTGGACAGGATCAAAGGCAAGGTATAGCTGACAGCGGAGGGGCTGAAAGCGTATATTGAGGCAGTGGATGCAGCATTCCCAACAGATGAAGAAATTGACTTCTCCCAATTGGTTAAGATATATGGCCCTGAAACTATCTGTTCCGGTAATGAAAAGAAGTACAGCCAAGTCGAATGCACTGGTTCAAAAAAGACGGTTATTTATAGCCAGCCAGACAAAAAATTTATTTTTACCAACTACGTTGAAAGGCAAAAACCTGACAATGAGGATGCACACGCACAGGTTCACCCGCTTGACCAACTGTTTCAGCAAAAAAATCGAAAACCACGGTTATGCAATCGCAGCGGGATTGATAAAAAATTTTATGAGCATTAAGGATATCGTTAACCTTGTTCCTGAACCGATTTCCAAAAAAAGAGGTAACTATAAAAAATCGCGAGCCGCCGAATAAGCGGTTTTTTAAAATTTATATTTTTTATAGGATAAGGTTTAAGATAAAAACCCCTGTTTTTTCAGGGTTTTCTCCTTTAAGGAATAACATATTTCAAACTGAGACACTACACTATTTTCATATAGCATTTATTATGATTGGGGGCAAATAAAAAGCAGCTATAAAGTTTATTTCATAACTGCTTTATTATCAAGCTCCCCTTCAGGACTTGAACCTGAGATCCTCTGATTAACAGCCGCTAAAATTATCTTTTCAGTTAGTGTTATTCACATTAAATTCAACTATGAAAACAGGAGAAATAGTCATTTATCAGGCCCAGGATGGACAAACCGCTATTGATGTAAAACTTGAAAATGATACCTTATGGCTAAACCTCAACCAGATATCCGAACTGTTTGAAAGGGATAAGTCCGTTGTTTCCAGACACTTAAAGAATATTTATAAAAACGGAGAATTAAATGAATCCTCAACTGTTGCAAAATTTGCAACAGTTCAAACCGAGGGAAAACGAACCGTGTCCAGAGATGTTGAGTTCTATAATCTGGATACGATCATTTCAGTAGGTTACAGGATAAACTCATACCGCGGTACGCAATTTCGTATCTGGGCCAATACCGTACTGAAAGAATACCTTATTAAAGGTTATGCCGTTAATGAAAAGCGGCTGAAAGAACAAAGCCAGCAACTGGAGCAGTTAAAGCAAACCGTTAAACTCCTGGGCAATGTGCTCGAAAACCAACCCCTTAATTCAGACCAGGCCAGCGGATTGCTTAAAGTAATTACCGATTATGCCTACGCCCTGGATGTGTTAGATCAGTACGATCACCAGGTTTTGGAAATTAGGGAAACAACTAAAGACGAGTTCTTCCGGATCAGTTATGAAGAAGCTATGGCTGCTATTAACGGACTGCGGGATAAATTTGGCGGCAGCTCTTTATTTGGCAACGAAAAAGACGAGTCCTTCCGGGGGTCACTGGCTGCCATTTATCAGACATTTGGGGGAGAAGACCTGTACCGGAGTGTGGAGGAGAAAGCGGCTCACCTGTTGTACTTTGTAATAAAAAACCACTCCTTTAGTGATGGTAACAAAAGAATTGCTGCATTTTTATTTGTATGGTTCCTCGAAAAAAATAAATTGCTGTATAAGGAAAACGGCTCCCGTCGGATCGCTGATAATGCCCTGGTAGCCCTTACCTTAATGATTGCTGAAAGTAAACCGGAAGAAATGGAAATGATGGTAAAGGTTGTTGTTAATTTAATTAATTTAAGAAACTGAGACAATAATCCAACAGGCTGTTGGATTAATTGGTCAACAGCTTGTTGATCAATCCGGATCATCTTCCCAATACATTAAAACGTAAGCAAAAACTATAATGTGAGTCAACGTGCTTCGCAGAGACATTTGTGCTTTACATGAACTTTTGAGCTCAGATATCCTCCTTTGCCAGGTTGCAAACCGTCGTCATCAAAACTAAACAGACAAAATGAAGCAATTAGTACTCATTTATTTAATATTTATGATCAGTTGCAATCAGAATAAAGGAACCAATAACAACAATGTGCAGAAACCGGAAAAAGGCAATTATGCAGCAGAACTTATAGACAATGGCTTCTTAAAATACGCGGACAGTTAAAGGATTGATAGTTTAAAAGCAACCCTCATAGATTCTTTTGATATTTACGATGGTGACAACTTTAAGATTACGCACATTGATGCTGAGGAGCTGGCCGAATTTAGCTTTGACTTTTTTCTTCCGACACTTAATAGAATTTTAGCGAAAAGAGGCATTTCGTTATCTGCTCAAAAACTAAACGACAAGGAAAATTCATTTGATGTTTTAATTAATGGTGACACAATACAACTTTATACTCAAAAGGATCTGGACAACAATATATTTTGGGATACAGCGCCAAGAAATTTCTTTAAGAAAGTAAACGAAATATTAAAAGCTAAAAATAGCGATGAGCAGTTTTATTTATTGTATGGAGGCAATGACTTGCACACAATGCTTTTAACAGACAAACAGTTTTCAATTATAGCAGCCTATTATCAAGGCAATATTAAGGAAGCACCATACGAACCATAACAGGATTGATTTGGTGCCGAAAGGCACGTATTTGGCTCCTTAAAAATCAAAAAATTTTCCACAAAAATCAACATGCCTCAAATGAAAAAAGCAGCTACATTTTAATATGTAACTGCTTGATTTTCAGCTCCCCCTTCAGGACTTGAACCTGAGACCCTCTGATTAACAGTCAGATGCTCTAACCAACTGAGCTAAGGAGGAATAAGGGCGGCAAAAATAGGGATTTTTGATTGTATAAAACAAACAAATTTGAAATAGAAAAGAGGAATGATATATCTTCTGTAAATTTGTTGTCTGTACACCTCAGATAACATATTATTCTCACATTTTAAATTATAGATTATGGCTTTTACATTACCGGCTTTGCCGTATGCGTATGACGCGCTGGAACCTCACATTGATACTTTGACCATGCAGATCCACCATGACAAACATCACCAGGCTTATGTAGATAACCTGAACAAGGCTATTGCAGGAACACCCAATGAAAATAAATCACTTGAAGAATTAGTGAAAGCAGCAGGAAGCATCAGCCCGGCTGTACGTAATAACGGTGGCGGACACTGGAACCACACTTTCTTCTGGGAGTCGCTCTCTAAAAACGGCGGCGGTACCCCTTCAGGAAAACTGGCAGATGCCATCAACAGCACTTTCGGCAGCTTTGAGGAGTTCAAGACCAAATTCAATGCTGCGGGAGCAACACGCTTTGGCAGCGGCTGGGCATGGCTGATAGTAAAAGATGGGAAGCTGGAAGTAACCAGCACTCCCAACCAGGACAACCCGTTGATGGATGTTGCCGAAGCAAAAGGTACTCCTTTGCTGGGTGTGGATGTATGGGAGCATGCCTATTACCTGAAATACCAGAATAAGCGCCCCGATTACCTGGCAGCAATATGGAATATAATAGATTGGAAAAAAGTTGGTGAAAGATTTGAAAAGGCGTAAATGAGCATAATTTTTTACCGCAAAGGTTGCCAGCCAGGCAGCCTTTGCTTTTTATATTAAGTATTTTGCAGCGGCGCTTTTCTTGTGAAAGAAAGACCTGCCGTAAGCTTTTAACCATACTTCACTTTATATGAATCCCGAGCCACAGAATGTATTGGACTATCATGGCAATAATACCATATTTATGGTATGGGAATTTAAAAAGGATACAGACGTTATCGCTGTCTTTCAAAAAGTTTGTGCGCTGGTCATCAATCTCAATCATTCTGGCAATATCCGCTTCCCGGATTCAGGAGCCAGCTGTGTGATGGGCATCGGGTATAATGCCTGGCATCGCCTTGGGCTTCCTTCCCCCCTTCCTAAAGAGTTGGAAAATTTTGTTCCTGTTGTTGGTGCAAAGCATACTGCGGTTTCCACCGGGGGAGATCTGCATTTTCATCTCAGGGGGGAAGGCAGCAGTATATGTTATGATATGGCTGCGGCCATCAGTTCCATTTTGCAACCGGTGGCAACAAGCATTGAAGAAGTGCATGGTTTCAGGTATTGGGACGGACGCTCTATCCTGGGCTTTGTTGACGGAACAGAGAACCCGCAGGGCGACGAGCGGGCCTATTTTGGGCTGGTTGGTGATGAAGATCCTGTTTATAAAGGCGGGAGCTATCTCTTTGTGCAAAAGTACATCCATGATCTGAGCGCCTTTAACGCGCTGCCTGTGGAAGAGCAGGAAAAAGTATTCGGCAGGCATAAATGGAATGACGTAGAAATGCCGGACGATATAAAGCCTGCCAACTCGCATAGCGCTCTGGCTAATGTTGGAGATGATCTTAAAATCGTTCGTGATAATATGCCTTTCGGTAATATGTCTTCCAATGAAATGGGCACTTATTTCATTGCCTATGCCAGCACCTTCAGCACGGTGAAGAAAATGCTCAATAATATGTTCATTGGCTCCCCGCCGGGCAACTACGACAGGTTGCTGGATTTCAGCACGGCCAGGACCGGCACCTTGTTTTTTGTGCCATCGGCTACTTTCCTGGATAATATCGGATCAGGATTGCAGCCGTTGGGAGAAAGCAGCACTGATGATAAGGGAAATGATAATGATGATAAAGCATCAGCGCCAGGCGATGGCTCATTGCATATAGGTTCACTAAAAAAAGGAAAATGATATGAATAATCTTTACCGGGGGCTTGCCCCCATCTCTGACGCGGCCTGGGCCCAGATTGAAGAAGAAGCTGCCCGTACTCTTAAACGCCACATGGGAGCGCGTCGCATAGTGGACGTAACAGGTCCGAAAGGTCTTGACCTTGCAGCCATTGGCACAGGGCATACAAATAAAATACAATCACCAGGTGAGGGGATCCAGGCAGTACAACGCGAAGTGAGAGCATTGGTGGAACTTCGCATACCATTTGAGCTGCCCAGGCAGGCTATTGACGATGTGGAACGGGGCGCTGCAGATTCCGACTGGGGGCCTTTGAAAGATGCGGCGAGAAAAATTGCTTTTGCAGAAGACCGTGCCGTGTTTGAAGGCTATGAGGCGGCAGGCATCCGGGGCATACAACAGGAGAGCGGCAATGAAGCGTTGGCGCTTCCTTCCAGCGTGCGGCATTATCCCGGCGTTATTGCACAGGCAGTAAGCCGGCTGCGGCTTGCCGGGGTTAACGGCCCTTATGTGTTAGTGCTGGGAGCAGATGCTTATACGCTCGCCACCGGCGGCAGCGACGAAGGGTATCCGGTGCTGCAGCATATTCACCGGCTTGTTGAAGAAGAAATTATCTGGGCGCCGGCCATCAGCGGAGGTTTTGTGCTTTCTGCCCGCGGCGGAGATTTTGAGCTGGACCTCGGCCAGGATATTTCTATCGGCTATACCAGCCATTCCGGAACTTCCGTGCAGCTCTACCTGCAGGAAAGCTTTACCTTCCGGGTGCTGACTACTGAAGCATCGGTAGTGCTTTCATCGCCGGAAAAGAAATAAATGAATTATACCGTCTTTACTGCAGAGCCTCTACAGGGGCTTGTCCGGAAAAAAATCTTTCGGTGAGCACCTGAATAGCTTCGCCAGCTCATTAAGGTGCTTGTTATTGTACTTCGCCCTGAAATTCGGGCTTTCTATCTGCCCAATAAAACCATTTGAAACATTGAGATGAATAGCTATATCATCCTGTTCCAGATTTAAGCTAACCCTCAGTTGTTTCACCTGGTTGATAATGAACCAATCAATTTTACTTTTAAGGTTCTTCTTGGGCATTTATTAATGCGCAAGGAAGTTAATCTTCATAAAGTTCATCCTTAGTTATATATAAGGGAATATTGTATATTGCGTATGGAAATTTGCGAACCCTTCATATAGGATAACTTATTTTGAAGCTTTCGCTTTGAGTCTCGTCTTGAAACCTCGGAAATTTCAAAGACCACGGGATGATAAGCAAGGGCTCACGTTTTGGCGTGGGCTCCCTTATTCGTGGTCAGGCTCTCCGAGGGCCTCAGGACGGTAAGTGGGGTTCCACGCTATTCCTTTTATAGTTTATATCTCCAGGACTCAAATTCACTTTTATACTTTATGTATGCAAGAGGCACATTACCACCCGGATAATTATGCCATTGCTTTTAGTCGGGGCGATGAGCAGGCTCTTGCCCATTATTTTAGCGAACTGCACCCTGCTCTCACAATCTATGCCAATCAATGGGTAAAGAATTTTCCGCTTGCCCAGGAAATAGCTTCTGAAGCATTTGTAAAAACCTGGCAAAAACATTATAAGTTTAACAGCTACGAAGGCATTAAGGCATATTTATACACTGTTGTGCGGAGAGATAGCTATAAAGCAGCCAGAAGACTGAATCACATTGATAGGTTTATAAGTGATGCTGTTGATAATAATACGCCATTTAGCTTTTTAGTACGTGCTGAAACCTACCGTTTGCTTTACGCTGCACTGGAAAAGTTATCTCCTGGCAATAAAAAGGTAATTACAATGTATTACCTCGAAGGCAAAACTACCGGCGAAATAGCACGGGAGCTGAATCTTCACCCTCATACCGTTCAGACCCAAAAGCTCAGAGGGATCAAAGCCCTGCAAAAAATCCTGCGCCCTGCTGCTTTTGGAGCCTGGTATACGCTGATAAAAATTTTCTTTTCAATTTTGTAGGGCATTTCTCCACTTGCATACTTTATTATAAGAAGCATGCGCTAATTTAATATTATGAATAACAATCCATTCAGCCATATGGACAAGGAGGCCCAGCGCGTGGCTTACCTTATTGCCGGGTATATCCGCAGCACGCTCAGCCCTGCAGAGCATGAAGAGCTGGATGATTGGGTAAACGAGAACGACAGAAACATGAAGCTGTTTGAAGATCTTACAGACGAACGGAATATTGAAGCTAACCTGCAAATGATGGAAAAAGCACAGTCGGAACGAATTTTCCGGGAACTGCAACAAGGGGGCCGGTTTGAAAAACCAAAAGGGGGGAAGATCGGATTGGCATGGATGTCTGCTGCAGCCGTGGTGATTGTATTATTGGGAATAATTGCAGTATGGCGTTCCGCTGATACATCTTCCCCCCAAAACAGCAATCTGCCAATAGCAAAACCCCATGTGCTGCAGCCGGGCGGCAACAGGGCTACGCTTACGTTACCCGATGGATCCGTTATTGATCTTACCGATGTAAAAAACGGAGTGCTGCCAAATGCTGAAGCGCTCAATATAGCAAAACAAGATGATCAGATCTTGGTATACGGGCAGAGGAGTGGAAACAAAGAAATTGAAGCTATACATATACTCACCACCCCGGTGGGCGGCCAGTTTCAGGTAACACTATATGACAGTACAAAAGTATGGCTGAATGCGGAAAGCATATTGCGTTATCCGGTAACTTTCCAGGGTAATGAGCGAAAAGTAGAATTGTCAGGCGAGGCATATTTTGAGGTTGCTCATAACACCAAAGCCCCTTTTAAAGTTGTAATGGCAGATAGCGACACAGTGACGGTACTGGGCACTCACTTCAATGTACAGGCATACCCCAAAGAAAAAGAAAAGGCGGTAACACTTGTAGAAGGAAAGGTGCTTGTGCAAAATGATAAAAATAAAGCGGTATTAACACCCCGTATGCAGGCAACTATCCAGGGTAATATGTTAAATACAAATGAGAATGTTGATATTGAAGAGATCACCGGTTGGAAAGATGGATTGTTTGTATTTCATGATGCGCCTATTGAAAAGATAATGAGCCAGGTGGCAAGATGGTACAACGCTAAAATTGTTTATCGGGGAAATATCAGGCAACAATTTAATGCTACCATAAACAGGCGTGAGCCACTGGAGAAATTGCTTCACCTGTTACAATTAAACGGTTATGTAAAATTTAAAACAGAAAATGATGTCATTTATGTATATCCCTGACGGCTAAATAAAACCAAAGCTTGACCACAATAAAAACCGGAAGTGTTACGAGCACCTCCGGCGGATGTTGGGTCAACCCAAATCAATTGCGCAAACAACTGTATTTAATAAACCCAACAATGCAAAAGTATGCAAATACGCATTTTTACCCGAAAGTACCTAACCATCTTAAGTATGAGAGCCCTTTTTCTGTTTATGATGCTAATATGCCTGGAGGCTGTCTCTAAGGGATATGGGCAAACGATAACACTTGAATTACAAAATACACCGTTAGAGAAGGCTCTCAAGGACATTACATCACAAACCGGTTTTTCTTTTATTTATACAAGGGCCCAGCTTAAGAATACACGACCGGTTACTGTTCAGCTAAAAGATGCATCTATAAAAGATGTGCTGGACAAATGCTTTGCCAATCAGCCTTTGTGGTATACCATTGAAGACAAATATGTGGTTGTACTGGACAGGGAGAAAAAAGCAGTTTCCTCTAAGGATACTCTGCACATACAGGGGATAATTTTAAGCGAAACAGGCGAGGTATTGGAGGGGGTTACTATAGCCTCAAAACTTACGGGGAAAATAACTTTATCGTCCAAAAACGGTAACTATAAAATAACGGGTATTCCTTCCGGGGATGTTTTAATTATAACCTGTATAGGGTATAATAAACTGGAGATCCCTGTTGAAGGAAGGAATAATATTATAATACGGTTGAAAATTGCAGAAGGGAACTTAGATGAAGCTATTATAATAGCTTATGGAAAAACCTCGAAAAGACTCACCACGGGCAATGTATCAAAAATTGCTTCTCAACAAATAAAAGACCAGCCGGTCACAAATCCATTAGGTGCTTTATACGGAAGAGTGCCGGGATTGGTCCTTTCTCAATCTAATGGGCTGCCGGGAGCCTCTTTTAATATTCGTATCCGCGGGCAAAACTCCATTGACCAGGGCTCTGAGCCTCTTTTTATCATTGATGGCATTCCATATGCACCGAATAATACGGGCATAAATGTACTTTCATCAATATTAGACGTCCAAAATGGAAAGGGTATAAGTCCATTTGCAAGTATTGACCCCTCAACCATTGAGAGCATAGAAATTTTAAAAGATGCAGACGCTACAGCCATATACGGAAGCCGCGGCGCCAACGGAGTAATTCTTATTACTACCAAAAAAGGCAAGGAAGGAAAGACTCAAATAAATTTCTCTGTTAATGCCGGGTTTAGTAAGGTGACAAAATATGCAGAGATGATGGATACAAAGAAATATCTGGCTATGAGGAAGGAGGCTTTTAAAAATGATGGTATAACACCGAGCACTGACCCGACAGACCCGGGCTTCGCTCCCGACCTGTTAATATGGGATACAGCAATTAATACCAACTGGCAGAAAAAATTCATTGGCAATACTGCAAGAAATACCAACGCGATGATTTCTGTTTCAGGAGGTAGTGAGCAAACACAGTTTTTAATTAACGGAACCATACACCGCGAGACTACGGTTTTCCCCACAGGTTTACATTACAAAAGGGCCGGTATAAATAGCAGCATTAGTCACACTTCCGCAAATAGACGTCTGCAGCTTGAGTTTAGAAATATTTCTTCCTTTGATCAAAACAATCTGATTACGGTAGGCGGATCAAGCTTTGTAAACATGATACCGAATATGCCTGCGTTGATTGATAGTAATGAGGCGCTTCTCTGGGAGTCCGCAGGTATTCAGTTTAATTCAAATCCATACGCTTTTCTTAGAAGTGCCTATACAGCCAGCACACAAAATATAATCAACAATATTTCCATCCGCTATCAGCTTTATGAATCTATCGGAATAAAGCTAAATGCAGGATACAACTCAATACACCTCTCAGATAACAGCAGCATGCCTATTGCTATTCAAAACCCCAATAATAACCCAACAGGCAATGCCGGCATAGGTAAGAATCAAATACAAAGTTGGATTATAGAGCCTCAGGTGGAGTATAATACCCAATTTTTAAAAAATAAAATGACAGTACTCGCCGGTGCATCCTGGCAGGAAAATAAGCAATCATCATCCTACACAAATGCGGAAGGGTATACAAGCGATGATCTGCTTGGATCTTTGGCAGCAGCCCCAACGATAAGAGCGTATAATTCATTTTCGGATTATAAATATCTTGGAGCATTTGTCCGGATTACCAATAACCGGTCCAACAAATATCTCCTGAGCCTCTCTGCACGGAGAGACGGGTCCAGTAGATTTGGCCCTTCCAAACAGTTTTCAAATTTTGGATCGGTCGGCGCTGCCTGGATTTTTACTAATGAACAATTTTCTGAAGGATTGAACAAGGTAGTAAGCTTTGGTAAACTTAGAGCAAGCTATGGCTTAACCGGAAATGATCAGATTGGTAATTATAAATACTTGGATAGCTGGGAATCTGTTAACTATTCTTATCAGGGGAGGGCTGGACTATATCCAACAGGAATCTTTAACAACACATATAGTTGGGAAAAGAATAAAAAACTGGAAATATCGGTGGACCTTGGTTTTATTGAAGATAGAATCTTCCTATCTGCAACCTATTTCAAAAATCGTAGTGATAATCAGCTCGTTTCTTACATTTTACCTACTCAAACAGGGTTCACATCTATCATTCGGAATTTTCCTGCTATCGTTCATAATACCGGCATTGAGCTGGAGTTAAATAGTAAAATCATAAAAAGTAAGTCAGTTAACTGGAGCGTTAATTTTAACCTGTCTGTCCCACGAAATAAGCTTGTATCTTTTCCTGGCATTGAATCATCAAGCTATGCGTCTGTGTATGTCGAAAAAAAGGCATTAGATGTTATTTATAAAATTAAGTCGCTTGGTGTAGATCCTGCCACAGGAGTATTCTCTTTTTTAGATGTAAATAAAGATAATATTATATCAGAAGGATACAGTGGAGATTATGTTGTCGGGAGAGACAATCTGATTAGATACTACGGAGGTTTATCAAGCGAGCTCACTTACAAAAAGGTGCGGGTTAGTGTTCTCTTCGAATTCAGAAGGCAGACTGGTCAAACCCTGCTTTACTCTATTTATCAGGATCAGAGGATAATTCCGGGAACAATGAATAACCAGCCCACATATCTGCTAAACCGATGGCAAAAAGCTGGCGACATTACTTCAGTTCAACAGGTAACAGCAACTCCTGCTTCAGCAGCATATGAGCAGACTCCATTTTTTTCAATGTCTGATGGCGTATATGGTGATGCTTCATTTGTGAGGCTGAAAAATGTATCTGTTTCCTACTCTTTGACAGGAAAATTTACAGACTGCCTGAAGCTGGGCGCTTTAAAGATATTTTGTGCAGCTCAGAATTTTCTCACATTATCCCGGTACCTGGGAACTGACCCTGAATCGCAGGACTTTTATTCTGTCTCCCCGCTCAGGACAATAGAATTTGGACTCTCAATGACATTTTAAAATGCATCATTTATGAACCGTATTATATCTATATTATTATTAAATATCCTGCTTTTAACCAGTTGTAAAAAACTGATTGAGATTGACGGACCGATAGAAAGCATTACATCTGAAAAAATATTTGACAATGAAGAAAATGCTACAGCGGCCCTGACAGGTATATATTCACGCATGGGCAGCCTCGGGTTGAGGATCCCGATCATATCAACAGGTGCTATTACAATCAGCACAGGATTAGCATCAGACGAATTGCTCTATACTTCTGCTGCAATAGAGGATATGGAATTTGGTAATAACGAAATATTACCTACTAACGAAACGGTAAGCCAATATTTATGGAGATATGGCTACAACTTTATTTATCATACAAATGCTGTAATTGAAGGTGTCTCCCTGTCTCCCGGCATTGCTGCAACTACAAAGAACAAATTAATAGGGGAAGCGACATTTTTAAGAGCTTATTTAAATTTCTTATTAATAAATATTTTTGGAGATATTCCGCTAATTATTTCAACAGACTATAATATCAGCTCTGTTGCAGGGCGGACACCTTCAGAAGATGTATATCGCCAGATAATATCAGACCTTGAAGAAAGCAAAAAATATTTAACTACAGACTACCCTGCTGCAGGGAGAGTAAGAGCTAATAACATGGCAGCTTCTGCGCTACTAGCCAGGGTATATCTATATAACGGGAATTTTGAATTGGCTGCCCGGAACGCTCAATACGTGATTAATTCTGGCTTGTTTTCTCTAAATACGGATTTGAATGAAACATTTATTTCTTCAAGTAATGAAACAATATGGCAGCTAATGGTTTTTGCAGCCTCTTTGGCAACAGTAGAAGGGTTTAAGTTTATACCCTCGTCTTCTTCGACAACTTTGCCAGCTTATCCAATTACACCTGAATTGATAAATTCATTTGAGCCTGCTGATTTGAGGTATTCCAGTTGGATTAATAACAAAATTGTGAACGGTACCACATACTTCTTTCCTTATAAATATAAAAAAAGGACGAATACCGCCGGAACTCCAATAACCGAATACAATGTATTGTTGCGTCTTGCGGAGATGTATTTGATTATGGCTGAGTCTATGGCAAAGAAGGGGGATTTAGAAAATTCCATTCATTATCTTAATATCATAAGACAGCGGGCAGGCCTTCCTGATCTGGAATCAGGATTAACAGGGGCGGAAGTTTTTGACGCTATCGAATCAGAGAGACGACATGAGCTTTTCGTAGAATGTGGTCATCGCTGGTTCGACTTAAAAAGAACCAAAAGGGCTAATGAAGTGCTAAGTATAATGAAACCGGGTTGGCAACCTACAGATACGCTTTTCCCAATTCCTAAATCAGAAATTCTTTCTAATCCTCATTTAATTCAAAACGAAGGTTACTGATCAGCATACGGGAATTTACCACAATACCCAGAAAGGGCAGTGCTAGAACCATACGGTATAATCCGGAAGTGAATATACAGGTAAGTACATGGTTATTTATCATCTAACGTTGTAAATACTTAGCAATGAAATATGGACCTCTTTCTTATTGTTTTATGCGGGCAATCATTCTTTTAATTGTGCTTCCCTTTTCTTCGGAAGCGCAGGTGGCTATAGGGGAAATGTGCCCAAATGTTAAAATCAAAGGAATTGAGAACTATGCAGGTAAAGAAGCCAATATGGCTGACCTTAAAGGCAAAGCTGTAATACTGATTTTCTGGTCCACATGGTGCAGCGAAAGCTATTCATCCTTCAAAAAGTTTGATTCTGTTCAGACAAAGTTTAAGTCTCGTCTTCAAATCATTCTTGTGTCCAAAGAAAGCAAACAAAGGATTGATAAAGTATTAGGAGAGCAGCTTTTAAAAGATATTTCAATTCCATATACTACAGAAGATACTATTTTTAATCATCTGTTCCCGAATGTTCTTGTACCTCATCAGGTATGGATAGATTCAAATGGAATAGTCAGGTCAATAACAGGCGGTGGGCATTTAACAACACAAAACATCAACCTGTTGATTAATGGAAAAGCTTTAGAAAATATACCATATAAACGGGATAACCTTGAATATCGTAACTCCGGATTTGATATTCCACTGGCAGGAATTGAATTTAAAGAAAATAAAAAAAATCTTCTTTTCTATTCTTATTTTTCACGATACCGACCGGAAATAGGGGGTGGCTATAGAATGCCTTTTCTTGATAGTGCTTCAGGTACTATCCAGGTAAGAGTAACCAACTCTTCAGTCAAAACCTTGTACGAAGTTGCGTATTCAGGTGATTTTAAGAACGGCGATCCCATCGTGATGTCCTTTTTTAAGGATAGCACAAAGCTGTTGCCTGACTTTGTGGGAATGAAAAATATTTTTTGTTATGAATTATTCGCAGGCGGTACATCTTATTCCGCCTTTCTCTATAAAATGAGGAGCGATCTGGATATGCATTTAGATATAGAAAGCCGGCTGATAAGCATTCCTATGGATTGCTATGTTGTTAAACGTGTCCCCCAAAATCCCATCCAAAGAAAGGAACGGCTTTCAAAGCCTGAAGTGGTATTTGAAAAGAATAGGACAAAAATGAAGAATGTATCATTTCATTATGTTGTATTGAAGCAACTGGAAGATTTATTAAAGAAACCGATTATTGATGAATCCGGATACAGTGGAAAGCTTGATTTTGAAATTCCTGTTCCATATGGGGACTTAGGCAAGTTTAATAAATTTATCAGAACATTTGGTTTTGAGGTTCGCCTGGAAAAAAAACTTATGCAGGTTGTAGGGCTTTTTGACAGACCATAGGGGTTTTGCAAGTAGGGGATAATTTTAGAAAGTAAGCTGCTTGTGAACAGCCTACTTTCCTGGTTTTTAGCGTAGGTTAGCTTTTTTGAATTATTTCTGTCGGGCTGCCGACAGGTTGTTCTTCGCCTTCTTCGCCTGAGATCTGTGAATATCCTTTGGCACATGATTTACCCGTGCCACTACACTGTCCCGCTTCCATTGTGGACTTGGTAGCCGGTCCAAGATAAGTGCCGGTCGGATCACTGAACCAGTGTAATGTAGGGTCAATGCTTTTGTGTGTAGTGATTCCCGCAGTAAAGGCGGACGCAGTAAAGGCGATAATTGCAGCAGCTACTGCAAATACAGATAATTTTGTTTTTTTCATTTTGTTTTGATTTTATTGATAGGAATTATTCCGGCCAGAATATTTTGTAGACAGATTAACTGATCGTTGCGCACAGAGGCCCAAAACAGCAACCACTATAAAAAATAGATCGAAAAAAATATGTTGCTTCCATGAAAGTGAATTTATTACGCCTCCACAGTGGCAGGGAAGATTTGAATTGGTTAGTACACTTATTGAAAGGTAAGCAATAAAAACGCATAGTGTTATCAAAGAAGCTACCAGACCAGCCACTCTTGTGTGCTTAACAATCATTAAACCGGCAAGAAGCAATTCAAATATTGGAAGTGTCAAAGCGAAAACATCCCGTTGTTTTTTTATTAAAGGGACATTAATAAGTTGAATGCGAAAAATATCCTGTTGAAGCAGTTTGCTGGCACCTGCATAAGTAAACAGCAAAACCATAAGAGACGTGCAGAGTTCCGACAAGATTATATTCAGGGTGAATTTTCTCATATTGCAAACTTTATGCTCCAAAGATCAATTATGAAATAGACTTTTTTTTCAAAATAGTGTTTGCAAGTAGAGCTGAAAGTTTTGCAATCGGGATTATTTTCGTCTCAGGTCTCCGGGTGTAATACCAAAATGCTTTCTGAAAGCTGTAATAAAGTTTGTTGTAAGCGGATAACCTACAAGGTTGCTTATTTCTTTTATAGGTTTATTTGTGTTTAATATAAGTTCACGACTATATTGAAGCTTTTGCTCCTGCATCCATTGTCCAATACTGGTATTAAAGTATTGGCGAAATCCTCTTTTAAGCTTGTACTCATTAAGCGCTACGAGCCTCGCCAGCTTTTTTATGGAAGGAGGTTTACTGGCAATATGTTCCAGCAATATTTTTCTGGCCTCGTGAATACGTTCTGCTTCCCAGGGAGTAAAGGATAATTTATTCGTATCCTGCCTGAAAACACTTTGAAGCATGTAGTATAATAATTCCCTGACTTTTAGGTCGAAGTAGAACTGCCTGCTAGTTTCATCATAAGGACAATATAAAAGCTGATTGGTTATTTCCTTCATGGTAATTGGTAGCCAAAATGGCTTTGGGGTAATTAACATGGCAGGATTGGTGCCAATAACTGATTTTAACTCCGGGAAAAAGGGGATCAGTTCTTCCAATAAAAGAGGCGAGTAAAACAAATCTACCATGTGGAATTCTTCGCCATCTTCAAAAAAAGAACTGCAATCTGAGGGATGTGCATAAAAACAACAGTATTGTCCTTCTCTTAAATGGGTTTCTCCGAGACTTAGCATCTTTTTCCGTATACTATCCTTAAGCATAAGGTTACTATACAAGCCCTCGGTATGTACCCAGCCTTTTACATAAAATCTTCGCAAAAATTTCCCAATAATAAATCTTATGCCATATTCTTCTCCACATAGTTCCTGAAGCACCAATTCCGAATGTTGTGATTGAGCCGAATAACAAACAGCTCCCGCTAATACCGGCCCAGTATAGTTATCCGGCAGGCCTTCATGGAACACAAATGTTTCTCCATTTTCTGATGATAGGTTAAATATGCTTTTCATATACCAAGATGTGTATAAAGGGATTAGTTATACAAATTGGTTCAAGTGATTACCCTAAATCCAATTGTACATACCAAATGTAATACTCCTCAGGTATAAAGGAATATTTAAACTATTTCCCTTTTTTCCGAAGTTGAGTATGATATGATGAGCTATAATTGTAAGATTGCAGGCCGGGCGAGTCTAAACAGAAGAGGGGAAGGGGCGTTAATGGTGCTTTATTGCCGGGCGACTCCTGCCAAAGAAAGATAAGGAAGTGCAGATAGATCCTTTATCACGTTCAGATAACTGCTTTTTAAAAAAGAAGACAGATTATAGCTATTATCTTTGTCAGCTTAAGTATCGGGATTAAATCCAATTGAGAGACTATGAAAAAAGACAGGAATGGATGAAACGCATAGCCGGTATTTTAATGCTCTTCAGGAATAGCGGGGATGCTTGAAAGGTTATTTCAAAAAATTAGCAAAGCAAACCCATAATTAACAAGAATTGTCCGAAAACATTTATGACGTTCATTATACTTTGTTTATCAAAATCGTATACTAAACACATTATGGTTGTTTGTTTTCTCCGGCGCATCGCGCTGTGCACAATTATGTCTGCCGGGATATGGGTGTATGCTCTTTTTAAATCGCTGTGGACCTAAAAAGATAAGCAGGCTGCCGAAAGTAATGGCTGCTGCGATAAATACCGTTAGTATTCTGTATTTCCATTGCATATTATACTATTTTTCTGTTGAAGAAGACGATGAAGACCTACCCCGGCAGCCTGATGAAAGATCAGCTTTAAACCGGTTGTATTCTTCCTCGCTCATATTCCTGATATGATCAGCAAATGCGGTACGCCTTTCTGCAAACCTGCGGCGTCCTGCAAAGAGGCTGAACATTATACCGGTGATCAATAAAAAAACTGTTACACGCAATACAAAAAAAGGCATAAAGAATAGCGCTGCTCCCAATAATATACCTGCCAGCACAGGTTTGATAATTCCCCGTTTCATAATTATTTGTTTTAATTGTTCAGAAACTGTTTATATTGAAGACGGGGCTGTGGCTGTTTTACTTTATATATGCAGAACATTTTTTCCTGTGTCCTTAGTATAACTACTTACCATCGCCGGTCAATACCCTTACTCCTTTTCGCGAATACCCTAAGATTTGAAGCCGGATACAATTTCAGGTACGGCTTCCCGTTAGAAGCCTGCTCTTTGCTGTGATATATGCTGCGCATAGTCATTACCGTGAGCTTCTATTAATCTGTAAACCTAAATTTTATTCTCATGAGCATTATTTCTAAATCCAGGTATCTGGCGGTTGTTCTTTCCGCGGTTGTTTTCTTTTCCTGTAAAAAAGAGGATACACCCACGCCTACCCCCCCGGAGCCTACACTTTTTGAAAAAGTACAGGGCCGCTGGGACGCAACACTGGAGCCCGTTGGCAGGGTTGCATCATCGTCCGGTGCTTCTCACAAGAGCCTGCAGATGCCTCATGTAACTTCTGTTTCATTCTTTGAAGACAGTTCTTACATACTGATATTCAATTATTATGAAACTTATTACGGAAAATTAAGCGTTGCCGACAGCACTTCCTTTGACTTCAAAGGCTTTGGGCCTGCGACTAACATACAAATTACGGGCGATTCTATAAGCTTTGATTGCGTATATGACGATGAAATACCCGTTAACGTTAAAGCCGGAAAAATTGCTGGTATTACTGTTACTAACGACCAGAAGCCTTTGTTGAAAACTTGGGTAATGACCGAAGACGAAGATGGTGCAGCATATTATGAAGAACAGGAAGCCGAAGCAGGCAGTATACAATTTACATTCACACCGGTGGGTATTGCGTTGATGACAAATAACAATGGCGAAGACTGGCAGGCACAAAACTGGAAATGGCACCCGGATGCTACTGATGCCTTGGTATTCTATAACGGTAGCGGTGATGATATCAACTATAATGTTTATTATAAAATAGCTGAGCTTAACAATTCAACGCTGAAGGTTGAGAAAACTGTAATCGAGGATGAACAGCAACCTTCTGTTGTAGCTACGTATATATTTAACGCCGTTAAGTAATTCTTTTCATTCCACAATACATATATCAACTGCCGGGAAGCATATTTCCCGGCAGTTTAATTTATTCCTCTTCCCTCAGGGCTAGCAATGCAGCATTTTGAATCCGATCCTTTCTCTTTCCTCCCAGCTTTTTTCCTCCCGCCTTTCTTCGAGCAGGTTGCCAAGCGCTGCAAATAACGCTGTAAGCCGGTCATCGTGACCGGCGATCTGCGCTTGCAATGTATTCAACTGCTGCTCCAGCGCTATATGATCCAGCAGCAGCCGGCGCGCTTCCACAAAAGCTCTCATGATCGCAATGTTCATTTGTATCGCCTTATCGGAATGCAGTACGCTGCTGAGCATGGCAACACCCTGCTCCGTAAATGCGAACGGCAGGTAGCGGTTGCCTCCCCTCGGGTTTGAGGTGCTTAAACTGCACCTCAAACTATCCAATTCATCTGTAGTTAATTCAAACATGAAATCCGGCGGAAATCTTTTGACATTATGCCTTACCGCACGTTTCAGGTATTTGGTCTCAATCTCATACAATGCTGCAAGGTCGGCGTCAAGCATCGCCTTGTGCCCCCGTATATTGTAAATCCTGTTTTGAATCCATTGCAACTGCATAGCTGTTAATTATTTAATCCTGTCTGTAATTATATCCGTTTTAAAAGTACGATTTTTTGCCAAAATACTAAAATATTTAGCAAAATAAATAAAAAAATCTACTTATCAGTTCAATCCTTATTACATTATTTGCACAATGAGGAGGTTATGATGCTTGTCTGTTTACCGGGTCAAAATTTGGAGTATTAATAATAAATGCCGGAGTCCTGTTTTAGAGGTGAAAATCTGAAAGGGGCCTCCCGGCTGATTTCGGAGAGGCAATGCGCCCCCGTCTGCAGTATCCGTTTATCTTTGCGGGATGTATTATATAATGCTGGGGCTCTTATACCTGTTTTCTTTTTTGCCATTATGGGTAATATACCGGCTGTCCGATGTTATCAGCTTCTTTCTCACCTATATCGTCCGCTACAGGAAAGGGGTGCTGATGAAAAATCTCGGCATTGCATTTCCCGAAAAAACCCGGGCGGAGAAGGAAAAGATCATCAAAAAATTTTACAGGAACTTTACCGACAATTTTCTTGAAGCTATCAAGCTGCTTTCCATGCCGGAAAAAAATCTTCGTAAAAGAGTGCAGTTCGATCCGTCTATTTTCAGGGAACTGTATGCCACTGGTAAAAGCTGCCAGGTGATGCTGGGCCATAACTTCAACTGGGAATGGGTGAATGTAAGGGTTACCAGGGAGCTTCCGTACCCGTTTTTGGTAGTATATATGCCGATAGGCAGTAAGCTGGTGGACAGGTTGTTTAAGCATTTCAGGGAGCGCATGGGCAGCAGGCTGCTTCCGGCAACCCGTATGAGAGAAGCGATGATGCCATACCGGAATACACAATACCTGCTGGCGCTGGTGGCAGATCAAAACCCCGGAAAACCCGACAGGTCTTACTGGATAAACTTTTTTGGGAAGATGACCCCTTTTGTAAGCGGTCCCGAAAAGAATGCAAGGTTTAATAATATACCTGTGTTGTTTGCAAGGTTCTACAAGCCGAAGAGAGGGCATTATATTGTTGAAACAAAGTTGGCGTCTCTCAATCCCCGGGATATGAAAGACGGAGAGCTGACACTGCAGTATGTGCGTTACCTGGAAGAAGTGATCCGCAGGCAGCCGGAAGTATATCTCTGGAGTCACAACCGCTGGAAATTCGACTATAAAGAGGAATATGCAAAATGGAAGGTAGAAGACGGGGAGCAGCACCATGTCATTAAGGTGAATAGTGAATAGGCGAAAGGTCAGACGTGAGAGGTGAAACGTGAACGCTGCAGGCATAAAACATGCCTTGCACCTACCAGGTAACCTTATCACTTACCTCCGTTTACCGGTTTGGCACAGCACCAGGTAAGCCCGTTTTTGTTCTTTCCTGTTTCAAGTTGTATTTTACAGCCCGTGCAATATGAATCGCATTCCTTTTGGTATTCTTTCCGGAAAAGGCTGGCCAGGAACAGTGGTGCTGTTTTCGGGCTTATTATTATTGCTGTTGCGTGCGCCACCGGGGTAATGGCTTATTATATTGCACCCGATCATTCCCCTGACGCCAACCGGATCATTCTTGAGATAGGGGGAAAAAAGCCGGGGCTTACCATGCAGTTCCTCCTTTTGCCCAAAGAAAAAAAAGTAAACCCGTCGGGCTGGTTTGACAGGCTGATGAACGGCCGGGAGGACAGCTTCATTTATTTACCGGTACAATCGTGGCAGGTAAAGCAGGACAGTATTATTGTGGAAAAATATGTTGATGACGGCATTACTGAACGGCAGGGCTATCTCCTGAGCAACATACAGGCTGAATCGCACAACCCGATAGTACAAAAAACCTTCTGGCTCGGGACAGATAAGTTTGGGCGGGATATTGTAAGCCGCCTTATTATAGGCGTTCGTGTGAGCCTTGCCGTTGGGCTGATAGCAGTAATTATTTCTTTGACCATTGGCATTACCCTCGGGCTGGTGGCAGGTTATTTTGGCGGCACTCCGGATAAGGTCATTATGTGGTTCATCAATGTAGTATGGAGCATCCCTACACTATTGCTGGTCTTTGCCATCACGATGGCGCTGGGCAAAGGCTTTCTGCAGGTATTTATAGCTGTGGGGCTTACGCTTTGGGTGAATGTGGCAAGGGTAATACGAACGCAGGTATTCAGCATAAGAGAATTACAATATATTGAGGCGGCAAGGGCACTTGGCTATACCAATGCCAGGATCATTATCCGCCACGTTCTTCCAAATGTACTGGGCCCGGTGATGGTAATAGCCGCCTCTAATTTTGCAAGCGCCATCGTTATTGAAGCCGGGCTGAGCTTTCTCGGCGTGGGTGTTCAGCCGCCGCAGCCGAGCTGGGGACTGATGATCAAGGAGAATTATAACTTTATCATTACGCATAACCCGCTTTTAGCCGTAGCCCCGGGTATCTGCATCATGATACTTGTATTAGCCTTTAATCTTTTGGGCAACGGGCTGCGCGATGCGCTTGACGTAAGGGGAAAGCTGTAAACAGGCTTCAGGTGTCACAGCTAACAAATGTCGGTTATCAGGTTGTGCCTCTTACATTCCTATCACTTACCACTTTCTTCTCGCTAAGGCGCTACCTGCACATTGCGGTTAAATCCTTCTTCGAGGGAAATGAGCGTTTCGGTGCGTTCAATGCCTTTGATCTTTTGAAGCTCATCATGCAGCACATGCCGGAGCTGCGCAATATCGCGGCATACTATTTCTATGAACATGCTGTAATTGCCCGTGGTATAGTTGAGCCTTACGATCTCAGGTATTCTCTTCAGTTCTTTGGCAACAGTGTCGTACAGGGAGCTTTTTTCAAGATAGATGCCAACAAACGCAGTGATGTCATAACCAAGTTCCTTAAGCTCAACGTTCAATCTTGTGCCTTTCACAATGCCGCTTTCCTGCAGCTTTTTGATCCTTACGTGAATAGTCCCGCCGGATACAGACAGGTTCTTTCCCAGGTCGGCGTAAGAGATCCCAGCGTCATCCATCATCGCCGAAATTATCTGCAGATCTAATTTGTCTAAGTTCAATTTCGTTGACATTTGATGCTGATTTTTTAAAATACACTACATAATAATGCTTTTTTTTCACATAAAGCAGCAATAAACATTATATTTTTCGAAAAATACGAATATTATCCGTTTATTTTATGTAAAATCCGGGGCTGAAAAATGATCATCAGCATGCTAACTCCACTCTTCCCATTTCCTGTCGGCAGATTTATTTACACGGGCAGCGATAATTACGCTGATCTCGTACAGGAGGATTAGCGGCACGCATACAACCATCTGGCTTCCCCAGTCTGGCGAAGGAGTGATGATAGCGGCTATTACCAGCAAAGCCACATAAGCATATTTCCGGTACGTCCTGAGAAAGCCGGCGGTGAGCAGCCCTATGCGGGCCAACAGCCAGGAGGCCATCGGCAGTTCGAACGCAATGCCCGAGCCCAGCGTGATATCTATCAGTGAATCAAGATAATCGCTTAGCATAGGCTTATAGTCGAGCATCTGCCGTGTACCTAAAGTGTAATTATACAGGAAGTTAAAAGTAAAGGGAGCCAGCATAAAATACCCGAAAGCGGCTCCGATAAAAAAGAAAAAAGAAACCCAGAAAATGATCCCTCTTGTATGCTTCAGCTCCTGCTCTTTTAAGGCAGGCTTTACAAAGCGCCATACTTCCCAGCACAGGTAAGGGAAGGCCGCTATGATACCGCCTACTGCTGCAATGGAAATGCTGGACATAAAAGTGCCGCTGACCTCAGTTACCTGCAGTTTCATGTTGATGGGCGGCATACACAAAGATTGCCCCATCCCCAGCTTATGGCTTAAAGAACAAAGCACCCGGTAGGAAATAAAGTCCGGCTGAGTAGGCCCGATGATCACATTATCATATATCCAGTCAATATAAATAAAGATGAGGACTGCGAAAATCAAAATAGCAAAAACGGAACGGACAATATGCCAGCGAAGAGCTTCAAGGTGATCAATAAAACTCATTTCCGAGTCGTCCGATTCCTTTTGCCCCCTGATACGTTTAAAAAAGCTGCTCCTGTGCGATTCTACTGCCAATGCATAAAAATTGAGGTAGCAAACCTAATGAAAAAATCAATCTCACAGCCTTATAGTTAATAGTACATTAACATTATCTGTATTGCCGGCAAAATGCTACACTGCTGAAACCGCTTTACTTACATTTCCCGTTCTCTTTAGTTTGCCCCAGCCCTGCAACTCTCCCTTAAGGGCTTTTACAAAAGACTTAAGCAAAATGTAATACATAAGCTGCCTGTATACCAGGCGTTGGGGTATCATCCATCCCAGCTTGCCGTAAGATGCTTTCTCAAATAAAAAGGCAATGGCGGCCCCGGCAATATCCACCAGCATAAAGATGCAATAGTACAACAGGATGGAACCTATATCAGCGGGTAAAATATGCATTCCTGCAGCAATGAGACTTACGATCAGCACAAGATCGGCTAATGGCGCCAGGAAAGGCAGGATGATCTGGTAGATCAGTATATTGGGCAGGGCCACCATTCCCAATGCCCTGTACCTGCTATTAAAGCATGCATCCCTGTGCTTCCAGAAAGTCTGCATCACGCCAAAGCTCCAGCGGAAGCGCTGCTTTAAAAATCCCTTTAGTGTTTCGGGGGCTTCGGTATAAGAAACAGCTTCCGTGCAATTTCTTACCGTATAACCCAACCGTAGCAGCCGTATGGTAAGATCACAATCCTCTGCAAGGGTATCGGAAGTAAACATACCTGCATCCACAACAGCCTGTTTACGGAAGGCGCCTATGGCTCCCGGCACTACGGTAATGCAGTTCAGCAGGTCAAAGGCTCTCCGGTCAAAATTCTGTGCCGTGATATATTCAATACTCTGCCAGCGGGTGAGCATATTCACTTCATTGCCTACTTTTACATTCCCTGCCACCGCGCCTGTGGTCGCATCGGGTTTCCCATCGGTGAAAAACTTTTTCATGAGCTGCGACACCGCATCTTTTTTCAATTGGGTGTCTGCATCTATACATACTACAAAGGGCGATGTGCTGAGGGTAATGCCATAGTTGAGCGCGGAAGACTTCCCTCCGTTGGTCTTGGTAAGCACTTTTACTTTCGGGTTGCCGGCAAAAGCTGCCGATACTTTTTCAAATGTTTTGTCAGATGATCCGTCGTCTACGAATATGATATCAAGTGAAGGATAATCCTGGTTGAGCAGGCTGGAAACCGTTCTTACGGCATTTACCTCTTCATTAAAAGCGGGAACGATCACAGACACCGCAGGAGCGGCAATATTTTGCAGGAAGCCGATGGCAGGAGCGGACCGCTGCTCTTTTTCCTTTTGCACATAGGCAATGATGCCAACGGCGATCATCCTGCCTACTGACAGGGCTATGCCCACCAGAAAAAGAGAAAAGATCACCTGGCCAGCCCAGTAGGTAGCCTCTGCCAGGAAAAAATTGAGGTTGATCAGCCATGCGTCTCTGCTCGGGGGCACCGGCGGCATCACATCATCTCTTGTTTTGCCCATCAGGCTGGCAATGCTGGTGAACCGGTATCCTTTGCTTTTAAAATAGCTGATGATACGGGGCAGGGCTTTTATGGTCTCTTCTCTTGTATCGCCGCCGGCGTCGTGCAGCAGGATAATGCTGGCTCCCCTTTCTTCCACGGATTGAATGGTCCGGCTTACTATGGTATCTGCGCTTACTCCCGGTTCCCAGTCCATAGGGTCAATGCTTTCTCCTATGGTAATATAGTTCTGCTCGCGGCTGCGGGCTATAGGTTCCAGCTCCTCATAGGTATGAGGCTCCGAGTCGGCATTATAAGGTGCACGGAATAAAACCGTGGAATGGCCGGTAACGCTTTCTATCAGCAGCCGGGTCAGTTTCATTTCAAGCCCCGCACGCCTCGGGGTCATTTTAGCCACATTGCCATGTGTAAAAGTATGATTGCCGATCTCGTACCCGTTTTTGAAAATACGCCGGATAAGCGGGATATTCTTTTCCGCCTGGATACCTACAACAAAAAAAGTCGCCGGCACTTTTTCTTTTTCAAGAATATCAAGTATCCGCGGCGTCCAGCGGGCATCGGGACCATCGTCAAAAGTGAGTATCAGCTTATGCCCGGGACCCGGTTTGGACGTGTCTTCTGCAAACTTCTGAATGACAAAGCCCGAAGGTATTTGTTCGTATTCCTGCTCGGCGATCAGTTGTTCCGTAGTGTCCGCCGTGATCTTTATTTTGCCGGGATGAGGCGTATATACAATGTCCAGCACTTCTCCTTCTCCCTGGTAGCTTACATCATTTTCAATAACAGGAATAGTATCCAGAAGATTGTAATTGAACGGGTGCTTTGCAAGCGCATTACCGCTGAGGTCAAGCGGGTAAAATTTCCATAAGCGCCGGTCCTCGCTGCCGAGGCGCCAGAGTGCCGTACCGGCTGTAGTATAATCGTCGCTGAAGCGCAGCACATTAAAGATAGTGGCGGCATCTGTGAACCACACTTCGTGGTCAGCCCTTTGTTCGCTGCTGTCTTCTTCCTCCTCCTCGGTGGTATAGCTGTAATGAAGATTATAATTATTATTGTCAAAATCAATAGTGGCTTTGGCTATTTTAGCCCGGTTAATTGCTTCTGCATAGCTGATGCTTTCTCCAGATGTCTTGCCATCGCTATCCCTGCTCCAGTCGTACCCGTAGGCGGCGAGCCCCAATATTATTTTAGAAGGGTCAACCTTTTTTGCTGTTTGATCCACCATTTCTTCAATCCATTTCTGATCGCATATTGGCCCGGGACTGCCCTTGTCGTAATGCTGGTCATAGGCCATCACCACGATGTAGTCATTGTATACAGAGAGCCGTTTCAGGTCATAGTCGTCGTTCTGGGGAGCAATATCCATGGTCAGCAGCAAGCCTTTGGCATGAAGCGCTTTGTACAGCGCCTCCTCAAAGCTTACAAGCTGTTCGCGGGTTCCTTCCCCAAGCTCTTCAAAATCTACGTTGATACCCTGCAGCCCGTAATGCAGCAAAGTGTCTGTAAGCTGTTCTATGAACTTCTGCCGTATTGCCGGGCTGCCGAGGATATTGTGCAGCAGGCTACCGTCGAAATCTGCCACTTCTTTTTTGGAATTGAAGTTGGAAAGCATGGGCAGGATGCGCAGCCCGTTCCGCTGCATAACGGACAGGCTTGCGCTGTCCATCCGGTTTTGCAATCTTGAATGGTCATTGGAATCAATAAAAAACCATTCAGGAAAAATGGTGTTGAGCTTATCTGCATTTTGTTCAAGCGATCTTAGTGCAGCGCCGGTATTATCCCAGGGAGTATAGAAGGCTGCTCTTATAAAATTGCCGGATGTAAAATTCCCGGCACGAACAGGGTCTTTATGTTTTTTATACCTGTTTTCCAGAAAGTCTTTAAAGCCTTTATATTTTTTATTCCGGGCTGAAGTAAAAGTGAAAGGATTAGAGGGGTCTAGCTTGTCGGCAAATATCCTGGACTTAGCTTCCAGCACCGGGAGCGAAGGATTATACCCACGGATAAGCGCAAGTACCAGTATGATCAGCAAAAAAACAGCTATTGCGGAAAATATGCGTGCGCCCCATTTAAATTTTTTCCATCTTGAAGGAGTGGCAGCCTGGAAGATCTGTCGGTTATCAGGAGACATATTACAGGATTAATAAAGATAAGTCCATGGTGTCTGAAGCAATTCTCTCAAAAATCGTAACTTTTCGAAAACACAGGCAGCATAAAAGAAATAGAGGAGCATCCTGAACCTCCAAATAAAAAAGGAGTCCTCTATTCCTTATTAACCGACTACATTGAAAATGTTTTAATCCTGGTATGCTTTAAAAAATGTAACGGGTGTAAATTGAAAAAAAAAAAATTTCAGAACAAACAATTGTCGCCGGTTAACGCTATCTTAACCTGTGTTAATTGCTTGTAAACCGCCAGGAGCCTGCTTAACCGGGGGTTAACAATAAAGCGATGCAGAGAATAATTTTTTAACAGAATTAAAAACATATTTGTGCTCATTAACTTTTATAAAGGTCTTGGTATGCGTTCTGCCACTTTGAAATGGATTGTGCTGACAGGCTGTGTGGTAATAGCGCTGATCATCAGCACCCAGCTTTACTGGCTCAAGCATATTTATGAGCTGGAGCAGCGGCAATTCAGGACCAATGTGGTGAAAAGCATCCGGGGGCTTTTTGAAGATATTAATCTTTCTGTGGACCCGGTGAGCCATCTCAAGCAAATCATCACTGAACAACCCGATCCCAATACTTTTATTATCAAAGCAGATACGCTGCCTCCCCGGGATACATTGTTAAACTATCTTACTGACGAGCTTACTGACTTTGATGTGATCACAGAATGTATTGTAGGGGCCTACAATACAAAAAAACAGTCTTATATATACAAAGGATTTATCGGGTCAACGCATGCCCAGGCTGCACCCGATCCTGTGAGCCTCCAGGTTTACCCGGCAGACTATCATTATATCCTTCTGCATTTTCCCGACAGGGAAAAGTATATTCTTGCCCAGATGAATTTCTGGATCATCGGCAGTATTATTCTTATACTGGTACTAACAGGGCTTGCCGTCAGCCTGTTTTACTTTTACAAGCAAAAGTTCCTGGTAGAGATCCAAAAAGACTTTGTGAACAATTTCACCCATGAATTCAAGACGCCTCTTGCCGTGATGAAGATAGCCTCGGAAGTGCTTGCGCAGCCCGGTATAGTGAAACAGCCTGAAAGAATGGAAAAATATACTTCCATTATCAAGCATGAAACCGAGCATTTGCAAAACCAGGTAGAGCGCTTATTGAAGATGGCGGTATCGGAACAGCGGGAGCTGCCTGTAGAGATGCAGTCTTTTTCAGTAAAAGAACTGATAGGCCAGGCATTGGCAAAGCTGCAACCTCTTATAGAAGCCAGTGGCGCAAAAATAGGCGTTAAGCCGGAAGAAGAAGATGTGCAGATCACCGCCGATAAAACACATCTTGAGCTGGCTATAGTAAACCTTATCGAAAACGGTATTAAATACTCAAGCTGCCCTTCCATACTCATTGAAGCGGGGAAAAATGAAGCGGAAAGCTTTATTGCTGTAAAAGATAATGGTATAGGAATAGACCGTAAATACTACAGGAATATATTCAAAAAATTCTACCGGGTTCCTACAGGAGACGTTCATAACGTAAAAGGTTTTGGTTTAGGGCTTAATTTTGTAAAGAAGATCGTAGATGCCCATAACGGGAAGATCGTGGTAAACAGCGTTCCCGGGATCGGAACAGAATTCAGGATTATTTTACCTGTTTAAAACATTATACACCATGCAACCGATTAAAGCCAAAGTATTACTTGCCGAAGATGACTTGTCACTGGGATATGTAATCAAGGACAACCTGGAACAGGAAGGCTACCAGGTAGTATTGTGCCCCGACGGGGAAGAAGCACTACATCATTTTCAAAAGGAAGAATTTGATGTTTGCCTGCTGGACGTGATGATGCCTAACAGGGATGGCTTTAGCGTAGCTAAAAAGATCCGGCAAAAAAGCGATATCGTACCTATCCTTTTTATTACAGCCAAATCCATGGAAGAAGACAGGCTGAAGGGCTTTGCTACCGGTGCAGATGACTATATCACCAAGCCATTCAGTATGAAAGAGCTCCTTGCCAGGATTGATGTATTTCTAAGAAGATCAAAAAAGCTTTACTCCGACCAGGTACAGGAGTTCAAACTCGGAAAGCTTCGCTTTTCTTATACCGACCTTAAAATATCCAATGGCAATGAAGACTCCAGCCTTACACAAAAGGAAGCCGACCTCCTCAAGTTTTTGTGCGAGCACCGCAACCATATTTTAAGACGAGAGGAAGTGTTGCTCAATGTATGGGGCAAAGACGACTATTTTTTAGGGCGCAGCATGGATGTTTTTATTACCAAGCTCCGAAAGCATTTCAAGGCCGATCCCAACGTGAACCTTGAAACCATCCATGGCGTCGGATTCCGCTTCAATACACCTGATTAACCGCTGGTTAACACTCGTTAATTGCCGCTTAACCAAAGCTGGATGCACCTTTGCTTCTATTTAAAAAAAAGCAGGTGGTGCAACAGACTTTATATCCGGCTATATCGTTATGTCCTGCGCCTGGCGGCAGAATCCCTATTAATCATTTATGAAAAGAATCATCCTGGCAGCAACCTTGTTTGCCCTTTTTCACCAAACCGCATGCACCTCCTCGGCAGAAGAAAAGAATGTGCGCAGCGAAGAAAATACACAATATATTGTTACCAATCCTTTACAGGCAGACACTTCTTTCACCAAAGAGTATGTTTCGCAAATAAAATCGGTAAGAAACATTGAAATACGGGCTCAGGAGAAGGGCTATCTTCAGAACATTTATGTAGATGAAGGCCAGTTCGTAAAAGCGGGGCAGCTGTTGTTCAAGATCATGCCTAAAATATATGAGGCGGAGCTGCAGAAATCCGAAGCCGAAGCCAGGCAGGCAGAAATAGAGCTCAACAATGCCAAAACGCTTGCAGATAAAAATATCGTTTCAAAAAACGAGCAGGAAATGGCCCAGGCAAAGCTTGACCAAAGCAAAGCCGAGATCGCCCTGGCAAAGATCCATCTGTCTTTCACGGATATAAGAGCCCCGTTCGACGGCATCATAGACCGTATCCCCAAGAAATTGGGAAGCCTGATTGACGAAGGGGAGCTATTGACCAGCCTGTCAGACAACAGCCAGATGTTTGCCTACTTTAATGTATCGGAACCAGAATACATAGATTACAAAACCAATATCAAAAACAGGGGCGACAGTAAAGTAATATTAATGCTGGCCAACGGTCAGCCATTGCCATATAAAGGAGAAGTGGAAACCATTGAAAGCGAGTTTGACAATGAAACCGGCAATATCGCTTTCAGGGCAAAATTTCCTAACCCGGATAAGCTGCTGCGAAATGGTGAAACCGGCAAAGTGCGTATGACCGTGCCTGTGAAAGACGCCCTGATCATTCCTCAAAAGGCAACTTATGAAATACAGGACAAAAAATATGTTTTTGTGGTGGATAAGAATAATACAGTAAGATCAAAGGAGATCATTGTCCGCGGGGAGCTGCCTGATATCTATGTAATAGAAAGCGGGTTGTCGGCAGGGGATAAGATACTGCTTGAGGGAGTGCAGAAAGTGAAAGACAACGACACTATCAAATATACATACGAAAAACCGGAAGATATCATGTCCCACCTTAGATTAAAATCGGAATAATCAGAACACCCTCAATCAGCACAGTTCAATGTTTAACAGATTTATACAACGTCCGGTACTATCTATAGTCATTTCACTGATCATCGTTTTGCTGGGAGCGATCGCCATTACCAGCTTGCCCGTAACGCAGTTCCCGTCTATATCGCCGCCTAAAGTTACGGTGGTGGCAGATTACCCCGGGGCAAACAACGAGCTAATGATCAAGTCTGTGGTCATCCCTTTGGAACGGGCGCTCAATGGTGTTCCCGGAATGAAATACATCGCTTCGGATGCAGGTAATGATGGTGAAGCCGAAGTGCAGGTGATATTTAATCTGGGAACAGATCCCAACCAGGCATCACTGAATGTACAGAACCGGGTGGCATCTGTGGTAAACAAGCTGCCGCCACTGGTGATACGAGAAGGCGTGAAGATCACCCGCGAAGAGTCTAATATGCTGATGTACATTAACCTCTTCAGCACCGATACCAGCACAGACCAGAAATTCCTTTTCAACTTTGCCGACATCAACCTTCTTTCTGAGCTGAAGCGTGTAGATGGGGTTGGCTTTGCCGATATTCTTGGCAATCGTGAATACGCCATGCGTATCTGGCTGAAGCCCGACCGTATGCTGGCATACAAGATATCTACTGATGAAGTAATGGAAGCGCTGGCAGCCCAAAGTCTTGAAGCTTCTCCTGGCAAGACCGGCGAAAGCTCGGGCAAAAGATCGCAGTCATTCGAATATGTACTGAAGTATTCCGGCAGATTTACCACAAAAGAGCAATACGAAAATATTGTGCTGAAATCCACCCCCAACGGTGAGATCCTGCGCCTGAAGGATATTGCAGACGTAGAGTTTGGAAGCTCTATGTATGATATTTACTCCAACCTCAACGGACGGGCGTCGGCCGCTATTGTGCTGAAACAGTCTTACGGAAGCAATGCCAGGGAAGTGATCAAAAATGTCAAGGCAAGGCTTAAGGAGATCAAAGAGAGCTCCTTTCCCAAAGGGATGGATTATGAGATCAGCTATGATGTTTCAAAATTCCTGGATGCTTCCATAGAAAAAGTGCTGCATACCCTGGTAGAAGCATTCCTTCTGGTAGGCCTTGTGGTTTTCCTGTTTCTCGGCGACTGGCGTTCCACCCTGATCCCTGCCATAGCAGTGCCGGTATCTTTGATCGGTACATTCGTTTTCATGCAATACTTTGGCATTACGCTTAATCTCATCACTTTGTTTGCCATGGTGCTGGCCATCGGCATTGTGGTAGACAATGCCATAGTGGTAGTGGAAGCGGTGCATGCAAAGATGGAAACAAAAAATCTTTCACCGCTGAAAGCAACCGAAGAGGCGATGCGTGAGATCAGCGGGGCTATTATTGCCATCACGTTTGTAATGGCAGCGGTTTTTATACCTGTAGCATTCATGTCAGGACCTGTGGGCATATTTTACCGGCAGTTCTCTATCACCATGGCTACTTCCATTATTCTTTCCGGTATCGTGGCATTAACGCTTACCCCGGCATTATGCGCCATGATGCTGAAGAATATGCATGGGAAGCAAAGGAAAAAGAATATGCTGGATAATCTGCTTACCGGCTTTAACAACTGGTTCAACAATCTTTCGGGCAGGTACCATAAGCTGCTGGGGACGATCGTGAACAGGAGGGTAGTTACTTTTGCCATTTTGCTGGCATTTTGTGCAGGCGCCTGGCTGTTGAATAATAGCCTTCCTTCAGGTTTTATTCCAAACGAAGACCAGGGAATGTTTTACGCCGTTATTCAAACGCCGCCGGGCTCCTCTCTTGAACGAACAAATGAAATTGCAGAGAGATTGCAGAAAATAGCCGAAAAAATAGACGGAGTGCAGTCGGTTTCTGCGCTTGCCGGATATGAGATACTGACGGAAGGAACAGGATCCAATTCAGGCACCTGTCTTGTAAACCTGAAGAACTGGGAAGACCGTAAGCAGTCTGCACAGGAGATCATGGCTGAGCTTGAAGAACGATCGAAGGATATTGCAGGCGCTAATATTGAATTTTTCCAGCCGCCTGCGGTGCCGGGATATGGCGCTGCAGGAGGCTTTGAGCTGCGTTTGCTGGATAAGGCCGGCTCCGGCAACTACAAGAAAATGGAAACCGTCAGCAATGACTTTGTAAACGCCCTGAGCAAGCGCCCCGAATTATCCTCCGTATTCAGCTTTTACAGTGCCAGCTTCCCGCAATATATTTTGAAGGTAGATAATGACATGGCCCAGCAAAAGGGAGTGAGCATAGATAATGCAATGAATACCTTATCTACTTTTGTGGGAAGTAACTATGAGATCAGCTTCATAAAATTTGACCGTCCATACAAGGTAATTGTCCAGGCAGCGCCGCAATACAGGGCGTTGCCGGAAGATATCCTGAAATTATATGTGAAGAATAACCGTGATGAAATGGTGCCCTATTCTGCATTCATGCAGATAGAAAAAGTATACGGGTTGTCCGAAATTACCAGGCACAATATGTATAATTCCTCAGAGATCAGCGGTGCATCCGCCCCGGGGTATAGCAGCGGGCAGGCGATAGCGGCGATCAATGAAGTGGCGCAAAAAACCCTGCCAAGAGGGTTCGGTACTGACTGGGCGGGTATTTCAAAAGATGAAACCTCGCGTGGCAATGAAGCCGTGTATATTTTCCTCATTTGTCTCGGCTTCGTTTACCTGATACTTGCCGCACAGTATGAAAGCTTTGTGCTGCCGCTCGCAGTAATTCTTTCCCTGCCGGCAGGTATATTCGGCGCATTATTATTATTGAAGGCAATGGGGCTGCAAAACAATATCTATGCGCAGGTAGCGATGGTAATGCTGATCGGGTTGCTGGGCAAAAATGCAGTACTGATCGTTGAATTTGCCACGCAGCGGCACCGCGCCGGCGAATCGGTGCTGAAAGCGGCTATAGAGGGTGCTGTGGTAAGGTTCCGGCCTATATTAATGACTTCTTTCGCCTTCGTGGCAGGATTGATCCCATTGGTTTTTGCATCCGGTCCGGGTAAGATCGGGAACAGGACAATCGGCACGGCAGCAGCAGGCGGCATGTTGTTCGGTACCGTATTCGGTGTAGTGATCATTCCGGGGTTATATTACATATTCGGCAAGATCTCAGCAAACAAAACACTTATTAAAAATGAAGAGGAGAACCCCTTAACCGAAGAACTGAACAACAATGCATAAAACCAGATCCCGATATATACTCTCCGTGAGCCTTTGTCTCCTGGCAATAAGCTGCAGCGTTCCTAAAATTGCTGAGCTGACAGATAACAAAGCCGTTCCTGCTGCTTATAGCAGTAATAATAGCAACACTGATACCTCCGCCATGTCGGCCATCCGGTGGAGAAATTTTTTTACGGACACCAACCTGGTGAAGCTGATAGACACGGCGCTAAAGAACAACCAGGAGCTGAACATCACTTTGCAGGAAGTTGAAATTGCCGGGAACGAGATATTGGCCAGGAAGGGCGACATACTACCCAATGTGGGACTGCAGGCAGGAGCAGGTTTTGATAAAGTAGGGCGGTATACCAGCCAGGGCGCCGGTGATGCTTCTACCGATATTAAGCCCGGTAAAGAGGTGCCTGAGATATTGCCCGACTATATGATCGGGCTGTACGCTCACTGGGAAGCTGATATCTGGAAAAAGCTGCGCAATGCAAAAAAGGCGGCTGTTACCCGGTATCTCTCTACCGTAGAAGGTAAAAATTTTGTGCTTACCGGTCTCATTGGGGAGATTGCCAATGCGTATTATGAGCTGCTGGCTCTGGATAACCAGCTGGATATAGTGCGGCAGAATATTGAGCTGCAGAAAAATGTTCTGGAGATCGTAAAAGTTCAAAAAGAAGCGATGCGTGCCACTGAGCTGGCGGTACAGAAATTCCAGGCTGAGGTGCTGGGCTCTCAAAGCCTGGAGTATGATATCATTCAAAAAATAAAAGAAACAGAGAATACGATCAACCTGTTGCTGGGCCGCTACCCTCAGGAGATACCACGGGATAAAAGCAATTTCCTGGCATTACGGCCGCAGGCAGTACAGTCCGGTTTCCCTTCACAACTGCTTGCCAACCGCCCGGATATCAGGCAGGCTGAGCTGGACCTGGCAGCAGCAAAGCTGGATGTACAAATAGCTCATGCAGCATTTTATCCTTCCCTGGGCATTTCAGCCTCTTTAGGTTTGCAGGCCTTCAACCCTTCTTATCTTGTAAAATTACCCGAGTCCATGCTTTATTCCCTGGCCGGGGATCTTGCCGCGCCGCTCATCAACCGCAACGCTATTAAAGCGGAATTTAACAGCGCCAATGCAAGACAGCTCCAGGCCTTGTATAATTATCAGCGCACGGTACTGAATGCCTATCTTGAAGTGGCAAACCAGCTTTCAAAGATCAATAACCTGGACAGCAGTTATTCGCTGAAATCTCAGCAGGTGGATGCACTTACAAAGTCTATTGATATTTCGAATGACCTGTTCAAGTCGGCTCATGCCGACTACCTGGAAGTGCTGATGACGCAGCGGGATGCCCTGGAAGCCCGGCTGGATCTGATTGATACCAAAAAAGACCAGTTGAATGCAGTGGTCAATATATACAGGGAGCTCGGAGGCGGCTGGCGATAGCTTAAAGGAGAATGTTTAAAAAAATAAACCCGGGAAGACACAATAATACAAAGAGATCACAAAGATAATTAGAAGCTCTGGTGCTGCTTTGTGCCCTTGTGTGGTTCAAAATCTCTTCCGCTCCATAGTATACATTTCTATCAAGGAAAGCTTATTTTTCCCATTGAAACATCAGGTATGCCATTGTGTCCGGAGCCGAAATGAATATTACCTCCGCCAACAGCTTCATTTGCCAGCACTGCAAACAAAACAGCTTCCTTGGCGTCGGGGGGAATATCCAATGCAGCAGTGCTCTTAAAAGATGCTCCCGGAAGTAAGGATGCTATATGATCCATCAGCAAGGGGTTATGCATACCGCCCCCGCTTACAAAAAGACAGAATGGCTGCCCGTTGCTTACCACGCTATTGACAGCATCTGCAATCGTTTCGGCCGAAAACCGGTTCAGTGTTGCCATGGTGTCTTCATTGCTGATTGAGGTGCTTTGCGATCGTCGCTTTGCCCTGTCAAGGTATTGCAGGTTGAAAAGCTCGGGTCCTGTGGTTTTGGGAAAACCCTGTGCAAAAAATTCGTGATCCTTTAACGCCGCCAGCAATGCTTCGTTTATACTGCCCCGTGAGGCTATCTCCGCATTTTCATCAAAATATTTTCCCGGGTAATTTTTGCGTATAAAGGCATCCATCAGCGTATTGCCTGCGCCGGTATCGGTGCAGAAGACTTCCTCTGCCTGCAGGCTGCCGGGCAGGTAAGTAAAGTTGGCAATACCTCCTATATTGAGCATGATCCTGTTTTCCCCTCTGCGGGAAAAAAGCAGGAAGTCGCCATAAGCGGCGAGAGGAGCGCCCTCTCCGCCGGCAGCGATATGTTTCTGCCTGAAATCACTGATAGTTATAATGCCCGTTGCCACCGCTATATGGTCTCCGTCTCCTATTTGCAGCGTGGCGTTGCCAAACTTTTCGAGATGGTGCAGGCGTTTGGGAGCATGGAATATCGTTTGACCATGGCTGGCGATAAGGTCAACCGCTGCTGGTGAGCGGCCCCATTTTTTTAAGCAACCATTGATGATCGCTGCGTGCTGTTGCGCTATCCATCCGTTGAGCAGGGTCACTTTTTCAAGATCGGCATCCCTGCGCGCAAAGACTGAAGCAATTTCTTTTTTGAAATCCTCCCCGTAAGCCACCGTTTCAAAAGCCAGTAATTGGATGGGCACATCTGCTATGCCCGCAGCCGAAAACCTGCATAAAGCCACATCCAGCCCGTCTACTGAAGTGCCCGACATCAGCCCGATAATGATCCGCTCTGCCTTCCGGGCGATATCATATAGCTTTTGAATGTTTTTATTCATTTTGCCTGTATAAAGATGAATAGGCAATAGTTGAATAGGCAATGGTGAGCACTGCGCGTCTTTGACGTTTCAGGTTTGCCTTTTTCAGCTCTCACTTTTACCCTTTCACATTTCACGTTTGACATACCGGCAGCTTATAATACAATATTCTGCAGCAGCCCGCTTTTCCCCGGGTAATCTGTATTGTAATGCAGCCCGCGGCTTTCATGCCTGAACATTGCCGACTTCACTATCAGGTATCCTACGGTGATCATATTCCTCAACTGGCAGAGCTGTGGTGATATTTCCGTGGCTTTATAGAGCCCTTCCGTTTCTTCATGCAGCAGGTCGAGGCGCCGCATAGCTCTTTCCAAACGGGTATTGGTACGCACAATGCCAACATAATCGCTCATCAGCAATTGCAGCTCTTTGAGGCTTTGGGTAATGAGGATCATTTCTTTCGGCGCCGTAGTCCCTTCAGTGCGCCAGTCAGGAACGGCCTGCCGGTTCCAGTGCCCCCATTCACCGTTGATACCGTTATTTATTTTCTCAACTGTATCCCTGTATGCCCTGTGTGCAAATACCATTGCTTCCAGAAGAGAATTGCTGGCAAGGCGGTTTGCCCCATGCAGCCCGGTGGAAGCGCATTCTCCGGCAGCATACAAATGCTTTATGGAAGTCCTGGCCCATTCATCTGTTTTTATACCCCCGCAACTGTAATGCGCCGCCGGCGCCACAGGTATCATATCTTTTGTAATGTCAATACCAAGCGAAAGACATTCTTCATAAATGTTAGGGAAATGATGCACAAACTTTTCTTTATCCATGTGCCTGCAGTCGAGCCATACATGCTCGGTACCGGTGCGTTTCATTTCACTATCTATTGCCCTTGCCACAATATCACGGGGGGCAAGATCTTTTCTTTCATCGTAGCGCTCCATGAAAGCTTCGTCTTCGCTGTTACGCAAAATACCTCCGTCACCGCGAACGGCTTCAGTGATCAGAAAAGCCTGCCCGCGGAGCCCGGCTTCAAACAAAGCTGTCGGGTGGAACTGGATGAACTCCATATTCTCGATCCTGCCCTTGGCGCGGTAAGCCATGGCCACCCCATCACCCGTGGCGATCACCGGGTTGGTGGTAGTACGGTATACCTGCCCGTTGCCCCCCGTGGCCAGGAGCGTAATTGAAGCCAGCACCTTATCAATTTTTTTGGTACGCAGGTTTAATGCATATACTCCAAAACATTCGATATCGGGGGTAGCCTTGGTCACCAGGTAGCCGAGATGATGCTGTGTAATGATATCCACTACAAAGCAATGGGTGATCACTTCTATGTTGGACTGTGCTTTTATAGCTTCGAGCAATGCTCTTTCCATCTCCCTGCCGGTAACGTCTTTGTGATGCAATATCCTGAACTCGCTGTGGCCTCCTTCTTTTCCCAGAGCATAATCGCCATCAGGTTCTTTATCAAATTTGGCGCCCCAGTCAATGATCTCCCTGATCCTTTCCACGCCTTCCTTCACTACTATTTCCACTGTCTTTTCGTTGCACAGCCCATCGCCGGCTACGAGGGTATCTTCAATATGTTTTTCAAAGCTGTCATGCTCATTATCCCATACGCCGGCAATACCGCCCTGTGCGTACTTTGTATTGGTCTCGTCTGAAATGGTTTTGGTAAAAATGGTCACTTTTTTATCCGGGCAGTCGCCTGCAACTTTGAGCGCATAGGTAAGCCCTGCTATTCCCGATCCGATGACAAGAATGTCTGTCTCCATATTGATAGATCAAATGTTTGCTGCAAGTTAATTAAATGTGCAAAGAGGTGAAGGAAATATAAAAAGCGTAAACAAAAAATATACGTTCAATACCGGTTAATTAATCTATGCCCAGCCTCTTCTTTACCGTTCGCCATACCGGCTGTATATCGGGAGAAAAGCTGAAATATACCGCAGCGCCACCGTAAAGTAGTATAAAAGCTGTTGATCTTATGAACAGTCCGGGAAAGCCATGCAGGCTGCGGAAAGTGAAATAGCAAACTCCATAGCAGGCAGCAGCAGCAAGAACGGTATATAGAGATGCAACGCTAAACGGCTGCAGCCTGAATTTTATGTATAAAAACAGCAGGCGGATGGCATTGTATATCGAGGTTGAAATAAGTGTGGCTATTGCCGGCCCGATGATCCCGTATTGCTTTGCCAATAGATAGGTAGTGGGTAGCATAACTACCAGCAATATTATGCCGCTTGTCAGTTCAAATCTCCAGTAGTTAGAAGTGCCTATGATCTGGGCATTCAGACCCGTGCCAAGGTCAATGATTTTGGTAATGCCCATAAAAATAAAAACGGTAAAGCCCGAAGCATACTCGGGTTTAAGCCCGAACGTGTATACAGCTTCCGTGTAGTTAAGCGCTATCAGCATAAATATGCCCGCTGCAAACAATAAAAGGTTGATAGATGACCGCTGATAAATTATTTGCAGCGCCTTCATATCCTTATTTTTCCATGCTTCCGATAAGTGGGCAATGGCTGCGGCAACGATTCCTCTCTGGGGCGCCTGGATAATGCTGGTCATTGTCTGGGCCAGGGTAAATATCGCTGCCTGGGTAAGCCCGTCGGGTAAAACAGAAGCGATCACCATAGTATCAAAAACACCGGAAAGCGTAAACACCAGCATACCAGAATACACGAAAAGACAGAATGAAACGATCTTTTTTGAAAAACGGCGGGTGACTTTACTTAAGGAAAAAGTTAAATACAGCTTACCCTTTATCCCCAGGTATATAAGCAAGCTCAGCGCTGCAACAGGATATCCCAAAACATACAGCTTAATGAATGCACCGAAATCACCTACAATATGAAAAACGAACAGCAGGATCAATAGGGTCGTCCACAATCGCCATTGCACTTCGCGCAGGAAATTGGTAACTACCGGCTTTTTAATGCTCTGGGTATATGCTTCAAGTATAGTGAAGACTGTCAGCCCGAAACCCATTGGAAATATCCAGAAATAATAATCTACCAGTTGGGGCGCATTGGTATTATATTTTCTGATCACAAGATCTTTAAACAGCCATCCCCCGACAGCTACCAGCAAAAAACCTGCAAGGCCACCCACCAGCGACAAAGACAATATATCATTTTTCCTGTCAGCAAGATGGTGGCTGTAATAAGGATAAAACTTGAAAATAAAAGAAGGCATGCCGAGGGTAGCAATGGCCTGCATCATAGCCGAGATAGCAATAAACACCTGTGTAAGCCCGTACTGGTCGGCTGAAAAAAGATTCTCCTTGGTAAAAAAATACACGTTCAGCATACCCACTGCAAAGCCGATATAGATCACTACCGAGGATATGATGCTTTGCCGTCTTATGGAGCTCATGAGGTAAAGATAATCCTGTAACCTTTATATATGCGCAGGCTTTTCCTAAAAAATGATCAAAATAAGAAAGAAGAGGTAACAACTCTCTCCTCCGCCTGTTTTATTATATGCCCCCTGATGTTTTAGAGCGACCGCTTTTAGCCCCCCCTTTAGCTCTTATCACATAAATCATTAAATGATGCAGATTATGCTTAATGCCATCGTTAAAACAAGGGCATACAACAGCGCCGTGATATTTCGCTCCGGCATAACGGGTTTTATTCAATCGCTCCTGCCTCCGCGGGGAGTAATTGCAGTTATTCCTGTGCGCGTGTGGATGTAACCGTGAAATGGCAGAAGATAGACATGAAAGTTCACTTCACATCTCACGATTTCTCACACATAATTGATTGACTTAACATCATCATCCGGTTAGCCATTAAACCTTTACTTTATGCCCCCCATATCAATCAGGATCAAAGGGCCGCCATGCTCGGTCATACCTGTTTTTACATAACGATTTCTCACAACTTCTTAAAAATTTCCGGTTATGGCAACTATTAAAAGACTTTCTCTTGCCGTGGAGTTCGACAGCAGGCCCGCGGAAGATATATCGCTGATAGGCTTCCTGTTTTATTGCAACGGGCTGTTCCTGCAGCGCCAGCTTGTAAAAGAAAACAGGCTTGAGTTCAATCTCTCGGATGCAGCCACCGCTGCACGTAAACAACCGGGCAGCTTTGACCCCAAAGAATTAAGGGTGTTCATCGCTCCCGTTTCTGATAAAAAAATTCAGCAGGTAACTACTATTGAAGACCTGGAAAATTATAAACCCTATGAGGCTGTTTTGAGCGCCGACCTGCAGGGCAATATCAGCATATTGCCTGTACCTGATGCTGTGGCGCAGTTTTGGCCCTTCTGTAATTGCCGGGTTACCGGAAAAGTGTCCAAATGGTTTCATACCGGGAACACATGGACAGACCGTGCAGTATGCAGGGCCCGTGTGCATATTTGTGAAATTGATGCTATCCGGTACTGGATTTACCGGATACCGGATAACATCATCGCAAAGATCCCGGATGCCATCCTGCATCCTGAAGAGATCCTCCGCAATCCCATACCCATTCCGGACCCTCCGCCATTTGAGCAGATCTCCTTCAGAACAGCCGCCGGCGGCGGAGAGAATATCTTCAAAACAACTTCTTTGGAGCAGCAGCAGATGGAAGCCGCAGCAGCACTGCCTGAACTAAGTCTCGACATAAGGCAAAAACTTGCTTCCGGCAACCTTAACCTGGTTCGCGAAACCATTGTAAGCAACTACACATTGCTGCATCCCTGGTTTTGCCTGTGGCCCTGGTGGTGGCCTTATTTTTACCGCTGCACCGAGCGCAAAGTAGTATATACAGATGCCAACGGACGGTTCGACACCAATATATCGTACCTCTGCTTCGGAGACAAGCCGGATATTTATATCTGGATCGAATACCTGATCAATGGGGTGTGGACTACGGTATACCATCCACCGGTACCCTGCTATACTTACTGGGACTATGCCTGTGGCACTAATATCAATATTCATATCACCGATCCGCGGGTACCGGGCGACTGCTGCTGCAACTGCCCCATTCCCGGCGAGCTCGTATGGATCAGAAGCATTGGCAGCACCAGTGTATCGCATATCAACCAGTTCAATGTGCTGCAGCCGCCTCCCGGGCAGTCGGTCAGCTATAACCGCATAGGACTTACGGATGCCGCTGCCGTTTATGATGGATTTTTATCTACTGTTACCGGGGATTATAAGCGTCCCTTTGGCGGCAGCCCGGGTTTCTATATGGGCTTTGGCAGCGACCTGCCCAGCGCCGGCATTTATTACTACAGGTGGCGTTACAGGAAAGTGGCGGATGCAGACCTCTCACCGGTATCCGGCAGTTGGGAAACACTGAACAATGTAGAGATGAAAGCGTATGACTTTACCTATATTGACGCCAACGGCGACGAGCAGATCGGTCACGACAGCGTGAAGCTTGGACCATTCACCGCAGGGCCGAGCAATGATATTTACATTATCCCGCCTTCTTCTCCGGCAATGGCCCCCTTCAACAGGGCGGAAACAGACCCGCAATGGTACCAGCGTACCCATAATACGCATACTATAGGATTTGATTCTTCCCAGCTTAAAAACGGCGCTATGAATGGTGGCGACGGGCTCTATGAGTTTGTGCTGGAATTGTTTGACCAGGCGGGCAACCAGCTCTTTAATCTGCCTAAGACCCTGTTCAAGGTACCGGATTATAATGACGGAGATACCAGCGTGAATGCGCCTGATGAATACCTGCAGGCACCTGCAGTTACTACAGCCGATGCATTTAAAATGCTGGTAAGAATAGATAACAGCGCATGCCAGTCGCAGATATTTACAGTGAACGTAAATGGCGCACCCGCGGCCACTGATTGTTGTGGTTTTGTAAAATACAAACCAGGTGGAGTGGAAGCCGACCTTGAACTGTCGTTCCTTGCTACTCACCCCAACAACTTCTCTGTATTCAGCTTTGGGGTAACCAAGGGCACCTGCGGAGCTGTAGCCAATGCCGGCGCCTCCGGCATGGTGATTGACAGCGCCTCCGGCTATAGCCTGAGCGCAGGTATTTACAGCAAACATTTCACACCGCTGCAATTGCTTGATACCTGCTACAACAATGGTGAAGGCAAAGCGGCATTTGCAGAAACGCTGTCTGTAATAGCCATGGCTACCGACGGCACCTACAGGCAAACAGGCAAAGATGCACCGTACAGGGTGGCAGCCTTTGCACTTGAACCATAATCATTGTTGCAAGACTACAGGTATTATACAAATGCCTGTAGTCTTTTATCATCCATGCCAATGCCACCAATGAATATAGCTGTCTTTCTTATTACTGCCCTCGCAGTGTGGAGGCTCACTCACCTGCTTGCAAAAGAAGACGGTCCTTTTGATATTATCTACAGCTTAAGAAAAAAAGCAGGCAAAAGTTTCTGGGGAAAGCTGCTCGACTGCTTTTATTGCTGCAGTATATGGACGGCATTCCCTTTTGCCCTTTGGATCTCTTTGGGCTGGACAGATATACTTATGCACTGGCTGGCGCTTTCCGGTGCAGCCTGCCTGCTGGAGCAGGCAACAACGCCTAAAAGCAACAGCCACAATAACCTGCCTGAATATACGGAAGACTAATTTTTATACTATGTGCAATTGCGGAAATAAAAGAACCTCAACGGGTAAATATCCTTACTCAACAGATCGTACCAACCCTGTGCAGCAGGAAAAGATGTGGCCGGATATCGCATTCATTTATACCGGCAAATCAGCACTAACGGTAAGGGGTACTGTAAGCGGAAAGCAATACCGCTTCGGCAGCCCGGGAGACAGCCAGTTGGTAGAGTACAGGGATGCCGCCGCAATGATGAATGTGCCGGTATTGAGAAGAATAAAATAGAAGGGGAGATAACCGCGAAAACACGAATGTATTTCAGTATATTAATTCGTGAATTCGTGGTTTTGTTGTATTCATAAGTCATCCCGCAGAATGCAGGACGCCGGAATTCCATGGCTATCCTTTTCCTGCATCGTAATACAAAGCTGCTGCGCCCAGTATAGCGCTGTTATCCAGCTCGGAGATCACTATGCGCAGTTTCTCAAGAGATTTTCCGTAGGCAAAACGGTTTATCTGCTCCCACATCGCTTCTTGAAAATAAGGATACGCGCTCCGTACAGACCCTCCCAGTATGATAAGAGAAGGATCATAAGTATACAATATCATTTTTATTGCTTTACCTAAGTGCATGCCCATTTCGGCGTACATACGCAGCGCTTCGGGATCTCCTTGTACAGCACGGCCAAAGACAACTGCACCATCCAGGTGATATACATTTTCAAAAAACTGGCCGCTGCAATAGTACTCATAGCAATGACCGAGATATTCTACCATGCCGAATTCCCCGGCCCCGCAATTAGCGCCTGCATATAAGCGCCGGTGAATAATGATGCCCGCTCCCAGTCCTGTGCCGATGGTCAGCCCTATCAAATGTTCCTCGCCAATACCTTTGCCGAAATAATACTCGCCCAGCGCGAAACAATTCGCATCATTGTTCACATATACCGGCACATGATATTTCTCCTCCAGTATTTGCTTCAAAGACACTTCTTTCCAGGAGGGAATATTCTGCACATCGTATACAATACCTTTTTCTGTATCTACCACGCTGGGCACACCAATGCCGATGGCAGTAATATTAGGGCCGGCCAACGGATCAATCACCGCATACATATCCTGCAGCACTTCTTCCACGGTACCATTACTGCGTATACGCCTGGATGTTAACCCGGATAACCCTTTTTTGTTTACCATGGCCCCGCGCACATTGGTAGCGCCGAGATCAATGCCGATAATATTTTCGCTTTTTTCCATATCCCGTTTACTGCTTTTCTTTTTTACCGAGAGTGATGGTTTTGTTGCTGATGATCGGCCTTGCCCAGAACCCTATGCTCAGGATGAATCCCATCGTAACGTAGAGAAAGCACATCCCTCCTTTCAATCCGAAGCGGTCGCCTATCCAGCCAATGATCAGCGGTACGATCGCTCCCCCTACAATGCCGGTCACTAATATCCCCGAAAAAGAACCATGATGTTCTTTCACAGAATTTAATGCCAGTGAAAAAATGACCGGATACATTACTGAAGCGAAAAACCCAACCATAGGAAAAGCAACCAGGGCAATGCTGCCACTGCCAAACAGCCCAAGCGTAAGGCTTAGGAGCGCCAGCAGGGTAAAGCTGATCAGCACATAGCGGCTGTCCATGACTTTCACCAGGAGCAGTCCAAGCACACCGCCTGCCGTCATCAGGCCCCAAAAATAGGCTACGGTCTCGGCGCCGGTAGTCTGCGCATCATAGCCGTGATAGGAGGCAAGGAACTGAGATATCCAGTTGGCAACGCCCTGCTCGGTACCTACGTAGCAAAGCATGGCAATAAAAAAAAGGATCACCACCTTTTTCCGGAAAAGCATGGTATAGATTGAGAGGGCGCCGGGCTTCTCTTCCTGGCTAAGCTCTACTTTGGGAAAACGGGATACTGCCAGTATAAGGATCATCAGCATAGCAACTATTGCAAAAAGCCAGTACATCGAGATCCAGGGCAGGGATCTTGGAACCAGCCCGGATAAAAGCCGGTATATGCCCCCCTGCACCGGGTCTTTCTGCAGCCCGGATACAATGCCGGAATATACCAGCGGGCTGAGGAAGGATGCCAGCCCGAAAATGAGCTGGGCAAGGATGGAGTAGAAGGCATAATGCTCTTCACCACCTGCGGTGCGCAGGAGGGGATTGATCACCACCTGCAGGATAGCCATGCCGCATCCTATGAGGAAAAGGGACACTATTGCCGACAGGTAATTGGGAAAAACGGCCAGCAGGAGCGAGCCGGCACAGGCCACTACAAAAGCCGCGATCATCATTTTCTTTTCGCTGAACCTTTCAATAAGCATGCCCGCCGGGATGGACATCACCCCGTAGGCGATAAAAAAAGCGAACGGCAGAACAGCCACCAGCGTAAGGTTGAGGTGGAAACCATTGATGATATCAGGCACCAGCGGTCCTACAATATTGGTCAAAAACGAGATCACAAAGAATGTCAGCATTACCATGCCGACCATGTATGGGCTTCTTTTCATGTGAGAATAGTATAAATAATTATATGGCCGCCATCATATACCGGCGCCGGAAGCCGGCAGGTGTATAATGGCTATTGTATGCTATGAGGATAAATTGCGCGGGGTATACCTACTTTACGGAGCTGAAATAAAATTGATTATTGCCCCGCAAATGAACCATAGTGAATCATGCTAACTAAAATTAACCGATAAATCTGTTTAAGTAATTATCCGTCTTTCCAAATTGATTTTCAAGTTTGACTTTTCCATCCTGTGTACCGGCAGCACTATCAACCGTTGTCATATTCAGCCATTAATATTGTCGCATTTACACTGCGGCAGAATGCTTCCTGTCAGCGAGATTTGTATTGTAACAAATACAATTTCAAAAAACAAAAGGAGGTGAAATAATATGAGAAAAATAATTGTGCTGTCATTTATTACATTAGACGGAGTAATGCAGGCGCCCGGCGGACCAGAGGAAGATACATCAGGCGGCTTCAAATATGGCGGCTGGACTGCACCTTACGGCGACGAAGTTTCCGGCAAGGTCATGCAGAAGCTCATGAAGCCGGCAGATGTTCTTTTGGGCAGAAAAACATTTAAGATATGGGAAAACTATTGGCCGCAGCATGAAAAAGGATGGCCGGGTATCAATGATGTTACCAAATATGTCCTGTCTGCAACCATCAATAAGTCGGATTGGAAAAATTCAGTTTTCCTTAATAGCCTGGCTGATATCAAAAAGCTCAAAGAAGCAGACGGCTCCGATATCCAGGTTTGGGGCAGCAGTGAGCTTATTCAGTTGCTGCTTAAGAATGACCTGGTAGATGAGCTCTGGCTCATAATCCACCCGTTGACGCTCGGTGAAGGTAAAAAGTTGTTTGCCGATGGCGCAATCCCGGCGGCATTTACATTAACAGAGAGCGGAGTTACACCAGGCGGAGTTATCTTTGCCAATTATAAGCGAGCCGGAAAAGTAAGGACAGGAACTGTTGGAGAATAAAAAACAAATATAGCAACAGGCAGAAGCCTGATACGGAACGTTGAGCAAAGTGATAGCGCTGCTAAAAAATGCAATTTGACCAGGTATGCAAATGAAAAATTATTTAATCGGGACATTTTCATTCAATGACATAACTAATAAAAAGTTATTGGGCAAAATTGAAATGCTCAATTTGTACAAAATGACCCGGAAATTCTTAATTACGCTTGTATTCGGGCTTATAAGTCAGATCAGTTGGGGCCAAAGTTTTGATAAAACAAAATTGGACAAATACTTTGACACACTTGAAAAATACAATAAGTTCATGGGAAGTGTTGCCGTTTCACAAAACGGGAAATTGATCTACGCTAAGTCGGTCGGGTTTTCAGACATAGAAAACAACATCAGGGCAAACGAAAATTCAAAGTACAGGATCGGCTCTGTTTCCAAAACATTCACTGCGGTATTAGTCCTGAAGGCAGTGGAGGAAAAAAAGCTGGACATAGACAAGACGATTGAAAAGTTTTTTCCATCAATTCCAAACGCAAAAAAAATCACCGTAAGACAATTGCTTAACCAAAGAAGCGGGATCCATAATTATACGGCTTACCCGGATTATTTAACCTGGAACACCAAACCACATACAGAAAAGGAAATGGTTGAGATCATTTCAAAGGGCGGAAGTGATTTTGAGCCGGGCAGCACATTCGGGTACAGTAATTCGAACTATATCCTTTTGACCTATATCCTTGAGAAAAGTTTTAAAAAACCTTACTCCGCATTATTAACTACATATATTACCCGGCCTGCCGGGTTAAAAAATACTTATTTAGGAGGGGAGATAAACCCGGCTGCCAACGAATGTAAGTCATACAAATTCATGGACGGCTGGCAACCCGAACCTGAGACAAATGTTTCTGTCTCGTCAGGCGCGGGCGGTATTGTTTCGACGCCAACCGATCTTGTAAAATTCGGCGATGCCCTGTTTAACGGGAAACTTTTGAAGCCGGAAAGCCTGGAGCTGATGAAAACCATTAAAGATAATTATGGCATGGGGCTTTTTCAGGCGCCTTTTTATGATAAAACCGCTTATGGGCATACAGGAGGTATTGACGGGTTCTCTTCCGTATTTGAACATTTTTCCGATGGAGATCTTTCTTATGCCCTGACATCAAACGGAACAGACTTTAACAACAATGATATTTCAATCGCCGTTTTAAGCGCTGCTTATAATAAACCATTTTCCATTCCCCGGTTTAATGCCTATAACCTGAGCCCGGAAGAGCAGGACAAGTATACAGGCGTTTACGCATCGAAGCAGATCCCTTTGAAAATAACCATATCAAAGCAGGGAAAAACATTAATAGCCCAGGCAACGGGGCAATCTTCCTTTCCTCTTGAAGCCACGGAAAAAGACAAGTTTACATTCGTCCAGGCAGGTGTAGTCATGGAATTTGACCCTGATAAAAAAACTATGATCTTAAAACAGGGAGGCGGGCAATACCAGTTTACAAAAGAATAAGGCAGAGCTAAAACATTGCAGGATGATGGATAAACTCTCATTCACCCAGCTAGCACTCTCGTTCCCCGACACGGAACAAACGCCTCATTTTGACCGGACCGGCTTCAGAATTACCGGCAAAAGAATGTTCTGCACCTATCTTGAAAAAGACAACACGGCAAATATTTTCCTCACTCCTCCCGGGCAAAAAATATTTTGCCAAATGGATGCGAAAAATATTTATCCCGTTAAGGGAAAATGGGGAGAAAAGGGAGCGACAACTTTTGATCTGAATAAAGTGAAAAAAGAATTTGTTATAGAAGCGCTGCTTTCCGCTTATAGGGAAATATTGAAAAAGAAAAAATGAATGGCGCTTTTCAAAACAACGCCATCTGCTCAGACTTCCTGTGCAGCTCTCCGTCGTCAAAGAAATATACCCTGCCATGCTCACCATCATACCCCGCAGTGAAATATTTTTCGTCTTTGCGAAGCCTTTCTATAGCAATGGAAAGCGTGGGATGAAACCGGCGAATATCTTCCAAAGGCGCCTGCAGCAATGCATCAAATTCATTCCCGAAATAGGATATTGCCTGCGTGTATTTCTTTTTAACCGCCTTACTGGTGTCGCTGATCTCCATGATTTCTGCCAGCAGTTCCGGCAGCGGTAATATATATTGGAACGGCTGGGATGGGTTTACTGTCTCTTGAGCAGGCCGGTCTGCCAGCTGCTCTACACGGTGTGCAACGCCAATCGTCAAAGGTTCATGGCAAACAGGGCATATTCCTGAATGGGCGTCTTTTACACCCAAAGAGACTTTACAATTCCGGTGCCCGTCATTAAAATATTTGCCCCGCTGGGGATAGTATTCCCAGGTGCCGCAGAACCCGTTCCTGGTTTTCACGGCAGCAAACATATCTTCATAACTTAGCATAGTATCAAATACATTCACTTCACGCCCGAGCTTATGCGCGGAATGCGCATCGGAATTTGACATCAGTGTTAAATGATCGAGCGCGGTATACCGGTTGCACATGAGCGGATCAGCCGACAGGCTGGTTTCCACAGCGAACAATTCACCTGCAACATCCTTAAAACAATCCTGCAAAGAGTTGTGTCCGTTCATAGCACCCAATATGGAATACCAGGGCGTCCATATATGCGCAGGCACAAAGCAGGCTTTGGGAGAAATATCCAATACTATTTTCAACAATTCATGCGCATGCAGGTGCAGGGTAGGTCTGCCGTCAATAGTAAGATCACCATATTTTTCTAAGGCAGTGCTGATACGATATGCGGTATCAAAATCCGGTGCATATACCAGGTGATGATTCTTATACTGTTTGCCTTTGATGATATATTCGCAGCTTACTTCGGTGGAGAGGCAGAAATGAACGGTTCTTTTCCTCACCTGGGCGCCGGGCAGCTCAGTCAGTTCCGGCAACTGTTTGAGCGTATAAAAGCCGTTTTCCTGAGGTTGTAGTTTTTCCCGCAGTTCCTTTAACCATCCGGGATGTGTAAAATCACCCGTGCCAACCACATCAATCCCCTTTATCAGCGCCCACTGGTACAGGGTTTCAAGGCAGAGGAATTTGCTGGTCGCTGCCGCATAGTGTGAATGCGTATGTAAATCGGCAATGAAAAACATAATACAATATTACTAAAATAATTAGCATTTTCGAAGAAGAGATGGGCATATTCCAGCGGTCCGCAGGCAGCTGATTTTTAAATATAACAGCCACGAATGAACGAATGAGGATTTTTTCAACTCACTAACTATTCAGGCGCTTTCACTTCTCCTTTATCTTTTTCAGCTTTAATTCACAATACAGCGCTTCCAGCAGCTCGCAGGGACTGATGTTTATTGCCAGGGCGATCAGGTACAATTCATCCGCTCTCAGTTTTGCAGAAGGATTTAATGTGAGCTCGCTCAGCCTCGGTTTGCTAAGACCGGTTTTCCTGGCTACTTCCGACTTGTTTACCGACTTTACAATCAGGTATTCTCCCAGCTTGGTCATTGAATATTAATATTTTCTAAACATATTTAAAGCAGTAATTTAAAAAAGTTCAGAAAATCTTAATAAAAAAACTTGTTTTTATCAGACTTACTGTATCTTTGTAAAGAATTTCTTTAAAAGATTAAATCTTTCAGGATGGAATACTATATATGTTCAGGGTAGTTTTAATGGTGACTGGTGAAGGGTGAATGGTGAATTCACCCTTTCACTACTATCTGTTCGCCGGTATGCAGATGACCGGCATTGATAGTATTATTGCTGCATTCATCATTCACGGTTGCCTGTTCATCCCTTTAAATGCTTTCTCATGAAAAAGACTTCCACCGCCAAAAAGCCGTTCCGCAAACCCAAGCCCGCATTAAAATGGCAGACCGGCGCTTATGACCGCTATGCCGAATACCGGTTCATACTCCCTTATCCCTTTCTCCTTCTGTGCAGGCTGACGGATATCACCCCTCAAAAAGTACTGACTGATTTTATGGATAATCTTTCCTGCGGCAGTTGGCAACCCAGGGAGAGAGATAAGGCCAAGGAGCATCTCATCAATTATTTTATTGCGCATGGCTATGGCCGGCACCATTATACCGAAGAAGATCTCCGGCAGGTATTCAAAGAAATAGATGCCCTGGGTGTATTGTTCCCCGTAAATGGAAAAAGAAAGATAGTAGACCTGTATACCAAATGGCGCAGTAAGCATCATACTTACTGGTTCAAAAAATGGTTTAAGAAGCCGAAACGGAAGGTGAGGAAAGAAGGTGAACCGTGAAATAGTTAGCTATTTCAGATAAGAAATTACTTTTCCCATTTTCCTATTTTTCGTTTTGAAAGTTTATCATCCAGTTAATTCCGTATTTGTCGGAAAATTCACCGAAGTATGCACCGAAAAACATATCTGCCATTGGCATTGTAACATTGCCGCCTGCCGAAAGCTCATTAAACAACCTGTCTGCTTCTTCTCTTGTTCCGGGTTCGATGCAGATGTGCATATTGTTTCCTTTTGTAAGTGTAAAGCCCATTTCTTTGGGTGCATCTGTTCCCATTAAAATATGATCTCCTGTTATGGGCAGCTCTACGTGCAAAACCATTTTCTTAATTTCTTCGGCAACAGGCGGATGCCCTGAACCTTCAGGAATATCGCCAAAACGTTCGATGCCTTTGCCTGCAAATGCTGTTTTGAAAACGCTTTTGTAAAACAAAAATGCTTCTTCGGTTTTACCATCAAAATTTAAGTAAGAGCAAACTCTTGCTTTGTTGCCTGTTTTATTTTGCCGGCGGAGCCTGAACCTGGCTTCAATGTACTGGTCAAGATTTTGCATAGCCATAGTAAAGCCTTCTTTGAAGCCTATTTTAATTACTTTTTCAAGCGCTTCCGGGCTTTCGTAACTGATGGTGATGTTTACAGTTGTTACTTCTGCGTTTTGGGTGAAAACATTTGTCCAAAATGAATTAGGGAATTTTTCGCTTACATATCCGTTTTCATCACAAAAATTATCAGTGTACGAATAACTTTTTTGATGTTCTATTTTTTTGTAGTCTGCCTTGCACCAATGTATCTCGTCTTTCGGGCTGACCATACAATACAACCACATTCCGCCATCACGAAAATCCATTGATTTTGTTATACTACGATACGGCTTCGGCGCCCACCACTGGTCAAGGATTTCAGGGTTTGTCCACGCTTCCCAAACCAATTCAAGGTCTGCGTTAAATTCACGTATTACGTTTACGGTGCCGCTTTCTTTGTTTACCGTAAAATCAAATCTGAAATCTGTGCTCATTTTTTCTTGTTTTTGATTTTTGCCAATACTTCATCAAGCTGATCAAATCGTGTTTCCCAGATCTTCCTGAATTGGTTCAGCCATTTATCAATCTCTTTCATTTTGTTTATTTCAAGCTGGTAATAGATCTTCCTGCCTTGTTGTTTTTGCGTTACCAGTTCGCAAGCAGTCAATACCTGCAAGTGCTTGGAAACGGCTTGCCGGGTTGTATTAAAGTGTTCCGCAATGGCGTTTGGCGTCATTGCCTGCAATGCAACAAGTGTGATGATCGCCCGCCTTGTCGGATCGGCTATCGCCTGAAAAATATCCCGTCTTGCTTTCATCCTGCAAATATATGGTTGCAAATATATGTGCAAATATCGGGTTGCGCAATATTTTTTTAAAAATTTTAATTGCGCGGTATATTTTGTGTCACGGGCAGGTTTGGTAGCATTGCCTTGTGCCAGGGGACAGTTTTACTTTTTAGGCATGTCTGAGGGTGCATTTCAAATTTTCGCATGAGAAATAAGGCTATAAGGGTTAAATTTAGGAAACAAACCCATAAGCTATGACCAAGCAGGGCAGACGCATTAAAAACGGAGGATATCCACAAGTGTAGAAAAAAAGTTCTT
>CAYWVB010000009.1:14172-129090 GCA_964461595.1 uncultured Terrimonas sp. | reverse complement strand
ACCAATGACCCTCAGCTTAGAAGGCTGATGCTCTATCCAACTGAGCTACCGGACCATGTTCCTCATAATATCCCGGAAGAGGGATATTTTTAAGGCTTGCAAAGATAATTTTTTTTAGTTTGCAGCCAACAATAATTATGACCGCAATGGACGTAAAGATAGAAGCAAGCTGGAAGGAAGTATTAAAAGAAGAGTTCAGCAAGCCTTACTTTGAGCAGATCGTTTACTTCCTGAAAACGGAGCGGATGGCCGGCAAAACAATATATCCTCCCGGAACACTTATTTTTAATGCATTCGAACAAACGCCCTTTGATAAGGTGAAAGCGGTGATCATCGGCCAGGACCCCTATCATGGCCCGGGGCAGGCTCACGGGCTGTGCTTTTCCGTACAGGATGGTGTTCCCCCGCCTCCATCTTTAGTCAACATTTTTAAAGAAATCCAGGCGGACATAGGTATATCAATACCCTCCGGCAAAGGGAATCTTACGCATTGGGCACAACAGGGCGTACTGTTACTGAATGCTGCGCTCACAGTGAGAGCAAATGAACCTTTCAGCCATTCCAAGATCGGCTGGGCAACATTTACAGATGCCGTAATTCAAAAAATTTCAGCGCTCAAAACAGGAATAGTCTTTTTGCTTTGGGGAAAATTCGCACAGGAGAAACAAAATCTTATAGATGAAACCAGGCATCATGTGCTAAAAGCCGCCCACCCCTCTCCTTTTTCGGCCGACAAGGGCTTTTTCGGCTGCAGGCATTTTTCCAAAACCAACCGGCTGCTGCTGCAGGAAGGCAGGGATCCTATTGACTGGATGATTTCCTGACTGTTTTTTGGCTATTCCTGCTTACTTTCGATATTGAAATATTATGATCAAAAATATTCTCGGCCGGATCATTGCCTTTTGGGGAGCAATAATATTTGTAATAACCCTGCTGCTGGTTGTAATTCCTATCTGGCTAACCAATTATATTGAAGAGCCGGGGGGAACGGAAACTTTCCGCCGTATTTCAAAAGCATGGATGAATTTTTTTCTTTTTTCAATCGGATGCAGGCTGGTAGTTCATGGAAAAGAAAATTTCAAAAGAGGAGAAAACTACATTGTAGCCAGCAATCACAACTCATATATGGACGTGCCGCTTACCACTCCTTTCATCCCCGGACCCAACAAGACCATCGCCAAGGCCGAGCTGGCCAAAGTACCTTTATTTGGATTGATCTACCAGCGTGGCTCCATACTCGTTGATCGTAAAAGCGAGAAAAGCCGCAGGGAAAGCTATGTAAAAATGAAAGAAGTGCTCGACCAGGGGTTGCACATGTGTATCTATCCCGAAGGCACCCGAAATACTACCAGCGAACCCTTAAAATCTTTTCACGACGGCGCTTTCAGGCTGGCTGTTGAAACTAAAAAAGCCATTATACCTACATTGCTGTTCAACACGAAAAAGGTATTACCGGGCAAGACTAAACCTTTTTATCTCTGGCCGGCAAAAATGGAAATGTATTTCCTGCCACCCGAATCTGTTCAGCCCGGCGACACTATTGCTACTTTAAAGGAAAGAGTATTTACGATCATGTATACATTTGCCCGGGAGCACAGCAAGAAGGGTGAATAGTGAATAGGCAATGGTGAATAGATAACGTCAAACGTGAAAAGACAAACGTGAGAGGAGAAAATTTTCAAGTCTATCGTCTCACTTTTCACGTCTCGCTTTCACCATTGCCCATTCACTATTCACCACCTTACACTAATTGCTAAAGTTCCTGAAAGTCCTTGTACGGTTGATCTTCAGGTCTCTCAGCATGCCTGATTTTGGATAAAGAGAGATATTGAAAGATGGCCACAAACCAAAGGGCGTTACATTGATAGCCATCTGCCAGCAATGCATTTCCCGGGTAATATACATTGAGAAAGAAGGTATTTTAAAATTAGTAACATCTACATAGCCGTTTGCGCCTACTTTCCACTTCTCCGTAAGGCTGAAATCACCGTTGAAGTTCATGCTGGAAGTAAGCCTTGTTTTATAAGTATAATTCGACTGCAACTGGTTGCTGAAGCTTAAAGAATAAGAAATATTCACAGACCAGGGTATATTGAAATCCACGAATTCAGATGGGTTCCGCCTAATATATTCCATCTGCTGCTGCATTTCATCTGCAGTGAGATTATCGTAATTGTCGTATTGGTTTTCCACTTTCTGGTCTTTTTTAGGATCCTTGGCCTTGCTTTTAAAGCTGGTGGAAACAGAAAGGCTTCCATTGGTGATCCTGCCCAAAGAAAATCCATCCCCCTGCCAGGCATATTTATTGATCCTGTACCCAAGGCTGTCCACCTTGTATGGATCCATCGTTGCGCTGGCAGTAATATTGATCTTTTCAAAAAGCGTGCTTCTTGCATAAATATTAAAGGTGCTGAGCTTAAAAGAATCCGCTAATAAATTGTAGCTGCCGGTAAAACCGAAGCCATCTATGATCTTTACTTTTTTCAATCCGTCGTCCCCTTCTTCACCAGATCGTTCTGAAGTGCTGTCGTTTTTTGGCCTCACTTTCATTTCAAGGAAGTTATCTATACCGAAACCAATGCTTCCCGACCGCCCGTATCCAAAGGATCCATAGGTGGTTCGTTCATATTGCGAGAGCATCATATAATGCCCCAGCGAATCTACTTTGGTATTCCTGTAATACGACTTGGATAAATCCGGCTTATACCCTATGCTGAACTGAGGTCGCATGGTATGGCGTATCGCCTGTACCCTCGCATTTTTATTTTTCATGGTAAGGGTGCCGAACATAGAAGTGCTGAAGGACACAGACATTGATATATCTCTTGCCGTATAAAATCCTTTTTCAGTGGTGGTATCAATTTTTCTTTCTGCATCATTCCAGTTGCGTATTGTTTTTTGAGAATACCAGCGCTCCTGGTAGCTGAACCCGGGAGAGATCTGGAGCGGGCCTAACTGGGGCAGGGCCAATGATATGGGTATATTATGCTGGGCGCCCCATTGAAAAGTATCCACCAACTGCTGCCAGCTAAAGGCAGTATCATAAAAACTCGCCTGCCCCCTGGTGCTTCCCGTATAGCCTATGCCAAGCTTCTGATACCACTTTCCTGAACCTGCCATTTCCTTTGGCTGCAACGGGTAAAGGGTGGTCACGTTAAAGTTGATATCAGGAAGGTTAAGGTTCACTATTTTGGTTTGGGTGTTCTGGGAATGGTTCATGTTTACCGACAGATTGTAAGGCTTTCCTATCCAGGATTTCTGGTAAGAAATGGAAGAGCTCAACTGGTTGGTAAAGCTCAGCGGCTGGCTGTAAGTACCCCCGGCGCCATTGTTTATATCGTACATGGCATTGGTGGCATTATAACGGGTATAGGAACTCGACCCCGCCTGAACGTTCGCAGAAAAGCTTACACCCGGCCTTGCCTTACTGTCTGTACGGTGACTCCAGGTAAGGAAAAATGTCTTGTTTTTCCTGTAATCTTCGTCACCTTTAAACCCAAAATGAGTATTCTGGTAGCTGAAATTTAATGACCCGTTATATTTGTACCTCACCCTGTAGGTAGGCGTAAGGTTAAGTCGCCAGCTACCATAGGAATAAATATCAAACCGGGTCGTGACGTCGAAGTTATCATTGATGACCTTATAGTATCCCAGCCCTTCAAGCCCAAGCCCGTAATCCTGTGTAACGGTAAATTGCGGGGGTAATATCCCCGACTGCCGCCCGTGCTTCATGGGGAACATACCGAAAGGAAGGATTATCGGCAGGACAGGGACGCCTTCAAACTCAACACCTACCGGGCCGGTAACAGCAACTTTTTGACTTATATATTTTATTCTCTTTGCGCGAAAGGCAAAATGAGGCGTATCGTAGTTGCAGGTAGTAAAACGTCCTCTCAATGCATAGATGGTTTGCGCATCCACTTTTTTTACTGCTTCGGCATAATTATACAATTCTCCCTGCTGGAAATAGCTGCTGTGTGAAAGCCCTTTCTGCGATTTGAAATTAAACTCGAGGCTGTCACTCACCGTGGTAATATCTCCCTGCACAAGCTTTGCCTGCCCCAGCACCTTCCCTGCTGTATCAAACTTCATTTTTGCTTTAACGATATTGGTCTGCTGATCAAAGGACAGCTCCGGAGCAGTAAGGTTTACATCTTTATACTTCACATCGGTCTCGCCATACAGGTAGAGCTTTTTTGCTGCCACATCCAGCACCATAGAGTCGAGCGCCTTATAATTTACGGGAGCATCTATGGAATCCTTTGATATCTTAATATCGAAAGTATCTGTTTTAACACGCTTTTCTGAACTGTCGGCATGCAACATTCCGGTGCTATCGTTCGTTACCAGGCTGTCGGGGATATTGAAAGCAGAATCGGCTGAAGCATGTGCCGGTATTGTATCTTTGAGGGGATAGGTGGTATCTCCAGGCGCTGTTAAAGTATTGTAAAAAGAAAAATGCCTGTTACTTTTTGCCCATACATTATACGTTATTGCAATGGTAAGCAGTAGTAAGGTGAAAGTAAATATATAATTTCGCTTAAATTTGCGACATTTATTTTTCATACATACAACAGGCGGCAAAAATAGCCATATTAGCCGTAAGAAAACGTGAAGATTGAAGTAGAATTACAAACCCTGATTAAATTTTAACAACGAAATGCAGAGGAGAAACGCAAGGTTCTTTTTTTTCATTGCAATATTTTTTCTTACAGCACTTGTTGCCACGGCACAGAACAAAGGTCGTATCAATACCATTATTGTAGATGCCGGGCATGGGGGAACAGATCAGGGCGCAAAGGGATCTTACTCGACAGAAGCCCAGATCACCCTGCAACTGGCTATGAAGGTAGCGGCTATTTTAGAAAGAGAATTGCCTGATACCAAAATCCTCCAGGACCGGACAACAGATGTATATCATGATGTACGGCAGAAAGCGGATTTTGCCAATCAAAACAAAGGCGATCTTTTTGTATGTATACACGTGAATGCAGCACCTCCTATCCGGCATTCACAGATTACGGGATACAGAACCCGCACTTATTACACCGGCAAGGGCAGAAACCGTAAGAAGCATACCAAAAGAGAACCCGTATATAAGATCTGGCATACTCCCAATCCCCGTCAGGGTACCGGCACTTATGTATGGGCCGCAGACAGGGACGCTAAAAAAGCCGATGCATTAAGCGAGCGCTTTGAATCGGAAAACGAGATTACAGATGCTCCGGATCCCTCTACTCCCGAAGGACAAATAGCCAGCCGGTTATGGGTACAAAAATATTTTAAAAACAGTGTGCGGCTCGCTTCCATGATCCAGGACGAGTTTGTAAAAATAGGGCGAAAGGACGACGGGGTATTACAGCGCAATGAAAAAGGTATATGGGTATTGCAGGCCACCAACATGCCTGCAGTACTGATTGAAACGGGCTTTATCACCAACAAGGATGAAGAAGACTACCTTAACAGTGATAAAGGACAGGAGGAAATGTCGCAGGCAATAGCCGCTGCTGTGATAAAATTCAAGAATATGATAGATGCTTCCCGCGGCGGTAATCTTCCCGACTCTACAAAATAATGTTTTCCTGATCATCTTAAATCCCGGCAAATTTATACGTAAGCGACTTTCGCCCGGATGATTGCGCTTTCACTTAATATACTATTTTTGCGGGGAAAGTATTGATTCTGAATAATAAGTGAAAATTCAAATCGTTCATCCTGGAGTTAATTCAGCATTTGCCAGGCGATGTGAATAGATACATTGTGTGGAATGTTTCAATAAGGCGGAGACTGCTCCTGCCAGTAACACAAAAAATCAAAGATGAAAATCTCAAATGAAACCAAAATAGGGGCATTAACTGCGATTGCAATAACGCTTTTAATCCTCGGCTTTAATTATCTGAAAGGGAAATCATTGTTTGAAAAGAATTTCTTTGTTTACACCGTTTTTACATCGGTAGAAGGCTTATCGGTTTCCAACCCTGTTATGATCAACGGGCTGCAGGTGGGTAAGGTATATAAGATGGAAGAAAAGGACAATAATCTCAGCGGTATCGTGGTGACCTTAAACCTTACCAAAGACGTTAATATCCCTAAAAACTCGTTTGCTTCCATTTCGGGCAGCCTTTTAGGCACCACCACACTGGATATAAAATTAGGCACAGGTACCACTTACCTTCAACGTGGGGATACTATTGCCACCAATGCCTCTCTTGGACTGCTGGATGAAGTGACCGGCCGTATTGATCCTGCTTTATATAAAGTAAATAAAGCATTGCAATCCCTTGATTCAGTATTAAAACTCGTTGGTGCGATATTCGACCCTCAAACGCAACATAATTTCCGGACCATATTTGCAAACCTTGCAGTATCCACTGCCAGCCTGAATGGCTTGCTGGATAATCAAAAAGGAGCGCTTGCTCAAACGCTTGCCAATGCAAGCGCCTTTACAGGAAATCTCAAGACAAATAATGATACCATCTCACAAATATTTTCCAACCTGAAAACAACGAGCGATAAACTGGCTAACCTGCAACTCCAGGAAACTTTAACAAAATTGCAGGCAGCAGTTGGTCAACTCAATACTACTTTGGAAAAGGTCAATAACAATAATGGCACGCTCGGTATGCTCATGAACGATAAGAAGCTGTACAACAATCTTAATTCAGCATCTAACAGCCTTAATATATTACTGCAGGATTTCAGGGTTCATCCACGCAGGTATACCGGGGGACTGGTATTTGGCAAAAGGGATAAATCTGCCCCCCTAATGACTCCTTTACCCGACTCCCTTGCAACGTTGCCCGGCTCAGACAAACAACGGTGATGAATACACTAAAGAGGATTACTTTTACGGTTCTGTTTTTAGCGGTTACTTTAATTGTTTTTGCGCAACAGAAACCTGTTGCCCCATCCTCTTCCGATACAGCCTCTCCTGCACGGGCAGACAGCACCAGGAAGATAAACCTGGTCAGGTCGGATCTGCTCCGTTTTGAAAACAAAGATTCTGTTCAGCTCCAGATTTTAGTAGGCAATGCCATTCTCAGGCAGGGAAACACGCTTTTTTATGGTGACAGCATTGTAATGAACCAGCAGAAAAACACTATCGAGGTTTTTGGCAATATTCATATCAACGATGCCGACAGTGTGAATGTATATTCCCAGTACCTCATATATCATGGTAATGAACGGGTAGCAAACCTGAGAAAGGCAGTAAAGCTGTCCGATGGAAAAGCTACTCTGACCACGGAAGCGCTCGAATACGATCTTAATTCAAAAACAGGCATTTACCTGAACGGCGGTAAGATCGTTAATGGCTCGTCTGTGCTTACCAGTAAGGAAGGCTATTACTATGCTGAGACAAAGGATGCTTACTTTAAGAAGAATGTCCGCCTTGTTGACCCTGAGTATACCATGGCAACAGATACGCTTTTATATAATGTAGACGCGCAGTTGGCTACCTTTGTGGCTCCTACCACCATCAATGACGGTAAATCCATAATCCATACTTCCGACGGCTACTATAATATGCAAACCGGTACAGCTAATTTCGGGAAACGGCCGGTCATCCAGGACAGCACACAGTTCATAACAGCAGACCATATTAACTTCAATAAAGCTACGGGAGAGGGTTTTGCAGAAGGGAATTTTGTATACCGGGACACTGCGCAGGGAGTAATGGTGCTGGCGGAAAAAAGCTTTTTTAACCGGGATAAAAATACTTTTCTCGCTACCGAAAAACCGCTGATGATCATAAAACAGGAAGCTGATTCCCTGTTCATAACAGCCGATACGCTGTATTCAGGCATTGCGTATGATACCGTATATGTAAGAGACAGTACCGAAGAACTTCATGCACAACAAACGGAAGCTGAAGTCAGGACGGATTCACTTGTCACGTCAATATCTAAAGCTGAACATTCTGATCCTCCCGCTGGTATTAAAAAAGCGGAGAAAGCTGCCCGGAGAAAAATGAACAGGACTGAGCCTGAGCCGCCAGGACAGGAAGACACGATAAAGGCGTCTGCCCTAACTCCCGAGCCATTGCCACAGCAAACTGGTACAAATGTTCAAGGGGCAGTTCCGGGAGAGGACAGCGCAGGAAAGCTGCAGGATTCCCTGCAAAAGACAGCGCCGCAAGCCCCCTTCAAAGATTCAGCAGCTAAGAGCGTAGTGGCAGCGGAACAAGTAAAAAAAATTATTCCGCGAGAGATAGACCGGGTAGACAGTGTGCGCTTTTTCAGGGGATTTCATCATGTAAAAATGTTTGCCGACTCTATGCAGGCGGTATGCGATAGTATGATGTTTTCTGCCAAAGACTCCATTTTTCGTTTGTTCAATGATCCGGTGGTCTGGTCAAAAGAAAGCCAGATATCGGGAGATACGATTCATTTGTATACAAAAAATAAGAAGCCCGAGCGGGTGGAGGTATGGGAAAATGCATTCAGCATAAGCAAAAGCAATGATGAATTTTTTAATCAACTGAAAGGAAATACTATCAATGGCTATTTTCACGACGGGGAAATTGAGCATATCACTGCCAAAGGAAGCGCTGAAAGCTTATACTACCTGCAGGACGACGACAGCGCCTATACCGGCGCTAACTATGCCAAGGCCGATTTAATCAATTTGTATCTGGTAAAAAAAGAATTGAACAAAATCACCTGGATACACCAGGTGGAAGGAGGGTTCTACCCTATCAGACAGGTGCCCGAGGAGCATCAGCGTTTTCGTAATTTTAAATGGCAGGAAGAAAGAAGACCTAAATCAAGGGAGGATCTGTTTCAGTAAAACCAGAAAGGAATGCCAAATAAGCTGTTGATATATGAAACCACTCATTTTGAAACTATTTCGGCTTTACTCGTATTGAGTGAGCATTTTTTTGAAGAAGTGACTATTTTCATCTGCGATGATTCTGAAAGCCAGCTTGAGCACATTCTTAATAATTTCAATATCAGGTTAAAAATTAACTGGATTACGCAGGGCAGGCAATCAAACAGGGCTTTTATCCGGAAGACCTTCCGGTTCATTAAAAAGAATCAATATACCCACCTGCACATAGGAACACTTGATCACAACCTGATATTCTTTGCTATTCATCTGCTGTTTCACCACAAGCTGAAGGTGAGCATGACTTTGCATGCTATCAATACTTCCCGCACTTACGCTTACACTTCCCTTAAAGATATTTCTGAATCTGTTGCCAAACCCATATTGCATCGCAGAGTGGAGAACTACAGAGTGTTATCACCCGGGATGACGGATTACTACAAAGACACTTTTAAAAAATCTAACGTATTTTTTATCCCGGGCAACTTTACAAAGCCTAAGAGCCCTGATCCTGTGCAAAGAAAAGATGATATTTTCAGGATTATCATTCCGGGAACTGTTGAAGAAGTGCGAAGAGATTATAATTTTGTAGGAAATTTTTTTTCAAAGTATCTCACTTCATTGACACAGGTCTCAAAAATTGAGCTCACCCTTGCAGGCAACGCATCTTCCCCATACGGTCGGGCAATCGTTTCTCAACTGGTAAAGCTTACTGAAAATAACCGGTTTTCAGTAAAATACTTTCTGAAAACGATCGCCCAGCCTGTATATGAGATGCTATACGAAGATGCCGATATAGTTTTAGCGCCCCTTGTCATTGACAGGAACTACTCAAAAAACAGGAAAGAAATCACTTCCCTTACGCTTTCGCCGGGGCTTTTTATTGATCAGTTGTATTTTGCCAAGCCGGCTATAATACCTTCCGGATTAGTGCAAACCGAATTGCAATCGTATAACCGGACATACGGTAATTCAGAAGAACTATTTAATATTTTGTATCAGCTTATGGCTGACATAAATAAGCTACGACAGGCTGAGGATAATATGAGGCAAGCCTGTGATCAGCTCAACAGAAATTTTTTTTTAAACGATTTTATTTCTCTTTTTACTTTAGATAAATAAACAACTTCTTCATATACTCCTTCCAATCTCTTTTAAATATTTCCAGGAAACACCATATCTCTTTCCAATCCTGTGTTGTTTTCTTTTGATATAGAAAAGCTGCCGCCAGTAATACAGTCATATATGCCATCAGCGAACCAATAGAAGCGCCAACAATTCCATAAACAGGTACAAGGATACAGTCTGCAGCTATCAGTATGATTAAGCCCGCCAGGGAACAAACAGTGTTATATATTACCTTATCAGTTCCACTAAACCAGGTGCCGATAACAAATGAGCAGGAAAGAAAAAGAATAGCAGGTATTTTAATAACAGCCGGCCAAAAAGCCGGACCGAAACCTGTACCTAATAAGCTTATAAAAAACTTAGGCCCGATTAAGAGGAGCGCTAACAGGATCATTAGGAAAAAAGAAGTCATAAAAACAAAAGCAAAGCCTGCGGGCCTGGCAAATTTTTTAACAGTACCGTCTGCAATCCTGGGTAAAACAATTGCTGAGAAGATATTAGGCATGATCAACAGAAACTGCCCAAACTTTGACGCCTGGATATAATTAGCCAGCTCACCGGCCGAGCTGTAGTGCTCCACAAGCCAGTAATCTGCCCTGTACAATAAAAAGAATACAACATTATTAAATAAAGCGATCAGGGAAAAGCGGAGAAGGCTTTTAAATTCCTTTTTTGTGATAAGCCTTTGAGGAGAAAGTATTTCTTTGTATCGTTTGGCAAAAAATACGAACGCAAGAATAACTGATTGTGCTAATAAAAAAATCAAGTATATGCAGATTATATTTTTTTTGTCAATAAGCCGGTAATGAATATCGGTCAAAAAAAAGACGGTGAGCACAACTGTACAAAATACCATCAGGATATTAGGAGTTGCATATTCATTATCTGCATAGAAAAGCGCGCAAAAAATAGCTGAAATTAAATTCCCAGCTACAAAAAGAAACGAAAAAAATGCGCCCCACTGAGCTGAGGTCAGGTATTTATTCAAAAGATGCTGTTGCTGAAAAAACAACAGCAGAAAACAGGAAAGGAATGTGAGCGCAAATCCTACTCTTACCAGATTGAGCGTAGTAATTTGTTTCCGGGCTGCACAAAACCCGATTCCCGCCTCAATATTCAGGCTGGACAAGAGTAAGTAAAATGCAAGGGCATTCGTCACAAAAAAGAAGCTGCCGCTCTCTTCAACACCGAGAAGTCTTGTAAAAACAATATTCAGGCAAAGCTGCGAAACAGTATAAAGTGCACGCCACAAAAATCCTTTCAGAAAGCGTTTTCCTTGCATTTTACTACCGGCACTTATTGTTATTTCAGCGCGTCAATAATTTGCCCGAAATCCGCAGCAACCAGCGATGCGCCTCCTACCAGTCCGCCATCTACATCCGGGCGCGAGAAGATATCTTTGGCATTGCTGCCTTTTACACTTCCTCCATACAGAATAGAGATCATATCTGCCACATCCTGCCCATACTGATCTGCCAGCGTTTTACGCAGATGCGCATGCATTTCCTGCGCCTGGTCGGCAGTTGCGGTCTTGCCTGTTCCGATCGCCCATATAGGTTCGTATGCTATTACAATTTTCTTCAGTTGTTCAGCAGAGAGCTGAAAAAGGCCTTCTTTAAGCTGTTGTGCCACATAACTGTTTTGAGTACCCGCCTCTCTTATTTGAAGAGGTTCTCCGCAGCAGAATATTGGCGCGAGACTATAGGTAAGCGCCATATTTACCTTTTCTGCCAGTATCGCATTGGTCTCATTAAAATATTCCCGCCTTTCGGAATGCCCGATGATCACAAATTCTACTCCCATAGATTGCAGCATTTCTGCCGAAGTTTCCCCGGTATAAGCTCCTGATTTTTGCGTATGGCAGTTCTGAGCAGCTACAAAGAAATTAGCCTTACCGGTTACTTTGCTTTTTGCCAGCGACAGATAAGGAAACGGCACTGCAAACACTACACTTTGATGCGGCTGAAGCGTATGAGAAGCCTGGAGAAGATTGTTCAGGAGGTCTTCTGCCTGGGCATAAGTGAGATTCATTTTCCAGTTGGCGGCGGCGATTTGTTGTCTCATCATGAAAGTTGTTTATAGAGATGTTCCAGTATCCCGGTCTCTCTTTCGGTTATTGTTTGGTTTTTAAGTTTTTTCCAGTTTTGAATATGTTCAATGGCTTTATCAAAAGCATACCTGCCTGCATAGCCCCAACTGAAGCTGGGAATGCGCTTTGGTGTAAGCCCTTCCCCAAAAATATTACAGGCAATGCCCACAAAAGTAGCGGTATTAAATGAAGTATGGATGGCGCACCTCGAATAATCTCCCATCATGAGCCCGCATTTAAAGCCTGCATTCACCACTCCGCTGCCGGGAATTTCCATAAGAATATCGGATGCGCTGTTCTTGACATTTGAATTGGAAGTCCCCGCTCCAAGATTGCACCACTCCCCTATTACCGCATCTCCCAGGTAGCCGAAATGGGCTTTGTTGCTATACCCCATCATAATGCTGTTCTTGATCTCTCCCCCTGCTGTACAATAAGGTCCTACGGTAGTAGCGCCATATATAGTTGTTCCCATCTTTAAAACGGCTCCTTCACCCATGGTAAACGGGCCTCTTATAACAGCCCCCTCCATTACTGTTGCATTGCGCCCTATATAAATGGGGCCACCGGTGGCATTAAGAATACAGTGCTCCACTATAGCTCCCTCTTCGATGAAGATATGCTCTTCCCTCATGACCCGGTTGGTACCGGAAATATCGCATGATTCTCGTGTACCAGTCAGCAATTGAAAATCATCAACGATCGCTTTCCCGTTAAGCTGAACAATATCCCAGGGATATCTTATAGAAGAAATAGTCCCTGTATATTCCCTTGTAAGTATGGGATGAAAGTTCCGGACATTATTGATTGTTCGAATATCATCACGGCTGCTGCAAAAAGCCAATACCATTTTATTATGCAACAAGGCTTCGCCATCCTCAAGACGGGTTATTGCCTCTGCAACAGGCTCACTTGCAATAATAGCCGCATTAATAAATATCCTTTTTCCTTCGGTAACGGAAGGGGCATGCCCCTGCAAATAGTCAGCGGAGAGGATCTGTACTTTTTCTTTAAGCAGCAGTTCCCATCTTTCCTTGATCGTTAATATTCCAAATCTTATTTCGGCAATGGAACGGGTATAGGTAAAGGGATGAAGCAAAGCCCTTTCCGGCATATCAAAAAGTATAAAGGAAGTGACATCAGTCATTTTTCAAATATCTGATATAGAATAGAAAGCTCCAAAGTTAATTGCAGTAATTGTATGGAGCATACGAGCTATCAGTTACACAGCTTCTACGTATCATAATATTTCAGATTTTTGACCGGTGATAGCCGATCCCTGACACCTGTACCCCTATTTTTCTTCATGGTATTCATCCTCGGTATTGACATCCCAGATATTGCTTTTGTCTTTTCTTCCGGAAATAATATTGGCTACTGCTTCCATGGCAGTAAGCATGCTGTGATCCGAGTTGTTATACTTATGCATACCATTCCTGCCGATCAGGAACAGGTTTTCAATTTTATCGGTATATGCCCTTACAGCCTGGAAATTCTCATATCCACCAAAATAAGACGGGTATGCTTTGGGAGCTTTAATGACAACAGTATCTTCTATGTCTTTTGCATGCAGCAATCCGATAGTTTCCATTTCATGGATAGCGGATGCGGCAATTGCTTCGTCCTTCCTGCTCCAGAGCTCGTCTGTTTCATTACAAAAAAACTCCACTCCTATCCATACTTTCGAAGCATCTGCTATCATATGGGGACTCCAGTTGTGAAATAGCTGCATGCGCCCTGCCCTGATATTTTTGTCCTGTATGTATATCCAATTATCTGCAAGTGGTGACCCACCTTTTTCTAAAGCCATTTTGGAAGCAAGCATTCCCACGATCAAAAAATCCCTGTATTCGAGTGATGCAGCAGATTTTGCAACAATACCAGGTAAGCTCTCTGTCCTTATTTGTGCTATCAGCTCCTTTACCGGCATTGTGGAAAAAAAATAATTTCCCTCCAGTTGTTGTATTTCGCCTGAAATATTATTTGCAATCTCTACACTGGTTACCCGGTGATCATTAGTTACAGCTATGCCGGTTGCTGTATGATTAACAAGTATTACCCCTCCCATCTGCTGCACTTTTTTTGCCACTGTTTCCCACATCTGCCCGGGCCCATATTGGGGATAAAGAAACTGCTCTATCAGGCTGGTGCTTGTAGCAGACTGCCGGATAGTTCGATCACGCAAAAAAATACTCCTGAGAGCGTGTTGTATAACTTTGCCTACGCTTATGTCTTTAATACGCTGCTGCCCCCATGTAGCCGGAAGCGCATTACAGGGAACTCCCCAAACCTTTTCAGTATAATCCCTGAAAAAAGTTTCATATAACGTTTTTCCAAACCGATTTATAAAAAAATCTGCCAGGCTTTTCTCCGGCCTTACCGGAAAAAGTTTGGTTCTCATATAGGAAATGCCAATCGAGATCATTTTTACAATACCCAGTTTTTGAGCTGTCTTCCAGCTGAACTGTAACGGGTAATCGAAGAATCTGCCGTTATAATATATTCTTGACCTGCGCTGCCTTATCATCATGCTGCCTTCATTATCAGTTTCATTTGAAGCGGCCGTGAAATGAATCGTTGAGGTTTGGTTGTGATAATTAATATTAATATCCCTGCCTTTCCTGTCATTTTCCTCAAGCGGAAGGATATTCAGCCACCACTCTATTATTCTTTCCGACTTTGAAAAAAAACGATGCCCTCCGAGATCAATTTTGTTGCCTTTATAGTCAATAGTTTTGGAAAGCCCTCCTACCTGTGTATCCGCTTCTATCACTATAGGGATAATATCGGTTCGGGTAAGCAGTTCATAAGCGGCCGTAAGACCGGCAGGACCAGCGCCTATAATAATGGCTTTACGCATGATTTCAACTTCAGGCGGGGATAATATTTTTTTGTTTACGGTAAAATACGGATAAATAGAAGAAACTAGCAAGCCAGAGATATTCTCCCAGCGTATGCTCCATTTTTATGAATGAAGTATTTATGATATTCAATATCAGGCAGATCACAATTAAAGCATAAGTTTTCCGGAACCGGAATGAAAAAATAACACCGGCTATCAGCAGGGGGCAAACCCATTGTACCGCATAATACTGATACCGGTTAATAGGGGAAAAAAAATCGCATAGCATATATAAGCTGTATCCCAGCAAAGAGCAATTATAAAAGGTACTGCCGTCTGTATAAGCCGCCCAAAATACCAAAAACATAATACCGGCTATCATAATAAAAAAGCCGGTAAGAAGTGGTAGTGGCATTTTTACATGGAATATATCAGATATGAGGGTAGAAAAATTTACATCCTGAGAATGATTGATGAACCATCCTTTTTTATATTCTTTCACCATCTCATTATAGTTCATTCCTTCCCATTCCGCGTAATGAGGATCAGGATCATTAACCTTAAAAGTAGTATCTTTTAAATAATGAATTTTTACTTGTTCCTGTATATTGCTTCTATAGTCTGCCCACAACTGCCTTTGTGTGCTGCTTGTAAGGATCCATGATACCAGCAATACCGACGGAATAAAAAATAATATTTTATAATGCCTGGCATACTTATTAACCAGGAAGATAAAAGGGAGAAAAAACAGCAGGATAGTAGGGCGTATAAGTACGGCAACAATAAAGATCGTACCTGAGATCAAAGCATGAACAGGGTCTTTATTATTTTGGAAATAATAGATGAACGCAATAGCAAGGAAAGGCGGAATAAGATAAAGCTGGCCAAATACAATCATGCTGATCCAGCCTTCTGTAAACAAAATGCCTGTACCTGCAGTTAATACTGCTATCTTTTGAGGAATGGTATCTGTCAGCTTAAAGCATAGAAAAACTGAGATTGCCAGAAGAAGATACTGCAAAGCAAGCCATATTCTATTGATAGTATACTGCGGGAATTCCGCAACAGGATAAAGCAGGATATGAAAAAAGGGGCTTGCAGTAGATGCAGCTACGGCATAGGCATTAAAATTTTCGGGGTCATAATACCTTACACCTTCCCACTTTTTCCATTTATAAAAATAAGGGGATTGATTATCCTTTTGCAAACGGGCGCCCACGATCCTGTTGCGGATATCGCCGGATGTAAGTTTGATGAGATGCAGGTCGCGTGTTATCGTCCATGATAATACACCTGCAATAAGAAAGCTTATCAATATCCACCAGCCCCGGTTCATGATATTATTTCAGTTCAACAGATGTTATATAAAAATTCCTGTCAACACTAAAATGCCCGTCACTGTTTTTTACCTTAAGGGTCTTCCATTTTTCCCGCGGCTTTATCCGGTGTTCGCCATCGAAATTTATTTTCACAGGCATATCAAAACCACTTACACAATTTGTCCAGCGATAAGATAGTTTATTTTTATATATCTTATACTCCAGCACAGGAATATCGGTAGTGGTGAGGTATTGCTCAAAGACTTTTGAAAAATCAATGCCGGATATCCTGGAAATATAGTCTTCAATTTCTTTTCCTGTAACCGTTTTATGGTAATAGGTTTTATTCAGCCCGATGAGTATTTCCCTGAAGAGAGAATCATTATTGATCACCTGCCTGATGGTATGTATCATATTGCCGCCTTTATAATACATATCACCCGATCCTTCCCGGTTTACCCCGAATGAACCTTGTATGGGCATGTCATTTTGTATCCGGCTGCGCGTGCCTATAACATATTCGTCTCCTGCTTCCTTACCATATTCGCAGGAAGTAAACAGCGCTTCGGCATAATTTGTAAAGCTCTCATGCACCCACATATCAGCAATATCTTTCGAAGTAATATTATTGCCAAACCATTCGTGCCCGCTTTCATGCACTATTATAAAATCCCATTTCAATCCCCATCCCGTACCAGAAAGATCAGTGCCTTTATACCCATTCATAAATCCATTGCCGTAAGCAACAGCGCTCTGGTGCTCCATGCCTAAGTGAGGCGCTTCAACCAGTTTATAGCCGTCTTCATAAAACGGATATGGCCCGAACCAGTATTCAAAACATTTCAGCATTTTAAATACCTGCTGAAATTGCGCTTTAGCCTTGTTCACGTTATATTCCAGCACCCAGAAATCGCAATCAAGCCTGCCTTTTAAGCCGTTATAATCTTCATGCCAGTGCGCATACTTACCTATATATGGGATAAGATTATAGTTGTTGATAGGGTTAGTGACCGCCCAGGTATAAGTAGCAGTTCCGTCCCCGTTACGGGTTTCATTCCGGAGCCTTCCATTGGCTACAGCCTGTAAAGTATCCGGTATGGTCATCGTCAGCGATGCGCTGTCGGGCTCATCACTCTGGTGATCTTTGCAGGGATACCATACGCTGGCGCCCAGCCCCTGGCAGGCCACGCTGATCCAGGGGTTGCCATTTTTGTCTTTGCTCCATATCACACCTCCATCCCAGGGCGGACGTAATGCCGGGCGCGGAATGCCATGATAATACACCGTGAGGTGGTTTACCCCGGTAGTATACCTGCCCGACGGAACGGCTACAAAATAGGCATTACCATCCCGCCGGAAAGTAAGCGGCTTATCCAGGTAGATAACACTGTCTATATCCAGTCCCACCTGCAGGTCAATCTGCATTTCGTCTGCGGGAGCAGCTATAATAGCATAATAAATGGTATTGCTCCCGGTAATGCTGCGTTTATTGAAATCAAATTTTACATCCAGCGCATATTTAGTTACATCCCACCAGGCGCGCTCAGGAGTGATTGATCCCCGTAAAGTATCTGCATGGGTGAAGTCGTGGTTTTGATGCAGCGGTTGCGCCCATGATATATTGGTAAAAAATAAAACTGATATGGCCAGCGTGAATGCAAAAGCTATTTTTTTCAAGCTAATTATTTTAAACCCTAAATTTAGTTCGATTTCTGCATTACAGCAGTTAAATTACACCAATGGATAAGAATATAGCTACGAATTCCAGCGGTCTGCAAGCAGATACGATAGCCACGAACGCACGAAATGGATATAATTGAAAATATGCAGTTATTAAACAAGCTCCGGATATGAACAAATTGCTGCCCCAAAAGCAATGTATATGTATTTTATACAATTACCTGTTAATGATATTGCCCGCAGCATGCTTTGCCTGTTTTATTGTTTCCTGCAATGGAAAACAAGATACCTCCCAAAAAATATTCCGCTATAATCAGCCTGAAGGTATTGCTTCCCTTGATCCGGCTTTTGCCAAAAACCAGTCCATCATGTGGGCGGTGCACCAGTTGTATAATACGCTGGTGGAAGTGGACGATGAATTGCAGGTAAAGCCTTCCCTCTGCCGTTACTGGCGTATATCTGATGACCGGCTGACGTATACTTTTATCTTACGCAATGATGTTTTTTTCCATGATGATCCTGCATTTCCCGGAGGAAAAGGAAGAAAAATGACAGCATCGGACGTGGCATACAGCCTGAACCGTATAACGGATAAGCATACCGCCTCTCCCGGCGCATGGATATTCAATAACCGTATAGCAGCAGATCATGGTTTTATTGCAATAGACGATACTACTTTTCAATTAACGTTGCAGAAACCTTTCAATCCCATACTCGGGATCCTGAGCATGCAATATTGCTCCATAATACCTCGTGAAGCAGTAGAGCAATACGGTAATGATTTCAGGAGACATCCTGTGGGTACAGGGCCTTTCAGGTTTACGCTGTGGGAAGAAGGGCAAACGCTGCTGCTTGCAAGAAATAATAATTATTTTGAAAAAGACAGCCTTGGAAAGCAGCTGCCCTATATAGACGGGGTTAAAGTAGTATTCCTGGACAGCAAGGCAACAGAATTTCTTGAATTCCGGCAGGGAAAACTGGATTTTGTAAACGATATTGACGCCTCTTTTAAAGATGAGGTACTGACTAAAAAAGGAGAGCTGAGAAAAGACTGGCAGGGCAGGATCGTACTAAATAAACATACTTTTCTTAATACCGAATACTTAGGCATACTGATGGATAGCTCCAACCCTTTGGTAAGAAACAGCCCCCTGCGGCTGAAAGATATCCGTAAAGCTATCAACTACGGTTTTGACAGGCGGAAAATGGTGATGTACCTCAGGAACTCGCTCGGCACTCCTGCAGAAAATGGCTTTATCCCTGCCGGACTACCTTCTTACAACGATTCGGCAACCTATGGCTATCATTATGATGCGGCAAAGGCCAGGCAGTTGCTTGACGCTGCAGGTTTCCCCGACGGAAAAGGACTGCCGCAGATAAAGCTGCTTACCATCCCTGTATACGCAGAGCTGGGGAGCTTTGTGGCCAGGCAACTGGAAGATATCGGGATCAGGGTGCAGGTGGAAGTAGTGCAGAAAAGCCTTCTGCTGGAACAGACCGCCAAATCCCAGGCGCTCTTTTTCCGTGGCAGTTGGATGGCCGATTATCCTGATGCGGAAAATTACCTGGGTGTGTTTTATGGAAAAAACCCGGCGCCACCCAATTATACAAGGTATCACAACCCCGCGTATGATCAGTTATACGAAGCAGCACTGACAGAGCGCAATGACAGTATGAGAATTGAAATGTATCGCAAATTAGACCGGATGATCATAGCAGACGCGCCTATAGTACCCTTATGGTATGATATGGTGATAAGGCTGGTACAGCCGGGTATAAAAAATTTTACCACCAACAGTTTGAATATGCTGGAATTGCGGAAAGTGAAGATAGAGTAGAATGGGGAATCCTGCCCAATTTTCATAAAGGGGATTGCTGTATACACAAACTCTCCGACTAAGCACAGGAGCTATTGTCTGGCGTTGTGAGAAAGAAAAATAATTATTTTAAATATTGACATATTATATATATCTTACCCGTTGTGAGCACCCTGTTGATCACATCTTAAAGCTGCAGGGTTCAATACAATGACCATGACAATACTACACCAAAACATATTGCCTGATAAAAGCCCGCCGTTGTTTAAATCTGCCTAAAATTTACTTGTAAACATAAAAAATGGAAACCATGAACCGGTTCATGCTTATAGCATTATTGTTATTTGTTGCGGCTGCAGCAAATAGTCAAATTACAAAGGGAAACTGGATGTTGGGTGGCGTACTTAGTTATGCTTCCACAAATTACCATTATAAAAGCCCAGATTACGAAGAGTCGTATTCCAGCTATAAAATATACATAAAACCCAATGTCGGATATTTCTTTATTGATAAACTGTCAGCGGGGCTTAAAGCAGGTATTGACATAACAGGTGATAAAGGTTCTGGTCAAAGCTATACTGATTTTAATGTTGGCCCGTATTTAAGGTACTATCTTTTAAAGCCGGAAAAGCTTATAAATATTATAACTGAAGCAGGCTATTGGTATGGATTTGAGAAAAGTAGTACATCCGGGAAGACTTCCAAAAATACTTTTGGTTTTTCGGCTGGGCCGGTTGTGTATTTCAATAATGTAGTGGGGCTCGAGATGTTGGTCAGTTACTCCACTTATCAGTTTTCAGGCATTAAGGGCAATAACAATACAATAATGGTAGGCCTTGGGCTCCAGGTTCATCTTGAAAAAAGCAAATAATTTTTCCCACCTAAAGCTATAAGGTTTGATAATATTCAACAATAACGCTCATGTCAATGCTACAACACCAAAACATATTGCTTGATAAAAGTCCGCCGCTGTTGAAATCTGTTTAAAATTTTCTTATAAACCCAAAAAGAAAAACATGAACCGGCTGATGCTTATTGTATTATTATTATTTATTGCGATTACGGCAAATAGTCAGATTACAAAGGGAAACTGGATGTTAGGCGGTGTAATTGACTACCGCTCTACTAATTACAACAGTGCAAATTATGGTCCCTCACATAGTGGGTACTATTTACAAATCAAACCAAATGTTGGCTATTTCTTTATTGACAAACTATCAACAGGGCTTAAAGTCAGTATTGACATAACCGGTGATAAAGACCGTGGTCAGAGCTATACTGACTTTAATGCCGGGCCCTATTTACGCTACTACCTTTTAAGGCCTGAAAAGTTTGTAAATATCATAACTGAGGGAGGTTATTTGTATGGATTCTTTAAAGGAAGTACGCCCGAAAAAGCTTCCAAAAACACTTTTAGTTTTTCGGCAGGACCGGTTGTATATCTAAGTAATGTGGTCGGGCTCGAAATGTTGGTTAATTACTCCACCTATCGTTTCTCACTTGTCGGGGGTGGTAGCAATACAATAACAATGGGTATTGGACTTCAGGTTCATCTTGAAAAAGACAAATAATTTATTAATTCAAAACTATTTAACTATGAAGCATCTAATCAGTATTTTATTGCTGTTATTTTCAATATCAGCTATTAGCCAAAACGTAACGATAGACTACCAGGCATGGAACCCATCTGGTACAACCTGTAGCTTATTTGTAAATGCAACGAATGTACCTGCAACCGGTATCTCTTCCGGCACTATTGAGCACCAGCGAAAATTAGGAGAAACGGTATACAGCAGTTCTGATTTGTCAATTCAAATCAAAACAGAATACCAGTCCACAGGCATGGTTTACAAAGGAGGTCGCTACAGAATAGCATATAACTTCAAATCTGGCTATAGTTATAAGGTTTACGTAACCGCTGCGGCTGTCGAAAATACTGTTGGCAATACAACAGGACCTAATATTCGTCTCGATATAAACAATAATGGAGGCGGGGGAAGTACGGGTTGCAATGGTCCAGAGACCGCTTACCACTTATTACTGATTAGTTGTCCCGGATGATTTAGCTTTGGCGCATATACAAAATTCATGTTGTATGCCGGATGATCTGCGATATCCTATAGGTAAGTATGAGCCTCAGCCTTTTTCCGCTGCTACAAAAAAACAATGGCTGGCGAATATCAGATATTTACCCCAACTGCTTGAAAACGCTTTGCTCAATTTAGACGAGGCCCAGCTTCACACGCCTTACCGGGAAGGTGGCTGGACGGTACAGCAACTGGTTCATCATGTGGCAGACAGTCATATCAATGCCTTTTGCCGTTTTAAACTGGGCATTACGGAAGAAAATCCTGTCATCAGGCCTTATGATGAAAAAAAATGGGCCGAGCTGCATGATATCAACCTCCCGGTAAATCTTTCAATAACTTTGCTCCATGCGCTCCATGCAAGATTATATGACCTGCTTTCGAGCCTGGAGGAAAGCTCCTGGGAAAGAACGGTTTTTCACCCGGAACATAACCTGAAAATGACATTGTGGTACCTGCTTGGCAGCTATGCCTGGCATGGCAGGCATCATGTTGCACATATTACCTCGTTGAGAAACAGGATGAAATGGTGAATTATTTAAAATTATTTTTCAGATGAAGGATCTAAAATGGAAAGTACTGTCATCGTCGTATTTATTCAAAGATCTCTGGTTTACCGTACGAAAGGATAAGTGCATCACTCCCGAAAATACAATTGTAGATCCTTATTATGTATATGAATTTCCTACCTGGGTGACCGTAGTAGCGCTGACAGAAGATAATAAGATCATCATGGTACGGCAGTATCGCCATGCGCTGGGTGAAACCCTGATGGAAATACCCGGCGGATGCGTGGATGATACTGACCCGTCGCTGCAGGCCGCTGCAGCCCGTGAATTGCTGGAAGAGACCGGTTATGTTTGCGAAAGCTATGAATACCTCGGCAAAATATCTGCAAATCCTTCTACCAACAGTAATATCATGCACATGTACCTTGCTCAAAACGGCAGGAAGGTAAAAGCGCAGGAGCTGGATCACAACGAAGAGATTGAGGTATATCTTTTCTCCATAGACGAAGTAAAGCAAATGCTTAAACACAACGAGATATTGCAGGCAATGCATGCCACCTGCCTTTTTTATGCAATGAACAGGCTGGGAGCGCTTGAATATTGAGATGGTGAATGGACAATGGTGAAAACATGAGACGTCAAACGTGAGCAGTAAAACGAGGTATTTCTGCCGGCTTCTCACCTCTGGCGCCTTACCATTTACCACCTCTCCCCGGTAGATTCCCTGATCATCAGTTGCGGCGGCAAAATGAGGTGTTCTTCTATGGCTTCTTTTTCTGCTGCGTTTTGATATTGCAGGAATATGCGTGCCGCTTCGATCCCTAATTGCCTGCCGGGACGGGCAACAGAGGTAAGCGAGGGTGAGATATACCCCGATATGGGAGAGTCATCAAAACCCGCCACGGCTATATCTCCGGGGATATGCAGGCCTTTGTCGCGAATGACTTTCATCGCTCCTATGGCCGTTTGATCGTTCACACAAAATATAGCATCCGGCCCTGAGGGTAAGTCCAGTAACTGATATACCGGGGCAATGGCGCTTTCTACTTTGAAATCGGCATGGATGATAAGCGTTTCATCCCTGTCAAACCCGTTTTGTTGCAGGCATTCTATATATCCACGGTAGCGTTGATCTGCTACCGACATGCCCTGCGGGCCGCGGAGATGGGCAATTCTTTTCCGCCCGGTGGCTATCAGGTGCTCTACAGCGGCAAAAGCGCCATGGTAATCATCAATAGTAACGCTGCCTGCGGCAAAACCTTCATATTCCCGGTCAATAAATATGAGCGGCAGGCTCCTGTTATATACATTTTCAAAATGTTCATAATGTCCCCCGTCATAGGTTTCCTGTGATACGGATACAAAGATGCCTTCCACACGGTTGGATAATAGCTTTTCGATGTACCCTTGCTCAAGCAGGTATTGCTCATTAGTTACACAAATATGCAGTGAGTAGCCTAAGGGCTGCAATACCGCGTCTATACCTTCAATGATGGCAGATTCGTAGTAGTTATTGATCGTAGGAACAATCACCCCTATGCTGGCAGTTTTTTTGTTGAGCAGGCTCAGTGAAACCTGGTTGCGCTGGTAGCCTACCTTCCTCGCATATTCCTGCAGGTTCCGGCGGGTATCTTCATTGATCACCGGATGATTGTTGAGAGCTCTGGATACGGTTGAAGGAGAGCATTTGAATTTTTTGGCAATATCTTTTATGGTTACGGGCTTGCTCATATCTTTTACACTATAAATCCGGTGTAAGTTCAGCATTTTTTCTTAAAAAATTTCAAACGTTTGCAGGCCTGCCGGAAGCTATAAATAGAATTATAGTGCTAAGTTTACCAATCTAAAAAATGATACATGCATAACGATGCCTTGCTTGTGAAGCCGGATATTAATAATAAGTGTTATCATAATCTGACTGCAAAAGATGCCGGCTGGACCTATCTCAATTTCCAGGCAAGACTGCTCGGTAAAAATGAATCCTTTTCCGAAAATACCGGCGAATACGAATATTGCATTGTTTTGCTGGGTGGCAATTTCAAAGTAAGCTCCGGCAGGGGCAACTGGGAAATAACCAATGGAAGAAAAGACGTTTTCAGCGGTATTGCGCATACGCTGTATCTCCCCCGTCGCACCGAATTTACACTCACCGCTACAACAAACCATACAGATATAGCAATCTGCAAAGTAGCTACGGATCAAGATCACCCTCCTTACCTTAAGCAGCCGGAAGAAGCTGCCATTGAATTTCGTGGAGGGGATAATGCCAACAGGCAGATCAACAGTTTATTGCAACCGGGTTTCGACTGTCACAAGATCGTATGCGTGGAAGTATATACACCTTCCGGCAACTGGAGCTCCTATCCTGCTCATAAACATGATGAGAGAAAAGTAGACAAAGATGGCAACCTGCTTGAGGCTGAACTTGAGGAGATATATTTTTATAAAATAGACAAGCCCGGTGGCTTTGCGATTCAGCAGGTATATACCGACGACCGCTCGCTGGATGAACTGGTAAAAGTGCATCACAATGAAGCCGTGCTGATCCCCAAAGGATATCACCCGGTGGTAGCAGGTCACGGGTATAATGTGTACTATCTTAACTTCCTTGCAGGCAGTGATCAGTCGCTGGCAAATACGCCCGACCCGCAGCAGGAATGGATATTCGGAACGTGGAAAGGACAGGATCCAAGACTGCCGATGGTAACGGCGGAGATGAATAAGAAGCAGGGGTAAGGTGTAGGGTATAAGGCTGGCAAGCGGCAACATCATTTCAAATTTCAAATCTCAAATTTCAAATGGTTAAAAAATACGATCTGCTTACGATAGGAAGATCTTCCATTGACCTGTATTCTGCCAATGTAGGAAGCCCGTTCACGGAAATTAAAGCGTTTAATGCTTTTGTAGGCGGCTGCCCTACCAATATAGCGGTAGGCGCTACCAGGCTCGGGTTACGTACGGCAATTCTTACCGGGATCGGAAATGACCAGGTAGGGGCTTTTATCAAAAATTTCCTGGAAAATGAAAAGGTGGCTACAGATTTTGTGCCCACTATAGAGGGTACCCGGAGCTCGGCTGTTATCCTTGGCATTGAACCGCCCGACAGGTTCCCGCTGGTATACTATCGTGACAACTGTGCCGATATACATTTACATATCAATCATATTGATGCCATACCATTCAATGATTTCAGGGCGGCTATCTTTTCAGGAACGGCTTTTAGTAAAGACCCCAGCCGTACGGCCATGCTGTATGCACTGGAGCTTGCACAACAGCATAACGTAACCCGCCTGCTTGATCTTGACTTCCGGGCAGACCAGTGGGATGATCCCAGATCTTTTGGAATAACAATTCGAACGGTGCTTCCACAATTTAATATCGTGATCGGTACCGAAGAAGAAATCTTAGCCGCTTATCTTACTGATATCAGCCAGGTATCTATCAAACATCAGCAGATCTCTGCTCCTGAGATAAAAGGTAATATAGAAAAAGCCATTCAGCGTATAAAACATTCCGGTGTGGATACGCTGATCGTTAAGAGAGGAAAAGAAGGGGCTTCCATTTTTGAAAAAGACAAGCCCGAAATAAAAGTTCCCGGGTTCCCGGTAGAGGTGCTGAATGTGCTGGGAGCGGGAGATGCTTTTGCCGGCGGCTTCTCTTACGGCTATCTCAACGGGTGGGGATTATATAAAAGTGTGAGAATGGGCAATGCCTGCGGCGCCATTATAGTAACGCGGGAAGGCTGCGCCAACTTTATGCCCACATTGGAGGAAGTGATGCAGTTTACAGACGAACGTGGGGGAATGTGAGATGTGATCCCGTAGTTGCGGGATGAAATTTGAGATCATGAGGAGGCAGGTTGTCTTTAAATTTTAAATCGGTGCTCAATTGTAAATTGAAACTGAAAAAACCAATTGAAAATATACTATAACCAATAATGGTCAATATTCCTTTAAAACATTTCAAATATCTAATTTATCATGATTACATTACAAAATTACATTAACGGGAAATGGGTAGACAGTAAAGCGGGCGAGTACTGGAACGTGGTCAACCCGGCCAGCCAGGAAGTAATGGCAAAAGTACCGGCGGGAGCGGCGGCAGATGTGGATGCTGCGGCAACTGCAGCGGCAGAAGGATTTAAGGAGTGGAAAAGAATAACCCCGGGCAAAAGGATCCAGTATCTTTTTCAGTTGAAGCGGTTGCTTGAAGAAAATATAAATGAGCTGTCCAAAACAATTACCCTTGAATCGGGAAAAACTTTTGCGGAGGCAAAAGCGGAATGGATCCGCGCTATTGAAAATGTAGAGAATGCCTGTGGCATTCCTGCATTGATGCAGGGAGATTTTTCGGAAGATATTGCTACCGGCATTGACGAATATATGATCCGCCAGCCGCTGGGGGTTTGTGCATGTATTTCGCCGTTTAATTTCCCGGGGATGATCCCCTTCTGGTTCCTTCCTTATGCCATAGCCTGCGGTAATACTTTTATCATTAAGCCTTCAGAAAAAGTACCGCTTACCATGACCAAGGTAACGGAGCTGATTGATCAGTTGAACCTTCCTGCCGGTGTGGTCAACATGGTGCATGGCGGAAAAGTTGTAGTAGACAGTTTGCTGGAGCATCCTGTCATCAAAGCCATCAGCTTTGTCGGATCTTCTACTATAGCACGTTACGTGTACGGTAAAGGAGCGGCGAACGGCAAAAGGGTTCAGGCGCAGGGCGGTGCAAAAAACCCTGTCATCATTCTGCCCGATGCAGATATAGACATGACCAGTCAAATAGTAGTGGACAGCGTATATGGCTGCGCCGGCCAGCGCTGCCTTGCGGCTTCTACTATCATTACAGTAGGCGATCATAAAGATATTACCGAAAGCATTGTTGAGTTAAGCCGTAAACGCACTACAGGATTTGGTTTGGATGAGGATGTACTGATGGGACCGGTGATCACCGCTGCCAGCAAAAGCCGGATCAGCAGCCTGATTGATAAAGGCGTGGCAGAGGGCGGCAGGATATTGGTAGACGGGCGTAATGCAAAGATATCAGGATATGAGCAGGGGAATTTCATCCAACCGACGATCATCGAAAATGTACCTCTTGACGGAGAATTAGCCGGAACAGAGATCTTCGGACCGGTCATGAGCCTGGCGCATATCAATACTATTGAAGACGCTATCGCTTATATCAACGGAAACAAGTATGGTAATATGGCATGCATATTTACCAGCAGCGGGCTTCATGCACGTAAATTCCGCAATGAGGCAGATGCCGGTAATATCGGGATCAATATTGGAGTGGCTGCACCAGTGGCGCAGTTCCCTTTCAGTGGCTGGAAAGACAGTTTCTTCGGCGATCTTCACGGGCAGGGCAAGCACGCCATTGAATTTTTCACCCAGACAAAAGTGGTGATAGAAAGATGGCTGAAAGAATGGACAAGGAAGTTTTAGTGTAAAATGGTGAGTGGTAAGGCATGAATGCCTTCCTTGCACGCTTTGCTTTCTTTGCATCCTTGCGTGAAACCGGCATCAAATTTCAAATCTCAAATTATAACATGTCAAAAAAATTAAGAGCAGGCATTATCGGGCTGGGGAGAATCGGGCAGATACATCTTGCCAACCTTTTATACCATACTCCCAATGCAGAAGTGGTGATCGCCTCAGATGTATCGGCGGCTGTTCATGAATCTGCAAGGAAAGCCGGCATAGCAACCACCACCAGCGCAGAGGAGGTGATCGGTCACCCGGATGTGGAAGCTGTTATTATATGTGCACCCACACCACAGCATGTGCCCTATACCATTGCTGCCGCACAGGCAAAAAAGCATATATTTTGCGAAAAGCCCCTTGATGTAACGGTAGCTGATATCAGATCTGCTCAAAAAGCAGTAGCTGACAACGGGGTAAAACTCATGCTGGGATTTAACCGCAGGTTCGATCCTAACTTTTTACGCGTACGGTCGCTCGTAAAAACAGGCGGCATCGGCGATCCGCATATTCTCAGGATCACCAGCCGGGATCCGGCGCCTCCCCCACTGGAATATGTGAAAGTTTCCGGCGGTATTTTTCTTGATATGGCTATCCATGATTTTGACATGGCGCGCTACATCACCGGCAGCGAAGTAAAGGATGTTTTTGTTAAAGGCGATGCATTGATTGACCCGCGTATTAAAGAATACGGAGATATAGACACAGCGGTGATCGTCCTCGGCTTCGAGAACGGAGCTGTGGGTGTGATTGACAACAGCCGCAAAGCGGTATACGGCTATGATCAGCGGCTCGAAGTATTCGGATCAGAAGGAATGGCAAAAGCTGAAAACAATACGGAAAATAATGTAGTGCAGTACAATAGTGAAAGCGGCGTGAGCGCTCTCCCCCTGCATTTTTTCCTGGAACGTTATGAGAACGCCTATCGCGCCTGTATGCAAACCTTTGTGGATTGCGTGCTTGAAAATAAACCATCTCCTGTAGATGCACACGACGGGCTCATGGCAACTGCTATCGGAATAGCCGCCGGCATTTCATTGCGTGAAAAAAGAACTGTGGCAATAAAGGAAGTGTTGTAGTGAATGGTGAATAGTGAATAGTGAATGGATCTCGAGAGGTGAAACTTCCCTTCTCACATTTGACATCTCACATTTGACGTTTGTCTCATTCACCATTCACCATTGCCCATTCACCCGGACAACAAGACACACCATAATTAACTCAGCACTATATAAAACTTAACGATGAACCAGCCAGGCTTGCACAGTTTAGACATTTTAGTCTTTGCCCTCTACCTTTTAATTATTTGTTTTTACGGGTACTGGATATACCGCAAAAAGACCAACAAATCAGACACCGCTTCGGGTTTTTTTTTAGCAGAAGGGTCGCTGACTTTCTGGGCTATCGGCGCTTCTCTTATTGCCAGTAATATTTCTGCAGAGCATTTTATCGGGATGTCGGGATCGGGTTTTGCTATCGGGTTGGCTATTTCATCCTATGAATGGATGGCTGCGGCATCCCTGATAGTAGTGGCAGTTTTTTTTCTGCCCGTTTACCTGAAAAACAAGATATATACCATGCCGCAGTTTTTGCGGCAGCGGTATAGCCCGATAGTAGCTACCACAATGGCTATTTTCTGGTTGCTGCTCTACATATTCGTAAACCTTACCTCCATTATTTATCTTGGCGCGCTGGCGCTGGAAGTAACTGCAGGAATTAATTTCAATATTGCAGTAGTAGCGTTGGCACTCTTTGCTATTCTTATCACTATTGGCGGAATGAAGGTAATAGGGTATACAGATGTGATACAGGTGATCGTGCTTGTTGTAGGCGGTCTCATTACTACCTATCTTGCCATGAACCTGGTAGCCAAAGAATTCGGCACTACCGTACTGGGCGCCTTCACTACATTGAGGCAACAGGCGGACTCCCATTTTCACATGGTATTAAAGCCCGACAATCCTTATTATAAAGACCTGCCGGGATTGAGCGTGATCATCGGTGCTATGTGGATCAATAACCTTGCCTATTGGGGATGTAACCAGTACATTATTCAGCGTACGCTTGGCGCAGATCTTGAAACAGGTAGAAAAGGTATTTTGTTTGCCGGTTTTTTGAAACTGCTTGTTCCGCTCATTGTAGTTATCCCTGGTATAGCAGCATTTGTATTATACCAGCACGGGATGTTTCAAAAAGAAATGGTGGATGCTGCCGGCGCAGTAAAGCCAGATCATGCTTATCCGGTATTGTTGAACCTCCTGCCGGTGGGATTAAAAGGCGTGGCGTTTGCCGCACTTACGGCGGCAATTGTTGCATCGCTTGCGGGCAAGGCCAACAGCATCTCTACCATTTTTACACTTGATATTTACAAAATATATATCAAACCTGGAGCCTCCGAAAAGCACCTGATCCGGGTAGGTCGCGCTGCAGTGTGGATATCCATGCTGATCGCAGTATTGATTGCTCCTCAGTTACGTGTGCTGGAACAGGCATACCAGTTCATACAGGAATATTCGAGCTTTGTCACGCCCGGTGTATTTGCCATATTCTTTTTCGGGATGTTCTGGAAAAGGGCGACTGCCAATGCTGCCTTGATCACAGCTTTGCTGACAATACCATTGTCAACGCTTTTCAAATTCTGGCTGCCTGAAATACCTTTTCTGAACAGGATGGGGATCGTGTTCATAGTATTGTCCATTGTAATGATCGTTATAAGCCTGTTAGGGAAAAGCGATCCTGCAGAGCGTGGCGTAAAAATTGAAGTACCTGCTTTCAGTTTAAGCAGGGCATTTATTTTCGGCGCTATTATTATATGCGGGATACTTACGGCGTTATATGCAGCTTTTTGGTAAGAAAATTTGAAATTAACCATGTTATTAACTACAAAACAACTTTTTGATAAATGTTACGGCAGGTATGCTGTCGCAGCCGTGAATGTTTTTTTCATGGAAGAGATACATGGCTTGTTTGCCGCGGCGCAGGCTGCAAAAGCTCCTTTTATTATACAAACCACTCCTTTTGCACGCGATTATGCCAATGCAAAGATGCTGCTGGCTATGATCAGTGCCGCTGCACAGATCTATCCTGAGGTGGTGTACGCCGTTCATCTGGATCACGGGTATGAAGCGCATATATGGGATGCTATTGACGGCGGGGGATATACTTCTGTAATGATTGACGCCTCGCACGATGACTTTGAAAAGAATATTGCAAGAACAAAAGCCGTAGTGGAAAAAGCGCATGCGAAAAATATCAGTGTTGAAGCAGAGCTGGGAGTGCTGGCAGGCGTTGAAGACGACCTTACTGTAGACCGGAGCCATTCTTTCTATACCAATCCTGCCGACGTGCAAGCATTTGTGGAGCGTACGCATTGCGACAGCCTTGCCATTGCCGTAGGCACAAGCCATGGGGCGTATAAGTTTTCGGGGGGGCAGGGATTACAGTTGCATATATTGAAAGAAATACAGGAGCGTCTGCCTTCGTTTCCGCTGGTGCTGCACGGCGGCTCCAATGTAAGCGAGGAGGTGGTGAAGCGGATCAATGCTGCCGGTGGAAAAATCAAAACGGATGCCAAAGGAGTACAGGACGATGAATTAAAAAAAGCAATCGGTTTAGGGATATGCAAGGTGAATATCGCAACAGATATGCGCCTGGTATGGACCATGGTGAACCGTGAATTTTTCAGGGATAAACCGGAAGAATTTGCACCCACCACTCCCGGGAAAATATTTATGGAAACCTATAAAGCATTTATAGTAAAGAAATTTGAATTGCTGGGAGCGGTGGGAAGAAGTACTGAATTTGAAAATCAGGCAATTTGAAAATTTGAAAATAATGAACCACAATGATAAAAGGCACAAAGTTTCAAAAAGGGATAAGAGTGTGAGGTTAGCAATGTAAAACAAAACAAATTAATAACGAGTGAAGGCTGACCGCTGACCACTCATAGCTATAAACAATTTCAGATGAAAAAAAGACTTACTGTCGCACAAGCGACCATCGCATTTCTGAAAAACCAATATGTTGAACGCGATGGCGTTGAACAACCTTTTTTTGCCGGCTGTTTTGGGATATTCGGGCATGGTAATGTTGCAGGCTTAGGGCAGGCATTGCAGGAAAACCCGGATTTTCGCTATTACCAGTGCCGCAATGAGCAATCCATGGTGCATACGGCAGTGGCTTACGCCAAGGTAAAAAACCGGCTGAGCACTTTTGCATGTACTACATCTATCGGCCCCGGGGCTACTAACATGCTCACCGGCGCAGCACTGGCAACAATTAACCGCATCCCTGTGCTGCTGTTGCCCGGTGACATTTTTGCAACAAGGGAACCTGCCCCGGTATTACAGCAACTGGAAAGCGCAACCACACAGGATATCTCTGTCAATGATTGCTTCAAACCCGTTTCCAAATACTGGGACAGGATCAACCGGCCGGAGCAGCTTATCTATGCACTCCCCGAAGTGATGCGCGTACTCACTTCCCCGGCAGACACAGGTGCAGTGACCTTATCCATGCCTCAGGATGTACAAACGCATGCTTATGATTTCCCGGCATCTATGTTTGAGAAAAGGGTATGGCATATACCCAGGACGAGACCCGATATGCAGTCACTGGAAAAAGCGGCAGCCTGGATACGGTCTTCAAAGAAGCCGGTAATTGTAGCCGGGGGCGGAGCCATTTACAGTGGAGCAACAGAGGCCCTGCACAGCTTTGCTTCGCAAACCGGTATCCCGGTCGGCGAAACTTTTGCAGGTAAAGGTTCTGTCATGTACAACGAGCCCTACTGTCTCGGTGGTCTCGGAGCAACAGGAACAAAATATGCCATTGAGATCGCCAATGAAGCGGATATCGTAATTGGCATTGGCACACGCTATAGTGATTTCACCACCGCTTCAAAATCAATTTTTAAAAACCCGGACGTTAAATTCATTAATATTAACGTAAATGAATTTGATGCATATAAGCATAATGCACTTGCCCTTACCGGCGATGCAAGAGTGGCTCTGGATGAATTATTGTTTTTGCTGGATGATTACCGGGTGGATGAAAAATACCGCCAAAGGACAAGTAAAATGAACAAGGCCTGGGATGATGAAGTAACAAAGATATATGCAGAAGGCAATGGCACGGTTTCCCCCATTGATCAGGCGGTGGTGATTGGTACGCTCAATAGCTTTATGAATAAGGAAGATATCATGATCAACGCCTCTGGCAGTGCGCCCGGTGATCTGCACAAGCTGTGGCGTGCCACCAATCCCAAGAATTTTCACCTGGAGTACGGCTATTCTACCATGGGATACGAGATCGCTGCCGGTCTTGGCGCAAAGATGGCTGCACCAGAAAGAGAGATATATGTTATTTGCGGAGATGGAGGGTACCTGATGAACAACCATGAGATCATTACTTCCATACAGGAAGGTTACCGGTTCACGATCTTATTACTGAATAATAACGGGTATGCAAGCATCGGAGGATTGTCGGAAAGCATAGGCAGTGAGCGCTTTGGAACGAAATATTTATACCGGGATGATCAGTCGGGCCAATTATCGGGCGAGAATCTGCCGGTCGACTTGGCCAAGAATGCAGAAAGCCTGGGAGCCATAGTGATAAAAGCTACGGATGCGGCGTCATTGAATGCCGCGCTGGCTTCTGCAAAGCAACAGCAACGCACAACCGTAATTTATATAGAAACTCACCTGCACCGTACCGTTAAAGGCTATAATGCATGGTGGGAAGTACCGGTAGCAGAAGTGTCCACTTCGCCAACGGTACAAAAAGCCTATGAAGCATATAAGGAAAATAAAAAGCAGCAGAGAATATTTTTATAGTCACAGGTAATGCCTCTCCAAAGGTAGCATAACCTGAAACCTCAAAATCATGAATTTCGAAAACATTCAACTTGGGATAGCTCCCATCAACTGGACTAATGATGACATGCCCGAGCTGGGCGCAGAAAATACTTTTGAACAATGCATCAGCGAGATGGCGCTCGCAGGGTATACCGGCTGTGAGGTAGGCAACAAATTTCCCCGAAATGTGCATGAGCTGAAGAAAGCGCTTGTATTGCGGGGGTTAAGAATATGCAACCAGTGGAACAGCTATGAGCTTACTACAAAATCTCTGGAAGAGAACAGGAAAAATTTTACGCAGCTCCTGGATTTCCTGGAAGCGATGGACGCCAAAGTGATCGGGGGCGGGGAAACAGGCAATAGCTGCCAGGGAAAAAAGGATGTGCCCGTTCTTAAAGGAAAGGGCATGCTTCATACAAACGAGGATTGGAAAAAGTTTACCCATGGGCTGAATGAGTTGGGGAAGATAGCGCGCGACCGGGGTATTAAGCTGGCCTTTCACCATCACATGGGCACATGCATACAAACGATGGCAGAAACGGAAAGGATGCTGAATGACACAGACCCGGAAAATGTATATCTCAATTACGATTGCGGTCATTTCTACTTTGCCGGTGAAGACCCGGTAGCCTGTCTTGAAAAATTCATTTCCCGCACAGCACATATCCATTTAAAAGATATCCGCCCCAAAGTGTTGCAGCAGGTAAAAGATAAGCGCATGAGCTTTCTCGATGCTGTGAAAGACGGTGTCTTTACAGTACCGGGAGATGAAGAAGGATGTATCAATTTCCCTGCATTGTTCAATATGGTGAAGTCATCAGAGTATGCAGGATGGATGGTAGTGGAAGCAGAGCAGGATCCCGCCAAAGCCAATCCTTTTGAATATGCTTTAATGGCAAGAGAATATATCAGGCGGTTGACAGGGGTATAGCGTTCCAGGTTACAAGTTTCGGGCTTCAGGTGGTACGGAAACCAGAAACTTCCAACCTATACAGCCGGCTGCTGTTGCTCAAAATCAAAAGAAGGACCGGAAGGATTTTTCGGGTCTTCGCCATAGTCATTGGTAAACCTGTTGCCATCGGTGAAAAACCACACCAGGAGGATAATACCACCTACTAACGGGATCAATCCTATCAGGTAATACCAGCCGCTTTTGTTAATGTCGTGAAGCCGGCGTATACCTACGGCGAGAGAAGGGACAAGAGTGGCCAAAGCGGTAATACCATATACACCGAATCCAAGGACCATCAGTGCTGTAGAATCCATGCCAATGCCTGCGAAACCGATAATGTAGAAGACAAACATAACAATGAAATTGCCCAATGTAAAATACCAGTATTCTGCACGCCTGGCCCGGCCTTTGAAATTAGCGTAATTTTCGAGCATTACTTTTTTCCACCAGCCAATGAGGTTGTTAGGTTGAATTGTTTGCATGTTTAGAGATTTTGGCATTAAGATAATACATATCCGGCCAAAGAAGAATGATTATATATTTTTACCTGTATTATTTTTTCTGTTCATTGCATAATAAACGGGAACGCCGATCAGGGTGATGATCAGACCCGGCCAGGTAAACTTAGGCTTATAAATGATCAGCAGCACACAAAAGCTCATTCCCATGAGGATATATAACAGGGGCAACACCGGGTAGCCAAAAGCTTTGTACGGTCGTTCCATAGCGGGGCGTGTTCTTCTCAAACGGAATATGCCGGCTATAGTAAGCATATAAAACCCTACCACCACAAAAGAGATCATATCCAGCAGGTCTCCATATTTTCCGCTCAGGCTCCATACAGCTGCCATTATACATTGTATCCACAAGGCAAATGCAGGGACGGAAGCACTGTTAAGCCTGCCTGCTTTCCTAAGAAACAGTCCGTCGTTAGCCATAGTATAATAAGCTCTTGCCCCGGACATTATCAGGCCGTTGTTGCAGCCAAAAGTGGAGACCATGATCATAACAGCGATAATGGCAGTGCCCGCATTGCCGAAGATCACGTGTGAAGCAGCCACCGCTACACGGTCTTTTTCCGCTGCAGTAATTTCCTGCAGGGTCAGCACTGCCGTATACATAACGTTGGCAAACACGTAGATCACTGTAACAATAAGAGTGCCCAGGAACAGGCTCAGGCCGATATTGCGTTTTGGGTTTTTAATTTCGCCTGCAATAAACGCTACATTATTCCATGCATCACTGCTGAAAATGGAGCCTACCATCGCGGCAGCGATAGCGCCAACAGCAGCAATGCTGGTGTATTGTTCAATAGTTCCGTCGGGCGAGAGCCTGTGCAGCTCCCAGGCATTGGTCCAGTTGGCGCTCCATACCTCAGGCTTTAACGCTAAGAAGCCAAAAATAATCAGCCCGAATAAGCTGCCTATCTTGATGAGCGTAAACGTAGTCTGGAGGATCTTGCCATTTTTTACTCCCCGTGTATTGATAAACGTCAGCAATAATATTACTGCTATAGACAACAACTGTGCAGGCGAGATCTGCAGGAAGCCCAGGTCAATCGCTACAATATCCTCACTGCATTCGGGAATGAGATATGCGGTAAATTTTGCGAACGCCACGCCAACCGCTGCGATGGTAGCGGTTTGTATGACCGCAAAAAAGCTCCAGCCATACAGAAATGCAGGCAGCGCTCCCCAGGCTTCTTTAAGGTAAACATACTGCCCTCCAGCTTTGGGGAACATACCGCTGAGCTCACCGTAGCTGAGCGCTGCAGTAATGGTGATAAATCCTGTGATGATCCATACCAGTATCAGCCAGCCCGCGCTGCCGGTATTTCTGGTGATATCCGCGCTTACAATAAAGATCCCTGAACCGATCATGCCACCTGATACCACCATGGTAGCATCAAGCAGGCTGAGCGAAGGTTTGAATGATTTTTTTTCAGTCACCATGTAGTAAGGTATAGGAGGTAAGGTGAGACGATAAACGACAGATGTCAAAGGGGAAACGTGATTCACCATTGCTATTCATGTCTCACGCCTGTCATTTCACTATTTACTATTCATCGTTCTTTCGCTGCCGGCGTGATACTGTAATATACGCAGGTAGTTATAAAATTCCTTACAAAAGGAATTGCCCGGATCAACGCGGACTGCTGTATGGGCTTCCATCCGAATTTCCATTCATAAATAGGATTCAGTAAATAGTGGCGCTTATGCTGAATACTATATCCTTCATTTTTGCAGATCCGCTCAAACCGTTCAATGCTGATCCGTGTATCCCTTATTTCCATCAATCCGGCTACATCTTCTTTTTTTGATCGTAGTATCCACCTGTAGAGCGGGCGGGGCAGCAGATGAATATAAGGCAGCCGGGATATTGCCGACCTGCACATCTGCTGGTGTCCGCCAAAAGGCATATACCAGGGCGGGAAGCCGAAGAAAATAATACCGCCGGGCTTCAAAAATGTTTTCATCCAGCCAATCAGCCTGGGCTGGTCGTGGATATGTTCAATAACATCTTTTAATACAATGATATCAAAAGAGCCGTTGAAATCACGGTTAACATCTGATTCATAAATATCCTTTGCCACCAGCTTCAGCCGCCCTGCCGCCACATCTTCCGCAAGGAATGCTTTCGCAAGCTCCGTCCGCGGCAGGTCAAGCTCCACTCCTACCCCCGTACAACCTTTATTGATAAAAGCCTTTAACACGCCGCCTTCGCCACATCCTATCTCCAGCACACGCATACCCGGCAATACCCGGAATGTTTCTTCTATAAAAGGAATGACATATTTCTCTGCATTGCTTACCTGCATTTCAAAATATCGCCTGCGATCTGTATGAAATTCGAACAAAGTGAAAAATTTATGTTTTAAATTGAGTGGTAAGTGATAAGCGGTAAGAAAACCGGTTTACAACCCCTGTTAAAAGCCCATTCCCAAAAAACATTGTGGCAGTAAAAGGCATGCCTGGCGCCTGGAGTGCTATACCTTACACCTTATGCCTTATGCCTTATGCCTTACGCTTCACACCTCACTACACCAGCTCTTTCATCTTTTCTACAAGAATATCAATTTCTTCTTTTGTATTATTACGGCAGAGGGAAAACCTCACTGCAACTTTATTTGGATCATTATTGATCGCCCTGATAACATGCGATCCCTGGTCTGCCCCGCTTGTACAGGCGCTTCCGCCGGAAGCGCAGATATTATTGATGTCAAGATTAAAAAGCAACATTTCAGATCTTTCTGTTTTGGGTATGCTTATATTCAACACGGTATACAGGCTTTTTCCGAAAGCATCCCCGTTGAAGGTAACTTCTTTGATATGTTTTTTAAACTGCTCGGCGAGGTACAGCTTATTTTCTTTTATAGCCCTGCTATTTTCCGCATAGGAAGCTGTAGCCAGCTCAAGCGCTTTGGCAAAGCCGGCAATACCGCATACATTTTCGGTACCTGCCCGCATATTACGTTCCTGTGAGCCGCCATGGATAAAGGGCTGTATGCTTACATTCTCATTAATGTACAGCAATCCTGCGCCTTTGGGACCGTGAAACTTATGTGCAGCGCCTGTAATGAAATGCACCGGTGTATTGCGAAGATCAAAAGGGTAATGACCTACTGTCTGCACAGTATCTGAATGAAAGATGGCGCCGTATGCTTTACACAGGTTGCCTGCTGCATGGAGATCAAGTATATTTCCAATCTCATTGTTGGCATGCATTAGCGTAACCAATGTCTTTTCTTTGCCGCCAGCGAGCAACTGTTCCAAATGATGCATGTCAATATGCCCGTTGGGAAGGAGGTTTACAAAAACGAGCTTGGCTTCTCCTCTGTTACGAAGGTATTCAACAGTATGCAGCACTGCATGATGCTCTATAGCGGAGGTGATGATTCTTGTGCAGCCCAGGTCGCGCACGGAACCGGTTATGGCAGTATTGGAACTCTCGGTACCACCGCTGGTAAAGAATATCTCCGCAGGATGGGCATGAAGTATCTTCGCTACGGACTTCCTGGCATTTTCAACAGCCAGCCTGCTTTCTCTCCCGTAAGAATATATTGAAGAGGGATTACCAAACTTTTCCCGCATATATGGCAGCATTGTCTCCAGCACCTCCTGCGAAAGCTGCGTGGTAGCGGCATTATCAAAATATATCCTCTTTTGCTCCATCCATATTAATTTCCCCGGGGTTGCTCCGGACGGGTGAGACTATGATCTTTTACAGGCAACAATTGTTCTTACTTTAATTCCTTAATATCCTGCATCAGCCGGAGTGCGATATTGTTGGCAGTAGATTCAAAGTTGCTTTCGGCATAAATCCTGATGATCGGTTCAGTATTGCTGGTGCGGAGATGCACCCAATCGTTATCAAATTCAATTTTCAATCCATCTTCCACATTTATCGGATGGCTCTTGTATTTTGCTTTGATCTTCTCAAATATGCTTTTTACATCTACGTCATGCTCCAGCTCTATTTTATTTTTGCTGATAAAATAATCCGGATAAGTGCGCCTTAGTTGTTTAATGCTTTTCTGGGAGCGAGCCAGATGTGTAAGAAACAATGCAATCCCCACGAGGGCATCTCTTCCGTAATGTAATTCCGGCACTATTATCCCGCCATTGCCTTCCCCCCCGATGACGGCATTAACCTCTTTCATCCGGGTAACCACATTTACTTCCCCCACTGCGCTGGGATAATATTGTCCTCCATGCTTCAGCGTGATATCCTTCAATGCACGGGTAGACGACATATTGCTTACCGTATTGCCCTTTTTTTTGCCCAACACATAATCTGCAACAGCAACGAGGGTATACTCCTCTCCAAACATGCTCCCGTCTTCGCACACAAAGCACAGCCTGTCTACATCCGGATCTACGGCTATACCAAGGTCAGCCCCTGTTTTGCTGACAACAACGCTCAGCTCTGCAAGGTTCTCGGGGAGGGGCTCCGGATTATGGGCAAACCTTCCATTTACTTCAGCATTGATCACAGTAATATTTTTTTCCTCCACACCCAGCGTTTTCAGCAATTCAGGCACAAACAGTGCTCCTGTACTGTTTACAGGGTCAATTACTATCCTGAACTTCCTGTCTTTTACAGCTGTCACATCTACAAGAGGAAGTGAAGCAATAGCTGCAATATGTTTTTCCATGAATGAATCATCTTTCCTGATGGTGCCGATCTTATCAACGGAAACAAAACTGAATGATTCGGACGCCGCTTTTTCCAGCACCTCTTTACCATCCTCTCCTGAAATAAATTCACCATTGCTGTTGAGCAGCTTCAATGCATTCCATTCCTTCGGGTTATGACTGGCAGTAAGAATGATCCCTCCACCTGCTTTTTCCATTGTTACCGCCATCTCTACGGTGGGTGTGGTGCTCAGCCCAAGATCTGTCACATCTATGCCCAGTGCAGTTAATGTATTTACCACCAGGTCTCTGATCATAGGCCCGCTCATCCTTCCGTCCCTTCCGATAACTACTTTATTATTGCCTGTTTTTTCCAACAGCCAGCTTCCATAGGCAGCAGTAAATTTCACTACGTCCAACGGAGACAAGGTTTGCCCGGGACTGCCACCTATAGTCCCCCTTATGCCGGAAATGCTCTTGATCAATGCCACGATACAAATTATTTTAAGGATGCAAACTTAGCTTAAATTTTTAAAAGATAATTTTTCACGCAAAGGTGCGAAGAAAGTAAAGCCTGCAAAGAAAATTCTTTTTCTTTGCTCTCTTTGCCGCTTTGCGTGAAATTTAAGCCGGGAAATAAGAAAATGCTACCTTTGCTGAAACAATTATCTGATTCATGCCGGTCAGTTGCGGTTCCAGTATTCATTCCTTTTCAAGATCGTTCCAGCCTCACCAACCTGTATTTAATTCATTAAAGGAAGATTTTGTGGACAAATCATTTACAGTATGAACCGTATTGTTGAGTACGATATTGCAGCTTTTTCAAAAATCAACGGTCAGTGGCACAATGGATTTCTCGACTGGCTGATGCCGTTGCTGCGCAATCAATATACCTGGGCGCCGCTGTACATGTTTACACTGGTATTCATGCTGCTGAATTTTAAATGGAAAGGCTTTGCATGGTGCTGTTTTTTCCTTATCACTTTTGCTATCACCGATTGGGTAAGCGGCAGCATGCTTAAGCCTCTTGTAGGCCGGTTGCGCCCCTGCGCCGATCCAATGCTGGCATCTGTTATACGTTCAGTGGTAAATTGCGGAGGTGCTCTGGGCTTTCCTTCATCTCATGCCTCCAACCATTTTGGACTGGCCATGTTTGGGTTTAAAACTTTGTCCTTCATTCCTTATTCCTGGAAATGGCTGCTTTTTTTGTGGGCTTTGTCTATTTCGTATGCACAGATATATGTAGGCGTACATTTCCCCATAGATACTATTTGCGGTATGCTGCTTGGATGTATCGTTGGTACCGGCACAGGCTGGGCATTTAATAAAAAAGCTGGTTTTGCTTCTTTAGCTTAACTTCATATAACATGATTGAGATTCTGATCATACTGGGATTGATTTTACTGAACGGCATTTTTTCTATGGCAGAAATAGCTTTGGTTTCTTCCAGAAAAGCGAGGCTTGAATCCCAGGCTGCCAAAGGAGACAAAAGAGCTCAACATGCACTTACGCTTGCTGAGCGCCCGGATACTTTTTTTTCTACAGTACAGATCGGCATTACCCTCATTGGAATCCTGACAGGTATTTTTTCGGGGGAAACACTCAAAAGTGAACTGATCGCTTATCTGTCACGGTTTGAGTGGCTTGCACCTTATACAAACGCTACTGCCACAGCTATCATCGTAATTATAATCACCTATTTTACGTTAGTGCTTGGAGAGCTGGTACCTAAACGCATCGGGTTATCCAACCCGGAATCCATAGCGAAGCTGGTAGCCCGGCCTATGAGCATATTAAGCAGGATCACCTACCCTTTTGTTTGGCTGCTAAGCAAGTCTACCTATTTTACGGCGAAGCTCTTCAAGATCAAAGCGGCAGATAACCAGGTGACAGAAGAAGAGATCAAAGCAATTATCAGCGAAGGCACAGAGCAGGGTACCATTGAAGAAGCGGAGCAGGAAATTATTGAACGTGTGTTCCATCTTGGCGACAGGAATATCACTTCCATCATGACGCACAGAAATGATATTATATGGTTTGATATACTGAGAGATGAAAAGGATATAAAAGAGAAAGTAATATCCGAGCCACATTCGATTTACCCTGTTTGCGACAGTAATATTGACAATATCAAAGGAGTGGTTTCCGTTAAGGATCTATATCTCCATGAAAACATCATATCGCTGAAAGATATACTGCAACCTGCGCTCTTTGTGCCCGAAAACAATTCGGCCTACCAGGTGCTGGAACGCTTCAAGGAAACCAAAATGCATTGCTGTTTTGTGGTAGACGAATACGGGAGCCTGCTGGGAATGATAACGCTCAATGACATTCTTGAAGCGATCGTTGGCGAAATTCCCCAGATAGACGAAAATGATTATGAGATCACCCGGCGTGAGGATGGCAGCTATTTTGTAGATGGCCAGATCCCGTTCTATGACTTTCTCACCACCTTTGAAAAAACAGAATGGATGCACGAGGGCGAGCATGACTTCGATACGCTTGCAGGCTTTATTTTACATCAACTGGAAAGGATCCCCCGCCCGGGCGACAAACTGGAATGGAGAGGTTTTACCTTCGAGATCGCAGACATGGATGGTCATCGTATTGACAAAATACTGGTTACCATTTCCGAGCTCATCAAAAAAGAAATGGAAGAATAATTTTCACATTTGTTATTCATATACAGGCACCAGATTTGAATAAACACGTTTCTGTATCGTTATATTAAAAATCTGGTACCTTATGAAGCAAGTGATTGCAGGGCTATGTTATGCCTTTATCTTACCCGTATTGTTATTTTCATGCAAAAAAGATAGTATTTCCGGAGACGGTTCAGCTAACCGCCCTGATCTTGACATTATTGAAACCAACCCTCCCGTCCAGGTTGCGGTGAGCGAAAAAATTTCGGACAATTGCTTTGGCTTTTACCGGGCGCTGCCTGCCAGGTATGATTCTACTTCAAAAAAATATCCCCTCCTGATCTTCCTGCACGGCTCGGGTGAAATGGGCAATGGCACCACAGATCTTCCCTTGATATTGAGAAACTCCGTGCCTAAGCTAATCAGTCAAAAAAAGTTTCCCGCAAACTTCAACGTCGGCGGCAAAAATTTCTCTTTTATTGTTTTTTCCCCGCAGGTTAAAGCCATTACTACTAATGATGACATATACGCAATGATCAAATATGCCGTTTCACATTACCGGATAGATACTACAAGAATATATGTTACCGGATTGAGCCTGGGAGGAGGCGCCACATGGAGTTTTGCCGCTAAATATCCTGAGCTTGCTGCAGCAATAGTGCCTATATGCGGAGGGATAACATTAACCCAGGTAAAAGCGAGTTCAATTGCCAATGCGCATCTTGCAGTTTGGGCATTTCATAATGAAGATGATAATTTATCGCCCGTAAAGGCAACCAAGGATAATGTTAACCTGATCAATACTTACAACGCAAGCCCCAAAGCTAAAATGACCATTTGGTCAACAGGTAAGCATGACGCCTGGACAAAAGCCAGCGATCCCGGTTATAAAGAAAATAATATGAATATGTACGAATGGATGCTGCAATATCATAAGTAGGGCCTGCTCAGGTCAATCAGGTTATATTTGATGCTATCAGTGAGATGTAAAAGGTGAAATAATAAAAGTGGGATGCTTCATCTGTCCGTCTGACCTCTCACATTTCACGTTTCACAGTTGACATGACAGCACTTTTGCATTCTGTTATTCATCAATGGTTACTCCCCGTATATCCTTCAGCTTAAAGTCAACTTCGGTAAGCCGGTTGCGAGGCACTCCTATTTCCATGTGACAAAAAAGCTGCAGATCCTGCCGGATAATATTGCAGTTATATTGTTTCACAATGATCATAACATCGTTGATAATAGTATAATCGAAGTGCAGTGAGCGTTTTTCTTCTACCGCTTTTTGTATTACAGGAATGGTTTGCAGCACTAAGGCTGCCGCCGATTTATATGCATTGATCAATCCCGGTACGCCAAGCAGTGTGCCACCGAAATATCTCACCACTACGATCAGGGTATTGGTAAGCTGCTTGCTTTCTATAGTTCCAAATATGGGTTTGCCTGCAGTTCCCGGCGGTTCGCCGTCGTCATTCACCCTGAATTGGTCTCCATCAATCCCTATCTTATAAGCGAAGCAATAATGAGAAGCTTTGGGGTGCTCTTTTTTCAGTTCATCCAGTATCGGCTTAACTTCTTCCACTGCCGCAACAGGATATGCAAAAGCAAGGAACCTGCTTCCCTTATCCTTATATTCCGCCTGCCCTTTTTGTGCTATAGCAAAATAATAGTCCTTATTAGTCATCATTATCTTTTGCATTAATTGTATTGTTAAGCCATCATCATAATTGCAATCGTGGCGAGCGCGATCCCTGACCAGTTTATTAGCGAGACCTTCTCCTTAAAAAAGAGCCATGCGGCAACAGCGCTTACCAGCACAATGCCCACGTTGTTGATTGCCATTATTGCGGCGCTGTTGCCCGGATTGTCGCGAAAGACCCTGAGGAGGCACCATATAGAAAAATAATTGGGTATGCCCAGCATAATCCCCGCGGCCATAGAGCGGGGGGAAAATTGCTGTTTACCTGTTATCACTAGTATTACCAGTGCAAAAATACCGGTTGAAGCTGCAACCGAAAATGCAGCTAACAAAAAATCATTCTTGCTGTTATTATCAAGGTATTGCTGCTCTACGAACTTTATGCTTGTATCAAGTAATCCGCTCCATACCAATATGATCAGCGGGATCATAATAGTAAATCCTTTTGAAACTCCGGCATCTTTCCGGCGGTCTTGGGAAGGGTAACAGGCAAGCAATATCGAAATAAGGGCAAGCACCAGCCCGCTGATCCTTATCCTACCGGGAGTTTCATGATACAAATAAATAGAAAATAAAAATGGGATAATGACAGACAACTTATAGGCAAAAGCAGTAACAGCTACGCCTATACGCCTTGCCGAGAATCCGATGACATTAAAAAGACAGATAAAAGTAGCACCCATCGCTATTGCCCAGCCCAGCCACGGAGACGTTACTATTTCCTTGTCAAATGGCAAGCTTCCGCGCAGGATAGCTCCTGTGATAACACAGGTAATGTAATTGGACACTATTACCTGGAATGTATTCCAGCCAAAATGCTCCGCCACCTTAAAGAAAAGTGTGAGATATGATGTGAGCAATATGCTGCCAAGCAGGTAGATCAATGTGAATATATTATTGAATGGAAGGGTTCTTATAATAGTCAATGCGGTCAGTAAGCAGCCTTTCAGAGAAAGACAGCCGGGCAGCGCCAGGCTCCGGGGCTTTCAGCCCTTCGGGCAAATACAACTGCTCATTAGTGATCACTCTCGCTTCATCCCAGGCATTTTCTTCTACAAAGGATTGTATCAGCTTCGCTCCTCCCTCGATCAGTATACTTTGAATTTTCATACGATATAATGCATGCAATACCTGCTGCACAAGGCTCACATCATTGGTAACCTGGTAATAGCATACTTCCCGGCTGTTTGCTATATCGCAGTCAAGATCATTAGGAGTATTGCGTACCGTATTGAATACAAGAGTAGGAACAGATCTGTCAAACAATTGAAGATACGGCGGCAAGGTAAGGTTCATATCAATTACTATCCTTACAGGGCTCTTACCAGGCCAGTATCTCGCAGTTAGAGCAGGGTCATCCTGCAATGCAGTGCGGGTACCCACCATGATAGCAGCTTCTTCAGTGCGCCATTTATGCACCACCCTGCCGGTATATTCATTGGTAATAAATATCCTTTGCAACGACGATCCTATAATGCCGTTGACGCTCTGCGCCCATTTCAGGATAATATAAGGCCTGTGCTGCGCATGAAAAATGAAAAAGCGTTTATTCATCGCTTTACATTGCGCTTCACATACTCCGTGCATCACTTTTACACCGGCAGCCGCCAGCTTCTCGATCCCCCGCCCGTTTACCAATGGAAAAGGGTCCCTGCAGCCCACCACTACCTCGGGTATTTTATGGGCAATGATCAGGTCTGCACAGGGAGGTGTCTTGCCGTGATGTGCGCAGGGCTCCAGCGAAACATACAGTACACTTTCAGGGATCAGATGTTTGTCTTCAGGCTTTACGGCGGCAATACAGTTCACTTCGGCATGCGCCTTTCCATATTGCTGGTGGTATCCTTCACCAATAATACGATCATTGCATACCAGTATGGCGCCTACCATAGGGTTAGGAGCTACATCCCCGGCGCCCAGCGCTGCAAGCTGCAGGCAACGTTCCATATATAATTCATGCCCAGGCAACAGAAAGCATTTTAGATATAAAATTAATGCAGGCAAAATAAAAACCCCGGAACGCTCTGCCCGGGGTGTATTGTTATTTTAAATTCGTGCAATGACAAAAGTGAATGGGCAATGGTGAAGAGTGAATTTACTTCTTACTATTTACCATTGTCCATTCATCCCTTATCAATGATGCGCACCTGCTGCTTTAGTGGCAACTTTTGCTTTTGCCTGCCTGGCAGCTCTTATTTCCTCAGCCGAAAGTTTACCCAGGGGCTTGTCTTTAGCAAAATCAACCAATATCGGAGCGGCAACAAATATAGACGAATAAATACCTGTGATTACACCAATCAGCATGGCAAAGGAAAAGCCTCTGGTAGCTTCGCCACCAAAAATGAAGAGCACAAGCACCACGATCAGCACCGTAACCGAAGTCATGATGGTACGGCTGAGCGTATCATTAATAGCGGCATTGATGACCTTGCTTTTACTTTCTCCCTTCATAGTGCGTCCGTATTCACGTATCCTGTCAAACACAATCACCGTATCGTTCATCGAGAAGCCAACCACCGTCAGTATAGCCGCAATAAAGTGCTGGTCAATTTCCAGCGGGAATGGCATTACATGACGAAGGAATGAAAAGACAGTGAGCGTAACAAACACATCATGCACAAGCGATACAATAGTACCAAGTGAGAACCTCCAGTCGCGGAAACGCAGAAAAATATAAAGGAAAATGAGAATAATTGAAACAATTGTAGCCGTTACCGCACCACGTTTCAGATCTTCAGAAATAGTTGGCTGGACACTCTGTGAGAACTGAAGATATTTCTTTTTGAAATCCGTATGCGTAGTGCCCTCTGCCAGGAAGGGCTTTAACCCCGAAAATACAGTCATTTCCACCAATGAATCCGCAGATTTAGAAGGGTTCTCTTTTTGAAAGGACGTTGTAATATTTAAAGTACGCGCATCTCCTACTGTTTTTACCACGGGGTACTCTCCCAGCACCTTATGCAGCGCATCACTTACTGCCTCTTCTTTCTGGGGATGCTCAAACTGCACGGTATAGCTTCTTCCCCCTTTATATTCCACACCCTCATCAAAGCCGTAAAAGAAAGAGCTGACACCAAAGATGAGCACAAAGATCGAAATGATATAGGCTACCTTTCTGGATTCAACAAACTTAAAATGTGCTTTTTTGAATATTGTTCTCGAAAGCTTGGTAAAGTATTCAAAATGGCGTCCGCGTTTGTTGGTCCACCATTCGGATACCAGCCTTGCGATAAGGATACCGCAAAACAGGTTAAGCACAACAGCAATGATCTGGGTGGTAGCGAATCCTTTGATAGGTCCCATACCAAATACATACAGGATTATCGCTGTGAGCAGGGTTGTTACGTGCGCATCCAGGATCGGGGGCAAAGAACGGTTATACCCGTGATCCACCGCCATAGCATAACTTCTGCCCCAGGAAATTTCTTCCTTGACACGCTCAAAGATGATCACATTCGTATCTACAGCCATACCGATAGCAAGCACCAGCGCCGCAATGCTCGCTGAGGTAAGCGTAGCGCCCAGCCCCGTAAGCACTCCTATGGTAAAGAGCAGGTTTAATATCAGCGTGATATTGGCAACCCATCCGCTGGTATTATAATATAAAAGCATCAGGGCGAATATTACCACGAACGAAATGATGAAAGACATCGCTCCTCCTTTGATCGCTTCTTCACCAAGAGTGGGTCCTACTGTTTGTTCTGCCACGATCCTGGCAGGAGCTGCCAGCTGACCGGATTGTAAAATATTGGAAAGGTCAGAGGCTTCTTCTACAGTAAAGCTCCCCGATATCTGTGAATTACCATCAAGAATCGGGTTTACCACATTAGGCGCAGAATACACTACATTATCCAGCACAATTGCGATAGGTTTATTTACATTATCAGTGGTAAGATCACCCCACTTCTTCGTGCCCTGCTTGGTCATCCTGAGAGACACCGCCGGACGCCCTCTTTCATCATAAGATATGGTTGATTCTTCCACATCATTGCCTTCCAGCGGGGCTTTACCTCCTTCACGTGTTCTGACCACATATAATGGCACTATATTCGACCGCCCGGCTTCTGTTTTGGGGGCTATCCCATACAAAAATTTAGCGTCGGACGGAAATACATCTTTTACCTGCTCAAGGTTTTGATTTAACAGGCTCGTATCCTTTACCTGCACATAAGCGAGCGCTGCATCTCCCTGCGGCGCCTGCATAAGCAATCCCATTATAGTATGGGTAGGCGCCTGTACAGCAGCAGCCGTATTCTTTGTCTTGGTACCCGTATCATTCTTTGCAATATCATTAAGCGATAAGGTCTTTGTTGTATCAACATGTGCGGGAGCAGAAGCCCCGATGGTTGTATCTGGTTTTGCAGCCTGAGCTTTTGCAGTATCGGAGGTCTCCGACTTTGATTTTTTCAACAGGTCTTCGGCCTGGGTAAAAGAAGCGGATAATTCATTGCCGCGGTAAACTTCCCAGAACTGGAGATTGGCGGTTGCCTGCAATATCTTTCTTACCCTTTCAGGGTCATCTTTCACCCCTGCCAGCTCCACGCTGATCGTCCCCTTGTTGGCGTCGGGGTTAATGTTGGGCTGGGCAACCCCAAACTGGTCAATACGTTTGGTCAACACTCTGAAAGTGTTTTGAAAAGCCTCTCCGGCCATAATGCGGAGCTTTGATATTACCTGGTCGTCAGAGTCTTCAAGCTTAATATTCCGCTGACCGGCGTTTGCAAATATGCCGGCCAATTTTGCGCCCGGATTGACTTCTTTATATGCCTGCGCAAACAAGCTGATAAAATCTGCATCTGTGGTTCCCTTACGCTGGTAGGCTTGTTGCAGTGCTTTATTGAGCGCCGGGTCTTTGGGGTTATTGGAGATAGATTTTAAAAGATCTTGCAGCTCTACCTCTAGGGTCACGCTCATTCCACCCTGGAGATCCAGACCAAGGCTCAGCTCCTGCTCCTTGGCTTTCTCGTAGCTTACCGGGCCGGTGATGCCGTAAGTAATGATCGTACCTTTGGTACTGTCCAATAACCGTTTCAGCTTATGATTATAAGCCGAGTCTTTTGTTTCCTGGGTAGCCCCTGCATAACCGGCATTCACCCAGTTGCGGGCTTTAACCTCCATTTTGCCTTCATGGTTGTGAACAACCCATGTAAAATGAAGCTGGTAAAGGGAAATAGCAATCAATGCAATCGCAAAAACAGTGACCAAACCTTTCAGTTGCATACTAATAAGCGTTTACAAAAAAAATTTAAAATTGGGGGCAAAGATAGGGGTTCAGCCTGAATTTATGACATAAAAACAAACCAGAAAAGTCATGCTCACCGGAGGGGGGAATAGTGAGTGCACGAAATATGAGATGTGAACGTTGTAGACGCAAGGCATGCCCCTTGCACCTACAACATTCACCCTATCTCTTATCCCTTACTCAATCCAGCTCAGGCGGCAGATTGCCATAAGACCATGGTGCGCGAAAAGGCGGAGGCGGCCCCGGCACAGGAACTTTACCGGGTGTCATTTCATTGGCCAGCTTAATGCCTGTATCGGCAAACTGCCGGCCGGCAGAAACTTCAAGATTACTGTACGAGGTAAGACGGGTTTCATAGCCTCCTCCATGTGGTCCAAATGCTTCTTCGGTGGGCACATAGCCCACACACCCATTGGCCAGCTCTACTACAAACGTGAACGGGAATTTGCTGGACTTCTTAATGTCCAGCCCGTATTCCACAAAATATTCGGCAGGATTGGAAACAAATACTGCAGGACCTACCTGGATAGCCTGTACTTCTACCTCAGCATCAGGCCGCACTTTCAGCATAGCATCAAGCATCAGCGTTTCCTTCGCAAAAGTCCACTCCACAGCACCTGCCTTTTCCGGACCCTCGTTTACAAGTGCCAAAGCGCGCTTCACCTTTACCGGTGCAGGCACACGGCGCTTCACCTTCCACACTTTCTGACGGGCATCCAATGGTATATCACTGGCCGCACCGCGCCGGATAAGCAGCAATGTCTTATAGGCTTCTGCTCCTACACGGCCTCCTACAAGCTGCCACCATTCTTCAGCCCCCGGATTTTCATATTTTGCAAGGTTATCTACCTGGGTGATATCGCCACATGCACCCTGCATAAAAACAACCGGCAATGCTGCATTGCCCGTAGCGCCGCGAATCGTATTTTCCATCGCTCCGACCCAATTCGCAGAAATGCCGCCGGGGTTGGTGGTATTATGGCAGGAAAAATTCACCACTACACCCAGCAGGTCCCCCTTCAGGTCCCATACTCCTATAGTACCTACCTGTGGATCTATCGGCCCGGCATAATCAATAATATCAGGATTGCCTACTCCCGGATGGGAATAACTTAACCCGTTTTTCATACGAAGTCTCCTGTTAAAAGAAACCTTGTCTTCGTGACCGATGCCTACTGCAAGCTTTGCATCGGTACGGGCAGCGTCCGCCAGTACTACCGCTTCTACGATCTGCGCCTTCAGGTATTGTATAAACCCGGGATCCGAAACAATGGATTTATTATTCACCAGGTCTTTTACCAATGGAGAAGCTTTGTCGTAATCCCCCGGCTCTGACATGCCTATTGGCCCCGACGAATGGGAATGGGATGCTCCGATCATAACCGCATCCGGCAGGATACCGCAACGTTTTTGTATCTCTGCACGGGCCTCCTGCACAATGTACCTGGTCACAAAAAGCAGATCAAGCCCCACAAGTGCTACCCGCTTCTTTCCATCATCAAATACTACCGCGCGAACCTTACACTGATCATGAAAACTACGGTGATAACTTTTGCCATAATTACCGGGCTGTTCCATACCAATATCCGGCGTGATATCCCGTTCACAAAATCCGGCTTTGAAAACAGGGTCCTGCAGGCCGGAGGTTGCAAAAACGGGAGCGACAAAAAAATATCCCAGGAGAAATGTCAGAAAAGGTTTCATATACACATTTGATTTAAGCTAAAGATTATAGAAAGCCTCCGCATTGCCACTCCATATTTTCGACTGGTCTGCTGCGGAGAGGCCCTCCACCAGGTATTGCGTAAGTTCACATACCTGGTCGTATGACTGCCCCGTCAGGCATACCGGCCAATCGGTACCAAATATGATCCTGTCTGCACCAAAAATATTTAGAACGGCTTCAAAGTAGGGCACAAAATCTTCTTTCTTCCAGTTTACCCAATCGGCTTCGGTAACTAATCCTGCCATTTTACAATATACATTCGGATACACACTGAATTTTGAAAGATCGCTTAACCACGGTTGTATTGCTTTATGTTTAATAAAGGGCTTGGCAAAATGATCTATTACAAATTGCTGTCCCGGGAACCGCTCAACGAACTGCAATGCATATTTCAAATGCCGGGGATGTATCAACACATCGTAGGTATAATTATAACGGGAAAGATATTTTATACCATTACAAAAATCTTCCCTCAACAAAAAATCGTCTTCTTTCTCCGCCTGCACAATATGCCTGAAGCCCTTCAGTAATTTGAACCGGGAAAAGTATTCCAACCGTTCAGCAATATCCGGCGAACGGAGATCTACCCATCCCACCACACCTTTGATAAACGGGTGCTGCTCAGCAAGCGATAACAGGTACTGCGTTTCATTTTCGCTTTGATCTGCCTGCACCGCTACACAGCCGTCTATATTGTTTTTCTGCATCAGCGGCCAAACATCTCCGGGCGAAAAATCTCTTTTAATCACATTCATTTCATCCGTGATCCACGCATCTTTCACCGGATGATAAAACCAATAATGCTGATGACTGTCTATGCGCATATTGTTTTTTTTAAGCTATGGCAAGCACGATGGACCAACAGGCTCAAAAGTTTTGTAGCCTAACACAAACTCCTGGTGTCCCAACTCCTCGGAACAGGTTTGTTCTCCGCCGGCCACGCTGATGATTTTATTGAATATTTCATTTCCCATTTCATCTAAGGAGACGCCTTCCGTTAAAATTTTCCCGGCATTAATGTCCATATCATCCTCCATTCTTGCATACGTATCCGGGTTAGCGCATACTTTTATTACAGGAGCAATAGCAGATCCTACTACAGATCCCCTGCCTGTTGTAAACAGCACGCATAGTGCGCCTGATGCAATCAGTTCGGCGATTTCAGAACTGTCATTCGGATTGGGAAATCCGAATCTCGGCTCGCCATCAGGCACAATATCCATAAGATATAATCCTTTGTGGGGAGGTATGTCTGCCGGCCTGATCATTCCGCTTATAGAAGCCGTTCCGCCTTTATAATAAGCGCCCATCCCCTTTTCCTCCTGTGTTGTCAACCCTCCGTCTGCATTGCCGGGTGCGAAGCTGCCATGTCCCATAATGGTATAATATTTTGCAGACTTCTCCATTGCTTTTCTCAACTCCTCTCTCAGGGCAGGTGTAGTTCCTCTGCCGGATATCAGGTTGTCAAGCCCTATCATTTCCCCAATGTTTTCAAAGATTGCAGTGCCGCCCTTTTCCACCAGTATATCAAAAGCCTTACCCACCGCCGGGTTTGCAGTAATACCGCTGGTAGCGTCGCTCCCGCCTGACACTACTCCTGCTACTATATCGGAAACGTCCAGATCCGTTACAGGGGTCCTTTTAATTTCATCCAGCGCAGCGGTAACAAATTCAATACCTTCTGTAATTGTTTTTTGGGTGCCGCCTGTCTCCTGTATACCGAGCAATTGCACCGGGCGTCCGCTCTCCTTAATAGTTTGATACAGCCTTTTGCGATTAAAGCTTTCGCAGCCTAAGGACACCAGCAATACCGCTCCCACATTAGGATGAGTGCACAAAGCATTCATCATTTTATCAGCATAGACATTGGGATAACATCCTCCAAACCCTATCAACTGAACTTCCCTGCTCCTGAAAGAATGAGCTATTTCGCGTGCAATATGATGCGCGCATTCTACCAGGTATGCTACCAAAACAATATTCCGGATACCTTTTCGCCCATCAGACCGCAGGTAACCATGCAACTTCTTATTTGCTGACAAATTCATTACTTAAGGTATAAGTTGGTAAATAATCGCTTTTCATATTATGAAGATGTACGTGGTCACCAATGTTGATATGCTCAGTAGCAGAACCTATCGGGATGCCGAACTTTATTATTTTATCCCCAGGCTGCAACGGTGTTGCCGCAATCTTATGCCCGAATCCCAAAGATTGCCTGATCACATAACTTTTTCCATCTATCTCTACACTATCGTTTGCCTGTAAAGGCACACGGACTATGTATACATTATCTGCCGGGTTTAATTTCATCAGCTTGCTCATATGAAGAAGACATTAGTTGTAAAGGCAATGTAGAGGCAAAGCATGCCTTGCCTCTACATTGCCTTTACAAAGTTCCACCTAATTTATTTCCCACACCTATTAAAACAACCGAAATTATCAATAGTATAATCCCTGTCCACAGGTAAATTTTTGTTTTGGTGTTGATATTTTCCCATTCTTTAAGATAAACACCCCACAGGTTACTGAATATGATAATAGTAGCCAGGTGCAGTGTCCAGCTCGCAAAATCGTATTGCCCCATTTTAGTGGCGCCCATACCGTAAAAAAAATACTGGCAGTACCACATTAGCCCCGCCAGCATGGACAGCAAAAAGTTTTTTGTCAAAAGCCCTTTATCATGAAGCTTAAAATCTGAAATTGTCTTTTTCTTCACGGTAAGGATAACAGCATACACAAAATTGGTGGTAAAACCTCCGGCAAGCGCAAGAACGAAAATAGGAATGTTAACAAACACCTTTTCCGTACCTGACTGTAGCGCCTGGTGCGCAATAGGGCTGCCGGCATTGATTGCGAGGGCCATGAACGAGCTCATTACGCCACCGGCAATTGCCATGATCAATCCTTTTACCGGCGAAAATTCCTTTACAGAAACATTCCGTTCAACGCCCCTGTCATCCCTGTCTTTTAACACGCCTGCATATCCGCAAAATACTATACCCACCAGGCACACCAGAAACCCGACTGTGATAACAAGACCGGGGGTTGTATTAAACAACAACCCTAACTTATGGTCTATAGCAGCAGGGACAATAGTACCAATGATAACGCAAACACCCAGGCAGATAGACTGGCCGAGAGCTAAACCTAAATACCTTATTCCCAGTCCGGCCATCAGCCCGCCAAAGCCCCACAGCACGCCATACAGATAGGTAAGCAATTTTGTATTGGAGGAAACGCCGGCAAGAATATCGAACAAACCGTTCGTAGTGATCAGTCCGCCAATGGTGGGCATGATGATCCAGGCAACAAAGCCGAGGGTGATCCAGTATGTCTGCCAGTGCCATTTTTTTATCTTATAGGTAGGAACGTAAAAGCTGGCAGATGAAAATCCGCCGATAGAATGAAACAGGATGCCTAAGAAATATTCCATGCTGATTAATTTCGATTATTTAGTGCCGTAATGCAAGGACTAAGGTATGAGGTGTAGGGTACGCCTATGCCTTAGGCCCTACACCCTATTGTCTTACTCCTTATTGCCTTATACCTTACCCCCTTTCAAAATAAAATACCTCTCGTAAAATGTCTTCTTTTCCTTTCTCACTATTTTCATTTTCACATACCAGCACTTCGGCCATATATTTCCACCATTTTTTACAAACATCATAATCACCTATTGCGTTATATCTTTCTTCATCTTCAATTTCGATATAACCAAAGAGGTAGCCTGTCTCTTTATGTAGGTGAATTGAAAATTTATGTACGCCATGTTGTTTAAAAATGTCTGTCAGCGCAGGCCAAATATTGTCGTGCCGGCGTTCATACTCTTCCGCCATTCCTTCTTTTACCCGGATAAGAAAAGACTTACGGATCATATATTAGGCTTTAGAGGTAAAAGATTTTGCAAACGCTCCCGCGGTTATAAACCTTCCCTTCTTTTTTTTCAATAAACCGCATAAAATATCAAATTCTTTCAATGCCTTTTCTCCGCAATTCTTCACAATGAAATGTAATGGCCTGACGCTGCATTCGCCAAAATCCATAGCGCCCTGGGGCATTTCATAAAATTCCCATGGATGTAAATAAAAACACAGCACCGGTCTGTGCCCCTTCGACTGTACATACTCAATATAACCATCCACTTTTTTCATCAGGTGCCTGGCCGACTTAGTACGGAACAACGGCCATTGATCCCTGTCGCGGTTGTAAGGATCATTACTCTCCATAGTGAGATCACAAAAATTGGGTATCTCCACAAGCTTCATTTTTCCCGGTTTGGTCCAGTCTTTTGAAGAAGGATGGTAAGGCATAAAGGGACTTTGATAGAAATACAGGGGAAAAGATGCATCGGAAATATATCCCAGCTTTTCAAGCACATTCACCACGGTAGTACTTCCCCACAAACGGGGGCAGCGGAAGCTCACCGGTTTTTTACCGGTAATTTTCCTGATGATATTGGTAGCAATAGTTAAGCGCCCCTCCACTTCCGATGGTAAAATAGGCCAGTTGTTGGGCAAGGGGAATAGCGCGTCCCCCAGGGTTTCATGAAACAGTCCATGACAGCCTGTTTCATGACCGTCTTTCTCCACCCGCAGCAGCATGTCAGGATTATTTTCAGCAGCATGTCCTGTCCAGTAAAATGTGGAAGGAGCATTATGTTTCTTTAATATCTTAAGCAATGGCGGAGTGCCTTTTTTCACCCCTTCATAAAATGGGGTGAAAGATCCTATATCTGTTTCCATATCGAACCCTAATACCACATCAAAAAGAGTTTCATCTACCGGGTTATTTTTCTTCATACGTTTTTGTTATAGTCATAAAATATTATTCATCTTTATTTTTCAAGCATCAGCCATCCGAAGTCGTTGGGATTATCTGTGCCATGTTCCAATCTTGGGGTTAGCGGTTTGAGCGCACACCAGCCGGCTGTACTACCACTCTTCTCCACGACTTGTACATCTATCCGGATGCGGTCCGGGTCCCTGTCAGCTCCCATGTTATTCCACGGGATCCGTACCCATATCAACGGGATGCCTTTTGAAGTTATTTTTTTTATGTTTCTTTCCCCGCCTGAAGTTTTGACATTAAAACGGAATTGTTCAGCCGGCCATAAGCGGCGGGGCTGCACTCTTATTGTTATATCTGAAACCAGGGAAGAGACATCTGTCCTTTTTCCCGGCCCTTTAATAAATATATACAAGCTGCTTTTATCGTAACCGGAAGCCCACTGAAACAATCCACCGTTTCCACCGTTGCGGAATGACTGCCAGCCAAGCACAGAAAGCATTTTGGATCCGGCAATGCGATCCGTCCATATATTTCCGGCAGACAAAACACTTTTGGCAACAAGACCGGCAGGAGCTTCGCCGGTATATGCAGGAAACAGCAGCCTGCCCTCACGGATCTGTTTTTCGACCTCCGGAAAATCTTCCGACAGCACTTTATGCAACTGTTCCATGCGCCAGCGGATCTTAGCGGGGTAATACTTATATCCTTCCGCTTCAGGATGATAACCAAGCCTGCTGTCCTGCTTCGATAATAAGAGCAGTTCGTTATCTGATTCCAGCTCCAGGTAAACAATTTCTTTAAGCGCTTTAAGTATCTCCAGTCGTTCCATTCCTGTCATCTTCAGCATTTTTTCGCGGAGCAGGTAAAACCGTAAAATATTATACCCGCTCCGGAATTGTATGCCAATAGCTTTGGCAATGCCAATATCGAGGATACGATCAGGTTCATTACTGTAATCCGGCGCAAGCCGGTTCAATATAGCAACGCCGCTGTCCCAGCTTGCGCTCATTTTACCACAAAGCGCCACCACTTCTTCCAGCGATAACAAACTGGTAAAAGCATCGCCCACACGGTCGCCGCTGGGCGGCCACGGTAATGTTGTTTGGGTAGATCCTAACAGCCAGGTAGGAGATAAAGGAGCATCTACAGGTTTGAGAAGCAGGGGCCATACCGGCCCGTCGTGCATAGGACCATAGTATTGAAACAAATTGGTCAATGGATAATGCTCATACCCCTCTGCGAAATACTTCCATGCCCTTACCACCCCGGGAACATCAGTTTCCTTCCAGTAGATGGAGGCAAGCTGTTGTAAAAAAGTTTCCTGGTCGGGAAGGGAATCAAATGACAACAGGTCTGTGGCTTTCACCATTAAGCCGGGGGCATTTCCGAAATACCAGGATAACATAGTATGGGAAATGCCCAACCGCCGCATGGCAGCAAACTTTTGGTATAAAGCAGATGGTACCGGTACGTAAGGTACAGTAGTGATCTCGTGTGAAGTTCCTGTCTGTATCTTGGATGATATACGCGTCCCGTGTTCACGGGCAATATTTGCAATCCTTTCAAATCTTGCACTGGGCCCGGCCGGTATCAGCCAATAATCACCACCAATAAGTTTTTTGCCAAACACTTCCTTCTCCACTCCGGAAGTAAAATTGAACTGAAGTATCACTCCCTTAGGCGTATGGGCCGGAAGCTCATATACCCAGCCGGCTAAGGTATTGACAGATGTGGGTGACTGTGACTGAGGCTGGGGCATATACAGCCAACTGATCAGCTCTGCATCCGGAGCCGCATCATGCATTCCTTTTTCCATTGCCGACAGGGATTGATACAATATCTCCCATGGTGGTATTTTTGAGCATCGCGGGCAGGTAATCCGTCCTTCACCTGTAGCCGAAAGAGAGCTCAGGCAGGTAGTATAGCGTTCGCCGTGCGAGATATTTATGATGCCGCCTAACTCCGGTACTGCCTTGAATATTTTATGAGTAGCTTCATAAAGATACTGTTGCCCTGCCTGGCTGCCTGCACATAGATTACGCACTTTTTTATCTCCTATTACTGCCGGCCCGGGGTATTGTTTGAATATCGGGTTGTCCTCTTCAAGGCGGACACAGGGTTCTATGGTGAATATATATATTTTGATACCATAGCGTAAGCATTTTTCAACAACTGCACGCAATTTAGATAACCTTCGTTCTCCATCTACTCCCTCTGAGGGTGTAACCGTAGTTGAAACGAGATCACCAAACCCTACCATCTTGCCTTCATTGTTATTGCCACTAACACTTAACCACAAACCATTGACGCCCTGGTGCGCCAGCCTGTTAAGATATCCCTCCGGATAATAATCAACATCATTCATCAGCTCATCTATTACCAGAGGCTGGTTATCTCCTGTGCGGGGCAGGCTGCCCCGGCGTTTAGTAGGACTGAAATAGCCACGTATGATACGCCTCTTTACCGCAGGGAAATGTTTTGTATTTCCCAATTTGAGGAAAGCGCCTCTTCGTCTGAGCATCTCGTCTTCAATATGAAAAATGCCCCTGCGGATGCCGTTCACTCCTGATGCAAGGATACGACAGGACCGCCGGCTTACTTCGAGTGTAAAGGCCTCCTCTTCCATACCTGCTGTATATGCAGCCTCAATGCTATAATCACCGTCTTTCGTATTTACGTTTCCTGCTGCAAGAAAATCTTCCAGGTCTTTATAAGCGGTTTCAAGCCTTTTTCCCGGATCATTAAAAGCCGCTCTGATAGTCACCCCACCCGATACATCTGCTTCCTGGTCGCCTGCATGTGTGCCATCCCAGGGCTGACGGATCCACATGGGCGCTTTCAGATCTTCAATAAAATACATGCTCTCCCTTGCAGGTTGGGGAGGCACCTTTTGCGGATCAAGATAATCATAATCCGTTGTATTGAATGAGCCGGTCTTATCCTGTGATTGAGCATTATTAAAGATCAAAAACAGGAGGGCAAATATTTCACAACATCTGATAATTTTCCGGGAGATCTTCATTCTTTTTGTTTCAGGCAAGGGGCGTATTCAAATTAATATCTTCATTAAAGGGTCATTCGAAAACCAGCAAGGAATATCCCTTACTGACAGGTATGGTCACGTTGATGTATCCATCTGCTATTTTAAATGGCAGCGCCTTCCTGTCGGGTGCGAGATACACTTTTTTAGGCGCTTTACCATCCATGCGCAAAGCTATCTTTACATTAGAAAGTGTAACAGGCTCTTCAATTATCTGTGCCTTACCTCTCAGCTCGGGAACATACGAAAGAAGATGTACCATTTCCCGGCCTGGTTGTGCAGTAAGAAATACCCGTCCGAATGAGGGTACATTCTCACATTTTACCAGTGGTGCAGGAAGAAACCTGTTTAACACATTTGCAAACACGGTCCGCAGCTCCACCGGCGCCATCTCGCTATATCCCGAGAATATCCTGTGGCTAAAATGCGCTACCTTCCCATTAATCGTAAGCGCGGGCTGTCCGGTAACTTTATCAGGCGGGTTATAATAGAATGCATATTCCCCGTCCCAACCTTTGTTATAATACGGCTTAACAAGGTATGAGGCAACAGTCGTTCCCGGCAATGGCTCCATATTTACCCCGGATGAATAAAGAGACAGTGGCATATCCGGCAGCCCCTGATTAAAGTTATTGCCAACTTCAAAATATGCAGGGTTAAAATCGTTTTCCCCAACGTATTTCACTCCCCATTCTTTTTCAAGCATAAATTGCTTTTTTCCCTCATCAAGACCGGAGCTCCCGCTGGAGATCACAGCCTTTCCCGCCAGGATATGCGCTTTTACCCGTTGTGTTATTTCTTCATTAAAAATGATGTCATCCGGGATAACCAGGATCTTATATTTGCTCCAGTCGGCAGCCAGGGTAACCACATCAAATTGTTGTTTCAGCTCGGAGAGTATGCGCACGGCACTTTTAAGATGGCGATCTCCCCTGATGTGATTAACATTTTTGGGATAAACGATTGCAATTTCCGTGAGATTTTTAGCATTGTCATACCATGGTTCCCTAGTTTGCAGCTCCCTGTATATTTTTTCTATCCTGTCGAATACAGCAGTCTGGAGATCGCCTCTCGGGTGAAAATGCCCGCCCACATTAGGACGCATACCATTAGCTAATCCGTATATCAATTCCGATTTGATGGCAGCCTCAGGTCTTAACCCTCCAAAATCCCCCCAGTCATAAAAACGACCGGTCATATTCAGCACAGGCCTGTCGCCGAGCGTGCGTACGTAGTGAGCAAGCACCGGCAAATACTCATAGCCCCAGCTTCCTGTTGGCAAACATTCTACTTCCGAATAAGTGCTGAAACCAGATTGCTCTTCATAGCCCGGGTTGTTATGATAAATAAGCAGACCCGGTTTAATGGCAGTGGCAGCGTCATAAATATCTTTGGCCATCCTGAGCGCTGAAAATTCTGAAAACTTTCCTACCTCTTCTTTATTGGTATAATCAATACCGCGTTCCTTCATTTCTTTAACACACACAGGACATACACAATAAAAATTCTGAAGGCAGTCAATGAAAAAACCTGCTACGGAGTAGTTAGCAGCTATTTCCTTCACCATTGCAATAAGATGATCCCTGTAAGGCGAATTATAACACATCGTTCGTACATAAGGTGTAAGACGCGGATCGCGGTACTCCCTGCCATCAAAAGACACAGTAGTCCATTCCCTGTGAGCAATTCCTTCAGCGCTGCTTATTCCGCCATTGAGATAAGCGGTCAAAGCAATGCCTTTGCGCTGGCAGGCCTCAGCCAGCCTGCCAAAAAGGTCATACGTCAGGGAAGGATGCCGTATCCCTAATTTTGTATTATAATAAGCCATGCCGAGATTATCCCTGGCATGAAAGGTCAGGTAATCAACACCGCAGTCCTTTATCCTGTCCGTGAATTTTTCTACGTCAAAATTTTCTCCTACATCCGGGCAGGCAGGCATAGTATGATTGTCAAAAAAAAGACAGTACTTAGGCTGATGTATCCCGGGATTAACGGATAAGCTTGCAGGCTGGCTGAATGCCGCTGTAAAAGCAAGTATAATACCCGAAAAGATCAGCATTATTTTTTTTATCATAATGTGCGATTATTTCTTGCAGCAGGTATTTGAATATTCAAGGTCTCTTTTAAAACATTTATTTTCTCTCTAAGTGAATACGGCGTATATACATAATCCTGCTCAAACTGGAATCCCAGGCGGGAATCGCGTGTAGCTGCCAGTAATGAAAGCTCGGTACGTGCAAGCTCCTCCCGGGCAATAGCTTCCATTTTATCTAATATCGCTTTTTTCCCCGTAGCATTTTGCTCCTTCGCCCACTGAAGGCGAAAGTCTTCAAACTGAAGAACCGCGTGATCACTAAGCATCATCCGCTGCATCTGTTCTGCTACTATCACCTCTTTCACCGCTTCGGCGCGATTGGCTTCAGGGCTCTCCAGCGCTGCCTTCCGGTATAGCTTTAGCCCTTCTTCCATCTCGTCGGCTGCCTGCTGAAGATATTTCAGGAAAACAGGTAAAACGGCAGTATCATTCGGGTTTTCCACGCCGGTTGCGCTCCGGGCATATAGTTCTGCTTTGTTGGTATTATTGCTGAAATCGGGGTAGAAAACCATCCGGGACACTGTAAAAGGCCAATACGGATTCACATGCAGGACTTTTGACTGGTCTTCCCACGAATGATGGTATGTGAGTGTTCTTAAAGGAGGCTCTTCAAAAAAAAGCGGGTTGCCGATGGCATTGTTGGTACCCATATTAGGCCCTGTATCCGGCACAAGCCGTATAGCCCTGCTAAAATGATCCCAGGCACTCATCACCAGATCCTTTTGCTGTTCCCCGAATATTGCCGCCGCCGCAGTCGCCAGCAGCTCGTCTTTTGAAGGAGCATCGCTCCAGCAGGTCCAGGCGCGCAGCCTGCTTATAAAATTGGGCTTATAACCGCTGCTCCAGCTTTCCAGAGTACCTTTCACCCCATATTTTTCCAATGCCTCATATCTCTCGAACCATTGATAAGGACAGGGCAGGTAAGGGATGGTACCATACTGCCAGCTGGTAAAAGTGTCCACTTTTGAATACACCTTCATCTGCCGCCTATTGGCTTCTTCAATCTGCGCGCTGGTCACTTCGGCGGGACCTACCTGGCTCAGGGAATAATCCCTGAGATATCCCTTCATATTGTCAATGGTAAAGCTTTTCCCGTTTTCCCAGGTGAGAAGAGGCGTTGTCCTGCCGGGGAGCTGCCGGATAAAGTATTGCTTTATATCGCTGCTTTGTGGTCTGAAATCAATATTGTATTCCCAGGGAAGCACCTCTATGGAAGGATCTATACGGTGGCATTCCTCTTCAACAATAGCTACTGCTTTTCCCCATTGCTCTGCCCATTCCTGCAAATATGCTTTGCCGGCGCCATGACCACCTCCCCATTTTTTATACCAGAATCCTTCCGTCAATAAAATGTAGCCCCTGATCTCGGGGAACTGATGAACGATCTCCTGTACCAGCTTGCGGAGCCCCGCTTCACTTTCAGGAGTTCCCAGGTATTGCCAGATGATCGGTGTGTATACCTTGATGCCGAAGCGGGCCGATCGTTTTATCAGGTCTTTTATTGCAGCAGGGTCCTGGTTGCGCACCTGGTAAAGCAACCTGGCATAAAAATCAGTAGACGTTGATGCGGTAGTCCGGTCTCCATTGGGATTGGCGTACACAGAAGCAAAGATGCCGTCAAACCCGTCGTGCGCCATATGCGACAGCAGCTGATCCGGCCAGTCCATCCACCCCATCCAGGATAATGCCATACGGGTATCATACAAACTATGGCGTACGGTCTTTAAATTTTTAGGTAAAAAAGGAGCTCCCCTCAGGCTTATCCTGGCTTCAAGATTATAAATGCCAAACATGGTCCCGGCTTCATCGTATCCGCATATAATGATCTGATGATCATTGGCTGTTATCTCATAATCCTTTGAACGTTTCAAAGTAGTTCCGCAACCCGGGAGCTGCTCGCGGGTGCCTGCTATGATGCAGGATCTTTGTTTCTTCCAGTTACCAAGAGAACCCTGTTCCTTAATATCAAGCGAAACGCCCATAGACCGTTCAAAATAAATTTTTGCATCTTCAATGGCGTTCGTGAGCGCTTCTGACTGCCCCGGCGTATACACTAACGTCCAGCCTTTATCTGCTATTGCCATTTCAGCCGGCGTTGCCCGGCAGGCAGCATTCCGCTTCCAGGTGTGGATAGCCTCTCCTGACAGCTTTTTGTGATAGGCATATGGTTTTTCTTCCGGCAGGCTTTCTACTGCCGCATCAAATGAACCGGGTGAAGCAACAGCAGGGGCATATCCGGCGATTTGCTTTTCCTGAGGGGTCTCTGATCCTGGAATACAGGTTGATACTGCTATTCCTGCAAAGCCCCTGGTAGACGTTATCACAAAATCCCTTCTTGAAAATTTATTTTTTGACGACATATCCGTTTATATGATCCTTGCGTTCTGAAAAGCAGTTATTACCTGATCTTTTGTTATTCCCCGGGTTTTAATATACCTGCGGTTACTAACGGGTACTATAATAAGGCCCGATTGTTTAGAAAAAGCTACCGGTGATTTCCTGTGCAGCTCTTCCACTACCGTTACGTTCCTGGGCGCTAAGGATAGCTCCAGCTTTTTAGTGCCTGATATATGCCAGTAAACAACATACAGATTACCGCCCCGTTCAAAAATGAAGGCACGTATTTCCCTGCTGTTACCGGCTACATTTGTTATCTGGTCGTAGGGCTGCAATTCAAACTCATTCTTCTCATTGATCAGTAAAATATGTTCCTGTTCTAATTGCTGAAGGGATAATTTCTGCGCTGCGGTCAGCAGGTCGTTGTTCCTGACTTCCTCCCACCTTCTCATTACTTCAAAATTATCGGCAGTCCTGGGATGGTCATCAAATTTCTTTACACTGGATTGTATGCTGATAGGGCAATCCCATGCCGCCGCTCTGCTGCTGACATACTCAAGCATGTCGGGTTGCGTTCCTACCGTCTTTTCATCGGGGACCCAATATCCCAACCATCCAAAATTGATATGCGTAAAATTTTCTTTCATCCTCGGCGCTTCAGCCGCAGGGTGTCTTTTTATTTCTTCTTTCAACACCTCCGGTTTGAAAATATCAAAAGCATTTCCGCGGCTTAGCATGTGCCAGCTAAAATGTGTTTTAGCTGCCCCCTCTGCAAATAAAGGTTGTGGGGTCAATCTTTTGTGCACCCGCCACTGTGCTCTGGATACGTTAAACCAGAAAGGAGCATTCACTCCTTCTGATCCATCATAATAACAGAATTGAAATCCCGCCTGGTAAATGTCTGCCAGTTTTTCAGCCATCTCATCCTGCAGATCATTGTCCTGGTTGATATAAACACTTTGGGCGCCAAATTCACTTACATCCAGTACTCCCAGCATAAAACCTGCCGGGTGATCATCCGCTTTTGTCTGAAAGGCGCCACGAATGCAGCCGGTGATCTGGTACGGCCTGGTATCCGTAAAACCGCTATAGGTTATTAATTCTGTCCCGATTTTTAAAACACGACGGCCGTCCGCCATTTCTATAGTGGCGGGATCCTGGTCAACGTGAACAGTAGTAGCATCTTTATCCAGGGGGGAGGCAAGCGTAAATAACTTTACCAGGTTTAACCGGTGGTCGGGAACAGGAGTTACGTATTTGCTGTCGAGCCCGATAAACGAATGAAGAAAATGAAACCCGGGGATAATGCCTTGCCCTTTAATGGTATTCAATAACTGCCGGAGGTCTTCTTTTCCGTTCGGGTAGAGCGACCGGTCCCACTCATAATCGCCTATGAGACGGTATCCCCTGCTCTTTAAAAAAGCAGGGTAATAGATACTCATGGCCCGAAATCCTCCCATCTTCGCATATTTCAGATGCTGCTGCATATTGCCGGGGTTGATATCCGCCGTCCAATAATAAGAGTACCTGTATTCTTTACTCCTGCGGCTTTTCACACCGGGGGATAAACTAAAATCATCTTCCAGCTGTCCTATATTATCCAATAGTTTATCTGTAGCGCAGGTTATCAGCGCAACGCTTGTTCCTTTCAGCTTCACCTCTCTTTCGGCCCCGGCTTTCAGGATATAGCAACCATCCGTCTTTTCAGCAATTATTCTTGCATACGGATCAGTGGACAACAGGTTAGTGGCAACCTTTTCGTCCCAAACAACCTGTAAGAGGTCGCCGTAATAGCTCCGCTCGCGAACGGGTAATTGCAGGAACCATATTTTAGTGGCGGGAGGTGAAGCAATGAGCACACCGCCATAGCCTTTCTGATCAGCAATAAGGTCTTCTATCCTGAACTCAATATATTGTGGCTTTATATTTATACTAACGGTTATGCTATCCGGGATTAATTCATAGCCAATAGTGAGTTTGTCCCCGTCTTTCCGGGCAGAGTTAGCTTTAAAACTCATTTCCGCATTTGGATAAGCAAGCTTTACTTCATTTTGATAAGGCCTATCCTGGATCATAGTGCTTATGGGGATATTTTTACCACCGGCCAGGCATTCTTCACCGGTAGGCTTAAACAGCAGGCTCCTGACTATCGCATTGGATCCTATTACCAGTTTCATCTGGTCATTCTCAATGACCACGTCGCTTTCTTCCGCTGCTAAAGGGTTGTCCCGTTGAGGTATTTCGTTTTTATTTATAGCGGCATTGCTGATCTTTTTTTCTAAAGTAGTAGCGCGTGCTGCGTATCCTGCCACAGCCAGCCCTCCTATTCCTGCTGCCGATCTGAGCACAAAATCCCTGCGGGTAAAATTATTTTCAGACATGATTGCGTTTGTTTAGATGTTAATAGGGCCATTAGTTTATGAGGTATTTAAAACAAAGGAGAGCATGTGAATGACGCAAGAAATGAAACGACAGACGTGAAAAATGAATGGGCAATGGTGAACGGGAGAGCGCTCATTTTTCTCATTTTACGTTTCCCCCTTCACTATTGACTGTTGACATTCATCTTCCGCCATTCTCTACAGGTACGCCAAGACAGACTCTGAAACCATCGCGGGAGTCAGAATAGCTTGTGTTCTTTATACCCAGGCGTACTGCACAGCGTGCATTACCGGGAACATCATAATAGTTGCCGCCTTTACAGACGTTATGAACGACTTTGCCATCTTTACCCAAATAGGCTTTTTCATGGCCGCCTGCGGGATCAAAATCATCCAGCACAAACTCCCATACGTTTCCTAACATATCAGCCAGCCCGAAACCATTACGCCCTTTCTCTCCATAAAAATCCACCGGGGAAACAAATGCAAAACCATCACTCCACGGCACTTTATTATACGGCCAGGCCTTATTTCGCCCGGGCAGCATATCCATTCCTGAAATATTCAATCGCCCCTCCCCCTCGCTCAGATCATTTCCCCACCAGAAATAAGTACTGCCTTCTTTTCCTCCCCGGCATGCATATTCCCATTCCGCTTCGGTGGGTAAGCGGTATACCAACCCTTCGGGTAACCGGCCGGCTGCTCTTTCTTTTTTTGTCAGCCATTCGCAAAATGCTTTATCGTCATTATAACTCACACAAACCACCGGGTAGGAGTCTCTTAAAGGAAAACCAAAATTCGGATCACGCCAGCCCTTCCCTTTCATTGAAACCCATGGATAAGGCGGCCAGGTACCTTTTATCTTCCAGTTGGCGTCAAACACCTGTGTCTCACCACCTGATCTTTCCGCATCCGTGATGTACCCGGTTTCTTCAACAAAACGCCTGAACTCACCCACTGTAACTTCTGTACGGCCTATCCAGAAAGCATCTTTCACATGTACCGGCTTTGCCTCGCCTTCATACGACTCCCGTACTCCGGTGCCGGGAAGCCCTGAGCCCGGCTCCGCTCCTCCTTCCCAACCGGTAGCCCATATCTTCTCCTTAAGCGTGCTGCCCATCATAAATTTACCCGGGGCTATAGCAACCATTTCAAAGGAAACGCCACTCCCAAGATCGATTTTTTTTACAGACCCCTGGCCGGATCCCTGAGCATACATACCCAAAAGAAAAATAAGCATTACAATATTTTTTGTAACCATTACGTCTCTTTTAATTATTAATAATCAGGGTTCTGTGTCAATCCGCTGTTAATATCTCTCTCGCTCTGGGGAATAGGTATAAGATCCCATCCTGCTTTTACAGTTCCTGTTTTGTCAAGGCTTATAAGATGACCGGCATAAGGACCGGTTTTTGCAACATTATACGCAGTATAGTTTTCCGGATCGTCCGTAAGCTTCATCCCGTAGAATACCGTGTTTATAACCTGTTGGTATATTCCCCATCTGCGGATGCTCATATACCTGATTAAACGTTCTGTGGCAAACTCGACCCTGTATTCATTTCGAACGAGCTCTCTTAATTTATCAGGATCGGTTTCGGTGACAGGCGGCATGTTAACTGCAGTACGTCCCCTGACCTTGTTTATAGTGGCATCCAGCAGAGACTGGGTAATTGCACCGCCGCTTTCTAATGTAGATTCCAGATACCCGAGAAGCACCTCAGCATAGCGCATGAGGATGATATCGTCGCCCGAAGATCCATTATCGCCGGCAAAATTTTCTGTTACAAATTTTTTCCAGCCATACCCTGTTGCGCCTTTTAGCGTAGCTATCTTGGTGGAAGCAGGATCTGCGGGAAATAACTTGCCCCTGAATACGGTATACCCGGGCAAAAATATTGTAGCATACATCCTGGGGTCGCGATGCTCAAAAGGATGTTGAGGATCATAAAGCGGGGACTGGTCAATAGGAAGCCCATCGGTGCATTCATAAGCATTTACCAATCCCTGGTATATATTGTCTTCCTGGTATCCCCCATAAAAGTCCGGATGATAATTCCTCTGATTGTGCGTATTTCCATAAAGGCTCGCTACACAATTCACGGACAAAAGAATTTCTTTACTGCCTTCACCTGCTTCTTCGAATATTTCCTTATAGCGGGGATCAATAATATAGGCATTCAGATCTATAATCTGCTTATAGACAGCTGCTGCTTCAGACCACTTTTTCTGGATCATCAATAATCTTCCTGCAATTCCCAATGCAGCGCCCTTTAATATTCTTCCCTTTTCACTATCAGGTCTTACTGCAGGCAGATCTGCCGCTGCAGCGGTACATTCACCGATAGCATAATCCTGCACCTCCTTTAATGTATTACGGGTTTGACTGTTGGCTTCAGGTATGGTAAGTGTTTTGGTAACCAATGGTACTCCGCCATAAAGCACCGACATATAAAAATACTCGTAAGCCCTCAAAAACCTGGCCTCTGCAACATATTGCGCTTTGAGCGTTGCATCCATCTGTACCTTCTCAATATTTTCCAGAAAATAATTCGCCCTGTAAATAGCTTTGTAAGCCCTTGTCCATACAGCGCCTACTACCTGTGCATCGCTGGCTTGAAAATAACCGCTATAAATCAGCCCTACAGTTCCGTTCTTATACCCTGAATCGTCGGTATCACTGCCCAAAATGAGGTCATCATTGGTGTAAGAAGCGTCACCAACATCACTACCCTGATATATACCTGTCAATGCCAGCAAAGCATCTGATGAAGAATTCCAAAAAGTGCTCTGGGATAACTGCGCCAATGGCTGCTGGTTCAAAAAATCTTTATTGCAACCAACCTGTCCGAATACTATGATCAATAAAACAAATTGTACAAAATATGATTTATATATGAGTTTCATAATAAATGCATTTATTAATGGTAAATTAAAATCTGATATCAACACCTGCTGCGAACGTCCTTAATAATGGGTAGAAGGTTGCGGTTCCCGTCGTCATCTCAGGATCCCATCCCTTATAGTAATTGGTAAATGTCATTAAGTTCTCACCGCTTACATACACTCTTACCCTGTTCAAAAAAGATCTGCTTAAAATCCTTTCGGGTATGCTGTATCCTAATTGAACACTTTTTACTCTTAAAAAAGTAGCATTCCTGTACCAGAAATCAACAGGGTTCGCATCCCAGAAGCCGGAAGCCGTCGGGATTATTTTAGGGAATTCGGCGTTAGGATCGGGATTCTCTGCTGTCCAGGAGTTTTCGTAGAAGATCCTTTGCACATTACTATTGTTCTCCAAGGGATAAAAAAACTGTCCTATTGTTACCGGCGCCTTTCTGCCGCCTTCTCCCTGCATCATTACATACAGGTCAAAATTTTTGTAGCCTGCGTTCAGTGTAAGCGCATAAGTTGTATTAGGGAGCGGCCTGCCAATGATCTGCCTGTCATAAGTAGCATTCACCTTTCCATCGGGTTTACCATTGGGTCCACTTAAATCCACAAATTTTATACCTCCGCCTTTAGCCATGTTTGCAAAAGGCTGGGTGGCGTAGCCTGCAACTTCCTGATCGCTGGCGAACAACCCGTCACTTACATATCCATACCTGCTCCCAATGGGATATCCGATAAATAATCCTTTCGCAATATCTTTAGTTACATTAGCCAGCGCCAGCACCTTGTTATTAACTATTGAAAATATTGTGGATGCACCGTAAGTAAACGCCCCTGAAATCTTCTGGTAGGAAACATTAAAATCCCATCCCTTATTTCCCACCTTGCCCGCATTGGTTGCGGAAGGAGTAGCACCTAAAATAGTTGATGCGGAAATATTATATAAAATATCTGAAGTGACCTTATCATAATAATCCACTGAAATATTAAGCCTGTTAGCCAGCAGCGACATGTCCATTCCAATATCTGTAATAGCTGTAGCCTCCCAGGTAATATTCTTATTGGCGATGCTGGTAATTGCCGCACCTGCTGACAATTGGTTTCCAAAAGGATAATTTTGTCCAAGCGTTAAAAGATCCTGGTAAGAATAGTTTCCTATGGACTGATTACCCAGTTTTCCCCACGAGCCACGGATCTTGAGCTCGTTGATCCAGGGTAGAGCATTCTGGAAGAAATTCTCCTCGGATATTCTCCATCCTGCAGAAAAAGAAGGGAATGCTCCCCACCTGTTATCTGAAGGAAACCGGGATGAACCGTCGTAGCGGAGATTTGCTTCAAATAAATATTTCCCGCTATAATTATAATTAAATCTTCCGAAATAAGAGCGTAAGGTATTTTTTGCTGCGCTACCTCCCTGCTTTCCATTAACAGTAGCTCCGGCATCTATCACATAAATTTCATTGTTGGGAAAGCCATCTCTGTAAGCAGAAATATTTTTAGAATCATTAGATATGCTTTCCACACCACCCAACAGGTGGAAGGAGTGGTTTTGGATTTTCTTATCATAATCAGCCAGCGCCCGGAGCGTTACTCCCTGGCTTTGCGACCATGCATCAGTCAGACTGTTGACATTGATGGCATAGTTGGCGGTAACGGGATATTTGGCGGCAAAATACAGGCTTCTTGCATTAGTTATGGTATATCCCGTCTGGCCGGTTAATTTTAATCCCCTGGCAACATCCCATACCAGTTGCGCATTACCATAGAAATTATAGCTTCTGTTTTTTAAAAATGATTTGCTGTTCAGATCAGCTTCCGGGTGCATTGTTTCATTCCGCCCCCAATAACCGTCAGCCGTTGGTCCCGGTATGGAGTTAGCATTTCTCATTGCTGCCAGTACTATGCCTCCTACACCTGCACTATAGCCATAAGAAGGCTCCTTGCTGTTATCTGTTAATCCTGCCAGCTTAACACTGAACCTGAGTTTTTCACTTATTTTGCTATCCACATTCAGCCGGAGATCATAGCGGTTGGCTCTATTTTTCATAATAATTGCCTGATCATTAAAATAACCGAAAGAAAATAAATAACGGGTTGCTGCTGTACCGCCGCTCACGGATACGTTTTGTTTGGTTTCCATACCATTCCCGGAATCAAACAAATAATGAATATGATCAAAATTGGGAAAATTGGGATCTGTTCCTGATTTAAACTTTTGAATGTCTGCATCGGAATAAGTGCCCGGGTTGATAGAGTTAATAACAGTAGCGTATTCCCAGGAGTTTATCATTTCAGGCAAAAAGGTTGGTCTGTTTTTTCCGACATAGCTGCTGTACCTGATTACCGGCTTTCCGGCCGCGCCTGTTTTCGTTTCTACCAATATAACGCCGTTCGCTGCTTTCGAACCAAAGATCGCTGCTGATGCGGCATCTTTTAAAACTGAAATATTCGCTATATCTGCAGGATCAACAATATCTAAAGAAGATTCTATACCGTCCACGAGCACAAGAGGAGCAGACCCCGCGCCACTAAAAGTACCCTGTCCCCGGATCAGGACAGACGCCTGGTTGTTTCCCGGATTTCCCGAGCCCTGCCTTACTGAAATACCACTCATTTGTCCCTGCAGCGCAAGAGAAGACTTTGTAACCGTTCTTTTTTCTAATTGCTTACTGCTTACGGTGGCAACCGCTCCCGTGAGATTGGCTTTTTTCTGCGTGCCATACCCCACCACCACCACATCACTCAATCCTGCAATCTCCACCTCCAAAACAACATTCACTTCCGTTTGATTTCCTACATTTACTCTCCTGGTCTGATAGCCTACGCTTGAAAATTCAAGCACGATATTTTTGTTGTCAGGCGCCGTCAGGATAAAACGCCCGTCATTGTTCGTGGTGGTTCCTGCCTGTGAGCCTACAATGATCACGGATACGTTCTGTAACGGTTCTCCGCCCGAGCTGAGCACACGCCCGTGGATCTGCACCGGTGGCATGAGAGCAGGATCAGCAAGCCGTGCAAGATCAGTAACTGCTTTTCTGGTGACCACGATCATATTATTTTCAATAGAATATTCCATAGGCTGTCCTTTGAAACATTCGTTCAGCACTTCACTTACCGGCGCGTTCTTCACCTTTATCGTCACGGCAGGCAATCCCGAAAGCATGGTCTTGGTATACAAAAAGCCATAGCCCGCCTGGCGCTCTATTTCATAAAATACTTTTTCTACCGGTACATTTTTGAGGGAGAGTGTAATTTGAGGAAAACTTTTTGCATGTACCTGCAAAAAGGTGATGGTCAGGAGAATAGCAGTAAGTTTCATGATTTTCAGAAATTGAGGCGACAGCCGGTGCATGAGCGGCGCCTTGTCACTAACAGAAAAAATCATAGTTTTGTGTTTTGGGTTTTAGAATAAATGAACGTAACTGTTTTACTTATTGGACTACTCAAAAATTTTCGCCATCCCGATTGCCGTCGGGGTGGCTTTTTCAGGTAATCCTATCTTCTTTCTACCTTCGGCATTCAAGCCTGCCTGCGGCAGAATATATAGATCATTTTTTAAAAGGCATCACCGTAATATGACGCCCGTTAATAGCGAAGCTCACGGTGCCAGTCTTTCCCATCATCTCCAGTATATCCGCTATATTATCATAGCGGGAGCGGTTGATCACCCCTACAAATTCTTCATGGGTCACATTTTCTTCGTAGCTTACCTCTGCATTATACCATCTTGCCAGTTGCCGCATCACCGATTGAATATTATCTCCCTTAAAAACAAACCGTCCGTTTTTCCAGGCTATCACTGCATCTACGTCTGCCTGCTGCACACTTATTTCGGGGTTTACAACATTATCATTATTTCCTGTTACCGCCTGCTCACCAGGGCTGATCATTTTACCGGTATTACCTTTGCTTACTTTTACAGACCCTTCCAATAATGTGGTCTTTACAGTTGCCTCATCAGAATAGGCATTGATATTAAAATGCGTTCCAAGAACATGTACCTCAGTTCCGTTCACAGAAACAGTAAAAGGCTTACCGGCATCATGCGCCACCTCAAAATATCCTTCGCCGCTGAGCACTACAGCTCTTTTATCGCCTGTAAATGAAACAGGAAAACGCAGGGATGATGCAGCATTGAGCCATACCTTACTGCCGTCGGACAATACAATCTGGTACTGCCCGCCACGCGGGGTCGAAATAGTATTATATAATACTTCCTGCGGTTTATCTTTCAATGAATTATAAGAAAGCCGCCCATCATCTGATTTGACGATCTTTATATTACCCTGTTGCGTTAAAGCCCCGTTGCCGGCGCTGTCTAGTATGATTTGGTCCCCGTTTGCCAGGGTAAGCACCGCTTTGTCTGTACCCGGTACCAGCTTATCTTGCGGATGCAGCTTTTTGGCTGCCGCAATGGATTGCTCTTTAACCCGTTTATTCAATACAAAATAGCTGCCTGCACTTAGTGAGGCAATAATAGCTGCGGCGGCCCAAATACGGGGCCAAATCCGCCGCTGCCCTATCACAGGCGCATTCGTGATCTTTGTATAGATCGTATTCCAGTCTGTTTGAGGTAATGGTTCATTAAGATTATGATCTGTCCAGAGCTCTTTTATCTTCTCTTTAAACAGTGAGTCATCTTTCAGATTTTTGATCCACTCAAACAATTCCGTGGTCTCTTCCGGTGTGGAAGCATCTGCAGCATACTGCTCCAGCAGATATTTTAATCGGTCGTTACCCATATTGTATTACTGTGTCAAACGTGAAATATAAGACATGGCGTTAAGCGATAAGGATGAAACGTCAGACGGGAAAAGTGAGACATGAAATGCCTCTGATGTCTCACGTCTTATTTTTTACGTCTCCCTTTCATAAGGGGAGCATTCCCCATTCACTATTGCCCGTTCACCTTCATTGTCTCACTTTCACTATCTGTCCTGACCCCAACAGGGAGTGAGAAAAAAAATAAAAGTACCAGTGGAGAAAAAAATATTTTTATTTAAGCAGTAATACGATGGCGGTAATGATGAATACAGACCACTTTTTTAAAACTAGCCGGATCGTTTTCACAGACTCTGCCAGGTGATTGCGTACCGTGTTCGGCGAGAGATGCATCCGTTCGGCGATCTCATTATAGCTTAGCCCTTCCAGCTTGCTCAATTCGTAAACGGCCCGTTGTTGTGGCGGAAGCTGTTGTATGGTCTCGCTGATGAGTTTGCCGGTTTCATGCGCCGCAATGGTTTCTTCGGTGATATTTTGCTTCAGGGCAATATGATGTAAGATCGCATTTAAAAATTTCTGGTCGCGGGATGCTTTTTTTAAACGGGTAAAAATGGCATTATGGGTAATGGTAAACAAATAGGCTTCCGGGTCGTTGATCTTGCCTAATCTTCCTCTGGACTGCCAGATAGAAAGAAACACATCCTGTACAATTTCTTCTGCTTCTGTCGGGGATTTCAGCATTTTGAGCGCTGTACCAAAAACCCTTTTCCTGTAAGCTTCAAAGAAAGCCTCAAATACGCTAATATCGTCTTCTGCAAGGGACCGGAAACATTCCTTTATGTTTATATTATGTAAGTCTCGGGAACGCATAAGCAGTAATATGATCCTTTACAAACTAATACTATGATACAGTATATTAAGTTCGCGATCTAAGGTAATACTTTTTGTCACAATCCTGCAAGAGCTACGCAAAACCGATCATATTTTCCACTTCTTTACTTTATGCCCGTAGAAAGCATAGAAAATCAGGTAAAGGTAGCAGGGCAGTAATACCCAGTAAGCATAATGAACGCCGATCTTATCTGCAAAATACCCGTACACAGAGGGAAGAATGGCGTTACCACACAACCCCATGATCAAAAGAGAGGCACCCAGCTTGGTAAATCGTCCCAATCCGTCCAATGCAAGCGGCCATATTCCTGCCCACGTAAGGGAATTGGGTAATCCCAGCAACACTAAAAACCATATTGATATATCAGCTTTATGCCCGAACAGCGAAATCGTACTGCCGGTAAATAAAATAAGCATTACCAAAATGAACCCGAGAAGTGTACAGGCTTTTAAGGCATTGGTCTGGCTTATAAGCTTAGGAATGCAAATGATCCCCAATATATACCCTATTATGGTTGCCGTAAGAGTATAAGACGGAAAAACCTTCGCCTCCAGTAAATCAATATCCATAGAACCTGCATACCCGATTATAGTATCAATGGAGATCACTTGCGTACCTACGTGTAAAAAAATAGCGATCGCGCCTAATACCAGATGCGGGAACTGGAATATATTTTTTTTATCCACGTTAGCTTTGGCTAGCCCTTCGCTTTCATGTTCGGTATCAATATCCGGCAGCGGAGATTTCCTGATCAATATGCCCATAATGAAAAGGAATATGCCTAAAAAAGTATAAGGCGGGATCACTCTCCTGATCAGCTCATCAAGAGCCGCACTCTTTTCGGCCGCCGGCATTACAGGGATCTGCGCAAACAGGCTGCTGTCAGTAGCCCGTAATATTAGGGAAGCCAGAATAAGAGGGGCCAGGATGCCTGCACCTTTATTGCAGATACCCATGATGCTGATCCGCTGGGCAGCTCTTTCTTTGGGTCCTAAAATAGTGATATAAGGATTAGCAGTAGTTTGGAGCAGGGCAAGCCCCGCTCCTATGATAAAGAGTCCCAAAAGAAATAGATAATAAGTCCTGGATAAGGCGGCCGGAATAAAGATAAATGCACCCAGCGCTATTATCCAGAAGCCGATCATTATACCGTTCCTGAACCCCGACTTTTTGAGCAGATAGGCAGAAGGGACCGAAAAAATCAGGTAAGAAATATAAAAAGCGAATGTTACAAAATAAGATTCAAAATGATCCAGTTCACAGGCAATTTTAAAAAAGGGAATGAGGATCGCATTGATCCATGAAACAAATCCAAACGTAAAAAAAAGAAAACCGATGATCATAATGGAAACAACCGTATCTCTTTTAGTAAGGGTATCAGCCTTTACAATAAGATCTTTTTCTTTCATACAGGAAACTTTTCGTCAGTGATACTATGGTGCAGGATCATATAATGTAGTGTCATGTCAATCTTCGGCTTTTTATGCATGCTCCGCGGTTTTCAATAAAGACGCTGAATCTTTATCTAAGAATAAACAGCAGTCAGGATGATCCTGTAAAACGCTGGCAGGGTGCAGGTTGCTGACCGGTTGCTCCAGGCAATCCCTTACCGCCAGGGCTTTCCGGGCTCCCGGCACCGAGCAGATAATATATGCTGATTGCATGATCTGCTTTACCGACATGCTGATGGCCTGCATGGGAACTTCTTCAACAGACCCGAACCATTGCTCATTTACCTGCTGCTGCCTGCATGCCCGGTCTAAATTGGCAATAATATAAGGCTGGTTGGTTTCAAAATCAGCAGGAGGATCATTGAATGCAAGATGCCCGTTCTCCCCTATGCCCACCAGCGCCACATCAACCGGTACCCTGCTGATGAGATCATTCAGGCGTCTTAATTCTTCTCCGGGGTCGGTTTCCCCGTTGATCAGGTTAACCGATTGCAACGGCGGGACTTTATCCAGGAATCTTTCTCTCAGGTATTTTCTAAAGCTTGCTTTGTGAGATACCGGTAAGCCGATATATTCATCCAGGTGAAACATAGTTACTTTATTCCATGCTATTCCCGGTTCGTCTATCAATTGCTTTACAGTTTCAAACTGGCTCGATCCTGTTGCAAGAATAATATTTGCATTTCCCTTTTCTTTAATGGCTTTCCGGATAAGCTCTGCAGTTTTCTTACCCGCTTCTATACCCAATTGTTGCTGATCAGGCAAAATATGTATATTCATGTTACGTGTTTATTATTTTATGGAAGATTGACATAGTGCTGAGTTAATTATATGAAAGCAGCAATTAAATGTAACAAGGCTTATGAAGTCTTTCAAGAAAAATACCGATAACGTTATCGAAAGGCAGGATAACAGGATGGCTGGAAAATATTCTTTGCAGTAGGAAAAAATTGAACCGATGCTAATCCTCTCCTGTAATAGTAGAATGACGTGCGATCAGCTTACCGTTCAATACCACTTCTTCCGGGATAAAATTCTTCCTGGAAATATGCTTAAGGAGCAGTTCACAGGATTTCCTTCCTACTTCCAGTGCCGGTTCTTCCACGGTTGTAAGCGAGGGAGTAATAATAGCGGCAACGGGATCATTGGTAAAACCGGCAACGCCCACTTCTTTACCAATGCTGACGCCCATCTCCTTTAATGCCAGCATAGCACCAACCGCCTTGCGGTCATTTGCTGCAAAAATAGCGTCGGGTTTGATGGACAATGATGCCCATAGTTTCATAGTATCCTCAGTTCCGCTTTGCTGGGTAAACCCCGAGTGGATGATTCTTTCATGAAAAACCGGTAAATTATATTTTTTTAGTGCTGCCAGGTAACCGTTTAATCTTTTTTTTGTAAAAGAAAGCGTAAGCGGCCCTCCGATATGGGCAATTTTCCTGTACCCATTTTTAATCAGGTGCTCTACTGCCATAAATGCTCCTCCAAAGTCGTTTTGCGTGACTTTTGAAGTATTTTTAATTTCAGCCGCCCTGTCAAAAAAAACTATTGGAATACCCTTATCTATGATCGCCTTCAGGTGATTGGATTTATCTGATTCTGATGTTACACATACCAGTAAGCCATCAATGGAGCTCAGTGGTAAATCCCTTGCAATTTCAATTTCCCTGGCAGACGATTCTCCGGTAACATACAGAATAATATTATAGTTGTTTTGATAAGCAACTTCCTGAATGCCTGTAATCACCGTTGAAAAATAATAGTTGGTAATAGTTGGTAAAATGATGGCTATGCTGTGAGATTTATGGGTAACCAGGCCTCTGGCATTAAAGTTGGGGCGGTAATGCAATTCCTCGACTTTCCTTAAAACCTTTTCCCTGGTTTCCCTGCTCACATCATGAGTGTCCCTTAATGCCCTCGAAACCGTGGCTACCGATACTTTTAGTTCCCTTGCAATATCTTTAATGGTAGTCTGCCGCTGTGGTTTCATTTTTCGATTTTGCCCCAAAAACGGGCTGGTTTTTAAATCACATGAAGATAGCAAATACAGCATAATGCACCCGTTTGATGTTTCACGGTCATCCTCCGGCAATTCACCATTCACTATTCCCATTAAAACTTTTGATGATTATTGCCGTAACAGCTAATTTAGACCGGAAATCATTTCAACATGCAGGAAGACATTCTTATACAAATAAGCAATAAAATAAAGGAAACCCGCAAAGCCCAGAAAAAGACCGTTCAGGAATTGGCCACCGAGGCACAGGTAAGCAAGGGGCTTATCTCGCAAATTGAAAATAACCGCACGGTTCCCTCTCTTCCTGTGCTCATGAATATCGTGCTGGCGCTGAGCATTGACCTCAAAGATTTTTTTGAGGACATCAGTCATAACCGGGAAAGTAAGCAGAAGATCATCATCAAGTCTAAAAAAGATTACCTGCCCTTTGAAAAAGAGGTTGCCAAGGGCTTTAAATACAAACGGATACTGACGCGCAATATGGAGGGCGGGCCGGTAGATACCGTGCTGCTCGAATTAAAAAAAGGGGCAAAACGCGCCCAAATGATCAAAACAGATGCTTACGAATATAAATATGTGATCAGAGGAAAAGTGGAGTACTACATTGAAAACGAGAAATACGTAATAGAAGAAGGTGATTCGCTCTTCTTTGATGGCCGCCTTCCCCATAAGCCCGCTAATATCGGCGATACTGATGCCCTTATGCTCGTGGTGTATTTTTTTATTACAGAGCGGTAAGGAGTGACAGGGTATAAAAAGTAAGGTATAAGAAGTAAGGCCTTACGCCTTATTTTTAATATACCGGTTTCGTGAAAATGTTTACATTTGCTATATTTAATTTAGTATTTATAAACATAATCACGCCATGTCTTCTATTTCTGTCACACCTTTCAGCGCAAATGGTATTACTTATGCTCCTCCGCCCAAACCTGTTGTAGTGATCTGTATAGATGGCTCGGCGGATGAATATCTTGATATCACTGCCGCCAACGGAAGGTTATCTCATTTACAGCAAATGAGCAAAAAAGGTTATCGTGGTATGGTACGGGGAGCGCTTCCTTCTTTCACCAATGTAAATAATGCTTCCATCGTTACAGGCGTACCGCCGGCGATACATGGCATCAGCGGCAACTTTTTTTATGATGCTGCGCGCGACCAGGAAGTAATGATGAATTCGTCTGAATACCTCCGCGCCGATACCATACTGGCTGCAGCAGCAAATGCAGGCAGGAAAGTTGCCGTAGTAACGGCGAAAGAAAAGCTCAGGGATATTTTGTCGTATAAACTTAATGGTATTGCTTTTTCAGCAGAAAAAGCAAACCTGGCACAGAAAGCTACCCATGGTATAGATAATGCTGAGCAGATCACAGGATATCCTACTCCTGCCATATACAGCGCGGATGCCAGTCTTTTTGTACTGCGTGCAGGAGTAGCCCTGATCAAAGCCGGGCTTGCAGATTTTTTATATTTATCGCTCACGGACTATATGCAGCACACCTATGCGCCTGAAGCAGAAGCATCGCTGGCTTTTTATGAAGCCATGGATGCCGAGATAGGCAGGCTGGTGGAAGCCGGAGCTGTAGTAGGCGCCACTGCCGATCATGGGATGAATGCCAAGGTCAAAGCGGATGGCACTCCTAATGTGATCTTTGTGGAAGAAATACTGGAAGCGAAGTTTGGCGAAGGGTTCAGGGTGATATGCCCTATTACGGATCCTTATGTAAAGCATCATGGTGCATTGGGCTCCTACGTGGTAGTGCATGTACAGCATAAAGAAAAGCTGCCTGAGATAAAAGAATGGCTGTCCCTGCAGCCGGGCATAACCGAAGTACATGACCGGAAAGCTGCGGTTCGCCTCCTGGAGCAGCCGGAAGACCGCATAGGTGACCTGGTAGTAATGTCTGCAAGAGATGTAGTGGTTGGCCGACGTCCGAAAGATCATGATATATCGGCGCTCGACGGCACCCTGCGATCTCATGGAGGCAGGTATGAAGAGATGGTGCCCCTGATCCTCTCTCACCCGTTAAATAAAAAATACATCATGAAAGCCTGCGGGGATCCCCGCAATTTCAATGTTTTTGACTTTACTATCAATGGCACCATTGCCGAATAACCTTTCAAATCACACATTACAATGCAATATACCTCCTATGTTGCCGGTATTCCGGTTACCGGCACCAATATTTTAGAAGTAAAAAACCCTTATGATAACAGCATAGCAGGCACTGTTACGCTCGCCGGCGCCTCTCACGCATCTGCTGCAGTGGAAGCCGCTTTAAAAGGCGGGAAAAAGCTCACCCGCTACGACAGGTTTTCTATCCTGGATAAAGCAAGACAGCTCCTTGTCCAAAGAAGGGAAGCTTTTGCCCGTACCATCAGCACCGAATCCGGTCTGGCCATACGTGAAGCAGTATACGAAACCGGCAGGGCGCACGATGTATTGATGTTTGCTGCAATGGAGAGCCTTAAAGACGACGGGCAGATATTTTCATGCGATATTTCTCCCTCAGGCAAGGCAAGAAAGATATTTACCACACGTGAACCGCTATCACTTGCATTATGCATCACTCCGTTCAACCATCCGCTCAACCAGGTAATCCATAAGCTGGCTCCTGCACTTGCCGTAGGGACTCCCGTGATATTGAAGCCTTCGGAAAAAACACCGCTCACAGCTATCATGCTGACAGAACTGCTGTATGAAGCAGGATTGCCGCACTACATGCTTAGCACTTTACTGGGGCCAACAGCAGAAATTGCTGAGCCATTGATCAAAGACCCCCGTGTGGAAATTGTATCTTTTACCGGCAGCGTGGCAGTGGGCAAAAAGATAGCGGGCATGGCAGGATATAAAAAAGTTATCCTCGAATTGGGCGGTAACGATCCGGTGATCATTATGGAAGATGCCGATATGGATCTCGCCGTATACCTTGCGGCGGAAGGCTCTTTCCGCAACAGCGGCCAACGCTGCACGGCAGTAAAGCGGATTCTCGTACATGAGAAAATTGCAGACGAATTCACTAAAAGGCTGGTTGAAAAAGCAAAAGAATATACCTGCGGTAATCCCTCCGATCCTGAAACCCGAGTGGGTACCGTTATTGATGAAGCGGCAGCAATATACCTGGAAAATGTAGTAAAAAGATCCGTGGAGCAGGGTGCTAAAGTATTGCTGGGTGGCAACCGTAAAGGCGCTTTGATGGAGCCAACCGTGATCAGTAATGTGCCGAGAAATGCCGATATGGTGGTATATGAATCCTTTGGACCCCTGGCGCCGATACTGACGTTTAAAGATATTGATGATGCTATTGCCTTGTCTAACTCTACTGCATACGGATTGTCGTCCGGTATCGTGACCAATAACATGAGCTACGCCCTCCGTTTTATCAAAGAATTGAAAGTAGGTACTGTAAATATTAACGAAGTGCCCGGGTATCGTATTGAGAGCTCACCTTTCGGCGGTATCAAAGATTCGGGGCTTGGCATTAAGGAAGGCGTGATAGAAGCCATGAAATGCTTCACTTTTGTAAAGACATTTTCGCTGCCGTGGTAGATTCGGGAAGGTATAGGGTCTAAGGCGTAAGGCTTATACCCTATACCTTCTACCCTTTAAAAGTCCGCTTCATTGCCTTCAGCATGACCGGGGCGCTCCAGCTACCGGGAACGATCATACGCCGGATAGTATGTAAAGGATCATCAGGATCCATTTTGGTTGACAGTTGAAAAGCTGCGGCAATATTTCGTTTTTTCAGCGCCGGCAAAGCACTTTTATTCCAGGCGCCGAAAGGATAGGCAAAATATTTTACCGGTTTCCCGGTGATCTCTTCGAGCTGCCTCACAGACGCAGTAAGCTGTTTGTCCCAGTCGGCGTCAGTATAGTGACGCACATCCTGGTGATTCCAGGTATGGGAGCCAATAACATTCCCTTCATCAGAAAGCTTTTTCACCTGTTCTTTAGTCATGTATATAGAACGTCCTAAAGATACTGTCATTACAAAATAAACTCCCCTGAAGCCGTATTTTGCCATTTCAGATGCAGCAATATTGTATTGATCCGCATCGCCGTCATCGTAGGTAAGCATAACGGGTTTGGAAGGAAGCGGCATACCTTTGGTGAGATATGCATACAGGTCATCCGGCAGGATGGTATGATAACCGCTGTCGGCCAGCAGCTTTATCTGGCTCCTGAACATAGCAGGCGGTACAATAAAATCTTTTGCGGATTTCGAATCGCCCGGCCGCCAATCCCTGATCTGGTGATAACATAACACCGGGATCTGTGTTTTTGCCAATATAGCAGAAGCATCTATCAGGGTATCAGTTAATGCCGGAGCAATTGCTTTCTGACGTACTGTATCTGTTTCCCGCACAGTTCCGGCCTCAACCTTACCGGCAGAAGACTGGCATGAAATTGCGAACACAAAAAGAGTGACGGGTAAAGAGAGGAGTAGGTTTTTCATGCGTATCATAACGGTATTCATATCGGGAAAGTATAAAAAGTGAATGTAAAGCTGCATAATTTTTTGATCGGCCACATAAGCCGGTAATGATAATTTTGTGAAAAAATAGTTATCAATGAATATAGCACTACAGGGCAGGAATGCAATCATATGCGGGAGTTCCGGGGGAATAGGTTTAGCAGTAGCAATGGAGCTGGCTGCGCTCGGATGCAATTGTTTTTTACTGGCAAGGAATGAAACGGATCTGAAGCTTGCTGTTAACATGTTACCCCGGAATGCTTCGCAGCAACACCGGTATTACGTAACAGACTTTTTTGAACCGGAGCAGGTAAACGAGACTGTCCGGGAGATCGTTTCCGGTTATTCCATTCATATCCTTGTCAATAATTCGGGGGGACCGAAAAGCGGGGCCATAACCGGGGCTGCACCGGAAGATTTTGAAGAGGCCTTTCGCCAGCATGTTGTCTGCAATCAAATACTTTCACAGGCAGTGCTGCCCGGTATGCAGCAGGCGGGTTATGGAAGGATCATTAATATCATATCTACTTCTGTCAAGATTCCTATCCCCGGATTGGGGGTATCAAATACTATACGTGGCGCTGTTGCAGCCTGGGCAAAAACCCTCTCGTATGAAACCGGGCAATACGGGATCACGGTAAACAATGTATTACCCGGCTCTACCAGCACCAGGAGACTTGAAAGCCTTATAAAAGACATATCACGGAAAAACGGGGTGGAATTTGAAGCGACAAAAAAATCCATGGCAGAGGCTATCCCGCTCAAACGGTTTGGGCTGCCTGAAGAAATAGCCAGTGTAGTAGCATTTCTTGCCTCTCCAGCGGCTTCTTATGTAAATGGAGCAAGCATTCCGGTAGACGGGGGAAGAACAGGCAGTATATAAGCTTATATTAATAAGGAGAGGGACTTACAGAAGTCCAGCCGCCATCCACCACAAGGCTCTGCCCTGTAATATGGCGGGAATCGGGCGATACGAGGAAAAGTGCCGCATTAGCAATATCAGCTACCGTAGCCGGCCGGCCCATCGGCGTAATGCGGCTCCAGGTACCAACATAATCCGGATCATCCAGTGTACGCTCCGTACTTGTTGCCCCGGGAGCAATCGCGTTTACATTAATATTATGCTCAGACAATTCCACGACCAGCGTTTTGGCAAGCATCTCAAGCGCAGCTTTTGTCATGCCATACGCCGCCAGGTTTTTATGCGCCTGGTGGCCGGTCACGGAAGACATGAACAATATACTGCCTCCGGATTGCTGGCTGATAATAGCTTTAGCTGTAGCCTGGGCCAGAAAGAAGCTGCCGCTAAGATTGAGCTGCATCACCTGCTGCAGTGCCTCAGGCTTATAGCTCAGGAATTCCCCGAATAAAGTTATACCGGCATTGGCTACGGCAATGGTAAGCTTTCCAAACTGCCCGACAGCTTCCTGCACCATTGTATCAATAAAGAGGGGATCAGACACATCCCCGGCATATCCTTTACAGGAAAATCCTTCACCGGTAATTGCCGAAACCGCCTTTGCCGTCAGCGCTGCATCAATATCGTTCAGTACTACGCCTGAGCCCTGTCTGCTGAGCTCTTTTGCAATTTCAAAACCAATGCCCTGCCCCGCTCCTGTTACTATAGCCACCTGGTCCCTAAATCTCCCGGAATTATTATTCATGAATGTCGTTTGATCTGCAACTTACATTTTTTACATTTTCAACACTATATTTTTCACGCTGTTTAAAAGAATAAAAATTTTAAAGCATCGTTTCAATAGACATCAATATATTCAGGCTCAAAATCTTTAGCAGAATAAAACCACATTTAAGCGAAACGAGTACATTTACATTTTCAAAATAACAGGTTTATACAGGGAGATATAAAGATAACCAGGAATGACATTACGTAATAGAATCAGGGGGATACTGAAATCAGATTTTAACAGGCATTTTTTTGTTTTGATCTCCGGAACATCAATCTCCCAATTAGTGCCCCTGGCTGCAAGCGTAATTTTAGCGAGGATATATTCTCCTGAAGATTTTGGCATATTTGCAATATTCACATCACTTGTAGCAATATTTACTACTGTAAACAACCTTCAGTATCAATATGCCATTCCGCTTCCTACAGAAGATAAAGATGCTGTTATCTTAACATTTTTATCAGCAATAGCAGCAGTTGGATTTGCAATTGTTTTATTTATTATCGCCTTATTTTTTAAGACACCCATTCTCAAACTTATCGGGGGAGAACAGCTTGGCAACTGGATATATGTAGTACCCCTGGCAGTAATATTTGTGGGAATATATACTCCTTTAAACTTTTTCGCTCTACGGTTCAAAAAGTATAAAGTAATTGCCACATCCAATATCCTGAGGTCATCATCAGGAGCCGGATTACAACTGGGCTTCGGCCTAATGGGGTTTACCCAGGGAGGGCTTATCCTCGGAAACCTGTTTTCCTATCTTTCCGGCAACGCCGGAATGGCAAAGTTATTTTTAAAATTCAAACATTTTTTTAAAGATGTTACCAAAGATTCGCTCCGGAGAAATGCCATCCGGTATAAAAAATTTCCTCTTTTTTCTATTTGGGGGATTTTTCTATATAGTTTATCGGCCAATATCAATAGCTTCTTCATTTCAACCTTATACGGCTTAGGGCAATTGGGGCTATACTCTTACGGGACCCGTTATCTTGGTATCCCTCTAACGCTGATAGGGAATAATATGGGACAGTTATTTTACCAGGTTTGCGCCGATTGCCACAAGAAAAACCTGCCCGCGACCAAAGAATTCCTATCCACTTTAAAAAAGCTCGCAATAATCGGGTTTCCTATTTTTTTTGTATTATTCTTTACGATAGAAGATCTTTCGGCATTTGCATTTGGCGAGCAATGGAGAATTGCAGGATATTACTCCAAGATACTCCTTCCCTTTTTTTTTATACGCACCCTGTATGTGCCGCTTTGCCAGGTTACAAGCGCATTTGAAAAGCAGGAGTTAGACTTATGGATACACGTAGCTATTTTCGCCGGCAATATAGTGTCTTTTATCATTGCTTATATCTTTAAATGCAGTATCACTGCTTTTCTGACGGTATATTGCATCATAGGGTCTGTTGTATATATTATTTTAGGTTATGTCTTATTTTTAGTCGCCTCCAGGAAAATAAAATAAAGCTTGACAGGGATGATAACTATATTAACTAATAATAACTGTATCAGGGAAAAAGAATATGTGTTTGACGTCATCTTTTCCGAATTTCTCGGGCTTGATCATTCCATAGAAATTGACGGAGGATTAAAAGAACAGTTTATCATCATTCCGGCTCCGACTACCCGGCTGACCTTGCCGGATATTTTCTTTACAAAGGCGGAAAAGAAATGGCTGTCTGAAGAAACACTTCCCGGTCTTCCGCTGCCGGTCTTACATATTGGTGATGACACGATGAAATGCGATGTTCCATATACCCATATTCCCGTTTTATTTGGGACGCCTTTTTGTAAAAGGAATGATGAACGCTCTGTTGACTGCGGCATTGATATTTTCGGGAGTATCTTTTTTATGCTGAGCCGTTATGAGGAAGCCGTAATAAAAGACAGGGACAGGCAAAACAGGTTCTCCGGCTTATCCTCCGTATGCTATAAAAGCGGCTTATTATTGCGACCGGTGGTGAATGAATATCTCGAATTACTGTGGCAAATATTTTTGATGCTGGCTCCGGGGCTCACAAGAAAAGGACGGGCGCCACAAACTACGCTGACCTGTGATGTGGACTGGCCGTTTAACCCGGATAACCAAAGCTATACTAAAATGATGAAAAGCATGGCCGGTAAGATCCTAAAGCTGGGAGAGGTAAAAAAAGCTGTGGAAATCTTTAAAGAAAATATCAGGGTAAAACGCAGGGGTTGGAAAGCAGATTCATTCAATACTTTTGATTACCTGATGACTCTGGCAGAGCAACATTCCATTACAATGGTGTTTTACTTTATCTGCGATCACTCCGCAGGAGCCATTGACGGCAATTATGCGGTAAACGATCCATTGATAAAAGGATTGATGCAGGAAATACATGTGAGGGGTCACCGGATCGGGCTTCATACAAGCTATAATACCTACCTTGACGCTGCACAGATTAATAAGGAAGCAGGCATCCTGAGAAATGCTTTGAAAGAGCTGAACATACACCAGGAGGAGCTGGGCGTAAGGCAACATTATCTGAGATACCAGACCCCCGATACCATTATATACCTCAACAATGCAGGACTTAACTATGACTCTACTTTGTTGTACGCTGATCATGCCGGGTTCAGAACAGGATCCTGCTATGAATTTTCAATGTATGACCTGCATAACCGTGCAAAACTGAAAATCAAAGAGCGCCCGCTTATCGCTATGGAGCATACCGTTATTTCCAAAGAAACTATGGGACTGGGATATTCAGAAGCATCCCTTAACATGTTCAGGCATCTCAAGCAACAATGTCATCTTTATAATGGGAATTTCATATTGCTGTGGCACAATTCGTTTTTTAAAAACAAGGAAGATAAAAAACTGCTGGAAGCTATTTTATCATAATTGAATATTCGTGCATTCGTGGCTTTGTTGTATCCAAAAATCATCCCGCGGAACGCCGGGATCCGCAGCATGCTGCCTCTATCAATGAGAATCTCTTGTGACCTCACTGCCTGAAGCGCCCCTGAGAAAATCAAAATCAGCACCCAGATGTGCCTGCTGTACGCGATCAATATAAAGGCTTACATAGCCTCTTGCATAAACATTTTGTGATTGCGCTTTTTGTTGTTTCCGTTTTTCCAGTTCTCCGGGAGCAACATCAACATGCAATAAACGCTGCTCCACATCCAGCGTTATAACATCGCCGTCTTCAATTACTGCCAATGTGCCGCCTGCTGCCGCCTCGGGGGAAACATGCAGTACAACAGTACCAAAGCCGGTACCGCTCATCCGCCCGTCGGATATGCGCACCATATCTGTAACGCCCTTTTCCAGCAGTTTCTTGGGCAGCCCCATATTCCCTACTTCCGGCATACCGGGATATCCTTTCGGCCCAACATTTTTTAATACCATTACACTGTTTTCATCCACATCAAGATCAGGATCATCAATACGCTTTTTATAGTCTTCTATATCTTCAAATACGATTGCCCTGCCGGTGTGTTTCAAAAGATGACTGCTGGCGGCAGAGGGCTTGAGCACTGCGCCTTCTTCACAAATATTTCCTTTCAGCACCACAATGCCGGAGATGGTATTGAACGGCGCATCTGCAGTAGCAATGACTTCCCTGTTGAAGCACTCTGCTGTTGCATAGTTTTCAGAAATGGTCAAACCATTCACCGTGATGCAATCCCTGTGCAGGAATGCATCTATCTCTTTCATTACCGCAGGTAAGCCTCCCGCATAATACAGGTCTTCCATAAAATGCAACCCCGATGGCTGCAGGTTGGCAATAAGCGGAATGTCCTGTGAAAACTTATCAAAGTCGGTAATAGAAAGATCTACCCCTATCCTTCCGGCGATAGCTAAAAGGTGCAAAACAAAATTGGTAGAGCCGCCAATAGCTGCATTTACCTTAATGGCGTTTTCAAAAGCTTTACGTGTAAGAATATCGGAAGGGCGGAGGTTTTCCTTTACCATCTCCACAATACGCATGCCCGACAGTTGCGCAAGCACTTTGCGGCGCGCATCAGGCGCAGGTATGGCTGCATTCTCGGGCAATGATAACCCCAGCGATTCCACCATACATGCCATGGTGGATGCAGTACCCATTACGGCACAATGCCCGCGGCTCCTGCCCATACAGGCTTCTGTAACAACCAGTTCTTCGTTGGTCATTTTACCGGCGCGTACCGCCTCACTGAAACGCCATATATCACTTGTGCCAATGTTTTTCCCCCTGTACTTGCCTGTAAGCATAGAACCGCCTGAGACCACGATAGCGGGAATATTTACGCTGCAGGCGCCCATTACCAATGCCGGTGTGGTTTTGTCACATCCGCAAAGCAGCACAACGCCATCCATAGGATTCGCCCTTATGGATTCTTCCACGTCCATGCTTACCAGGTTGCGGTAAAGCATAGCCGTAGGCTTGATCAGCGTTTCGCCGAGCGACATTACCGGAAATTCCACAGGAAAGCCTCCTGCTTCGGAAATACCTCTTTTTACAGATTCCGCCAGTTCCCTGAAATGAGCATTGCAGGGAGTAAGCTCCGACCAGGTATTACAAATGCCAATAACGGGCCTGCCATCAAATTCATAAGAGGGTATCCCCTGGTTTTTCATCCAGGCGCGGTATATAAATCCATCTTTGCCTGTCTTGCCAAACCAGTTGCTGCTGCGGAATTTTTTATCCATACGGCTAAAGATAGGCAAATTTGAAATTTCAAATCTCAAATCTCAAATTCCTTCATCACTTCTGCAATAGCTTCAAGAAGCGCTTTCACATCATCCGGGAAGATCTGACCGATATTTCCTATCCTGAAGGCATCTGCTTTGCTGAGCTTGCCGGGATATATTACAAATCCCCGCTCATTAAGCTTACGGTAAAACTCATCGAAGCGGAAATCCTGCGAATCGGGATATAAAAATGAAGTGATGATATGTCCCTGGATCTCCGGCTGCAGATATTGCTTAAAGCCCAGCCGGCGCATCCCTTCATCAAGAATTTTCTTATTGGTCTTATACCGTTGCTCGCGGGCTGCAACCCCTCCTTCAAGCGCTAATTCCTGCATGGCCTGCTGAAAAGCCATGATGCTCAAGGTAGGCGGGGTAAAACGGAATTGGCCGCTGGCTTCCAGCCCGGCCCACTGGTCGTACAGATCAAGGCTAAGGCTTCTCGCCTGTCCTTTTGCTTTTTCAAGCGCAGCTCTTTTACACAATGCAAAAGCAAAGCCAGGAACGCCTTCAATGCATTTATTGGAAGAGGATACAAGAAAGTCAATATGCAGCGCAGCCATATCCATTACCACTCCTCCAAAGCTGCTCATAGCATCCACAATATATACCGCTCCGTATTTTTTACAAACCTCTCCTACCGCTTCAACAGGATTGAATAATCCTGTAGTGGTTTCACTGTGTATGCATGCAACATGAGTAATGCCTTTATTGGCTGACAGGAATTGTTCAACCGCTTCGGGAGCTACAATAGCATCTTCATCAAAGCGAAGCACTTCATGGTCCAGGCGATGTACTTTAGCCATTTTGGCAATACGCTCTCCGTATGCCCCGTTGGCAAGCACCAGCAGTTTGTCTTTTTCTCCAATCACGCTACTGATCACACTTTCCACCCCAAAAGTACCGGAGCCCTGTATGATCACACATTCATATCCTTCTTCTTTTGAAACATGCGCCAGCCGGAGCAGCCCGCTCCTGATCTCCTTTACCGCATTTATAAAAGCAAAATCCCTTGAGCCCATATCTTTTAGCATGGCTTCTTTTACTGTAAGGGAGGTAGATAAAGGACCTGGGGTAAACAATAACGGTTGACGAGACATATTTTGCCGGGTTTTATTATTTAAAATTTATGCACTTTGAAGGGATACCTCGTCAATGCGCTGCGCTTTGATCTGGCGGGAGTGTTTATAAAAAAATATACATGCGCCGGCAAGCAGCAGCAGCGACAGCACAGATTGCAGGTAAGTGAAATCAATCATTACCTGAGACCATTTCATATCTTTCATGAAAAATTCCTTGTACAGCATCAGGATCACGCTGCCGGAATAGCCGATCGAATCGCAGATATACACAAAGAAACCGGCGTTGGCTTTTATCCTGTAAAAAGCGATCATCCGTTCAAACAATGCAATCTGCATGGGCATATATGCAAGAAAAAGGCCCGTTCCCAAAAGCAGCATCCACATAAAAGGAGACAGGATATGCCGCTGGAAAAGCAGCGTAGCCCCTCCGCTGATGATGAACCCAAGCGCAAGGATCCCGTTGACAGCCCAGAACCCTTTCCAATTATTTTTTATGGCAGATAAACTGCCAATGACAGCTAACACTATTACGCTTACAATGGCCTCAGTTTGGGTAAATACATTTTTATTCCACGACGGATCAATTTCCTGCCATATTTCCACAGCAAAATTGTCCCTGAAATCCCGGAGCGTGGCAAGAAATGTGTAAAGAATCACAAATGCGATCACTCCCATGCCGTATTTCCTGAAAACATTTTTTTTATCTTCATTCGTCATAGGCAGCCTTGGAGCACGGGAACGGATATCATCTTCACCTGGAGCGGGGATAACGGAAAGCATCCACACAAACAGAAAGAACAAAGGAAGGAACAGCAGCCCCATTACAAAGGGCATCCAAAATTCTGAAATGTTTGGGAAAAAGCCGTGCACATCAAAATAAATGGTTTTTAACATGCCCGAAGAAACAATAAGGCTTATGCTTAATCCTATTGCAAGGATCTCGGTAAATCTCCGGCCTTCCAGATAGCTGAACACAATGCCCCATATCATGCCCAGCGGCAACCCGTTAAGGAACAGGCATACAAAATTATAAGGGTGCGGCACCAGACCAAACAACAGCAATGCTATCTCGGCAAACAAGATCAATCCTATGATCAGTTGTGTGCGGCTGGCGGCTTTTAATTCTGAAATCACTTTTATCCCGATAAACTTAGACAGCATATACCCAAACACCTGGGATATGATCAGCACTATTTTGTAGTTGAGTCCCCACAGGGTGAGTCCTTCATAAATACCGGCATTGAACGGCTTACGGAAAGCATACATGCAGAAATAAGTGCCGAAGGCCGCGACCATGCACCAAATGATAAAAAAAGACTTTGACGTGCCGAGAAGATGTTTTAATGATTTCATGTAGTATACTTTTTAGCTGCTCAATATCTTCAAAGGCATTCATCAAAATTATACAATTATTAAACTTTGTTTAGCCTTTGTAAATATATAAAATTCTTTCAAATTATGCTTTTCCGAAAAAAAATACCGTGATACGTGGTAATTTTGCGAATGCATCATTCTACCAAACTTTCCGTAAACATAAATAAAATAGCTACGCTTCGTAACAGCAGAGGAGGAAACAACCCGGATGTACTCAGATCTGCAACCGATATTCAGCGCTTCGGCGCCGACGGCATAACTGTGCATCCCCGTCCGGATGAACGTCATATCCGCTATGCGGATGTGCATGCCTTAAAAAAGCTTATCACTACGGAATTCAATATTGAAGGCAATTGCCGCGAACAAAAATTTGTTGACCTGGTGCTTGAGACCCGCCCGCACCAGGTTACTTTGGTGCCTGATGCATCAGGCCAGGTGACCAGCGATCATGGCTGGGATACCCTGAAGCATAAAGATTATTTAACGGAAATGATAAGACTGTTCAGGTCTGCCGGCATCAGGGTTTCCATCTTTGTTGATCCTGACGTAACAATGGTGGAAGGCGCCGCCGCTACAGGCACCGACAGGATTGAGCTCTATACAGAGGGGTATGCCAGGCTGTTCCATGAAGATAAGGCAAAAGCTATCGGGCCATATATTACGGCAGCCCGCAGAGCAAAAGATCTGGGACTGGGGCTTAATGCCGGGCATGATCTTGACCTGCACAACCTTGCGTTCTTCAAAGCACAGATACCATGGACAGATGAAGTGTCTATCGGGCATGCACTGATCTGCGACGCCTTATATCTCGGCCTTGAAAACACAGTGCAATTATATAAGCGGCAATTGTCATAGCCATGGCATGAATATTGTTTCACCAATCATCAAAACAATTACAATTATGAAAAAAATCTTAGCACTCCCGTTGCTTGCAGCAGCAGTACTCATCGCCGGCGCAGCCGGTGCTCAGAATAAACCGGCCAGCCCTCCGGCTACTGCTTCCCAGAAGATCGAGAGCGGGGCCACTATTACCATTAACTACAGCCAGCCTTCTGTTAAAGGACGCACCATAGGGAAAAACCTGGAACCTCTGCCCGGAGAAGTATGGCGTACCGGCGCTAACGAAGCTACAGTTTTTGAAACAGACAAGGATATTACGGTACAGGGAAAACCTCTTGCTGCCGGAAAATACGGATTGTTTACACTGGTGAGCGATAGCGGTGAATGGACAGTAATATTCAATAAAACCTGGAAACAATGGGGCGCTTTCAATTATAAAGAAAGTGATGATGTGCTGCGGGTAAAAGCGACCACTGCAAAAGCGCCCTCCTTTACAGAAACATTTACCATAAAAATTGACAAGAGTGGTAAAGTAAGCCTGCTGTGGGGAGATACGGAAACTGATTTTATGGTGAAGTGATGTCCTGTATTGGCGGTTTAAGTGTGCCACATAAAATTGACGAAAGGAATTGATGATGGTCAGTTCCTTTTTTTCATTATATATACCCCTTCATCTAAAAATGCCGCAGATGCGCAGATCAAATCTGCATATCTGCGGCTAAAAAATCAAGGATCCTGTTTACTGCCAGCCTTCAGGCTGGGTCAGCTTATCATTCAGTACCGTCTGCTCAAGAGGTATGGGAAAGTAATAGTATTTGGGATCAATAAAATTACGGGGCTGCACTACGTCCTTGGTGAACATTACACGACCGGACGTTCCGCCGGACAAAATAAAATTCCCATCGGAAAGATAGTATTTTACAATTTTCGATTTTACATCTGCGGGCAATCCGGCTATAGGGCTCTCGTCATCCCTGGATTGAAGAATAGCAATATCTGCAACACCATCACCGGTTACATCCATGCCACCCAGAGCAGGTACATACATACCGCCGGGGTTTTGTGTCAGCAGCGAACCTGCTTTCCACCGGTACAGGTCATCCAAACGAAAACCTTCGCAGGAGAGCTCTACCCTGCGTTCACGGCGTATCTCAAGGATAACGCCCTGATTAGCGCCGGCAACCAATGGAAATGTAGCGGAGAGGTAGGGATCCGGCGCTGCATTTGCCGCTGCCATATTTAATGCAGGCATTCCCACCCGGCCGCGGATCCTGTTAACAGTCGCATCCACATCACCCTGGGTAAGGGTACCTAATTCTGCTTTGGCTTCGGCATTGATCAATAATACTTCAGCATACCTGAAAATGGGAAGATCAGTGTAGTTCAGTTCCCAACCGCCTCTCAATAAAGGATCGCGGGGATAGAATTTCACCTGCAGGTACCCTCCAAAATCAGGCCGGGTGATATAAGGATTGCCGTTGGGATCTGTTTTGAAGCCCGGCGGCATAATCGTTTCCGCCAAACGCGGATCACGATCAGCAAACATCTCCACAAAGTCTTTTTTATCATAGTTTGCCTGTGAAGTAAACGGTGTGCCATCCAACATTAAAAACTCATTTGCCAGACCTGAGCTTAACGCCCACTGCCAGTCTAATACCACATGTGTATTGTTGGCCACCCCCTGTTCCTTATTATTTTTTTGAAGAAATATCACTTCTTTATTAGAAGAGAGATCATTGCTGCAAAATAAAGCCCTGTAGCCTGAGGCTCCGGTACCGCTAATGCTAAAACCTCCGCCGTCTATTACTGCCTGGGATGCGGATTGTGCACGCTGAAGAAAAGCCTGCGCTGAAGATTGCAGGTCTAACTCGCTGTGGTATTTACGGTAAGTGCCTTCATGCAGCGCCACACGGGCCAATAATGTGAGTGCAGCCCATTGAGTAACATATGTGTTATTGGTCTTTGCAGGCATTACATTAGCCGCAGCGTATTCGAGGTCTGCCATTATAGAATCTACCACAACAGCCCGGGGATCTTTGGCCTTATACAGCATATCATCTTCTTTATTCCCCAATGCATGCGAATACCAGGGCACATCGCCATATCTTTTTACCATATTAAAATAAAAATTAGCCCTGAAAAACCTTGCCACACCAATATAATGATTGATGGCATCCTGGTCGCCTGTTGTTTTGCCCGCATTATCCAGCATGTAATTGATGTTTCGTAAAACAGCCCATGTGTTCTTATCCCAACCACCTACCGTTCCGGGAGTAATGCTCCCGCGAATGAGATTGTCTACTTCACTGCCACCGGTGTAAATAGAAATATTATCTGAAAACTTATCGGCAGAATATACATCAGCCCATGTTGCACGAAGCTGCTGGGTGTACAAGCCATTGGTATAGGTTTCAAGGTCAGCCGGGGTATTAAAGAAGTCGGTATTAGTGATCGCTGAAGACGGTGTACGTTGTAAAAAATCTTTTGTACACGAAACGCCCAATATCACCGATGCTAAATATATATATGAAATTCGTTTCATTGTAAAAGGTTTAGTGCATTAAAAATTCAGGTTCAGACCAAAGGAATAGGTACGCTGAAACGGGTACGCTGCCTGTGGCCTGTTGCCATCGCCCAGTGATTCCGGGTCAAGCTTTACTTTGATGTGAGAAATCTCAAAGATATTTTCTGCACTGAAGTAGAAGCGTACCTTATCCAGCTTCAGCCTTTTCAACACAGATTGAGGTAAGGTATACCCGAGCGTAACATTCTTTACCCGCATATAAGCGCCGTTTTGCAGGTAACGTTTGTTGGGGATACCCAGTTGCTGGTAATTATCTTCAACTGAATAGGCACGAACAGCCGGGAAATAGGCATCAGGATTATCCGGGGTCCAGTGATCTGAATTCTGCACGGTCGGATTGGTCCAGGGTTGCGCATATACGCCCCAGAAATAAATATTGGAAGCGCCCGGATACCAGTCTCTTTTACCAATGCCCTGCATAAAGATGCGCAGGTCAATTCCTTTCCAGCCACCTGAAAGATCTATACTGTAAGGCAGGCGCGGGCTTTTGTTGCCTATAATATACATATCACCCGGATCGTCCACGGTTTTACTGCCCATATCCACCTTTCCATCTTTATTGCGGTCTGCGAATATGGGGTCTCCTGCATAAAATTTATACGACTGGTCATCGGTTCCCATAGCGGTTTGATTGGGATGGTTGGCCAAATCAGCATCGTCTTTAAAGAACCCGGTAATATCCGCGCCCCATATCTCACCGATCTCTCTTCCTACATAATACCTGCTGAAGTCGCCGCCCAGCGATTTGGTTGGATTATCATAACGGGTGATCCGGGAACGATTATCGGCAAGTGTAAAGGTGAAGTTATACCAGAAGGAAGATCCGGCCAGCATCCCCTTGTCTCTCCAGTTCACACGCAGTTCCCAGCCTTTGGTCTTAAGATCTCCGCTGTTTTCTGTAGGTACATCCGCGCCGTACACAGAAGGAAGCTCCTTCCCAGGGATCAGCATATCTTTGGTATAACGGGTATATTTATCAAAATTCACATTCAGCCTGTTTTCAAGCAGAGAGATATCCACACCAAAATTCACGGTAGAAATATTTTCCCAACTGAAATTATCCGATACCGGTTTGGGGCTGCCCACAGTAGTCGGCTTGCCGGAGCCTAATATAATATTACCGATTCCCTTAGGTAAAAGTGGCAGGTAAGGATAAGCATCGAAATAAGGAAAATTCTGGTTATAAGCAAAAGTCTGGTTGCCCAGGCTCCCGTAGGATGCTCTTAGCTTAAACATGTTGAGCGAAAGTGCATTCTTAATATCTTTAAAGAATGCTTCATCAGATACTACCCATCCTGCAGAAGCCGAAGGGAAGAAACCCCACCTGTTGCCCGAAGGGAAGCGGGACGAACCATCATAACGTCCGTTAAATTCCAGCAGGTATTTTTCCTTATAGTTATAGGCTAAGCGGTAAAAAAGCCCCTGCACAGCCCAATCTTTTACCAGCTCCGTCTCTGTCATTATTCCGGTGCTCAGGTCAATGGAAGGTAAGGAAGAGGATATTAACCCATTCTTCCTGGCGGAAAAATAAGCATAATTATTATACTCGCTGTTGAACCCGACAAGTGCCTGCAGGAAATGATCTCCGAGATCTTTATGAAAATCGGTATACACGTTATACACATTATACTGTGCAGTGGCATTTTCATTCTGCGCCCAGGTATTGGAGAAGGTATATTTCGCCGGGGTGTTGGGTCCTGTTTTATACGGAACAGGGATATCATAAGAACGTATAAGATCAGAACCTCGTCTGAAAGTAGCTTCGGCGTTAAAATCCCAGATGTCTTTTATCAGGGCCGCCTTCGCCGAAAAAGTTGTTACATATTCATTCAGCTTATCTCTGCGCCTTCCGCCTTCCTGCAGCGCACCCAGGACAGGCGCTCCTGCCCTGGTCCAGCTTCCGTCGGGATTCTTAGGCACATCCAGTGAATTGGTACGGTTTACATTCCAGAAGAAATCGCCGTCAAGAAATACAGGCGCTTCATAATCTGTGCTGGTAAGCTGTGTATTATTGGAGATCTTCAGCCAGTTGGTTACCTCAAAATCCACCTTACCTCTTACATTGTAACGTTTGTATACATCATTACCATATTTCAGCAGTCCATCCTGCTGGTAATAATCGCCCGACAAATAATAGCTCAGCTTATCCGTGCGTTTCGAGATGCTGATATTGGTATTATAGGTGGGAGCTGATGTAGTATAGGCTTCTTTGATCCAGTTGGTAGCGCCGGTATATACATAGTTGTTACTATTATTGGGATCAAGCGTTACAGCGGGAAGGGACGGGTTCTCGGAACGTTGTTTTGCATAGTCGCGTACAGCGTCGGGATACAAATTATACAAAGGTTTTCCGGCTTCATTTTTTATATCCATTACCTCATAGGGGTCTGTAATATAATCCGGCATTTTGCCGATAGTGCGGTAACCCACCATTCCATTTACGGCAACATTCAATTTATTGCCTTTTGCTTTCTTAGTGGTGATCAGCACCACGCCGAAAGAAGCGCGTGCGCCGTAAATTGCAGCCGCCGCTGCATCTTTCAATACCGAAACGGTTTCAATATCGTTAGGATTGATACGGGCTACTTCATCCATGGAGTATGGCACATTATCCACAATAATAAGGGGATCGCCGCCATTGATGCTTGTAAAGCCACGGATATTAAAGGCGGGATTTGTGGTAGCCCTTCCATTGGACGTAGTGATGTTCAGGTTGGGGATCAACCCCTGCAATCCTGACCCTACATTTGCTATTGGCCTGCTTTCCAGTTGCTTTGCGGTAACCATGTCTACTGCACCCGTAAGATTCACTTTTTTCTGAACGCCAAAGCCCACGATCACTACTTCATCAAGATTCTTGTCGCCGGGTACCAGTTGTATGCTGATCGTTTCATCTTTTTTTACAGTATGCTCCTGTGTGATATACCCGATGAAGGATATCTCCAGCACGCTGTTTTCAGGCACTTCGATAGAGAAATTCCCATTGGCATCTGTAGATACACCCGTATTGCTGCCTTTCACGCGGATACTTACTCCCGGGAGCGGCTGTCCCTTTTCATCGGTGATCTTACCCTTTACCGTCTGGCTGCTGATCTCCTTTGCGGCAGTGCTCACCACAATAAGATTATCATTGAGAATGCGGTACCGTAAGGAAGTATTGCTAAGCGCCCGGTTCAGCACCGACTGGATGGAAGCTTTTGTAACATCCAGGTCAACTTTTGTATTTTTAGGAAGCTGCCCGTCTTCATATAAAAAACGGTAAGTGGTTTGCTTCTGTATCATATTGAACAGCTTTTTCAGCTCAATATTTTTTACAGAAATGCTTATATCGCTCTGCCCAAAACCGTTTGCGGAAGCCTGGAGACATACTACAATTAAGAAGATTGCAGTTAATTTCATGATAATAAGCAGTTTGAGAAATTTTGGATAAGTATCCCCTCCTGATCGGGATACAATCAGTTTTTTCATAATTTTACTTTCTTAAGTTTAAAAAATAGGTACGAGCTATCCTGCCGGGAAACCTCTACCGTTTTTACGCTAAGTACTAAAAGGGAGATGTGACCGCATCTCTCTTTTTAATTGAAATAAGTGATAGTTGTATTATACCATAAGCAGTGCCGGGTTTAGGGTTATTTAATATATACTGTTCGATCTTTTATTTCAAAATGAAAATCGTTGATAAGCTGTAAGGCCTGCAGTGCAGTTGTAATATCCTCTTTCTCAAATGCACCTGAAAAATTTTTAACCGCCAGCGTATTGTTCTCAAGGATGATCTTCACGTTATACCACTTTTCCATTTTACTGATCACCTCGGTAAACACTTCGTTGTCAAACACCAACCTGTTTTGCACCCAGGAAATTTCAGGTATTATATTAAAACGGCTTTCCTTTAACTGTTCAATATGATACAGGTTCCTGCTTGTGACAACACTTATGCTCTCGCGGTTTTTTTTAAATTTAGCGGCAATGGCAATAACGCTATCTGGTTCAGTCACGTCTACCACTATTTTCTCATTAGGTTTGAGCAGTATTTTTCTTTCTGGGTCGGCATTGGTGGTCAGTTCTACGGCGCCACGTATAAGAGAAGTTTCCACCTGCTTGCTTTCCGGGTAGCTCCGCACATTAAAAGCGGTACCCTTCACCCGGATATTTACGTTTTTGGCATGTACGGTCATCGGTACTTCTGCATTGTGCGCAACATCAAAAAAAGCCTCGCCGGTAAGGGTCACTTCCCTTTGGGTTTGCCCGAAATCTGCATTGTAGGTGATGCGGCTGTCACTGTTCAGCCAGACAACAGTACCATCGGGCAGCACGGTTTTAGACCGGGTGCCGGGCATGGTATTCATTTCATTGATGCTGGTGGCTGCTCCGGCAAGCTGCTTTTCGTGTATATTGCGTTGCAGAAAGTATACGCCGGTCATTGTGATAAGCACAAGGCTTGCCGCGATGGTGATCAATTTTTTATATACTGCAAATACGGAAGGCTTAGGTTCATCCGGGGCAATATTATTCCCGAAATCTTCCGGAAACGCTTCGGTAAGCTTAGACTGAAGTTTGACCCAGGAAGCGGCTTTCTGCTCATCGCCCCGCTGTTGCAGCAGGGGATGTTCAAAAAAGCCGGTATACAATTCTGCTTTATAGGCCATTTCCGGATCATCGTTCAGCAACTGCTGCAATTCCCGCAGTTCCTCCAGGCTTGCTTCACCTGAAAGCTTTCTTGAGATCAAATGCCAGATATGGTTATTCATCATGTAAACGAATGCTATAGAATTAATACTAAGGAACCGGGAACAAACAAAATCCCCTAAAAGGTTTCAAAAAATTCCGGGATTATTTTTTGAGCAGGAACGAAAGCGATTGCATGATCTTTTTTGCAGCTATAGCCATCTGGGCGTCTATGGTCTTTATAGAGATATTCAGTATCTGCGCTATTTCCCTGTACTTTAGCCCGTCTTCCCGCACCAGCTTAAAGATCAGCCTGCACCTGGGAGGAAGATTTTCTACGGCTTCCTGTATATATTTCAGCATTTCTTTCGATACCATCATTTCCTCGGGGCTCCTTGATGTATCGGCTGCTTTCTCAAGATGAAGATCATTCAGGTTAAAGTCTGCCAGTTGCTTATTGCGGGTAAGATGCTTTATGCAAAGATTCTTTACAGAAACATAGAGGTATACTTTCAGGTTTTCTATCTCCGGCAGACGGCTCCGGTTGCGCCAGAGATTTATAAAGGTATCGGATACGATCTCTTCGGCTACCGTTTCATCCTTCACAAAACATACAGCAAGATTGAACAATGCATCATTAAAATGAAAAAACAATTTTTCATAGGCAATTTCATCGTTGAATAATGCCACGCGTTCGGTCCAATATTGTAACTGCAGCTCGTCTTGCATTGCGCGACAAATTACTATTTTTCCTGAAACCGCGGAAAGCGCCGGGGCCCGGTTCAATTTTTCGCTCCGTGCATGCCCTGCTCAAAAAATCAAAACCTCAGGTGGCGGACGGTAAGCCCGTTATTGATCAGTTGCTTCAGCGAATCAAGACCTATTCTTATATGATTTTCCACATATTTTGCCGTAACGCTTTTATCACTGGAGGCCGTTTTCACGCCTTCCGGTATCATAGGCTGGTCGCTTACCAGCAAAAGAGCTCCTGTTGGGATCTTATTATAAAAACCAACAGAAAAAATAGTAGCGGTCTCCATGTCTATCGCATAAGCCCTTATCTTTTGCAGGTATTCCTTAAATGCTTCGTCATGCTCCCAAACTCTTCTGTTGGTAGTGTATACTGTGCCAGTCCAGTAATCTAACTTATAATCCCGTATAGTGGTTGAGGTTGCTTTCTGGAGCGCAAAAGCCGGGAGCGCCGGCACTTCAACAGGAAAATAATCGTTGGAAGTGCCTTCTCCCCTTATTGCTGCTATAGGAAGAATAAGATCTCCTATTTTATTTCTTTTCTTAAGCCCGCCGCATTTGCCGAGAAAAAGAACGGCTTTGGGCTCCACTGCTGTCAGCAAATCCATGATAGTCGCAGCACCGGGACTCCCCATTCCAAAATTAATAATAGTGATCCCGTCGGCAGTAGCGCAAGGCATAGGCTTGTCTTTTCCTACAACAGGAACCTTGTGCCACTTTGCAAACAGATCCACATAGTGGCTGAAATTGGTCAGCAAAATATATTTGCCAAAATTCTTCAGCTTTTCTCCTGTATACCTCGGCAGCCAGTTCTGAACAATATCTTCTTTTGTATGCATACAATCTTTATTTAGCTAAATTAGCAAATTAGCAGTAGGTATGATTAAAATTGAATATCCCAGGTATGACTATAAAATTGAAAACCGCGCAGGGAAAGAAAGCATTTTTGATACGGTAAGAAAGATATGGGTGAGCCTTACCCCTGAAGAATGGGTAAGACAGAATTTTTTGCAATACCTGCTGCAAGTAAAGCAATACCCTGCCGCATTAACGGCTGTTGAAAAAGAGATCTCGCTCGGAGAGCTCCGCAAACGTTGCGATATAGTGATATATGACCGCCTGGGCAAACCGTTGGTGATGGTAGAATGCAAAGCAATGGAGGTTGAAATGGGCACAGCGGCGCTTGAGCAAATATTACGTTATAACATATCGCTTCCCGTAAAATATCTTATTATTACCAACGGGGTTAACTGCTTTGCTTTTGAAAGATGGGATACCGGTTTTCGTGCTTTATCCGAAGTGCCTTCATGGAACGGTTAGCCGAAGATGATCTGCCCGCCACGATCTTCTATACTGGTATGCCTGATGTATAAAGTTAAATGCTACGATCAACTTTCCTCATGCCTTTGCGTCTCATGATCCTTTATCTTATTATAGAGGGTTTTCCGGTCAATTTTTAATATTTCGGCAGCTTTTGTTTTATTATAATTTACCTGCTTCAGCACTTTAAGAATGGTTTCATACTCCGCCCGGGAAGCCGCTTCTTTCAGATCGGGAGCTTTCGGAACAGAAGAGGCTATTCCGGTCTCTGGCGCCCTTTCTGCAAAAGATACCATTGCCGGCTGAATGATTTCCTGCGGCAAAACAGAAGTATTGATCAGTCGTGTAGCGGTCAATAACGCCGCCCTGCGGATCACGTTCCTGAATTCTCTGAGGTTGCCCGGCCAATTATAGCTTATGAACAGGTGAAGCACTTCGTCTTCAAAACCTTCTATCTCCTTTCCAAGCTCTGCACAGGCTTTTTTAAGGAAGAAGTCGGCGAACAATAAAATGTCTTCTTTCCTTTCGCGCAGTGGCGGTATATGGATCGAAAATTCATTGAAGCGATGAAAAAGATCCTCCCTGAACCTGCCTTTATGATATGCATCCTGCAGGTTCTCATTGGAGGCAACTATAATGCGGATATCAAGGTTCATTTCCTTTATGCCTCCCACCCTTTTAAACTTTCGCTCCTGTATCACGCGAAGCAGGGTGGCCTGTACATCAAGGGGGAGATTTGCAACTTCATCAAGAAATAAGGTGCCCCCGTTTGCCTGTTCAAAATGTCCTTCCTTATCACTGATCGCGCCGGTAAATGAGCCTTTGATGTGACCAAACAATTCGCTGCCGGCAAGCTCTTTTGATAAAGTGCCGCAGTCGAGAGCTATGAAAGGTTTATTACAACGGTCACTATACTGGTGTATGGTTTTGCCCACTACTTCTTTACCGGTCCCGCTTTCTCCGTACAGGATCACGCTATAGGGAGTAGGCGCCACAAGTCTCATCTGCTTATACAGATCTTTGGTGGAGGGATCTTTACCTACAAGGTATTCATCAGCCTTTGGATTGCCGGAGTTTTCTTTTTGCCTCGCCGCGCTAACCGGCTCATTATTCCGGGAAGCGCTTTGTTCCTGGGACTTTTTTATCACATTCAACACTTCATCCGGAATCAGGGGCTTGGTGATATAGTCAAAAGCTCCCTGCTTAATAATATCAACCGCTGTTTTTATATCCGAATAGCCTGTTATAATGATCACCGTAGTAGAGGGCTTCACCGATTTTATTTCGCGCAAAACATCATAACCTTCTTTATCGCCAAGCCTGAAATCACATAAGACTATGTCAGCCTGGTGCTCTTTAAATTTTGAAATTCCTGAGCTCCCGTTATATGCCGTTTCTGTTTCAAATCCTTTCCTGTGCAGGAACCTGCCCAGTAAAGTACACATATCCATATCATCATCAATAATCAGTATTCTGCTTGCCATATATAAATTTGTTTTTACAAAAATGCATTGTAAAATTAATCCCTGTTTTTACCCGGAATTGAGGTGTCTATAAGTTAAAGGATTTCAGGATTATAAAAAAATATTGACGGTATAACGTCAAAAGCCACCGGATATACAGTGGCTTCGAGATTAACCGCCCCATTAAAATAGTCTGTTTATATAATGTGTTTAGTAGATGCTCCAAGAAATGTAATTAGCTTTATGTTGATCACAGCAGGTCTTCTAAAAACATATCGTTGAATAGTTTAGAAAAACCCTGCCAAATATCCGCCTCAAAGAATAATAATAAAAAACACCGGAACGAGAAATAAATTCTCCAATATGGGGCATTTATTACCCGACAAGTTTTATAAAAGAAAAAAAGTGTTAACAGAAAGTTTTTTTCTCAAACTGTAGAACATATTACACATTATTCCATATTGAAACTTTTTAAACAAAAGCCTGTATTGCAGGTGAAACCCTTTACCGGAAAGCGTTTTGAGGATACCTGAGATTTTTGGCAAAATATTTAAACAGAGGTAATAGTATTTCAATTACTTAATCTAAAACTTAATCGTATGGGTAACCTCTTATATGTCATAGCCGTGATCCTGGTGATTGCCTGGGCAATCGGATTCCTGGGATATCATGCCGGCGGGCTCATCCACCTTTTACTGGTGATCGCTGTGATCGCTATCTTGCTTCGTGTAATCCGGGGAGCGGCAAATTAGCCATGCGAAAAGTTGGCACAAAAAACACTTTTTCAATTTAAAATGTTATATATGGAAAGCTGGAAAATGAAACTTAAAGGAAACTGGAATGAAATAAAGGGAAAAATGAAACAGAAATATGCTTCGCTTACCGACGATGATCTGATGTATGACGAAGGAAAAGACGATGAATTGCTCGGCCGGATACAAAAGAAAGTCGGGCAGTCGAAGGATGAAGTAATAAAATGGATTGAAAGCCTGTAATAAAAACTAATGCTTTGACGGTTAACAATTGACCTTATCGAATATAAAAGGTTGTCTTCAGGGACAACCTTTTGCATAAGCTGGTTTTCTTTTTGCGGAGAAAAAAATTACACATAAATATGCCGGTTGACCTGGGCAAAATAAAAAAGATTGCCTTTACCCATAAAAGAAAGATTTTATTTCCGGCAATAGTGACAGCGTTTATTACATTGCTGAGCCTTGCCGTGGTATACTGGAGTGCGATCAGAAAAGGATTTATCAGGCAAAAAGTAAAAGCAACTGTTAGCGAAAAAAGCGACCGGCTGTATTCTATACATTATGCAAACATGGAGCTTGATGAAATTAACGGCTACCTTTCAATATCTGATCTTTCCCTGCGATACGATTCTTCGAAATATGCCACGCTGCAGGGCGAAGATATTCCTTCCACGCTCTTTACCGTTTTCATACCTGCCCTCAAGGTTACGGGCGTAGAAACGCCCAAAGCCCTGATCACAAAACAGATCGTTGGTCAAAAGCTTGAGATCGCCAATCCTGTCATTGATATTATTTACACACAAAAGGGGAAAAACGCCGGTAAGAACATCCCGGCAGCGGAAGTGTATAAGCAGATACTGGGAGAGCTTGAAATGATCAGGATAGACACTTTCCTTATAAAAGGAGCCAAAATTACTATCCGGGATATGCCATCGGGCAAGCCGAAGCTGCTGATAACAGATGCTTATATTCAACTAAGAGACCTGTCCCTTGACAGCGCTGCCAACCGCGACAGTACAAGGCTTCTTTTTTCAAAGCATATTAATATAGATTGTAAATCGCTGTCGTGGTCATCAAAAGACGGGCTCTATACCTATAAGGCGGGTGGTCTGTCTTTTGACATGGACAGCAGCTCCGCCCATGCTGATGCCTTCAGGATCATTCCCATGCTTGACGAACGCAGTTTTGCCGTCAAAAAGAAAGTACAGGCTGACCGCTATGATATTACGCTCAACAAAATTGAAATTACCGGCTTGAATTTTTACCATCTTTTTGATGAAAAGATTGAAGCCAATAAGATATCTTTATACCAGCCGGTTATAAAAATATACAGGGATATGACCAGGCCTCATGACCATAAAAGCAGGATCGGGACTTACCCGCAGCAACGGGTTGCACAGATACCGGTTCCCGTCAATGTAAAAACCCTGGAATTAAAAGACAGTTATGTGGAATATAAAGAAAAATCGCGCCTGCTGGCAAAAACAGGTAAGGTGAGATTTCATCACCTCAATGGCTTTTTTTCTAACATCACTAACATGAACGGGAAGGAAAATATGCTCACCGCAAAAGTGAATGCCAGGTTTCTCAATATTTATCCCGTAAAAACTTACTGGATTTTTTACCTGAATAACAAAAGAGGACGCTTTGACGTGAGCGGACACATGGGACAGGGAAAAGCTGCCACAATAAGCCTGGTATCTGTGCCGCTGGGAGGAATAAGAATAGACAAAGGAATGATCCGCTCGCTGGATTTTGACTTCAGGGCAGACAATTACAGCATGGAAGGAAAAGTAAAAATATTGTACAGTGATCTTAAAATTTCCATGCTTAGAAAAGATGAAAAAGAAAAAGCCATGGAAAAGAAAAAGCTGGCCAGCATTGGGGCTAACCTGCTGGTGAGAAATAACAACCCTTCCGGTAATAAGCCCCCGCGTACAGGCGATGCCTATTTTGAAAGAGATACCACACGCTCCATGTTTCACATGGCGTGGAAAACATTAATTGACGGCGTTGGAAAGTCAGTTTTAATAACCCATCAATAAATATCTTTCCGGTATCCGTGCACACCATTGCGAAAAATTGAAATCCAGCATTCCTTTTTGAAGCGAAAATTTTGAATATATTTAACCCTCAATTGCAAAACCCACACAATGAAAAAAATTTTCTTTTGTATTTCGATCACCGTGTTATGGTATACCCTTCCCCTGCATGCACAACACAGCGGATGGGTCTCTTTGTTCAACGGCAAAACTCTTGACGGATGGAAACAAATGGGAGGTAAGGCAACATACAATGTGGAAAAGGGAGCTATAGCGGGAACCACTGTAGCGGCTACTCCCAACAGTTTTCTTGTTACGGAAAAAGAATACGGAGATTTTGTGCTGGAGCTTGAAGTGAAGTTGCCCGACAGCGCTACCAACTCAGGCATACAATTGAGAAGTCATTTTAATCCAAATGCAAATGATGGTAAAGGAAGGGTATATGGCTACCAGTATGAGCTTGACGGTTCCGCACGGGCATGGACAGCCGGGATCTATGATGAAGGAAGAAGAGGATGGCTGTACCCGCTGGATCTCAATCCCGCTGCAAAAAAAGCTTTCAGGCAGGGAGAGTATAATAAGGTGAAAGTAGAATGTATTGGCAATACGATCAAAACCTGGATCAATAATGTGCCGGCGGCTTATCTGATAGACGAAGCGGACGCCGGCGGCTTCATTGCATTGCAGGTGCATGGTATAGGAAATTCGCGAAAGCCGGGAGAAACAATATACTGGAAAAATATCCGTATCAAAACCACGGGGATAACACCTGCTGCATTTCCGGCAGGCATATATGTAAAGGACAATGTCCCCAACCTGCTTACAGACTATGAAAAAGCAAATGGCTGGAAGCTGCTTTTCAACGGGAACAGCGGGGAGGGATGGAGAAGCGGTAAAACCACTGCATTTCCGGATCACGGATGGGAAATAAAAGACGGCACACTCACTGTACTATCTGCGCATGGCAATGAATCAGCCCGCGGAGGAGATATTATTACAGAGGGTAAATACAGTGCATTTGATCTCTCTTTTGATTTCAGGCTTACGCCGGGTGCTAACAGCGGTGTTAAATATTTTGTCACTTTGTCGGATGGCAATACAGGATCGGCTTTAGGGCTGGAATACCAGGTGCTTGACGATAAGCTTCACCCCGATGCAAAAATGGGACGGGATGGCGACCGGACGCTGGCATCGCTTTACGACCTTATGGCAGCGCATAAGCCCGGCAATGCTGTTCACGCTATTGGTGAATGGAACACGGGAAGGATAATTGTATACCCCGACAATCATGTAGAACATTATCTCAACGGTCAGAAAGTATTGGAATACGAGCGGGGATCAGCAGCTTTCAGGCAGCTTATTGCTATCAGCAAGTATAAAAACTATGAAAATTTCGGATTAGGGAAAGAAGGATTTATCCTGCTGCAGGATCATGGGGATGAAGTGAGCTACAGGAGCATTAAGATAAAGGTGTTAGATAAAAGCATTAAGAGGCATTAAGACTCAGCTGCTCTACTATTGCTGCGTCAAATGATAAAGGTGTGAAGTGAAATATTTCTTTCACCTTTATCTTCTCACTTTTCACGATAATGTACAGGCACAATTGGCCTGAGTTGACGCTATGTACATCCGCACCGGATGACCGGGGCGGGGTTTTACATCCTTTCTTCAGTAATAGCCATACATTCTTCTCACCTCCAGCACAATACTTTCGATCTGCGAGTCTTCATTGACAGCGTTATAAGTTTGCTTGAGGCTGCTGCCAAACACCCACGCCACACTTTGCCAGAAGCCGGCAGAGAAGCTTCCCTTGTAATCCCGTATTATATCGTAGCAGGTATTTCCTGTCTCCCTGGCAATGAGCTTCATCAACACTTTGCCCTGGTATACTGAGAGGTCGGTAAGAGGTTTTGTAAATTCATTGCGGAGCTCTTTTTCCCGGCTTTTAACATATTCCTTTCTCTTATGCTTATCGGGAATGGTGGCAAGGTGGGCACTGATGTCGTTAAAAACGGCGCCGGCCTTTTTAGCATAAGGATAAGTCACATATACCGCATTGCGGAGCCTTGTCCACTCCTGTAGCGCCCTGCGCTGCTCCGGGGTAAGGCGGAGGTAAATATATACTTCTGAAAGCTCTTTATAGGGAATAGTGTCGCCCTCGTATACTATTGCCTGCACTACGATAGTATCGTTGGCCCCATACTTGCTTTGCGAACGGGCAGCAGTGAGCAGCACAACACAGAGTACGGTAAGTAATAACCTGTAATATGATCGGCGCATCAGATCCATTCAGTGATCAATATATCAAATTAAACGTTTTTTTCAACATTTTGATACGTCATAGACAGCAAGGGTAACCCGGCCGCTGCCATAAACTGTAAAAATTTAACGAAAATCAGGAAAAATAGAGAGGAACTATAGTTATTTAGCAGGCATGGCTCAAAACGTTGGTCTGTTTCACGTTTATCGTCTGTTGTTTCACCATTCACTATTGCCCATTCACCCTCCTCGCCCTATGCCATGCGCTCATAAAAAAGCCCGTCGTCATGATGATCACACCCAGCCATAACATGCCAATATAAGGGAACTGGAAGGCTTTTAACGTAATATATTTCATTACTGCGCTGGATTCCTTCACCCCCAGCTCTACACCGCTTTCCGTCTTATTCACCTGCAGCACAAGGCTTTGCGACATGACGGTGTCCAGCTTTGGCAGTGGCGCATTGTCTTTGCTGAAAAGCGCCGGGGAAGCCTTATAAGTCCTACCGTCTAAGCTGTGTACGGTAACATCCGCCAGCCACGCGCTATCCACCAGCGGCAAATCTTTATTAGTGCTCTTATTAGCCTCTATTACCTGGTTCACTACAATAAATCCTTTGGAGTAAAAGACAGTATCGCCTGCTTTTACCGGCCGGTTTTTGAAGTTTGCCGTGTCTTTAATGCTTGACGGGTCAGGCATGGAGGTGATAAAAGTAAATATGTCCTTATTCCAGTAATGACGTGAATCGGGGTTGGCAGACAGTTGTGTTCTTCCCCCCTCTCCTTTTACAAGAAAAGCATCGGGGTAGAGATTGAAATGTTCTTTTATTTTGCCGGTAGCAGTGTCCTTCCTGATATAATTCACCCTGAAGTACAGCTTTTCATCCCCGGGGTGCGTGGAGTCGCCCTGGTAAGTGACCACGTATTTGCCCATCGGGGTAGGCACTCCCTGGATAAGCGTAACATTTTCCAGCCCGCTGTCTTCTTTACCCTTTGGATCTATCAGCCCGGGAATGATTATACCGGTACGGTTAATAGATATTACTTCTTTTTTTGAGGAAGTGATCAGTATGGCTGCCAGCACCATTCCAAACCCCAGGTGTGCTACAGAGCCTCCAGCTGCCTTTAATCTTCCTTTTAATCCCGACCAGATATAAGCCGCATTGGCTGCTATGGCATATATGGATGCAAACAGGGCAAGATGTATGGCGCCAAGGTAGCCTATGCCGTATTTGCCATAAGCTATACCGCCAAAAACGCTTATGGTTCCCGATATCGCCAATGCCGCAATTGTGGGGACAATCAGCTTTTTCATCCAGAATGACCGGGGTGTCTGCTTATACCTCAGGTATTGGGTAATGGCGGTCAGCAGCCCGAGCACTACGGCAATCAGTATCATCACCCTGTTGTATATATATTCAGGATCTTCACCTACGGCTTTGTTTGTGCCGAATATCTTGTTCAGCACCGGCAGGGAAGTGTAAAACGTAATATAAGCTGCCGCTATAAAAAATACCAGCGCGCCCACAAACATCCAGAACTCTCTGGAAGATATATCTTCTTCTTTTTTAAGAACGGGTATACGCTTTTGATTTTTGAAATACATGATAACATACAGCACTGCAAAAGTGCCCATCATCAGGAGGAGATGCCAGAACAGGGAGTCGCCCTCCCCGGTAAAAGAGTGCACGGATGTATCGCCCAGCACGCCGGTACGGGTGAGGAAGGTGGAATACAGCAGCAGTAAAAAGTTCAGGAACAAAAACCAGTACGCGGCTTTGGAAGAATAGCCGGTAGACTTATTTACCAGCATTACATGAATGCCGCCTACCAGTATAAGCCAGGGCACCAGTGATGCATTTTCTACAGGATCCCATGCCCAGTATCCCCCAAAGGTGAGCGACTCATAGGCCCAGGCTGCTCCCATCATGATCCCTACCCCCAGCATAGCCGCGCTGAACAATGCCCAGGGCATGGCAGGCTTTATCCAGCCGGAAAAGTCTTTTTTCCAGAGTCCGGCAAAAGCGAATGAGAAAGGAAAAACAGTAGATGCAAATCCAAGGAATATCACCGGAGGATGGATGACCATCCAGTAATTCTGTAACAGTACATTGAGCCCGCTGCCGTCGCGCCAGTATTTGCTGAGGTACTGGGGATCCTGGAAGATAGGCGCTGACGCAAAAGGCATTTCATTGCGTACCAAAACAAAGGGACTGCTCCCGATCTTGACGTTGAAAAAATAGATCCCTACTAAAAAGCTTGCAAGGAACACCTGTGCCAGCGAAACAAGGGTCATTACAGGAGCTTCCCATTTCTTTGCAGTGGCTATCACGATAAGCCCGAGTATACAATGCCAGAAATTCCACAGCAGGAAGCTGCCTTCCTGCCCTTCCCATATACAGCTCAGGAGAAATTTAACCGGCAGGCTGCGCTTGGAATGCTTGTAGGCATACAGGTATTCGAAATAATGATTGTATACTATAATATAGATCGAGGCAAAAATAATAAGTACCGAAACCGTCTCTATGAAAAAAGACATCCTTGCCAGCTTCTTCCATGAATTGTGCTCTTCCGGATTAGATGCCCGGGTGGCCTTAAAGAAAGAAAATGTTGCCACTAAGGAAGCCGTAAAGGATAACAGGGCAAAAAAATGCCCCATCTGTCCTATCAGTAAATGTTCGCCCTGGTAAACCATGACATTAATTAATACTCCTGCATTTTATGTTCTAAATCTTTTTCCTGGTGTGCAGGATCATCTTTGTATTTGGAGGGACATTTGAGTAAAATCTCTTTGCAGTCAAACACCTCGCCGTTCATTTTACCTTTAAGCACTATTCTTTCGCTCGTTTCAAGCTCGGGTGGTTTGGCGCTATGGTACACTACTTTTGTTTGCCCGCCAAGACTGTCTACCGCATAAAATGCCAGGTAGTTGGGATTTTCCACCGGGTTGTATTCTATTTGTTTTGACCTGTCCAGTTTGGCTATGAGGTGAATATATTGTCCCTGCTTTTGGCGGGCTGAAGCAATGGTATCATAAGTGGTAAGATCTTTGGACATGGTCACCAGCATGTAGGCTATGGCAGCGGCGATCAGTACCAGGGCTATTATATGCGTTCTTTTCATATTGAAAATCCGGTTGAATGCCGCAAAATTAACTCAAAAATCAACTCATCTTATATATGTTTATAGTTAATATCCACGCTTGCAACTTTATATGTCTTTGGGTCGTTTTATAACAGAGTTTTGTGCTGATAATAGAAAAAACGGCCCTAACTTGCACCGCTTTTGGAAAAACTGATAATTCAGATCATGGACCTTTCAAAATTTGATCCCAACACATCAGGTAATCCCAATTATAATATTTTCGGGTTGCCCTTTACGGAAGAAGAGGCGCGCCTGGTAATATTGCCTGTGCCCTGGGAAGTTACGGTAAGCTATCTCGCCGGTACGGCCCGCGCTCCCGAGCGGATCCTCAAAGCAAGCTTACATGTTGACATATTCGATATTGATATTTACGACGGGTGGAAACAGGGCTTTTTCCTGCGGGAGCCCGATAAAAAAATTTTGCTGAAAAGTGATTACCTCAGAAAAGAATCCGAGCTGTACATCAATTATATATCGCAGGGCGAAAACCTGGACGATAACAGGTTCATGTGCAAAACCCTCAGGGAAGTAAATGAAGGCTGCGAATTCCTTAACGGATGGGTATATGAACAATCCAAAGCATTGCTGAATAAAGGTAAGCTGGTAGGGATATTGGGCGGCGACCATAGCGTTCCGCTCGGGTTTTACAAAGCTATTGCAGAAAAACATGGTGAATTCGGGATCTTGCAGGTAGACGCCCATTGCGATCTTCGCAAGGCTTATATGGGGCTGAAATACTCCCACGCTTCCATTATGCATAATGCGCTCGCGGAAGTGCCGGAGCTTATAAAGCTTGTGCAGGTCGGCGTAAGGGATTTTTGTGAAAGTGAATGGGAATATATACAGCACAGCAATAACAGGGTGGTGACCTATTTTGACAAAAAGATCAAAGAGCTGCAGTATGAAGGACATAACTGGAATGTTATTACGCAACAGATCATTGAAAACCTCCCGCCTAAGGTATTCATCAGCTTTGATATAGACGGGCTTAACCGGACACTATGCCCCCATACAGGCATGCCTGTGCCTGGCGGCTTTGAAGCGGAGCAGATGTTTTTCCTGTTTAAGAAGATCCTGGACAGCGGGCGTAAAATTATCGGCTTCGATCTCTGTGAAACGGGTGTGAGCAGCAACGAGTGGGACGAAAACGTAGGCGCAAGAGTGCTCTTCAAATTGTGTAACCTAACTGTGGCAAGCAACTGATGGGTACTTCAAAAACCAGGGCCACTGACCTGTTTCAGTATGTGCTGATCATAAAAAAAGAAAAGCCGGTAAATATTGATTATATCAGTATTTTTCTCTGTCTCATTTCTTTCCTGTTCTTCTTGTTTTTCTCCTATACCACCAAAAGTTTTGCGACTATCTTTTTCTGGGGAAGCCTGCTGATCCCGGCAGCCTTGTTCCGCACTTTATGGATGAAGCGGAAACATAACCGGGGAGTCACTTTTAAGCACCCCCTCCTGCTTACAGGATTTATATGGCTTTGGGTGCCGGGGCTGCGCTGGGTATTTATTTTTTTTATCTTCTTTGTATTGTTCGATCACCAGTCAAGGCAGCCGCTTGAGATCGGGATTTCGGATGAGCAGATCGTCATTAACACTTTTTTCCGGAAAAGATACCAGTGGAACGAACTGTCAAATGTTGTGCTGAAGGATGGTCTTTTTACCATGGATTTCAGGAACAATAAACTGCTGCAGCGGGAAACCGCTCCCGGGCGGGAACGTATAGATGAAGCTGCTTTCAACGAGTTTTGCCGGGAGCAGTTGGATATCAATAATAACACAGGCGATTTACCCAAAGGCGTTCAACAATAACAGGCTACGCTTCGCTACATTTGCAGCATTCTGTTACATCGTATACATACACTATCATGAATTCATTTGAAGAGGGAAAAGTATTGCTGATCAACAAGCCATTGCGATGGACTTCCTTTGATGTGGTAAGAAAGATCAGGAATGCCGTTAAGATAAAAAAAGTAGGGCATGCCGGTACGTTAGATCCCCTGGCTACGGGATTGCTCATCGTATGCACGGGAAAGTTTACCAAAAAGATCAACGAATATATGGCCAGGGAAAAGGAATATACAGGTACGTTTACGCTTGGCGCCACCACGCCTACTTACGACCTGGAAAGCGATCCCGAAAACATTAAGTCAACAGCAACTCTTTCTGAGGCGGCAATTATTGCGTCAACGCGTCATTTTTGCGGTGAAATACTGCAGGTTCCTCCTGTGCATTCCGCTATTAAAAAGGACGGGAAGCCTGTATACCTGCTCGCCCGTAAGGGAATAGAGGTAGCGCTTGAGCCGCGCAGGATCACTATCAAGGATTTTACCGTCACTTCTATTGAAATGCCGGTAATACATTTTAAGGTCACCTGCAGCACCGGCACCTATATCAGGAGCCTTGCCCACGATTTTGGGGCTGCCCTGGGATGTGGCGCCTACCTGAGCAGCCTGTGCCGTACAAGGATAGGCGAATTTGGCATCGGGGATACCATGACCATGGAGCAGGTCATCGGCATGATTGAGCAGGAAAAAAGCAGGCAGGGTTAATCCAGACAGATAATGTTATCGTGAGACGTAAAAAGATAAAGGTGACATCCATCTCTCATGTCTTACTTCTCACCTCTCATGTTTTACACAAGAATATTATGATCAGCTTGTAAGCTACCGCTCTCCCCTGTTTCCCACATGTCCTGCAAGTAAGGTGGTGCAAAACCCAAGCATCGCTATCAAAGCAAACGACCATCTTAAGCTTAAAGCCTGTGCAATAAAACCTATTACCGGCGGACCAAAAAGAAAACCAAGATAGCCGACTGTAGAAACAGCGGCGAGCGCCACTCCGGATGGCACCTTACCCCATCTGGCTGCGGCGCCATACACCAGCGGCACTACAGAAGAAACGCCCATGCCTGTAAGCAAGAAACCTGCTGTTGCAGTTATGATATAAGGAAATATGACCGAAAGCATTAACCCTGATGCGATAAGTATCCCGCTCATCCTGATCATATTTTTCCTCCCAAGCTTTGTTGAAAGCCGGTCGCCGATAAATCTGCCTCCTGCCATAGTGGTCATAAACGCCACGAAACCGAATGTGACCCACGCCGGGGGCGCCTTTACTTCTTTTGCAAAATATACACCGCTCCAGTCGTACATCGTTCCTTCACAAACCATACAGCAGAAAGCGATCAGACCCAGCTTAAGCAGGTAACTGTCGGGCTTCGCAAAAACAGGCGCATTGCTCCCTGTATGTATGTCTGCTGCGAGCAGATACCTGTATGAGCCCCATACCAGGAGATATATTATAACAGCAATAATGCAAAAATGCAAAAAGGGGGAGATCATATAACGGACCATGAGCGTGCCGGTGGCAGCCCCGGTAAAGCCGGCAAGGCTCCATACACCATGAAAAGACGCCATGATAGAACGATGATACCTGTCTTCCACCCCCGCTCCCTGGGTATTCATTGATATATTGAGCAGGTTGCCCCCAAACCCGAAAAGGAATAATAGTGCAACCAGCTGCCAGGGGCTTACCGCCAGCCCGAGCAATGGAAGCGTAGCGGCATACAGCAGTACAGCCGTAACGGCAATCTTCCTGCTTCCATACTTTGCCACGAGAAAACCGGAAACCGGTAAGCTGACCATCAACCCTACCGGGAGAGCTAACAATACTCCTCCCAACGCGGCTTCATTCAACACCAGCTTCGCCTGCACCTGCGGTATCCTTGATGCCCAGCTCGCAAAGCAAAAGCCGGCGCAAAAGAATAAAACGCTTGTCGCTATCCGGGCTGCGCGTGCGGGAGAGTTTTGTGCTATAGATGACAACATACGGATGAAGATATAAATATTAATCTTCACCAGTAACTGGATAAGCCGCCTCTTTTTGCCCGGTTCTGCCGAAAGCGGAATTGAAAAAATGCGTAGCAAATTTTTTCAAAGGGCAAAAAGCAATGAATTAAAACGAACATGTTGTACATAAAACCCTGGCATGAAAAATAGTACTGAATTTTTCGCATGGAATTGAAATCAAGGGGGAATATGTGATCGGGCCGATGGCTCCGGAACACAGAACGACGAGAGGCTGACCAAAAAGGTCGTCATTGCGAACGAAGTGAAGCAATC
>CAYWVB010000009.1:0-14162 GCA_964461595.1 uncultured Terrimonas sp. | reverse complement strand
CTTCGGTCGTTCCTCCCTCGCAAAGACGTTCAACGACCTTTTTGGTCAGCCCTAGTAGCATATTGTTCCCACGGATTTCAATCCGTGGTACATTTCATTTAATTCAAATCTTGATGCCGGCGGGATGGCAAAGACGGGCAAGAGTGTTGATAATTTTTTAACTTTCGTGATAATTCAGGATTTAAGCGATAAATCTCTTTATATTTATTTTTGGTAAATATACCAGCATATACTACATCATTTTGACCAATCATCTATATCATGCCCATTTCCCAAATCGCTGAAGTAATTACAAGGCTGGATGAAATTGTACAGCAATGTCGTTCCTCGCAAAACAGGATGGGCTATTTTGCTGCGCTGTACAAAAGGATGACCATGGCGGTAAGCGAAGGTATCCTGCAGCACGCATTTGAAGACGGAGAGAGGATGAATCGCCTTGACGTGGTATTTGCGCAACGTTATCTCGATGCCTTTGATACATATAACAGCGGCAACAACTGCAGCAGCGCCTGGAAATTTGCATTCGACTCCTGCAAAACAAATGATCTGATCGTGATACAGCATTTACTGCTGGGCATTAATACACATATCAATCTCGATCTTGCCATAGCATCGGCAACAGTAGCGCCGGGAAATGCTATTAACGGGTTGGCAAACGACTTCAACAGGATCAACTCGGTAATTGCATCGCTGGTGGATGATGTGCAGGAATCATTGAGCCGAGTGTGGCTGCCCATGCGCCTGTTGGGAAAAATTGCCAATGGCAGGGAAAAGGCAGTGCTGAATTTCAGCATTGATAAAGCCAGGGAAACTTCGTGGTGTAACGCCCTGCTGCTGGCTGCAATGGATGAAGGACAACAGGGCATGCATATACAGCAAATGGACCGGGTGGTATACAAGCTGGCTCAGGGCATCAGGTCGCCCGGGCCGCTGGCAGCAATGCTGGTAAGAACGATCCACGCCACTGAGTACGATGAGGTATCAAGAAGCATTCACCTGATTGATACCGCCGTGGCGGTAGCGTAGCAGGCTATTTGGGCAATTGAAACACAAGCGGCTGTCTCCGATAGGCCGTCACCAGCTTTCCGTCCTGGTGAGCGGGTCTCCATTTGGGAGAGTCTCTCATCAGCCGTATAGCTTCTTCATCAAGAGAATATTCAATGGATCGCAGTATCCTGATATCGCTGGTAGTGCCATCGGTATTTACTACAAACTGTAGCATCAGGCTTCCTTCCTTTTCCAGCTTTCTTGCCCTGTCGGGGAAATTGATATTCTTCTGAATATATTTTATCCAGTCTTCTGTGCCTCCTTTGAAGGTGGCTTCTACTTCTCCAAAATGCTTCTCGGCCTCATTTTTCCTCATGTTCTCTTCCCTTTCCGCTTCTATAGCGGCAGGATCCATCCTGGTCACCAGTTTGTCCATATCATATTTCTCTTTTTTCCAAAGGCTGAATGAGTCGGTATAAAAGTACCACCACCCATGCTTCCTGCCTTCAAAAGTATAGCCCGAAGAATCCATTTTTCCATCCGGACCATAAAAAATAAACTCTCCATGCGGGGTAGTAGCTTCCTTATCTTTATAAGTTTCAACTGACATTAACGGACCTGCATAATGATAGTATTTCCACTCGTAAGCAGTATCACCCAGTTTTTGAAGGCACCCGAGATATTTTGCATCTTCAGGCTTACAGCCTTTCCAGTTTTCGTCAAAAACATAAAAAGATATGCTGTTTCTTTTTGAGTTTTGGGCATGAAGGTTGATAGAAAATAAGAATGAAGCAAGTATAAGCAGTGTTCTCATAAATTGTGTATTATTACCGGCAAATTAGAGCATTTATACAAGATTCCAAACATAAAAAACCGCTGTATGTCACATTCAACAACCTGGAAGCTAATGACAATGGCAGCAACTGTATTACTTCTTCCGTTGCTTTCAATGTATGCCCCTCCACGCTCAGCTTCTGCCTTATCACCACTGAACGGTGCATGGCAAACGGGGGACGGAGATCATCAACAACTGTTGCTCATTGCAGACGGCTATTGCATGTTCTCTGCTTTTAATATACAGGACAAAGAATTTGAAGGCAGTTGGGGTGGTTCATTTACCGCTACGGATAAAGAGATCGTATTAAAAACAGAGTTCAACAGCAGCGATAAATCCGCCGTAGGCAAAATAAACCGCTATGCCTACCAGGCAGAGGGTCAAAGCCTGATTACCAATCTTACCGGCAGCCGCCGGGAATGGAAGAGAGCAGATGATGGCAAAAGCCTGCTTGCGGGCACCTGGCGCATTACACAGCGCAAGCAGGACGACAAAATGGTAGAAATGCCGCTCAGGGCAAGGCGTACCTTAAAGCTCCTGACCGGCAGCTATTTCCAATGGGCTGCTATCAATATTGAAACCGGAGAATTTGCAGGCACAGGCGGAGGAAGATATACTTTTGAGAACGAAAAATATACCGAGCATATATCTTTTTTCTCCCGCGATGCATCAAGGGTGGGTATGTCGCTGAGCTTTGGTGACAGGCTTGAAGACGGCAACTGGATACATACCGGTCTCAGCTCCAAAGGCGACCCTATCTATGAAATTTGGTCGAGGATGAAATAAATGCATCCCAGGGTTTCGCAAGGTTGCCAACCACTGTTGTCCGAATAAAAATATTTAAAATTAATGAAAGCCTTTGCTGTAGCGGTTTCTGCTCCCTCTCCGCGAGGAGAGGGCTGGGGTGAGGCGATTAACTGAATTTCAAACGATTATTAATATTTACCGGACAACAGTGGTTGCCAACCTTTGATAAGACCATTTTAGTTTTGAGAATGCCTGTCCCAAAGGCTGGCAACCTTAAGGCTTAACATTCACAATAATCGGGAGAAAAAATACCGTTCACCGCAACAACAGACAATACGGGTATCTCCAATCCGCCCTGTAATTGCAAAGAGGCTTGCCCTGTTCCTTCGTTTATGCCCAGGATCAAGCCTTCATAACGGGTCAATCCTCTGTCATCATACAGGATGGATGCTTTGGTCTGACCGGCATATAATTCTTTCAAAATCTGGAAGAAACTTTCTTTGTTGTTAAGTGTTATACGTGTATCCATAACCTCAAAATTTGAACGATTTACAATTCACGGATAGCAGGTTCATATACAAAGTTAATAAAGGATGGCGTGATCATTAACTGTTCGCCACCCTCCATTCCTGGGGTGTTACACCATACTCCTGCTTAAACACCCGTGCAAAATACCCGGGATCATTGTAGCCGCTATCCAGTGCAACGGATGCAATGCTGTTGGCCGGATCCTGCAACAATTCCTTTGCCTTTTTAAGCCGGATCATCCTGATGAATTTGTTGGGAGAATATCCGGTCAGCGCCTCCAACTTGCGGTGCAGTTGTGAATGGCTCATAAAAACCTGTTTACATAATTGCTCTACCGTAAAATTGGTATCGGTCAAATTTTGCTCTATTGCTTCTCTTATCCTTTTCACAAAACTATCTTCTATGGCACGATCACTTATTTTATCAGGAACGTTAACCGGTTCCATAGGCGCCGCTTCATATATACCTGCCTTTTTAAGATAATACCGCTGAAGGTTTTTACGCATCTCCAGCAGTTTGTTTATCCTCACCAGCAGCTCTTCCCTGTTAAACGGCTTCTCCAGGTATGCATCGGCGCCCTGCTGCAATCCCGCTATTTTACTGTCTGCATCGGCTTTTGCAGTGAGTATGATCACGGGGATATGGCTGGTACTTTCATTATGGCGCAATTTGTTCACCAGCTCAAAGCCATCCATATAAGGCATCATCACATCGGTAACGATAAGGTCGGGGATCAGGTCTGTGGCTATATCAAGACCCTCCCTTCCGTCCTTACCAACAGCGAGCCTGTAATCAGCAAGGCAGGATGCCGTATATGCAACTACATCCGCATTATCTTCCACCAGCAATACCAATGGTGCGCTTATATCTTTGTCTTCATTATCTGCAACAGGTATATTGAAGTCCGGCTGCGCTACCGACGAGAGAGATACCTGTTTTTTTAAACTATACGGCGCTGGCTCCTCTGTCGCAGCCACTTTCTTTAACGGAAGAGATATTGTAAACTCGCTGCCTTTAGAAGCTCCTGTCGGTGGGCTTTTTACCACTACCTGTCCATCCATCAGCCTGACCAGTTCTTTTGTCAGTGCCAGGCCGATGCCTGTGCCTTCGGTTTTACGGGTATGGCTATTGTCTAACTGATAAAAGCGGTCAAAAACATATTGCAACTGGTCTTCGGGTATACCTATTCCTGTATCTTTTACTTTAATGATTAATGTAGAATGGCAGGTGTCACCCGGCAATGATTTTTCCATTACACTGATATAAATATTTCCTTTTTCCGGTGTGAATTTGATAGCGTTGGAAAGCAGGTTGGATATGATCTGCCTTAATTTTTCCCTGTCAAATTCCATGTACAGGGCATCAATATCCGTTAAAAAATGTAGGTGCTTTTGCTGGCTTTCAGCAAGTGAATGAAAGGATTCAACTATATAACGCAGAAAATGGATGACATCTCCGTGCGATAACTGTAATTGCATTTTACCCGCTTCCAGCTTGGAGAGATCCAGCAGTTGATTTATCAGGTTCAGCAGGTTACGCCCATTGCGCATGATCATATCCATCCGGGCATCAAATTGCTCGGTGGGTTTTTCTACAACCTGCCGGGCCATACCCAATATAACGGTAAGGGGTGTACGGAATTCGTGGGTTATATTGGTATACAACTGTGTTTTTATGGTATCTAATTCTCTTACTCTTTTGGCTTCCAGCTGTTCGTAGTTTAACTGTGACTGCAGTTTTGCCTTATTCACACTAAACCTCAGGTAAGCGCGTATAGCCAATGCGATCAACAAACCATACAGCATATATGCCCACCAGCTCCGCCACCAGGGAGGCAATACCTTTATTTTCAGCTCCGCTATTTTATTGCTCCAGATGCCCTGGCTGTTGCTGCCCTGCACTTTAAAAACATAATTGCCGGCAGGTAAATGAAGATAGGTCGCTGTCCGGCGTGTACCGCTTTCTATCCAGTCTTTATCTATACCTGATAGCTGGTAACGATACTTGTTATGCAATGGGTCACTAAAATCGAGCGATGAAAATTCAAGCGTTACGACATCCTGCAAATGGGTAAGTGTGATCGAAACCGTTTGTTCAATGGTTTCTTTCAGCAGGCCCGTTTCATCGCCCGGAGTTATATTTTTATTGCCTATCTGTATGCCTGTGATAAATACATTGGGCGTAAAACCTGTGGACAGTATTTTTTGCGGGTTAAAAATATTCAGCCCGTTCACCCCTCCGAATGCAAGATCGCCATTGGATAGTTTGGCAAATGCGTTGGTATTAAATTCATCTGCCTGCAATCCGTCGCTGGTGCTGAATATTCTACATACCGGTTTCTCCTCCTTTTTGCCGGCAAGCATACAGAATAACCCCTTATTGGTACTGCCCCAGATATTACCGGATTTATCGGCAAGTACGCCATACACCACATCATTAGGTAGTCCCTCCCTGGTGGTATAATGCATAAATTTGCCGGTTGATTTTTGCATCCGGTTCAGTCCGCCGCCCTTGGTGCATATCCATAAATAATCCGTATTGACCGGGTCGTCCATAAACCAGGAAACATAATTATAACTAAGCGAATTGCTGTTGCCGGGAATATTTTTAAACCATTTCAGCTGCGGCGCTGTTTCGTCATCTGCAAATGCTACTCTTGCAAAACCATGTTCGGTAGCCAGCCAGAAAATGCCCTGTCCATCTTCATAGAATGCATTGGTTTGTGTAAGCGCCTGTGTGCCTGTATATTGTTGAATATCTATTACAAATTTTGATATGCTGCCGGTAGCCGGGTCAATCCTTGCCAGTGTGCCATTGGCTCCGCAAACCCAGATACGGTGTTTGCTGTCTTCTATCATAGGCTGCAATTGCTCTGTTACCTGGGAGCTTGCCGGCTCGCTGTAAACAGCCGTTAATTTCAGATCAGCCCTGTACCGGTACAATTTTTTCAGCTCGTTCCAATATACCCAGTAGCTGCCATCGCTGGTTTGCAGCACCTGGGTGTAAGCAGGGGCAGCCGTCACAACAGAGGCGACCGGGCTAATGCGTTCTTCTCCTTCCGGGGTTAATAATTTAGCAGCCCGCCAGCCCTGCACGTAAAGCATACCGTTATGCCATACCGTGATCCGCTGCAGGCTCATATTCGGCAGCAGGGGATTGAAACGGTTGTTGCCGATGCGGTATCTGTAAATACCGTGCCCCATTGTTCCTACCCACAGCACCCCCGACCGGTCAAGCAGCAGGCATTTAATATTTTGATCCCGTACATCCGTTTTTAAGTTGCGGGCATACCCGCCATTGATATTATCCCCGGCTTTTACTCCGGTCAGGTCGTAAATGTTGCATCCCCAGGCTGTACCGGTATTGAAGGGAAAATGACCATCAAATACCAGCCCGCCGCCTGCCCCGTTGCGGAGCATATTGCGTTGTAACTGACCGGTAGAGTCTATTAAAGCTGTTCTGGTAATCGGGAGTATCCCAAAGCCAAAGGTCTGGCTGAATTTTGCAGACAAAATTTTACCGGTTTTTTCTATAAGCCCGGTAAACTGATGCCCATTGTATAAAAGTTCGAAACCGGAGGTGGAGGGATTAAAAATATAAATGCTGTTGTCGGATAAGCCCACCCAGATAACCCCCTTATCATCCTTACCTATTCCTAAAACGGGTTGGTTTCCCGGGACAGCCAATGTAGTTATTGCCGGATTTTCGCTATCAGGCAGTGAAATAATACTAAGCCTGCCGCCCTCCGGGTATAACAATATGCGACCATCGGGCAATTCTGCCATGGCAGCATCTATCCGGTTGCTGGAAAGACCCGAGGGATCACTTTTCTTATGAACAATCCGCAAAAACTGCCCGGTCTTCTTATTATATACATTCACACCGCCATCATAGGTGCCTGCCCAAAGCCTGCCCCTGCTGTCTTCCAGCAAATTACTTACAGCATTGCTGCTGATGGAAGCAGCATCCTGCGGATCGGTAGTGAATATTTTAAAGCTGTAGCCATCATAACGGTTCAGCCCGCCCTTGGTAGCAATCCATATAAAACCATCCCTGTCCTGCAGCATATCATTAATCAGCCCCTGCGAAAGCCCCTGTGCGGTGGAAACAGCTTCAAAGCCGGCATTGGTTTGGGCCCCCACAGCATTTCCATATATGGAAAAGATAAGTAAAAAAAGGGCGGGAAGACAGCAGCGTTCAGGCATCGCTATAAAGATAAACACTTGGCACGTATCTATTCACTCCTACAACAAAATTTTGTAGCTCCGCAAACCGCCTGTCGCGCAATTTGTCCCATCCCTGCACAATTTATCCTGATAAAAGACGGAAATGTGGCATTGGATGCCAAAAATATACTCACAAAACGCCCGCTTACAACAGAACTTTGAGGCACCAATATTTACGGAACGCCTGCCGCTCATCCTGCCTGCATCTACAGGTGTATTGCAATCACCCGCGCAGTTGATTTCAACCGCTCCTGTTTAATAAACCTTTTCACTGTTCCATTGATGTCGTCACTTTTAAAAACTATTACAATGAAAAAGTCAGTACTTCTTTTCGCTTTTGCTTTTTTGTATAGTATAGCTTTCACACAAAAAAAGAACAACGGGGCCATATACATAGAGCATCCGGCGATTGCCGTGGTAGAGGAATTTGAAAAAGCCACCGTAGCCGGTGATTCGGCTACAATTGCCGGATTTTTAACGGATGATTTTAAATCGTACAATGGCACAACGACCAGCTTAAGCGATCCGGCTACCACTAAAACGGCTTATCTGAACAATATTCTTCGCTACAGCAGGGAACTGGATTATTTTGCCATAGAGCCGGTTCCGGGTTCTTATCCCGATGCCCTGGAATACAAAAAAGACAACAAGGACGGCGAAACAGTGGTGCAGGACTGGCTGATGGTAAAAGGCGTGCATAAAGCCACCGGTGTAAAATTAGATGCTGCCGCCCAGCGCATTTACTATCTTACCAAAGACAATAAAATAAAAAGGATCATTAACTACAGCAATGGGAAGGTCATTGATGAGATCTTTGCCAGCCTTTCCAACCGCACCAATGGAAAAATTTACAATCACCACGAAAATATTAATACCCTTCGCAAGGCCGTATATGCCTTCGAAAAAGGCGATCTGGATAAAAGCCTGAGCTTCTTCAGCGATGAAGCAAGGATATATGATATCAATGTCGAATGGGGCAAATATTCTACCAAAGCAGAGACAAAAGCCAACTGGCAAAAATTCCTGGATGATTTTGAGATCAAAAGCATAGACATGGTTGGCTATCCCGATTACCTGGAATACGAAATGGACAATGGCCGGGAAGTGCTGTCGTGGTGGAAATTTAATGTAGTGCGGAAAGCAGACAAAAAAACAATTGTGCTTCCTGTACACATCAGCAGTGGCTTTGATGAAAAGGGAAAGATCGTTTCGCAGATAATGTATTACAGCATGTCATTATTGACACAGAAGTGATATGCAGGCAAAAAATAAATACACCAAACCGATTTACATTCTTTTTCTTATAATGCCCATGGGGATCAGCCAGGGCTTTGTAACAGTGACATTGCCTTTCCTGCTTACCCGGAACGGGTTTCCGGTGGCGCTTACGGCAGGCATTGTCGCGATAGGGCTTTCGGCCAACCTGTGGCGTTTTGCCTGGGGACCTATAGTAGATCTGTCGCTCAGTTTGCATAAATGGTATTGGCTGAGTTTGTCGGCATGTATTGCTTCTGTATTGCTGCTTTGCTTTATTCCGTTTACCGTAAAAGGCGCCAGTTTACTTTCCATAATTGTATTTGTATCCCAGGTGGCAGGCACCATTACCCTGTTGCCCATTAATGCTCTTATGGCCAGGCGTATAAGGGAAAATAAAAAGGGAGCAGCCTGCGGGTGGTACCAGGCCGGGAATCTTGCCGGCACCGGCATTGGAGGTGGCGTTGGTTTGTGGCTTGCCACGCATTACAATCTTATTTTAGCAGGTATGGTATTGTGCGGGGCATCTATATTTTTTGCAATGGTTATGTTTGTGATCAAAGATATTCCATACCTAAAAGAAAAAACAATAGCGTATGAAATAAAAGTAATGGGCAGGGATATTTTAGCTATGATCAAATCGCCCGTAGCATTGTTTGCAATGATACTTATCATTATGCCGATTGGCACCGGCGCTATGGCAAATATATGGTCGGCTGTGGCAAAAGACTGGAACACAGATGCAGATATCGTTGTACTTGTTACCGGTCTGCTATGTGGCGGTGTAAGCGCTCTGGGTTGCATTGCAGGAGGTTTCATCGCAGACCGCTGGGGCATTTGGAATGCCTATCTGGGTATTGGGATTATTTGTGCATTGGTCACTGTTTTGATAGCCGTGCTTCCATACCGTCCGGCAACCTATATCTCCGGTGTGCTCATTTATGGATTTTGCACCGGGCTAATGTATGCTGCCTACACCGCCGTAATCCTTTTTGTGATAGGCAAAAGGCATACCGCTACAAAGTTTTCTCTGATGTCGTCTTTAGGCAATTTGCCGGTAGTATACATGACCACTTTCGACGGGTGGACGCATGATAAATTCGGCAGCAGGTATATGCTTACTGCAGAAGCCATAGCGGGGATAATATTTATAACTATTTTTCTCATAGCACTACAACAGATGAAGAAAAAAAACATGATCCCGGCTATTGTTGAATAACAGGAGATACAGCAGGCTGGTCTAAACTTGTTTTCTCATGATACGCGTTTAAAAAACGCAATCGGCTTCTTTTCCAGGAAGCCTTTTTTTTGCTGAATTTAGTTGTATATATTGCCGCTGTTTATCCAACAGCACTAACGCTTTCAAACGCACATTTTTGAGAAAGGTACTGACCGTTGCCGTAATTGTGTCTGTCATATTTTCAGGATTTGCCTTTAGACGGGATATTCCTGGTGAAACAGGCGTTGGCAATACCCTGCAATATTTCAAATCACATATTCCTCCCTTTATTTCTTCTGCAAAAAAATTAAGGGAAGCCATAGCGGGCATATCTGCAAATGATACTGCTTCCATACAAAATGCCAGGGATCAGCTCAGGCTATGCAGGGATAGTTATAAAAAGATAGAGTTTTTCACTGAGTATTTTTTCGGGAACCAGCTAATGAGAATTAACCTTCCTCCCGTATACGAAGTGGAGGAGCCTACTCTTGAATACCGCTGGCCGGCAGGCTTCCGGGTGATCGAAGACCTCTTGTTTGATAAAAACGTACCGGAGCGCAAAAAGGAATTGCTTGACAACGCAGATGTGGTCATTCTATCTGCTGAAGGTATGGCGGGGCTTTTATATAACCTCCCGGTCGCCAGTGAGGGTATCCTTGAAAGCTTGCGCCTGGAGCTGATCAGGATCTCAGCACTTAATATTACGGGATATGATGCGCCACTTTTGAAAACAGGCATTACAGAATCAGCAAGCTCCCTGCTTTCCTTCCGGGAAAATATAGCGCCGTTCCTTAAAACGAATCAAATACTCTCAGACAGTATTTCGTTTTATCTCGCCAGGTCCATAGCTATATTACATGCAGCAGGTTCGTTTGATGCTTTTGACAGGATGTATTTCCTGACGGAAGCTATGCTTCCACTGCAAAAACAAACGGCATTATTAATAAAATCCCTGCATAAGGAAGCACATGCAGCAACAATATTAAATTATGAAGCAGATCATTTGTTTGATAGAAAATTCCTGGATGTCAGCTCCTTCGATACTGCTGATACTGACGCATCGCCACAGCTCGTTGCGCTTGGCAAAAAATTGTTCTTTGAAAAAAAGTTGTCGGGGAATAACAAACGAAGCTGCGCCTCCTGCCATTTGCCTGACAAATATTTTACCGATGGATTAAAGCAGAGTATCGCTTTGGACGGTAAAAATGTTGTAAGCCGGAATGCGCCTTCTATATTATACGCCGCGTATCAGCATACTAATTTCTGGGATGGAAGGGCGCCTACATTGATTCATCAGGTATTTGACGTAACTGCAGCAGTCAACGAGATGAACGCTGATACCGGGCAGGTGACAAAAAAGCTGGCGGCCGACAGAAAATACAGGAGGCAGTTTGCAAAAGCTTTCCCCGTGCACGGAAAACAGGGAAGTATCACTTTTCAGCGTATTGCCAAAGCTATTGCAGCCTATGAGAGATCTTTACCGGTCATGACATCCGCTTTTGATAAATATATGAATGGTGATAAAGCTGCCCTGACTGCGCAACAAATAGCCGGCTTTAACCTGTTTATGGGCAAAGCGCAATGCGGCACATGCCATTTCGCGCCGCTGTTCAACGGATTGCTTCCCCCCTTATATAATATTTCAGAAGTAGAATCATTAGGAATGACGACGAATGCTGACTTCAGCAAACCTGTTGCTGACGCCGATAGCGGGCGTTATCATATTATGCCGGCGCCGTTCTATATAGGCGCGTTTAAAATACCTGCTGTTCGCAATGCCGCAAAAACTGCTCCCTACATGCACAACGGCGCCCTGAAGCAACTGACCGAGGTCATGGAATTCTATAACAAAGGCGGAGGGAACGGCATGGGGTTGCATTCCCCGGAGCAAACCCTTTCTGCCAGGCCTTTGAATCTCACCCGGGATGAAATCGCCAGCCTGGTGAATTTTATTGAATCACTTACAGATGAGCCTTTATGGCTACTGCAATCGAAAAATGTTCAACGAACTTTTTAATCAGCCCCGGAAAATGGTGCGAAAATTTGAAATACCCGACAGGAGAAAAGATGAGAAAAGTTTTATATATTAGTTACACATTAATATGAATAAAGCAACAGGGTTTTCAATTTTTTTTTGCCTGCTTTTTATATGTGCCAATGCGCAGGTATTGATCCGCGGTCCCTACCTGCAAATGGGTACGAGTACGAGCATGAACATTCGGTGGAGAACGGATATTGCTACCATAAGCCGGGTGAAATACGGCACATCTGCAGATGCTTTGATGAATACCGTGGAAGACCTCCCGCCTAAAACAGAGCACGAGCTTAAAATAACCGGGCTTTCCCCCTATACAAAATACTGGTACAGCATAGAGGGAGGCGCAGGTGTTTTGCAGGGGGATGCTGATAATTTTTTCAGAACACTCCCCCTCGTTGGAGAAAAGCAATTATACCGGATAGGCGTGTTTGGGGATTGCGGCAGCAACGATGCCAACCAACTGGCTGTTCGTAACAGTATAATTGATTATCTCGGTGAAAATGATATGAATGCCTGGATACTGCTGGGAGATAATGCATACCCCAGCGGATTGGATGAACAATATACTTCAGCCTTCTTTAATTATTATAAAGACAAATTTCTAAAGCAAAGCCCGCTATACCCGGCACCCGGCAATCATGATTATGATCGGCCCTCCGGCGCGCGAACCGCACATAATAACGCCTATTATTCCATATTTACAGTGCCTGCAGCCGCCGAGTCCGGCGGTCATCCTTCCGGAACAAAATCTTACTACTCATTTGATATTGGCAATATTCATTTCATTTCGCTTGATTCTTACGGTATTGGAAGTGATGGCAAAAAAATGTACGAGATTCCCAACCTGCAGGCAGCATGGCTTATACAAGACCTGGAAGCCAATACCAATAAGGACTGGGTAATTGCTTACTGGCACCATCCTCCTTTTACAAAAGGATCGCATGATTCAGATGATCCTGTTGGCAACGATGATCTCATCCAGATCAGAACAAATTTTATAAAAATACTTGAAGACCATGGCGCAGACCTGATACTATGTGGCCATAGTCATGTATATGAGCGCACCAAATTACTGAAAGGATACTACGGTACATCTTCCGATTTTGATGAGTCATTATATGCCCTGAGCACTTCCAGCGGAAAATATGACGGAACAACAAATTCCTGTCCTTATTACAAGACGGAATCCACAGGCAACAATGGTACATTATACGTTGTCACCGGTTCGGCAGGTCAGCGCTATGGCGCCGGCCTGGTCGCCGGGTTCCCGCACCATGCCATGTATTATTCCAATAAGGAGGAGCCGGGTGCTTTGATACTGGAAGTGGAAGGCAACAGGCTCGACGCCAAATGGATAACCGGGGGCGGCATTATAAAAGACAGGGTTACCATGATGAAAAATGTAAACCGAAATATCACCTATAATATTGAAATTGGCACACCGGTCACTTTAAAGGCTTCGTATATCGGCGCTTATTTGTGGACGGATAATCAAACTACATCGTCCATAACAATTACGCCTGCCGTTGAAAGCACAGAGACCTATATCGTTAAGGACGATAAAGCTTGTGTTGCAGATACATTCAGGGTGGTGGCTTCCAGAGCCCTGCCTTTAACATGGAAAAGTGTAAAAGCGTGGTTTGACAAAGCAGAAGCATCCAATAAACTGCAATGGGAAACCATTAATGAGGTACATGTGGACGAATTTGATATTGAACGATCAGAAAATGCAGAGCGCTTTATACAAATGGCTACCATAAAAGCTGCGGGGAATTCTGAAACGCATTCGTATCATTTTACTGATAAGCAAATATCAGCCGGCATAAAAAAATATTATTACCGTATAAAACAACGGGATCAGGACGGGAAGTATACTTATTCTCCGGTTGTTTCCGCAGACCGGTCGGGATATATATATTTTAACCTACAGATTATACCTAACCCCGGCAGGCCCGGGCAGGTAAGAATAAAAGTTTCGTCTGACAAACCGGTAAGTGCTGAACTTACTGTAATAAATGCGGCAGGCAAAATGATAATGCATAAAAAAATATCGCTCACTGCCGCAGCCCAGTCTTTTTTGCCTGAGATACAGTCCGGTGCATATTTTGTTCGCCTGCAAAATGAAAGACAGGTAATGACCAGGAAGTTTATAGTTGAATAACTACCATTAAACATAAATAATACCTCAGCCACGGCAGGGCTGAAAGTACCTGCTACGGCGCTAAAACCCGCAAAAGAGAACTCATTTCAATTTTTCGCATGGGATTGAAATTCAATGTCGTTTAGTTAAGGAATTTGATTAAAAAAATGTTGTTTGAAGATGTTGAT